>JAGIBP010000030.1 GCA_017744285.1 Variovorax sp.
CCCGACGAAGACGGCGACCGCTTCATCGAGATCTGGAACCACGTGTTCATGCAGTTCGACATGAAGGAGGACGGCAGCGTCGAGAAGCTGCCCGCGCCCTGCGTCGACACCGGCATGGGGCTGGAGCGGCTCGCGGCGATCCTGCAGCACGTGCACAGCAACTACGAGATCGACCTGTTCGATGCGCTCATCAAGGCGGCGGCGCGCGAGACCGGCTGCGATGATCTGCGCAACAACTCGCTCAAGGTGATCGCCGACCACATCCGCGCGACCGCCTTCCTGGTGGCCGACGGCGTCATCCCCTCGAACGAGGGCCGCGGCTACGTGCAGCGCCGCATCATCCGCCGCGCCATCCGCCACGGCTACAAGCTGGGCCAGAAGAAGCCCTTCTTCCACAAGCTGGTGCCCGACCTCGTGGCGCTGATGGGCGATGCCTATCCCAAGCTGCGCGCCGATGCGCAGCGCATCACCGAGACGCTCAAGGCCGAGGAAGAGCGTTTCTTCGAGACGCTCGCCAACGGCATGGAAATCCTCGACGCGGCGCTCGCCGGCGACGCCAAGGTGCTGCCGGGCGACGTGGCCTTCAAGCTGCACGACACCTACGGCTTCCCGCTCGACCTCTCGGCCGACGTGTGCCGCGAGCGTGGCGTGGCGGTCGACGAGGCCGGCTTCAACGCCGCCATGGAAAAGCAGAAGGCGGCCGGCCGCGCGGCGGGCAAGTTCAAGATGGAGCGCGCCGTCGACTACAGCGGCGCGGCCAACGCCTTCACCGGCTACGAGCATCTCGAAGAGAAGGCGACGGTGCTCGCGCTCTACCACGAAGGCGCGCCGGTGCAGCAGCTCACCGAAGGCCAGTCCGGCATCGTCGTGCTCGACACCACGCCGTTCTATGCCGAGAGCGGCGGCCAGGTCGGCGACCAGGGCGTCCTCGTTGCCGAGGGCGTTCAGTTCGGCGTGGCCGACACGCAGAAGATCAAGGCCGACGTGTTCGGCCACCACGGCACGCAGACCCAGGGCACGCTCCAGGTCGGCGACGCCGTCACGGCCCGCGTCGACACCGCGCTGCGCGCCGCGACCATGCGCAACCACAGCGTGACCCATCTGATGCACAAGGCCCTGCGCGAAGTGCTCGGCGGCCACGTGCAGCAGAAGGGCTCGCTGGTCGACGCCGACAAGACGCGCTTCGACTTCGCGCACAACGCGCCGGTCACGGCCGAGCAGATCACCGAGATCGAACGCCGCGTGAACGCCGAGATCCTCGCCAACGAGGCCACCCAGGCCCGCGTGATGGACATGGAATCGGCGCAGAAGACCGGCGCCGTGATGCTCTTCGGCGAGAAGTACGGCGAGACGGTGCGCGTGCTCGACATCGGCACGAGCCGCGAACTGTGCGGCGGCACGCACGTCACGCGCACCGGCGACATCGGGCTCTTCAAGATCGTGAGCGAGGGCGGCGTCGCCGCCGGCGTGCGCCGCATCGAGGCGGTGACCGGCGCCAACGCGCTGGCCTACCTGCAGCAGCTCGAAGCCACCGTGAACAGCGCGGCCGCGACGCTGAAGACGCCGGCCTCCGAACTGCAGCCGCGCCTCGCGCAGGTGCTGGAGCAGGTCCGCGCGCTGGAGCGCGAGGTGGGTGCGCTCAAGGGCAAGCTCGCATCGTCGAAGGGCGACGAGCTGGTCGCGCAGGCGGTCGACGTGGGCGGCATCAAGGTGCTCGCCGCCAAGCTCGACGGCGCCGACGCCAAGACGCTGCGCGACACCATGGACAAGCTCAAGGACAAGCTCAAGACCGCGGCCATCGTGCTCGCGGCCGTCGACGGCGCCAAGGTGCAGCTCGCGGCGGGCGTCACGTCCGACGCCATGGGCAAGGTGAAGGCGGGCGAACTGGTCAACTTCGTCGCCCAGCAGGTGGGCGGCAAAGGCGGCGGCAAGCCCGACATGGCGATGGCGGGCGGCACCGATGCCGCGGGCGTTCCGGCCGCACTGAAGTCCGTGCAGGGCTGGGTGGCGGAGCGCGTCCAAGCCAAGGGATGAGCGAGGAGCTGGCGCTCGACGTCCTCGTGATGGGGGCGGGTGCGGTCGGCTGCTACATCGGGGGCTGCCTGGCGGCGGCGGGCGTGCGCGTCGGCTTCGTCGGCCGGCCGCGCGTGATCGGCGCGCTGGACCTGCGCGGCCTCACCGTCACGAGCCTCGACGGCGTTCGCCATCATGTTCCGCCGGGGCTGATCCGGCTTGACGAACACGTTCCTTCGGGCGTGCGCCCCGCGCTCGTCCTGCTGTGCGTCAAGAGCGGGGCCACGGCCGAGGCCGCGATCGAGCTCGCCGCGAAGCTCCCGGCGGGCACGACCGTGCTGTCGCTGCAGAACGGCATTTCCAACGCGGCCGTTGCCGCCGAGGCCGCGCCCCGGCTCCATGTGCTGCCGGCGATGGTTCCCTACAACATCGCCGAGATCGGGCCCGGCGCTTTCCACCGCGGCACGGCCGGCCGCCTGGCGGTCCGCAACGACCCGGCGCTGCGCTCCTGGGTGGCGGTCTTCGAACGCGCGGGCGTGCCCATGGATCTGCACGCCGATCTGCTGCCGATCCAATGGGGCAAGCTGCTGCTGAACCTGAACAACCCGGTGAACGCGCTGTCGGGCCTGCCGCTGCGCGATGAACTGCTGCAGCGCGGCTACCGCCGCTGCCTTGCGGCGCTCATGGACGAGGGCCTGGCCGCGCTCGCGAAGGCCGGCATCGAACCCGCCCAGCTGGCCGCCGTGCCCGCCCACAAGCTGCCGGGCATCCTGCGGCTTCCGACGCCGGTGTTCCGGCTGGTCGCGGCGCGGATGCTTCGCATCGACGCCAAGGCGCGTTCGAGCATGGCCGACGACTTGGCGCTGGGCCGCCGCACCGAGATCGACGCGCTCTGCGGCGAGGTGGTGCGGCTGGCGGCGCGCCACGGCGGACAGGCGCCGCTCAACGCGAAGATGGTCGAACTGCTGGAAGACTGGCCGAAGAACCGGGCGCGCTGGACGGCGGCGAGGCTGGTGGCGGTGCTCGGGTTGTAGGGGTCAATCCCCGTTCGATCCGGCCGTCAGGTAGAGCCCGACCCGGTCAGTCGTCCACGTTGCCACGCCCGTGCCGAAGAAGTCGGCATCTTCCGTCCACACGGGACAGTCCAGAAGCATGGCGGACGCCAGCACGGGCCAGTCGTCGGCATCACGGCTTTCGATGCGGCGCAAGGCGTCCGCCTTCACGGTGCCGTACAACTCGGCATCCATGGGACGCACGATGATTTCCAGTTGGTCCAATACGGCCATTGCCGACGTCGGATCGACGCCGCGTTTGACCAGCAGGTCGGGCAGGTAGCGACGGGCATCGGCGTAGGCCACGTCGGGCGCATGAAAGCGCACCGCGGCAGCGTGCATGAAAAGAAGCTCACGCACACGCCGGCCAAGTACGGCACGAATCAGGATATTGGCGTCGATGACCAGCGCCTTGTCGCTCACTGGACTACCCTCGCGCAGCAGCGCTTCGGGATTCGCCTTGGGGCGGCCCGGCGGCTCATTCGGCGACCTCCGCGCAGCAGCGCTGCGGTATTCGCCTTGGGGCGGCCCGGCGGCTCATCGGGCGCGGCCCTGTCGACGCGCCTGCTTGAATTCGGCCACCACCGCTTCAGTATCGACTTCGTGTTGCGCAAGCAGGTCGTCCAGGGCCTGGCTTGCCCGTTTCAGCGCGGCCAGTTCAGCTTCGCTGTGACCATGGGCAGGGATGAAATAGCCCACGGTCTGTCCATGACGGGTAATCGCGACGGGAGCGTTCGCGTCGATGAAATCCGCCAGTCCTGCCCGGAACTCCCGGATGCCCACTTTCACTGCGTCCATGAGGTCGCTCCTGATGCTTGTGAATCAATGTGTACACATTTTGATGGGAAACCCTCCGATTGGCAACCCAGGTCTTGCCGCCGCCAACACGTTCTCGCTTCCGAGCTGGCGAACGTCGGAATGAGGAGCGCTTGTGGTCTCGACCACGCCGGGCCGCCAGGAACGCCCCTGAACGGCGCGATCAGCCCGCCCGGCCCGCGGGCGCCACGCTGGCGCCCTCGATGCCATGGCGCCGCAGCGCGTCGGCCACGAAGCCGCTCGCCTTCATGTCCTCGACGAAGGCCGCGAGCGCTGCGCCCGCCTCGGGGCCGCGCGAGGCGGGCGTGCCCATGGCCTGCTGGATCACCATGAAGCGGCCCGGCAGCAGGCGCAGGCCGGGCGTGGCGGCGGCGTGTGCCTCCAGCACCTGCCGGATGCCCGCGGCGACCTCGACCTCGCCGGCGCGCAGGCTCTCCAGCACGCCCTGGGCGCCGTTGACGCGCACGATCCCTGCGTGCCGGAGCTCGCGCGTCAGGAAGAGGTCGTAGGCGCTGCCGGCGCCGACGGCCACCCGCGTGCCGGCGCGATCGACCTCGTCGTTGCTTTGCAGCGGCGAGGAGGCGGGCACGAGGTAGCTGCCCTCGATCAGCACATAGGGCGCCGTGAATTGCAGGCCCTGGCTGCGCTGGGGATCGATCGCGAAGAAGCCGATGTCGGCCTGCTCGCCGCGCACCGCCTCGACCGACGCGGCGGCTTTCTCGAAGGCCACGAGTTCGACCGCCACCCCCAGCCGCCGCGCGAACTCGCGCGCGAGGTCGACCGAGACGCCGCCTGGCTCGACCGTGTCGGCATCGCGGCTGGCCAGGATCGGGTTGCCGAGGTTGATCGAGGCGCGCAGCGCGCCCGTGGGCGCGAAGGCCGAGACGATGGCGGCGGAAAGTGGGGTGCTCATGCGGCGATTCTGCCGCTCGCCGGGTGAGCGGCGCCATTCCGTCCCGGGTCCGCCGACGTCGAAGCGCAGCCCCGAATCGCGACGCGCTCGTGAAAACCCTTGTAATTGGACGTAAAGATTAGGGTTTATACCTATCTTTGTAGGGACATTTCGGCATATTCTCGCTGCCATCGTTTCACTAATAGATCATCGTTTAATTAGAGAAACGATCCCAGGCAAGCCGGGTGGGCGGATCCGCCGCCGATTTGCTTCTGGTGCAGAGGCCGATTCCCCACGTTCAACCTCGTACGGACAGCAGATCACCATGATGAAGCAGACACGTCGCCAAGCCCTCACCGTCGCCCTGTCGCTCGCGGCCGCCACCGGTGCGGGCCCGCTCTGGGCCCAGGCCTTTCCGAGCAAGCCGATCACCATCGTCGTGGCCTACCCGGCGGGCGGCGATTCCGACGTGCTCGCGCGGCTGTACGCCGAGAAGCTGTCCACCCGCATCGGCCAGCCGGTGGTGATCGACAACAAGCCGGGTGCCAGCGGTGTCATTGGCGCCACCCAGGTCTCGAAGGCGCCGGCCGACGGCTACACGCTGCTGTTCGCGCCGGCCACCTTCTCGATTGCGCAACTCGTCCTCAAGACGGGCAGCGCGGCCGGCTACGACGTGCTGCATGGCTTCACGCCGATCATCCAGACCGGCACGCTCCCGATGGCGCTGGTGGCGAGCACGGCCTCGGGCCTGAAGAGCTTCAAGGATGTGGTGGCCGCCTCCAAGACGCGGGAGCTGGCCTATGCCAGTCCCGGCAGCGGTTCGTCCATGCACATCCTGGGCGAGATGGTCAACAGGGCGGCCGGCATCAAGCTGAACCATGTGCCCTACAAGGGCGTGGCGCCGGCCATCAACGACGTGCTCGGCGGCCACGTGCCGCTGACCTACATCACGCTCGGTCCGGTGGACCCCTATCTGGCCAGCGGCAAGCTGACGGTGCTGGCCGTGGCCGAGCGCCAGCGCTCGCCGCTGGCGCCGAACGTGCCAACCTTCCAGGAACTGGGGTTGAAGGATGTCGAATCCACGGCCTGGCACGGCCTGTTCGGCCCCAAGGGCATGCCGGCCGATGTGGTGAAGACGCTCAATGCCCACCTCAACGAGATCATCAAGATGCCCGACGTGGTGGCCAAGATGGCGACCTTCGGCTCGCTGCCGCTCGGCGGCCCGCCCGAGACGCTGGCCAAGACCAACGCGTCGGACTTCGAGCGCTTCGGCCGGATCATCAAGGAACTGGGCATCCAGGCGGATTGAACTGACATGACCTCCGTGAACACCACCGCCGATCCCGCCAGCCTGAACGCGCTGCTCGCCGAACTGCCGCCCGACCTGCTCAAGGGCCGCCGCGTGCTCGTGACCGGCGCCGCGCGCGGCCTGGGCCTGGCGTTTGCCAAGTGCATCGCCCGGGCCGGCGCGAGCGTGGTGCTGGCCGACATCCTGGCCGAGCTCGCGCAGACGGAGGCGCAGGCCCTGCGCGATGCGGGCTTCAACGCCCACGCGCTGGCCATCGACCTGTCGGACCCGGCCTCGATCACCGCCGGCGCCGACGAGGCCGTGCGCCTGCTGGGCGGCCTCGACGGGCTGGTCAACAACGCCGCGATCACCAACTCCGGCGGCCGCGACGCCCACGCGCTCGAGATCGACATGTGGGACCGCGTGATGAACGTCAACGTGCGCGGCACCTGGCTCATGAGCCGCGCCTGCCAGCCGGCGCTCGCGAAGAGCGGCCGCGGGGCCATCGTCAACCTCGCCTCCGACACCGCGCTGTGGGGCGCGCCCAACCTGCTGGCCTATGCGTCGAGCAAGGGCGCGGTGATTTCCATGACCCGCTCGCTGTCGCGCGAGTGGGGCGCGGGCGGCATCACGGTCAACGCCGTGGCGCCCGGCCTCACGCTGGTGGAGGCCACCGAGTACGTGCCCATGGCGCGGCACCAGAAATACCTCGAAGGCCGCTCGATTCCGCGCGAGCAGCAGGCGGTGGACGTCTGCGGCGCGGTGCTGTTCGCCCTGTCCGGCCTGTCGCGTTTCGTGACGGGCCAGCTGCTGGCAGTCAACGGCGGCTTCGTGATGCACTGATTTTTTCGACCAAGGAGAACCCGATGAGCGATCTGTCCGAACAAAAGAGCATTGACCAGGACCAGCCGTCCTGGACCCGTCCCGCGGGCGCGAGCTTCGAGGAGTGGATGACCACCCGCGTCGCCCGCTTCTCGACCCGCCGCTACGACTGGGACGCGCTCAAGTTCCAGGCCGACTACGACCCCAAGTTCCGCCGTGCGCAGATGCGCTACATCGGCACCGGCGGCACCGGCGTGGCGAGCGACATGAACACCATTCCGTCGGAGAACTTCACCTTCTCCACGATGGTGATTCCCGCCGGCCATGAAGGCCCGCCGCACCTGCACGTCGACGTGGAGGAAGTGTTCTTCGTCCTGCGCGGCAAGCTCAAGGTGGTGCTGACCACGCCCGAAGGCGAGCGCTACGAGACCGTGCTGACCGACCGCGACGTGGTCTCGGTGCCGCCCGGCGTGTACCGCGAAGAGATCAACGTCGGCGACGAAGACGCGCTGATGTGCGTGATGCTCGGCGCCAAGAAGCCGATCACGCCGACGTACCCGGCCGATCACCCCCTCGCCAAGATCAAGCGCTGAGGAACCGCGATGAGCAACGCCGCCGCGACCGACGTCTCCGTGCTGCCGCCCTCCGAAGTGGCCCGGCTCGACGCGCGCTTTCCCGCGCGCGGCGTGCCGGTGCCCGGCGGCGTGGTCTCGGTGCGCGAGTGCGGCACCGGCTCGGCGCTGGTGTGCCTGCACGGCATCGGCTCGGGCGCGGCGTCGTGGCTCGACACGGCGCTCCTGCTCGAATCGAAGGCGCGGCTGATCGCCTGGGATGCGCCGGGCTATGGCGCTTCCACGCCGCTCGTGCCCGACGTGCCGACGGCGGCGGACTACGCCGCGCGCCTGCATGAACTGCTCGATGCGATGGCGATCGACTCGTGCGTGCTCGTCGGCCATTCGCTGGGCGCGCTCACGGCGGCTTCGGCCGCGCGCGCGGGATCGCCGCTCGCCGCGCGCATCCGGCGCCTGGTGCTCATCAGCCCCGCGGCGGGCTACGGCGCGCGGGCCGAGGCTAGCCAGCGCGTCCGCGCGGAACGCCTCGGCGCGCTCGACCAGCTCGGGATCGCCGGCATGGCCGCGCACCGCTCGGGCCGCCTCGTCTCCGGCGATGCCAGCGAGCTCGCGCGCCAGTGGGTGCGCTGGAACATGGCGCGGCTGAACGACCGCGGCTACCGCCAGGCCATCGAGCTGCTGTGCGGCGCCGACCTCCTGGCCGACCTGCCGCCGGCGATGCCGGTGCGGGTGGCCTGCGGCGACCTCGACGTGGTCACGACGCCCGCGGCCTGTGCCGAAGTCGCGCAGAAGTGCGGGGTGGCGCTCGACGCGCTGCCCGCCGCCGGGCATGCGAGCTATGTCGAGCGGCCCGACCTCGTGGCGCCGCTGCTGCTGCGCGAAGTCCTGGCGTCCTGACCCGAACAACAAGAAACGGAACGAGAGACCATGACCACCCCAGGCAATGAAGTGATCGAAGAGGGCGCCGACCGCTACAACGTGCCGGCGCTGGAGCGCGGCCTGCGCGTGTTGTGCGAGTTCAGCCGCGAGAACCGGACGCTGTCTGCGCCCGAACTCGCGCGCCGCTTCGATCTGCCGCGCTCGACGGTTTTCCGCCTGCTCACGACGCTCGAGAACATGGGCTTCCTCGAGAAGACCGAGGGCGGCCGCGACTACCGGCTCGGCCTGGCGGTGCTGCGCCTGGGCTTCGAGTACCTGGCCTCGCTGGAACTCACGCAACTGGGCACGCCGCTCCTGCAGCGCCTGTGCGAGGAACTGCGCACGCCGTGCAACCTCGTGGTGCGCGACGGGCGCTCGATCGTCTACGTGGCGAAGGTCGCGCCGCCGACGCCCTTCGCCAGCTCGGTCACGGTCGGTACGCGCCTGCCGGCGCATGCCACGGTGCTCGGCCGCATCCTCCTCGAAGACCTGAGCCTGCCGCAGCTGCGCGCGCTCTACCCCGAGGAGCGGCTGGAGACCTTCTCGCCGGGCACGCCCAAGACGGTCACCGAACTGTTCGACATGGTCCAGGCCGACCGCACCCGCGGCTACGTGCTGGGCGAAGGCTTCTTCGAATCGAACATCTCCAGCATCGCCGCGCCGGTGCGCGATCACAGCGGCCACATCGTGGCGGCGCTGGGCGCGACCATCACTTCCGGCCACATCGAGGAGACCCGCATGGACGAGATGGTGCAGCGCGTGCGCGACACCGCCGATGCGATCTCCGGCCTCCTGAACTATTCGCCCGCGGCCTCGGCCAAGGTGGTGCCGCTGCGCAATGGCAGCGGCCGCGCGGCCTGACGATCATGACCACGCCTCAGATTTCCACCCCCTTCTTCGCGCCGGATGCGCTCGCGGGCCGCGTCGCGGTCGTGACGGGCGGCTCCTCCGGCATCGGCCTCGCCACGGTCGAACTGCTGCTCGAATGCGGCGCCTCCGTCGCGCTGTGCGGCCGCAATGCCGAGCGCCTCGACGGCGCGGTGGCCGCCCTGCGCGCCCGGTTCCCCGGCGCCCGGCTTTTCGCCAGGACCTGCGACGTGCTCGATGCCGCCTCGGTGCGCAGCTTCGCCGCCGAAAGCGAGGCCGCGCTCGGCGCCGCCTCGATGCTCGTCAACAACGCCGGGCAGGGCCGCGTCAGCACCTTCGCGAACACCGAGGACGCGGCCTGGACCGAGGAGCTGAATCTCAAGTTCTTCTCGGTCATCCATCCGACGCGCGCCTTCCTGCCGCAACTGGCGGCGCAGCGCGCGGTGCTCGGCGACGCCGCGATCGTCTGCGCGAACTCGCTGCTGGCGCGCCAGCCCGAGCCGCACATGGTCGCGACCTCGGCCGCGCGCGCGGGCCTGCTGAACCTCGTGCGTTCGATGGCCACCGAATTCGCGCCGCAGGGCGTGCGCGTGAACGGCATCCTGATCGGGCTGATCGAGTCCGGCCAGTGGCGCCGCCGCTTCGAGGCGCGCGAAGACAAGAGCCTGGACTGGGCCGCCTGGACCGGCCAGCTCGCCAAGAGCAAGCACATCCCCATGGGGCGCCTGGGCCTGCCGATCGAAGCCGCGCGCACCATTCTTTTCCTCGCTTCGCCCCTCGCGTCCTATACGACGGGCGCCCACATCGACATTTCCGGAGGCCATTCCCGCCATGCATAACCCCACCAACACCGTGACGGTCGGCGCCGTCGTCGCCGCCTTCCTCGAACAGTGCGGCGTCAAGGCTGCGTTCGGCGTGATCTCGATCCACAACATGCCGATCCTGGACGCCTTCGCGCAGCGCGGCGCGATCCGCTTCATCTCGGCGCGCGGCGAAGCCGGCGCAGGCAACATGGCCGACGCCTACGCGCGCTCCACCGCCAGCCTCGGCGTGGCCGTGACCAGCACCGGCCCGGCCGCCGGCAACATCGCGGGCAGCATGGTCGAGGCGCTGACCGCCGGCGCCCCCGTGCTGCACATCACCGGCCAGATCGAGACGCCCTACATCGACAAGGGCATGTCGTACATCCACGAGGCGCCCGACCAGCTCACGATGCTCAAGGCCGTCTCCAAGGCCGCCTTCCGCGTGCGCAGCGTCGAGAACATGCTCGGCACGCTCAAGCGCGCGGTGCAGTGCGCGCTGACCGCGCCGACCGGCCCCGTGAGCATCGAGATCCCGATCGACATCCAGTCGGCGCTCACCACGATGCCGGAAGACCTCTCGCCTCTGCCGATCGAGGCGCCCGTGCCCTCGAAGGCGGGTCTCGACGCACTGGCCGCGAAGCTCGCGAAGGCCAAGCGCCCGATGCTGTGGATCGGCGGCGGCGCGCGCCACGCCGGCGCGGCCATCCAGCGCCTGCAGAAGCTCGGCTTCGGCGTCGTCACCTCGACGCAGGGCCGCGGCACGGTGCCCGAGGACGATCCGGGCTCTCTCGGCGCCTACAACATCCAGAAGCCGGTCGAGAACTTCTACCAGACCTGCGACGCGATGCTGGTGGTCGGCTCGCGCCTGCGCGGCAACGAAACGCTCAAGTACGAACTGAAGCTGCCGCGTCCGCTGTACCGCGTCGATGCCGATGCCGCCGCCGAAGGCCGCTGCTACACGACCGAGGCCTTCGTCTGCGGTGATTCGAAGCTCGCGCTCGAAGGACTGGCCGACCGCCTCGAAGCGCTCAAGTACAAGGCCGACCCGAAGCTGCTGACGGACCTGCGCGCCGTGCACGACGAGGCCGTGGCCTCGCTGCGCGACGGTCTGGGCCCGTACGCCGAGCTCGTGAAGCAGATCCAGGCCGCCGCGGGCCGCAACTTCAACTGGGTGCGCGACGTCACCGTCTCGAACAGCACCTGGGGCAACCGCGAACTGCGCATCTTCGAACCCAGTGCCGGCGTGCATGCCACGGGCGGCGGCATCGGGCAGGGCATGCCAATGGCGATCGGCGCCGCGATCGGCGCGGCCGTCACCGGCTCGGGCCGCAAGACCTTCTGCCTGGCCGGCGACGGCGGCTTCATCCTGAACCTGGGCGAACTCGCCTGCATGGTGCAGGAGCAGGCCCCGATGGTGATCGTGCTCATGAACGACAAGAGCTACGGCGTGATCAAGAACATCCAGGACGCGCAGTACGGCGGCCGCCGCTGCTACGCCGAGCTGCACACGCCGGACTACGACCTGCTGTGCCAATCGATCGCGCTGCCGCACGCCCGCGTGACGGATCTGGCCGACCTGCCGGCGCGCCTGGACGAGGCGCTGTCGAAGGAAGGGCCGTTCCTGCTCGAGATCGACATGCTCTCGATCGGCAATTTCAAGAGCACCTTCGCGGGCCCGCCGGTCAACAAGATCACTCAGATTCCGGCCCTCAGCGGCGCAGCCAAGTGAGCGGGGCGCGAGGAATGACCGTACGTATCGCTCTTGTT
Organism: Variovorax sp.; assembly: GCA_017744285.1. Taxonomy (GTDB): domain Bacteria; phylum Pseudomonadota; class Gammaproteobacteria; order Burkholderiales; family Burkholderiaceae_C; genus Variovorax. Next base: position 11,811 of record JAGIBP010000030.1, read on the forward strand.
GGCTGCGGCGCCATCGGCACCGCCGCGCTCGAACTGCTGCGCGAGGACGCGGGCCTCTCGGTCGTGGCGATCGTGGTGCCCGGGGACGCCGTCGCGGCGGCAGGCGATGTCGCCGCGCGGCTCGCGCCCGGCGCGAAGGTGGTGTCGTCGGTGCCCGCCGAAGGCGTCGACCTCGTGGTGGAGGCCGCGGGCCATGCGGCCATCGAGGCGCATGTGCTGCCGGCGCTCCAGCGTGGCACGCCTTGCGTGGTGGCCTCCGTCGGTGCGCTCTCCGCGCCGGGCTTCGCCGAGAAGCTCGAAGCCGCCGCCGCGGCCGGCAAGACGCAGGTGCAGCTGATCGCCGGCGCGATCGGCGCCATCGATGCGCTGGCCGCGGCCCGCATCGGCGGCCTGGACACCGTGCGCTACACCGGCCGCAAGCCGCCGCACGCCTGGAAGGGCACGCCGGCCGAGCAGGGCCGCGACCTGGGCGCGCTGACCGCCGCCACCGTGATCTTCGAAGGCAGCGCGCGCGAAGCCGCCACGCTCTATCCGAAGAACGCCAACGTGGCCGCGACCGTCTCGCTCGCCGGCCTGGGCCTCGACCGCACCAGCGTGCGCCTGATCGCCGACCCGGCGGTGGCCGAGAACGTGCATACGGTGGAAGCCGAGGGCGCGTTCGGCAGCTTCGAGCTGACGATGCGCAACAAGCCGCTGGCGGCCAACCCCAAGACCTCCGCGCTGACCGTCTACAGCGCCGTCCGCGCGCTGCGCAACCGCGTCGCCGCCCTCACGATCTAAAGCGAGCCATCCCATGATTTCCACCGAACTGCTCCCCATCAATGTCGGGGGCGAATGGCGCCTCGGCGGCGGCGATGTCTACGAGAGCCTTTACCCGGCCACCGGCGAGCCGATCGCGCGCCTGAAGGCCGCGAGCCTGGCCGACGTCGAGGAAGCGATCCAGCGCGCCGACCACGCGTTCCGCACCAGCGGCTGGGCGCAGAAGCTGCCGCACGAGCGCGCCGCCGTGCTGCACCGCGTGGCCCACCTGATCCGCGCGGAGGCCGAAACCCTCGCGCATAAGCAGCGCCTGGACAACGGCAAGCCGATCAACGAGACGCGCGCCCTGGTGGCGAGCGCCGCCGGCACCTTCCAGTTCTTCGCCGCGGCGCTGGAGACGCTCGAAGAGACCATCACGCCGTCGCGCGGCCCCTTCGTCACGATGAGCGTGCACGAGCCCATGGGCGTGGTCGCCGCGATCACGCCGTGGAACTCGCCGATCGCGAGCGAGGCACAGAAGCTCGCACCGGCGCTGGCCGCCGGCTGCGCGGTGGTCGTGAAGCCGGCCGAGGTGACGCCGGTGATGGCGCTCGAACTGGCCCGCCTCTGCGAAGAAGCCGGTGTGCCGAAGGGCATCGTGAGCGTGCTGCCGGGGAAGGGCTCGGTGATCGGCGACGCCATCACCAAGCACCCGCTGGTCAAGCGCGTGTCCTTCACTGGCGGCACGACCACCGGCAAGCACATCGCGCATATCGCGGCCGACAAGATGATGCCGATTTCGCTCGAACTCGGCGGCAAGTCGCCGACCATGGTGCTCGACGACGCCGACCTCGACCATGCGGTCAACGGCGTGCTCTATGGCATCTTCAGCAGCTCGGGCGAGTCGTGCATCGCGGGCTCGCGCCTGTTCGTCGCGCGTTCGATCTACGACGAGTTCCTGACCCGCCTGGCCGAAGGCGCGAACGCGCTGCGCGTGGGCGACCCGGCCTCCGAGCGCACGCAGATGGGCCCGCTGATCACCTCGAAGCACCGCGAAGGCATCGAGCGCTACGTGGAACTCGGCGTTTCCGAGGGCGGCCGCATCCGCACCGGCGGCGTGCGCCCGCACGGCAACGGCCTCGACACGGGCTACTTCTACACGCCGACGATCCTCGAAGGCCTGACCAACAGCGCCCGCATCAGCCAGGAAGAAATCTTCGGACCGGTGCTGGTGGCGATGCCTTTCGACGATGAAGAAGAACTGATCGCGCAGGCCAACGACAGCGTCTACGCGCTGGCCGCCGGCGTCTGGAGCCGCGACTTCAAGCGCGCGTGGAAGCTCGGCCGCGCGGTGCAGGCCGGCACGGTCTGGGTCAACACCTACAAGCAGTTCTCGGTCTCGACGCCGTTCGGCGGATGGCGCGACAGCGGCCTGGGCCGCGAGAAGGGCCGCGAAGGCATCTTCCAGTACATGGAGCAGAAGAGCATGTACTGGGGCACCAACGAGCAGCCCCTGCCGTGGGCGAACTGAACGAAGGGAGAACGACATGAGCGTACTGGGCATCGACCAGATCACCTACGGCGCGGATGACCTCGCCACCTGCCGCACCTTCTTCCAGGACTGGGGCCTCGCGCTCAAGTCCGAGGCCGCCGACGAACTCGTCTTCGAATGCCTCAACGGCTGCCGCGTGGTGGTCGCCGCGCTCGGCAAGGCGGGGCTTCCGGCCGCGATGGAAGAGGGGCCGACGCTGCTCGAAGTGGTGTGGGGCGTCGAGAGCGCGGCCGACCTCGACCGCTATGCGGCGGCGATCGCGAAGGACCCCGGCTTCGTCGACGGCGACGTCGAGGGCGCGCGCCGCATCGGCTGCATCGACCCGAACGGCCTCGCGGTGCGCCTGCAGGTGAGCCGCAAGCGCGCGGTCGAAGTCGAGTGCGGTGCCATGAACACGTGGAACGCCAAGCAGCGCATCAACCAGCCGGCGCCGATCTACGAGCGCGCCACGCCGATCGAGGTCGGCCACGTGGTGTTCTTCGTCGCCGATGTGCAGGCCACCAGCGCCTTCTACGCCGCCCGCTTCGGCTTCGTCGGCTCCGACAGCTACCCCAACCGCGGCGCCTTCATGCGCTGCGCGCCGGACGGCGGCCACCATGACCTGTTCCTGCTGCAGCTGCCCTCGGGCAAGCGCGGGCTCAACCATGTGGCCTTCACCGTGCGCGACATCCACGAGGTGTTCGGCGGCGGCCTGCATTTCTCGCGCAAGGGCTGGGACACCCAGCTCGGCCCCGGCCGTCATCCGATCTCGTCGGCCTACTTCTGGTACTTCAAGAATCCGGCCGGCGGCCTGATCGAGTACTACGCCGACGAAGACCAGCTCACCGCCGAATGGCAGCCGCGCGAGTTCGAACCGGGCCCGACCGTGTTCGCCGAATGGGCGATCGACGGGGGCCTCGACGGCCATACCCGCCGCCAGAAGAATGTCCAAGCCCCCGAGGGCAAGTTCCTGACCGAAAAGAAATGAAAGCCATGACCATGAATCGCCGTACTTCGATCTTCCGCGCGCTCGGCACGACGCTGCTGGCCCTTGCCGCCGTGACCTCCGCCCACGCGCAGAGCGAAGCCCAGAAGCAGCTCGCGAGCGAGCGCTTCAACATCATCTCGCCGTTCCCGCCGGGCGGCCCGGTCGATACGCTGGCGCGCATCCTGTCCGAAGGCCTCACCAAGCGCTACGGCCAGCCGGCCGTGGTCGAGAACGCGGCGGGCGCCGCGGGCAACATCGGCATCGACAAGGTCAAGCGCGCCAAGGGCGACGGCCACACGCTGCTGGTGGTGCCGGCGGGCAACCTCACGATCAACCCGACCCTGATGCCGAACTTCCCGTTCGACATCGAGAAGGACTTTGTGCCGGTCACGATGCTCGCGAAGGCGCCGAACGTGCTGGTCGCCTCGCCGACGGCGGGCATCAAGAGCGCCAAGGACCTCGTGGCGCAGGCCAAGGCCAAGCCCAATTCGCTGTCGTACGCCTCGCCGGGCGTGGGCAGCGGCCTGCACCTGGCGGGCGAACTGTTCAAGCAGCAGGCCGGCATCGACATCCTGCACGTGCCGTACAAGGGCACGGCGCCCGCGCTCAACGACGTGCTCGGCGGCGTGGTGCCGCTGATGTTCAGCAACCTGCCGGCCACGCTGCCCTTCATCAAGAACGGCAAGCTGGTCGCGATCGGCATCACCGAGGCCAAGCGCACCCCGGTCGCGCCCGAGATCCCCACGCTCGCGGAGCAGGGCATCCAGGGCGTGAACGTGACCTCGTGGTATGGCCTGCTCGCGCCGGCGGGCACGCCGAAGGCGGTGGCCGAGCAGCTCGCGAAGGACGCGGCCGAGATCCTCTCGAAGCCCGACGTGCGCGAACGCCTGCAGGCGCAGGGCATGACCAGCGCCACCATGAAGCCGGCGGAGTTCGCCGCCGCGATGCGCGAAGAGACCAAGGTCTGGGCGCAGATCATCAAGGCGCGCAACATCGTCGCCGAGTAAGAAGCCAAGGGAGGGCGCATGAGCATGGACACGCAGCAGCCGACGATGCTTCTCACGATCGTGATGAAGCACCACGCCGGCCTGACGCTGGACGACGTGCAGTCACGCATGAAGGCCAGCGACTGGTGGGAGTCCTTTCCGCCGGAAGGCACGCGCGTCGTCTCCTGGACGGTCGCGATGGGGCTCGGCCAGATCCTCACGCTGGAGCTGCCGCCCGAGAAGCTGCCGCTGGTGAACCTCGAACTCGAACGCCGCGCGTGGGGCGTGTTCACCACCGAGTGCTACCCGACCTACGACTTCGTTCCCGTGCGCGAACGCATCCGCGAGCGCGTGCGACAAGGCGGCCAGTGAGGCCGCATCCGACCCCGCCGCCACCTCCCCACAACCCCCGATGGAGCGAACCATGACCGACCGTTACCTCGAACCGCACCAGGCGCGCACCCGCACGCCCACCACCTACGAAGACCTGCTCGGCGACGCGATCGAGCGCGCCTACGCCGCCGGCATCCATGACCTCGCCGGCCTGGTGGAAGCGCTCAACCAGAGCGGCCTGGCGAGCCCGAGCGGCCAGCCGTGGACCGAGGCGCTCTACCGCGAAGAGATCGCCACGCTGGGCCACTGATCCCGTCCGACTTCCTTCTTCATCCGAGGAACCACCATGACCACCATCCCCATTCAAATCGATCCGGTCGACCAGTTGCTCGAAGTCGGGCTCAAGGACCTCTGGTACCCGATCTGCCCGTCGGGTTTCATCAAGGAATCGCCGGTCTCGCTGCGCCGCCTGGGCCGCAAGCTCGCGCTGTGGCGCGACCACTCAGGCAAGGTGCATGCGCTGGAAGACCGCTGCCCGCATCGCGGCGCGCCGCTGTCGCAGGGCGTGATCCTGGGCGACCGCCTTTCCTGCCCGTACCACGGTGTCGAAGTGCGCTGCGACGGCGTCGTCACCCGCGTGCCCGGCAGCCCCGGCTGCAAGCTGGAGGGCTCGCACGCGACGCGTTACTTCCACGTCGAGGAGAAGGCCGGCGCCGTGTGGCTTTACAACTCGAAGAACGATGTCGAGACGCCGCCCCCGCTGGTGCTGCCCGAGCAGCTCACCAACGAGGACGAGTACGCGCACTTCCTCTGCTACGCCGAGTGGAAGGGCGACTACCGCTACGTGCTCGACAACGTGATGGACCCGATGCACGGCACCTTCCTGCACAAGCAGTCGCACTCGATGGCCGAAGGCGACTCGAAGGCCAAGTTCGGCATCCGCGCGACCGACACCGGCTTCGTGTTCGAGAAGGAGGGCCAGCGCAACGTCAACTTCGACTGGACCGAATGGGCCGACACCGGCCTGCACTGGATGCGCCTGGAGATCCCCTACCCGAAGACGGGCGGCCCCGGCGGCAACTTCATCATCGTGGGCAGCTACACGCCGATCTCGCCGACGCTGTCGTGCGCCTTCCACTGGCGCGTGCGCAAGCTGCCCAAGGGCTGGGAGCGCGACACCTGGCGCTTCCTGTACAAGAACCGTCTCGAGGCGCGCCATTGGCATGTGCTCGAGCAGGACCGCGTGCTGATCGAGAACATGGAGCCCGATGCCAACCAGCACGAGCAGCTCTACCAGCACGACCTGGGCATCGTCCGCCTGCGCCGCCACATGCGCAACCTGGCGCAGCAGCAGGTGGAAGCAGCCGCGCCATGACGAGCGGCGCCGCCATGCCCGCGCGCCGCGTCGCCTGCGAGGCGTTGCCCGACCTGCCGCACGCCACCTGGACCAACGCGCTCGTCGTCGGCCAGGAGGTGGTGATGTCGGGCCAGACCGCGCACCCCGCGACGCGCGAGGCCGCGGCGGCGGGCCGGCCGCTCGGCGCCTACGAGCAGACGCTCGCGGTGCTGCGCAAGGTGCAGGCGCTGCTCGAAGCGGCCGGCGGCGGCATCCACAACATCGTGAAGCTCGTGGTGTACGTGACCGACATCGCCGACAAGGACGAGGTCGGCCGCGCACGGCGTGACTTCTTCGCGCAGCAAACGTACCCGGCCTCCACCCTGGTGGCGGTCCAGGCGCTGGTGTTTCCCGAACTTCGCGTCGAGATCGACGCATTCGCGCGGCTCGACGTCGACCTGCGCACGGCTTTCTGATTCGTTTCTCTCTGTCGAGGTCCCCGCCATGTCATCCCCCACGCTGAACGCCCTGGTGCACACGATGCGCTACGAAGCCGACGGCATCATCAGCGTCGAGTTCCGCCCCGCATCGAAGGACGTGGATTTCCCCGCGTTCGAAGCCGGCTCCCACATCGACCTGCACCTGCCCAACGGCCTGGTGCGCAGCTATTCGCTGTGCAACCCGTCGAGTGACCGCCAGCGCTACGTGGTCGGCGTGCTCAACGACCGCAAGAGCCGCGGCGGCTCGCGCTACGTGCACCAGCAACTGCGCGTGGGCATGACGCTGCCGATCTCCGCGCCGCGCAACAACTTCAAGCTGCAGGAAGGCGCCGGGCATTCGGTGCTCGTGGCCGGCGGCATCGGCGTGACGCCGATCTGGTGCATGCTGCAGCGCCTGGTGGCGATCGGCCGTCCGGTGGAAATGCTCTACTGCGCGCGCACCCGCAAGGAAGCGGCGTTCTGCGAGTCCATTGCCGCGCTCGCGGCCGAGAACTCGGTGCAGCTCACCTGGCATTTCGATGACGAGAAGGGCGCGCCGCCGAACCTCGCCGAGCTGCTGGCGGGCAAGGGCGCCGACAGCCACTACTACTGCTGCGGCCCGACGCCGATGCTCGACAGCTTCGAGAAGAGCTGCGAGCAGTTGGGCTACCCGAATGCCCACATCGAGCGCTTCGCGGCGGTGCACGTCGAGGCGCCGGCGGCGAGCGAGACCTTCGTCGTCGAATGCGCCAGGAGCGGCAAGTCGGTCGAGGTGCCGCCCGGCAAGTCGATCCTCGACAGCCTGCTCGACGCGGGCCTGAGCCCCGACCACAGCTGCAAGGAAGGCGTCTGCGGCGCGTGCGAGACGAAGGTGATCTCGGGCGAGATCGACCACCGCGACGGCATCCTGACCAAGGCCGAACAGGCGGCCAACAAGACCATCATGATCTGCGTGTCCGGCTGCAAGCGCGGGCCGCTCGTCCTGGACATCTGAGTCAGCGCGCCGGCCACCCCAGGAGTAGGGCCATGCAACCCAGACAATTTCGCTGGTATGGCGTGATCACCTTGTTCGTGATCGTCGCCATCTCCTATGTCGATCGCATCAACATCGCGGTCCTGATCACCGACCCGGCCTTCCTCGGCCACATGGGCATGACCGCGAGCGACCGCGTCAGCCAGGGCCTGCTGGCCACCGCCTTCATGGTGGGCTATGGCGTGTCGGCCTTCGTGCTGACGCCGTTCTGCGCGGCGCTTTTCGGCGTGCGCAGGAGCCTGGTGATGGGCCTCGTCCTGTGGGGCGTGGTGACCTTCGCCACGCCGTGGTTCACCGGCTACGGCATGCTGCTGGCGTCGCGCATCCTGCTCGGCGTGTCCGAAGGGCCGCTGTTCTCGCTGGCCTCGTCCTACATCAAGGCCCACTTCGAGGACCATGAGAATGGCAAGCCGAACTCCTTCGTCAACATGGGCACCGGCCTCGGGCTCGCGGTGGGCTATCCCTTCGTCGGCTACCTGCTCGCCAGCTATGCGTGGGACACCTCGTTCCACGTGCTGGGCCTGCTGAACATCCTGCTGGGCATCCCGCTGGTGGTGGCCTTCGTGCGGATGCCGAAGTCCTACCTCCAACAGGCGAAGCCGCGCTCGTTCGGCGAGGCCATGGCCAAGGTGGCGGGCATCGCGCGCGGCGCGCTGCACACGCGCCACCTGGTGCTCATCACGATCCTGACCTCTGCGGTGCTGTCCTACCTCTGGGGCGGCAGCAACTGGCTGCCCTCGTACCTCAAGGAAGCGCGCGGCTTCTCGCTGCGCGAGATGGGCTGGCTGGCCTCGCTGCCGCAGTACGCGACGGTGCTCGCCGTGCTGCTGGGCGGCGTCCTCATCGACAAGATCGAACGCCTGCACGTTCCCTTCATCTTCATGGGTGCGAGCGTGGGCGTGGCGCTGTCGGTGCTGCTGGCCATCAGCGCGCAGGACCGCTACGTCGCCGCCTATGCCCTGATCGCGGCCAACTTCTGCTGGGGCCTGATGAGTCCCGCGATCCCGAGCACGGTGCAGTACTGCTCGCGGCCCGAGCACGTGGCCAGCGCCTTCGGGGTGGTCAACGGCACCGGCAGCCTGGTGGCGGGCTTCATGCCGGCCGTCATGGGCGCGGTGATCGGCGCGCTCTCGGGCGGCGGCGGAACGGCGGGCTCGGCCGCGGGCTTCTTCGCGGGCTTCGCAATGCTGATCGGCACGCAGCTGGTGGTGTTCGTCTGCGGCCTGGTCCTGTGGCTGCGCGAGCGCCATGCGCCGCAACCCGGCATGACGGCGACGGCCGCGTGAAAGCCGAAGGCGGGCCGCGGGCCCGCCTCGCCGTTCAGCCGGCCGCGGGCGCCGGCTTCACCAGGCCATCGGCCTTGAACATCGCCTTGATGCCGCGCACCGCCTGCCGGATGCGCGATTCGTTCTCGATCAGCGCGAAGCGGACGTAGTCGTCCCCCTGGTCGCCGAAGCCGATGCCCGGCGACACCGAGACCTTGGCCTTCGCCAGCAGCTGCTTGGCAAACTCCAGCGAGCCGAGCGCGCGGTAGGGCTCGGGGATGCGCGCCCAGATGTACATCGAGGCCTTGGGCTTCTCGACCTGCCAGCCCGCTTCCAGGAGGCCCTTGTGGAGCACGTCGCGGCGGCGCTGGTACTGCTCGGCGATCTCGCGCACGCAGTGCTGGTCGCCTTCGAGCGCGGCGATCGCCGCCACCTGCACCGGCGTGAACGAACCGTAGTCGTGGTAGCTCTTGATGCGCGCCAGCGCGGTGACCAGATCGGCATTGCCGACCATGAATCCCACGCGCCAGCCCGCCATGTTGTAGCTCTTGGAGAGCGTGAAGAATTCGACCGCGATGTCCTTCGCGCCCGGGACCTGCATGATCGAGGGCGCCTTCCAGCCGTCGTACACGATGTCCGCGTAGGCGAGATCGTGCACGACCAGGATCTCGTGCTTGCGCGCGAGCGCGATCACCCGCTCGAAGAAGTCCAGCTCCACGCACTGCGCGGTCGGGTTCGAGGGAAAGCCGAGGATCATCATCTTCGGCTTCGGGTAGCTGCCGCGGATCGCCTTCTCGAGCTCGGCGAAGAAGTCGACGTCCGGGTTCATCGACACCGAGCGGATGTCGGCGCCCGCGATCACCGCGCCGTAGATGTGGATCGGGTAGCTCGGGTCGGGCACCAGCACCGTGTCGCCGCGGTCGAGCGTGGCGAGCATCAGGTGCGCGAGCCCTTCCTTGGAGCCGATGGTGACGATGGCTTCGCTGTCGGGGTCGATCTCGACCTCGTAGCGCTCGCGGTACCAGTGCGAGATGGCGCGCCGCAGCCGCGGGATGCCCTTGGACGACGAGTAGCCGTGCGTATCGGGGCGCTGCGCGACCTCGTTGAGCTTGGCGACGATGTGCGGCGGCGTGGCCCCATCGGGGTTGCCCATGCTCATGTCGATGATGTCCTCGCCGCGCCGGCGAGCCGCGAGCTTGAGCTCGGCGGTGATGTTGAAGATGTAGGGGGGAAGGCGATCGATGCGCGCGAAGCGGCGCGTGCCAGCGGATGACATGAAGAGTTTTCCTTACGTGAGCGCCCGGAACCGTCCGAGCGACGTGTGGCGCCGTGCGTGCCGACCGGGGTCGGTGCGCGCGGCGCCGGACTCATCATAGCGGCCGCGGCCGCCTCGTCGTCACTTGGCGAGCAGTTCGCGCAGCCAGTCCTTGCACTGGTCGGCGCCTTCGAGCGGCCATTCGATGCTGATCGTCTTGTCGATCTGGCGCACTTCGATGCGGATCGCGCGGCCCGCCGTGGCCAGGCTGGCGGTGCGGCCGTTGCGGCCGCCGAGCAGGCGCGACCACCAGCCCGTTTCGGGTTCGGGCTCGCTCGCAGGAGCAGCGCGCGCTGGCGCAACCTGCGCGGGCGGGGCGGCGGTGGCCGCTGCCTGCATCGTCTGCGGTTCGGGCTGGCGCGCGGCGGCCGCCGGCGCGGGCGCCTTCGCGGCACTCACGGCGGCCGGTGCGGGTGCGGGTGCCGCCACGGGCGCCCGGGAAGGCGCGGCGGCCGGCGCTTGAGGCACCACGCCGCCATCGATGCGCGCCGCGAGGTTCGCGCCGAACTCTTCCCACATCCGGTCGGCCTTGGTCTTCATCACGCTCAACCCGAAGGTGCCCAGGCGGCCCAGCACGTCGACGTTGACCTTGATGCGCAGCTCGGTGCCGCCCTCGGCCGTGGGCGTGAGGAAGATCTCGCTCTGCTGCTTCAGCGAGCTGGCGACCGAGGCGTCCTCGCCGGTGCCTTCGGCGCGCAGGTAGCTCGGCTCGCGCTGCTCCACGATGGTGGTGCGCAGCTTGAACTTGGCGTTGATGAAGGCGATCTTCACGTGCATCAGCGCGACGTACTCGGTGTCGCTCACCACGTCGATCGACTTCATGCCCGGCACGCAGCCGCCCATCACGTTCGGATCGAGCAGCAGGGCCCATACGCGCTGCGGCGGCGCAGCGACGGTCAGTGTCTTTTCAATTTCCACGCATCTTCTCCGCGGCGGTCAGGATGGATTCGACGATCTGGGTGTAGCCGGTGCAGCGGCAGAGGTTGCCGTTGAGCCCGTGCCGCACTTCGTCGGCGGTCGGCTGGGGGTTGTCCTTGAGCATCGCGCACGAGGTCATGAGGAAGCCCGGCGTGCAGTAGCCGCATTGCAGGCCCCCGCATTGCATGAAGCTTTCCTGTAGCGGGTGCAGTTCGCCGTCCTTGCCGAGGCCCTCGACGGTCGTGATCTCGCAGCCCTGCACCTGCACGGCCAGCTTGAGGCAGGACTTGACGACTTCGCCGTCGACCAGCACCGAGCAGGCGCCGCAGATGCCGGTCTCGCAGCCGCGCTTGGTGCCGGTGAGGTGCAGGTCGTCGCGCAGGAAGTCGGACAGCAGGCGTCGGGCCGGCACGTCGACGCTCTGCGCCTCGCCGTTCACGGTGCATTCGATACGGTGCTGGCTCATGGCATGGCTCCTTCGTTGATGTCGAGGCCGAACAGTGCGGCCACGGTGCGGCGCGCGACCACGCGCACCATGTCGCGGCGGAAGTCCGCCGAGCCGCGCGCGTCCGAGACGGGCTCGATGTCGGCGGCGACGATCTCGGCCGCTTCGGCCGCGACCTGGGCGGTCACCGTGCGGCCTTCGAGGAAAGCTTCGGCGCGGCGCAGCCGTGTGGGGATCGGCGTCGATGCGCCGACGCTGAGCTTCGCATCGCGGCAGAGCTGGCCGTCGCGCCGCGCCACGAAGGCGACGCTCGCGAGCGGGCGGTGCTCGGCGGCGGTACGCAGGAAGCGCGTGTACACGCCGGTCGTGCCGGCCGCGAGCGGCGGCACGCGGATCTCGACGACCATCTCGTCGGGCTCCAGCGCGGTCACGTAGTAGTCGACCAGGAATTCCTCGATGCCGAGCACGCGCTCGCCGCGCGCGCTGCCGAGCACCACCTGCGCATCGAGCGCCATGAGGCAGCCCGGCGGATCGGTGGACGGGTCGGCATAGCAGAGGTTGCCGCCGATCGTGCCCTGGTTGCGCACCTGCGGGTTCGCGACTCGCGAGGCCATGCTGGCGAGCACCGGGTAGTGCTTCTGCACGATCGCCGAGTTCGCCACGTCTGTGTGGCGCGACAGCGCGCCGATGCGCAATCCTTTGTGCGGATCGAAGTCGATGCCGCGCAACGCCTCGATGCGCGCGAGCGAAACGAGGTGCGTGGGCGACAGCATGCGCTGGCGCATGCCGAGCATCAGCGCGGTGCCGCCCGCGATCGCTCGGCCGTCGTCGCCGAGGTCGCCGAGCATGCGGCTGGCTTCATCGACGGTGGTCGGTTCGAGGTAGTCGAAATCACGCATGGTGCGTCTCCTCTTGCTTCTTCGCGCGCAGCGCGGCCAGGATCTTTTCGGGGGTGATCGGCAGCTCGGTGATGCGCACGCCGATGGCGTCGAACACCGCGTTGGCGATGGCGGGCGCGCCCGGCAGGATCGCGGTTTCGCTCGCGCCCTTCGCGCCGTAGGGGCCGTTGGGGTCGTTCGATTCGACGAAGCCGCCGCGCAGCAGCGGTACCGCGTCGGCGGTCGCCATCGTGTAGTCGGCGAAGTTGCCGTTCATCAGGCGGCCGTTGTCGAGCTGCATCTGCTCGTACAGCGCCCAGCCGAAGGCCTGCACCGTCGCGCCGTTGGTCTGGCCGTGGATCGCGATCGGGTTGAGCGCCTTGCCGCAATCGTCGGCGACGTAGCTGTCCAGCACGGTCACCTGGCCGGTCTCGGTGTCAACCTCGACCTCGACTGCCTGCGCCGCGAAGGAGTAGGCCGGCGCGATGTTGCCGTACAGGTTCTTGTCGTGCATGACGGTCTTGGCGTCCCAGGTGCCGCTGACCTGGATGCCTTCGCCGCCGTGGGTCCAGACGTGCAGCTTCGCGAGTTCGCCGATGGTCGCGCGGCGCTCGGGCGCGTCGGCGACGAAGACGGCGCCGCCCGCGAGCTTCAATTGGTCGGCGGGCACGTTCCACTGCTTCGAGGCGAGGGCGAGCAGCTTGTCGCGCGCCATGCGCCCGGCCACGATCGCGGCGTTGCCGGCCGCGATGGTCACGCGCGAGGCCAGCGTGCCGACCGCGATCGGCGAGGTGTCGGTGTCCGGCGGCAGCACGAGCACGTGCGAAAGCGGCAGGTCGAGCTCGTGCGCGACCACCTGGCTGAGCATCGTCATCGCGCCCTGGCCCATGTCGCATTCGCCGCTCATGATGAAGACGCGCCCGTCCTCGTTGATCTTGACCACGACGGTGGAGCCGTCCCAGTTGCCGATGGTGCGGTTGCCGCTCACGTGCATCGCGGCGGCCATGCCGACGCCGCGCCGCTTCGGACCGCGCGATTTCGGCGCCCGGCGCTTGGCTTGCCAGTCGAGCGCCTGCGTGGCCTGGTCGATGCACTCCAGGAGGCCCGTGCTGCCGATGTGCCAGCCGTGGATCGAGGTCTCGCCCTGGCGGATCGCGTTGCGCTTGTGGATCTCGACCGGGTCGAGCCCGAGCATGCCGGCCATCGTGTGGATGTGGCTGTTGAGCGCGAACAGCATCTGCGTGCCGCCGAAGCCGCGGAACGCGCCGTGCGGCGGGTTGTTGGTGTAGATCAGCGTGGCATGCGAGTGCACGTTGGGATTGCGGTGCATGTTGTCGCTGCGCATGGCGGTGACGTGCATCACCTCGCCGCAGAGGCCGGCGTAGGCGCCGCATTCGGCGGTGATGCGCACGTCCTTCGCGACGATGGTGCCGTCGCGGTCCATGCCGAGCTTGAGCGTGATCCGCTCGGGCAGGCTGGAGCAGGCCGCGAGAAAGTCTTCGAGCCGGTTGTTCACCAGCCGCACCGGCTTGCCGGTCTTCACGGCCAGCAGGCCCGCGACGAGGTTGTTGGCGTCCTCGACGATCTTGCCGCCGAAGCCGCCGCCGGTGGTCGCCTGGATCACGCGGATGGTGGAGATCGGTCGCTCCAGCGCCGCCGCGAGCCGCAGGCGCACCTGCGTGACGGACTGGGTCGAGGTCCACACCACCAGGCGGCCCTCGGGGTCGATGCTCGCCACGGTGCCCATCGGTTCGAGGTAGCCGGGGTACTGGGCATGCATCTCGTACGTCGCCTCGTGCACCACGTGCGCGGATGCAAAGCCTGCATCGACATCGCCGCGCTCGAAGCGGATCTCGTGCGCGACGTTGTTCGCGCGGCCCGGATGCACGGTGGGCGCTTCCTCGTCCATCGCCTCTTCGGGCGTGAGGATGGCGGGGAGCTCTTCGTATTCGACGCGGATCAGGTCCAGCGCATCGCGCGCGATTTCCTCGGTGGTCGCCGCGACGGCCGCCACCTCTTCGCCCGCGAAGCGCACGATGCCTTCGGCGAGGATGCGGCGCTCCTTGTGGCTCACGCCCCACATCGCGCGTGGCGCATCGGCGCCGGTCAGCACCGCCTTCACGCCCGGCAGCGCGAGCGCCTCGGAAACGTCGATCGAGACGATGCGCGCATGCGGGTACGGGCTGCGCAGCACCTTGCCGTGCAGCATGCCCGGCAGCTTGATGTCGCCCGCGTACATCGCGCGGCCGAGCACCTTGGCGCGCGCCGTGACCTGCGGAATGTCCGCGCCCAGCGTCGAGGCGCTGGAAGTCGAAAGTTCAGGGGGATTCTTCATATCTACCTCCATACCGTTGCTGCTACCGCAATGACGAGCAAGGCGAAGTCCGTTCGTGAAACACCGCGGACCGGCTTTGCCGGTCCGCTGGTGTTGCCCCCGGAAGGGGGTTGGCGGCTACGCGAAGCGAGCAAGCCCGGGGGAGAGCTTCACTCTGCGGTGATGCCCAGTTCCTGGATGACCTTGCCCATGATCGCGTACTCGTTCGCATTGATCTGTCCGAGCTTCGCGGGCGCGCCGCCGGCCGGCAGGGCGCCGAACACGGCCAGCTTGTCGGCCACTTCGGGCTGCTTGAGGATCTCGTTGAGGTGCTCGTTGAGCAGCTTCACGACCGGGGCCGGCGTGCCCTTCGGCGCGAAGAAGCCGTTCCAGGAGCCGACCACCACGTCCTTGTAGCCCAGCTCGACCAGCGTAGGCACGTTCGGTGCGAGCTTGGAGCGCTGCGCGTCGCCGATCGCCAGCGCGATCAGGCGGCCGTTGTCCAGGTAGGCGCGCACCGCGCCGAGGGTCACCCAGGCGGTGTCCACATGGCCCGCCACCACGTCGGTGACCGACGGGCCGACGCCCTTGTAGGGCACGTGCGTGAGCTTCACGCCCGCGGCCTTGTTGAGCCACTCGCCCAGGACGTGCATCGGCGAGCCGGCGCCGGGCGAGGCGTAGGTCACCTGCTTGCCTCCCTTGGCCAGCTTGATCAGGTCGGGCAGCGTCTTGGCGCCCACGCCCGGGTTCGCGACCAGCACCAGGGGCTGGGTGGCGGTGTTGATGACCGGCTCGAAGCCGTGCAGCACGTCATAGCTGGCGCTGGGCGACAGCTTCATCACCATCTGCAGCGTGGTGAAGGGGTTCGGCGTGAACAGGAGCGTGTAGCCATCGGCCGGCGCGCGGCTGACGAAGTTGTTGCCCAGCGCGCCGCCGGCGCCGGGCTTGTTGTCGATGATCACCGCCTGGTTCAGGCGCTGCGACAGCTTGTCCGCGAACAGCCGCGCAATGGCGTCGGTGTCGCCGCCCGGCGGGTAGGCCACGACGACGCTGATCGTCTTGGCGGGATAGGCCGACTGGGCAAAGGCGGCGGGGCCGGCGGACATGGCGCAAGCCGCCATCGTGGCCGCAAGAAGAACTTGGCGACGGGTCGAGAACATCAGTGGCTCCTGGAAAAGGGCCCGCGCGATGGGGTCGGGAACTCGCGGGCGGCTGGCTGCATGGAAGTTGAATGATTCGTTAGTGAAACATTGATTCACTAACGAGAGAAAATTGTGCCGCCAAGGTTGATCTATCAACTTGCCGTAAATACCTATTGACAATAGCAATATGGCGTACTTTTCGTGAAGAAATGTCTGGTCGAGGCCTCGTGGAACAATGCGCGCCACATGACCAACGAACGTTCTTCTCAACCGCCGGGCGAGCGCACGCCCTGGACGGAGCTCGATGCTGCCGGCACCGGCCTGACCGTCGACGCCTTCATCACGACCATGATGAGCCAGGTGGGCAACGCGCTGCGCCGTATCGTGACCGGGCCCTATGCCGATCAGTTCGGCGTCTCGGTGTCCGAATGGCGGGTGCTGTCGCTGGTGGCCCACGCCGAGACACTGGCGTTCAGCGACCTGGTGCAGCAGTCGACCTCGGACAAGGCGCTGGTGAGCCGCACCCTGAAGCTGCTGGAGAACCGGGGCCTGGTCGAGTTGCGCGCCGAGGGCAGCACGCCGCGCAAGAAGGTGTTCTGCGACATCACGCCGGCGGGCCGGGCGCTGCATGCGCAGGCGATCCCGGTCGCGCGCGAGCGCCAGGCCGCCGCGCTGCGCGTGCTCGACTCCGCCGAGCGCGACGCGCTCTACCGCGCGCTCGTCAAGCTGCGCGAATATTGCCGCGTCGAGGAGGAGGCCAGGGGGCGCCAGCCCGCGACGCGGGGCGGCGGCTCGGCCCTGGACATCTAGCGCGCGCAGGCGCCCGGCTTTGCCGCCTCAGTGCTTGTACGACGGATCGAGCCGGTCCAGCCTGCGAATCAACGACGGCCACGCGAACGCGCCGCCCAGCCCGCCCGTCTGCACTTTCATCGCGTGTCCCACGCCGTCGACGATGCGCGGGTCGACCTGCGTGAGTTCGCCGCCGCCCGCCTGCGCGGAGATCTGGATCTGGCAGGTGCTCTCGAACATGTACATCGCGAGAAAGGCGTCCGCGACGGTCTTGCCCACGGTCAGCAGGCCGTGGTTGCGCAGCATCAGGAAATTCGCCTCGCCCATGTCGGCCTGCAGGCGCGGCTTCTCGTCCTCGCGGAACGCCACGCCCTCGTAGTCGTGGTAGGCCAGCGAGGCCAGCACGAAGGTCGACTGCTGGCTGATCGGCAGCACGCCGTTCTTCTGGGCGCTCACCGCGATGCCTGCGCGCGTGTGCGTGTGCAGCACGCACTGGATGTCCTCGCGCGCCTCGTGCACCGCGCTGTGGATCACGAAGCCCGCCGGGTTGACCGGGTAGGGCGAGTGCATGACCTTGTTGCAGTCCTTGTCGACCTTGATCAGGCTCGACGCGGTGATTTCGTCGAACATGAGCCCGTAGGGGTTGATGAGGAAGTGGTGCTCCGGCCCGGGGATGCGCGCGCTGATGTGGGTGAAGACGAGGTCGCTCCAGCCGTACAGCGCCACCAGGCGGTAGCAGGCCGCGAGGTCGACGCGCAATTGCCATTCTTCGGCACTGACGAGTTGCTGGATGTCGCTGGGCGCGGTGGTGCTCATCGTGGTCTCCTGGTGAGGGCAGGCGCGGCCTGCGCCTGAGTCTTGGGGGGGGGAGCCACTTTAGAGCGCCGCCTGGCGCTTGCCGTGTCAACGACATGACAAGCCGGCGTCCAGACAAACCCCCGTCAACGCAGGATGCGGCCGTCCCTGGCGATGCTGATGAGGTCGATGCTGCGCGCGGGGTCGTGCAGTCCCGGCCGCAGGTTGATGCGGAAGCCGCCGACGTCGTAGTCGGTCATGCCGGCCATCGTGCGTTGCAAGCTGGCGGCCGTGAAGCCCCGCCCCGCGCGCCGCACCGCCTCGCCGGCCGACTTGGCGGCGATGAAGCCCTCCAGGCCTTCGTAGGACGCGGTCTGGTCGGAGTTGTCGACCGTGGCCAGATACTCCTTGACGATCGGGATCGCGGACGGGCGCGGCGAAGGCACCACCTGCGAGATCACCAGGCCGCCCACATCCTTGCCCAGGGCCGCATAGAGCGGATCGATGCCCACGATCGAGAACGCCATCAGCGTGCCCGCGTAGCCGCTCTTGCGCAGCTTGCGGACCACGTTCGACGTGGTGCCCGACAGCGACACCAGCACGATGGCCTGCGGCGACTGCTTCAGCACGCCGGCGAGCGCGGCATCGATCTTGTCACCGCTCGCCGGCACCATGGCGGTGGCGACCATCGGCGCCAGCTTGAGTTCGCCCACGGCCTGCTCGACCGCCGCGAGCCCGGCGCGGCCCATCGCGTCGTCGTCGCCCACGAGCGCGATGCGCGTCTGCCCGACGGCGGCGCACTGGCGCAGGATCTTGATCGCCTCGTCGGCCATGCTGGGCCGCACATGGAAGACGTTGGGGTGGTCGGCGCCGCGCAGTACGTCGGCGGCGGCGAAAGGCGCGAACAGCACCGTCCCTTGCTGTGCCGCGATGGCGGCCCCGGCTTCGCTGCTGGCGGTGCCCACGAAGCCGAAGAGCATGTCCGCCTTCTCGTTGCCCAGCAGCGCGCGGGCGTTGGCCGTGGCGCGCGCCGGGTCGTAGCCGTCATCGAGCTGCAAGAGCTTGAGCTGGACGCCGCTCGCCGCGCTGGTCTCGTTGAACTCGTCGACATAGAGCTTGGCCCCCGCCGCGAATGCCAGCCCGATCTCGCTGGCGGCGCCGGTGAGCGGGACGGACTGCCCCAGGATGACCGTGCGCGGCGGCGCCGCCACGGGCGCGGCACGGGCCGCCGTCTGCGCCCGGCCCGGCGCGCTTGCCGCCACGCCGCCGCCGAACAGCAGCATGGCTCCGGTCTTGCCCATCCAACTTCTGCGCGTCAGTTCCATGGCCAATCCTTCTTGCGATTGTTAAAAAATGTAGCAAGTCGATTGGCGCAAACAAAGGCATTAGTTCACGCGAGTGACGCAAGTCGGCCATCGCGGCCGGGACCGGCCCAGTGCAGAGGCTCGAAATTGTTAACTTTCGCATCCATCCTGCGGCATTTTTCACAGCATGCCGGCGGCGGCCCTGTCACCATTCCGGCCGCACCGAAAACAGTCATCGGTCTGAATGCAATGAAGTCAAAGCCAAGCGACATCGCCCTGCTGGAGAGCGCCCTCCTGGCCATCGAGAAAGTGCTCGCGCATGCCGATAGCGAGCTGCAGGAAGGGCCCGGGCGGGCCGCCGATCCGGGATCGGGCATCGCCGATGCGCCATCGCGCCAGGACGACGCGCAGCGCTTTCGCGCCAGCGCGGCGCAGTCGGCCGTCAATGTCTGCCTGAGTGCAGCGGCGGCGCTGGTCGACGTGAGCCAGGCCTTGATGAGGGCGCCGGGCGACCGGTCGTGGGACCAACTGCGCCACGAGTGGCAGGCGCTGATCACGCACACGAAGATCGCCAGCCGCAGTGCCCATCGCGCTGCGCTGATCATGGCGGCCGAGGACGATCCGCTGTCCGCGCGTGGAATCGAGGCGGCGCCGCTGCACGAGGCGCGGGCGGCCTCGTTCGCGCACTGAGGCCGCGCGCGCCGTCAGGCGTTCAGGCGCGTTCGAACACCACGTCCCACACGCCGTGGCCCAGCTTGAGGCCGCGGTTCTCGAACTTCGTCAGCGGGCGGTAGGCGGGCTTGGGCGCGTAGCCGTTGGCGGCCGTGTTGCGCAGCAGGGGCTCCTGCGAAAGCACCTCGAGCATCTGCTGCGCATAGGGCTCCCAGTCGGTCGCGCAATGCAGGTAGCCGCCCGGCGCCAGGTGCTCGGCGAGCTTGCGAACGAAGGGCCCCTGGATCAGGCGGCGCTTGTTGTGGCGCTTCTTGTGCCACGGATCGGGGAAGAACACATGCACGCCCGAGAGCGTGGCGGGCCGGAGCATGTGGTCGAGCACGTCGACCGCGTCGTGCGCGCAGATTCGGATGTTCTGCAGGTTCTGCTCGCCGATGCGCTTGAGCAGCGCGCCCACGCCCGGCTCGTGCACCTCGCAGCACAGGAAGTTCTTCTCGGGCATCAGCGCGGCGATGTGGGCCGTGGCCTCGCCCATGCCGAAGCCGATTTCGAGGATGGTCGGCGCCTGGCGGCCGAACGCCGACGGCAAGTCGAGCGGCTCGGCGCGATAGGGCAGCAGGAAGGCTGGGCCGAACTGCTCGTAGGCGCGCGCCTGGCCTTCGGTGGTGCGTCCGGCGCGGCGCACGAAGCTCTTGAGGCGCCGGTGCAGCGGATGCGCTTCGCCGCTGGGCTTGTCGTCGCCGGCGGCCTCGTCGGACGGTGGGTGGGGGAGGTCTTCGATGGAGCTGATCACGGGCGCGAATTGTAGAGATCGCGCCACTGCGGCACCCACGCTGCCAGCGCCTCGGCGGCCGAATCGGCGGCGGTCGCGGCCAGGCCGAGCCGCTGCGCCGCGCCGTCGAGCGCCGCGAGCGCCTCGGCCGGCGTCGCGGTGCGCAGCGGCGTGGCGCCGTTCTGCTTCGAGAGCTTGGCGCCGTCAGGGCCGAGCACCAGCGGCGTGTGGAGGTAGCTCGGCGTGGGAAAGCCGAGCGCGCGCTGCAGCAGGATTTGCCGCGCCGTGTTGTCCGCGAGGTCTTCGCCGCGCACGATGTCCGTCACGCCCTGCTCGGCATCGTCGACCACCACGGCGAGCTGGTAGGCCCAGGGTCCGTCCGCGCGCTTGAGCACGAAGTCGCCGACCTCGCGTGCCACGTCCTGTTGCTGCGCCCCCAGCCGGCGGTCCTGCCAGTGCAGCGGACCGTTCGACGCCGCCTGCTGGAAGGTCGTCGCGGCGAAGCGCCATGCGCGCGCGGCCTTGCCGTGCAGGCCGCCGCGGCAGGTGCCGGGGTAGACGCGTTCGCCGTGGCGTGTGTGCGCGATGCCGCGCCGTGCCAGCGCCTCGTCGATGTCCTTGCGCGAGCAGCCGCAGGGGTAGGCGAGGCCGGCGGCCTTGAGTTTTTCGAGCGCCGCTTCGTAGTGGGGCGTGCGCGTTGTCTGCCAGACCGGCGGCTCGTCCGGCACCAGCGCGCAGGCGGCCAGCTGCGAGAGGATCACGTCGCCCATGCCCGGCAGGCAGCGTTCGGTGTCCGCGTCCTCGATGCGCACCAGCCAGCGCGCGTTCGGGCCGTGCGCGCGCACGTCGAGCCAGCTCGCGAGCGCGGCGACCAGCGAGCCCGCATGCAGCGGGCCCGTCGGCGAGGGCGCGAAGCGGCCGATGCGCGTCATGCCTTCTTCAATCATCCGTGATGCTGCGCGCTCATTTGCCCCCTGGAGCTGGTGCCCCCTAGCCCAGGGCACCCGCGGAACCGGCTTGGCCGGGCCGCTGGGCGCGCCCCCCTCCCGACGAAGTCGAGAGAGGGGGGAGCCGCGAAGCGGCATGGGGGGTGCCTGCATTCAGTGCCAGCGTCAGGCCAGACAGGAAGGCGTCCTCGACCCGATGGCCGATGCACCAGTCGCCGGCCACGCCGATGCGGGCCTTGGCGTCCCACAGGTGCTCCTCGCCGACCGGGACCTGCGTCTGCGCCTCGGGCCAGCAGCGCGCCTGCGAGTGCGAGGGCTCCGCGCGGATGCCGGTGATCTCCGAGAACGCGCGCAGCAGCTTCGCCTCCACGCGGGGGCGATCGTCGCGCAGGTGTTCCTGCGACCAGGCGGGGCTGGCCTGCACGGTCCAGCGCTCGATGCGGTCGCGCCCGGGCTTGGATGATTCGCGGGCGAGCCAGGCCACGCGGTGGTGCGTGCTGCGCGCCACGTTCCATTGCGGGCCCAGGTGCGAGAGGGTGGGCTGGTTGGCCTGCGGGAAGGCGATCATCAGCGTCCAGCACGGCGCGATGCGCACCGGCTCGATCTTGCGGCTGATGTCGCGGGAGACGCGGCCGCCGTCGAGCAGTTCGCGCGTGCGCGCCGGCGGCACGGCGAGCAGCACCGCGTCGAAGCCCGAGTAGACGTGCTGCGCGTCCTCGGCGCCGACCGTGCGCAGTTGCCACCGCGCGGCGTCGAGCGCGTCGGGCTCGATGCGCACCACGTTCGTTCCGGTGACGAGCGCGTCGGCGAGCGGCGCGGCCCATTCCTTGACCAGGGCGTCCATGCCCGGCTGCGAAACCCAGTGCTGCTCGAGGCCGGGCAGGGCCGCTTCGGCGACCCGGCCATGCGCATCCAGCACGCGGACCAGGTTGGCGCTCCACGGCTTGCAGGTGCCGGGCGCGGTCTCGATCGCGCGTGCGAATCGCGCATCGCGCACGGTGAAGTACTGCGCGCCGCTGTCGAAGCGGCCGAACGGCGTCGACACGCTCGACATGCGGCCGCCGGGCGCGGCTTCGCGTTCGAACACGGTGACGCGGTGCCCCGCCTGACGCAGCGTGCGCGCGCACGCCACGCCGGCAATGCCCGCACCCACCACCGCATAGTGGCGCGACGTGGGGGATCGGTGGCGGTCGGCAGGAGGTCGAAGGATCATGCGGTCGTCTCGCTGGTTGGTTGTGAATGAATTGGCAAGCCACTCTAACCGCAGGCGAGGCGCCTTCACCTCCCGCGGTGTCGTTCCAGCAACGCGCGGCGGCTTCCCTCGTGCTCGAATTGCTGCAGCCACCATTGCAGCGCGCGGCCCGGCTGGCCCGCGGTACGCACGCGCCAGGCGCAGTGCATCGTCGCGACGGGCGGCACGCGCACCGTCCTGCGCTCGACAAGGTGGCCGGCCTCGATGTAGGGGCGCGCCATCGGCTCGGGAAGGAAACCGCCGCCCAGCCCGTGCAACTGCGCGCCGAGCTTGGCCTGCATGGTCGGCACGGTCAGCACGTCCTGGCCGCCCACGAGGTTGACGGTCATGCTCGGCCCCGCGCGCGAGGAGTCCGCCGCCGCCACCGCGCGGTACTGGCGCAGGACGTCGTCGCTGAGCGGCTCGTCGATGCGGGCGAGCGGGTGGTGCGGCGCCACCGCATAGACGAAAGCCAGCTCGCCCAGCGGCCGGCTGCGGATGCCGGTCGCGGTGAAGGCGAGGCTCGCGGCATCGAGCACCGCGCCGATGGCGAGGTCGGCCTCCCCGCTGGTGAGGGCCTCGATGGTGCCCAGGAGCGTCTCGTCGCGCAGCTTGAGGCGCGTGGGCGGCTCGAGCGCATAGAAGGCGCCGACCAGGTCGAGCAGCGGATCGCGCGCGACCACGCTGTCGACCGCGAGGGTGAGCATCGGCTCCCAGCCGGTGGCCACGCGCTTGACCCGGTTGGCCACCGCATCGATCTCGCCGAGCAGGCGCTGCGCCTCGCGCAGCAACTCGACGCCGGCTTCGGTCACGCGTGCCTGCCGGCCGCTGCGGTCGAACAGGAGCACGTCCAGCGCGTCCTCGATCAGCCGGACGCGGTAGCTCAGGGCGCTGGGCACCAGGTTGAGGCTGCGCGCAGCGGCCGCGAAACTGCCGGTGCTGGCCACGGTCTGCAGCATTGCCAGGGCGTCGGGGGTGAGCACATCGCGGGGCGTCGGCATGGTGGCTGATCGTTCAAAAAAATTGAATGATGCCATCAAACCCTGTTGCTTTCCGGACGGGGCGCGGACCCTAAAGTTCGATTCATCCGCTGCGCACAGGGCGCGGCATCTCAAAGGCCCTTGAAGAAGGGCAGGAGTCGAAAGATGTTGCAAGTTCGCAAATCGCAGGAACGTGGCTACGCCGATCACGGCTGGCTGCGTTCGTTTCACAGTTTCTCGTTTGCCGGCTACTACGACCCCGAGCACATGGGCTTCGGGAACCTGCGCGTGATCAACGAAGACCGCGTCGCCCCGGGCGCAGGCTTCGGCACGCACGGCCACCGCGACATGGAAATCATCAGTTACGTGCTCTCCGGCGAACTCGCGCACAAGGACAGCATGGGCAACGTGGAATCCATCCCCCCGGGCGAGGTGCAGCGCATGAGCGCGGGGCGCGGCGTGACGCACAGCGAGTTCAACCACAAGGCGGACGAGACCACGCACTTCCTGCAGATCTGGATCGAGCCGAACGTGCGCGGCATTGCGCCGAGCTACGAGCAGAAGCCCTTCCCCGAGGCCGAGAAGCGCGGCAAGCTGCGCCTGGTCGCCTCGCCGGACGGCGCCGAGGGCTCGGTGCTGGTGCACGCCGATGCGAAGCTCTTCGCCGGCCTGTTCGACGGCGACGAGAAGGCCAGCCTGACGCTCGACCCGAAGCGCAAGAGCTACGTGCACCTGGTGCGCGGTGAACTCGAAGCCAACGGCACGAAGCTGACGACGGGAGACGCCGCCTTGATCCAGGGCGAATCTCAACTCACACTCGGCGCCGGCAAGAACGCCGAGGTGCTGGTGTTCGATCTCGCGGCCTGAGGCGCCGGTTTTCTTCCTTCATTTTCTTAACCCAGGAGTCCATTTCATGACCACCACCACCGCATCCAACTACGCCGCACCGGCCACCACCACCAGCGCTGCGCAAGACGTGCTGGCCCTGATCGGCCGCATTCTCGTGGCCTACATGTTCATCCCCGCCGGCATCGGCAAGGTGATGGGCTTTGCAGGCACCGTGGGCTACATCAGCTCGGTGGGCCTGCCGTTGCCGGCCCTGGGGGCGGCCATTGCCATCATCGTCGAGATCGGCGCCGGCGCAGCGCTCCTGCTGGGCTACAAGACCCGCATCGCCGCGATCGTGCTGGCCGTGTTCACGCTGGCCGCTTCGTTCTTCTTCCACCCTTACTGGGCCGTACCTGAAGCGCAGAAGATGGTCGTCACGCTGCTCTTCACCAAGAACATCGCCCTCGTGGGTGGCCTGCTGGCTTTCGCTGCTTTCGGTCCGGGACGTCTGTCGATCGACAAGAAGTAAATCGCTCGCCTGAGGGCAGCACAGCGGACCGGCAATGCCGGTCCGCCGTGCTTCAGGCATTAAGCTTCGCCGGTTCACAAGCACGGAGGGGCGATGGCCGAGATCGTTGTGGTTTTTCATTCGGGCTACGGGCACACGCAGCGCGTGGCGCAGGCCGTGGCCGATGGCGCGAATGCGCACCTGCTGGCGATCGATGCCGACGGGAACCTGCCAGCCCAGGGCTGGGAGCTGCTCGCAGGCGCGGACGCGATCATCATGGGTGCCCCGACCTACATGGGCGGCCCGAGCTGGCAGTTCAAGAAGTTCGCGGACGCCTCGTCGAAGGTCTGGTACACGCAAGGCTGGAAGAACAAGTTCTTCGCCGGCTTCAGCAACAGCAGCGCCATGAACGGCGACAAGGACGCCACGCTCACCTACCTGTGGCACTTCGCGATGCAGCACGGCGGGCTCTGGATCAGCCTCGGCATCATGCCGAGCAACGACAAGGCCGCCAGACGCGATTCGATCAACTACATCGGCGGCTACAACGGCCTGCTGACCACGTCGCCGACGGATGCCAGTCCGGCCGAGATGGCCCGCGGCGACCTCGAAACGGCCATCGCATTCGGCGAGCGCGTTGCCGCGGTGGTCGACCCATCGGCGCTCTCCAGGCGGCGTTGAATCGTCAGCGCGTGTGTACCATTTCGATGGCCTGACGCTGAAAGCCGGGCCGACCCAAGCACCGAAAGGAATCACCCCCCATGACCAGTGCCGCGCCTATCCGTGATCCGAAGAACGACTGGCTTCTCACGCCGGAAAACTCGGTTCTCGTGGTGATTGACTACCAGCCGATTCAGGTTCACTCCATCAATTCGATGAACACCGGCGAACTGATCAAGAACATCACGCTGGTGTGCAAGACCGCGAATTACTTCAAGGTTCCGACAGTTCTCACCACCGTCAACGTGAAAGGCGATCCGAGCAAGGACACGCTGGACTGCATCAAGCAAGCCATTCCCGGGGCCCCGTCGATCGACCGGACCACGATGAATTCGTGGGAGGACACGGACTTCGTCAATGCGGTCAAAGCCACGGGCCGCAAGAAGATCATCATGTGTGCCTTGTGGACCGAGGTCTGCCTGGCTTTCCCGACCATCGATGCCATCCAGGAAGGATTCGAGGTCTTCCCGGTCGTCGACGCTGTCGCGGGCACCACGACGCTTGCGCACGAGACGGCGCTACGCCGCGTGGAGCAGGCCGGTGCACACCTGATCACAGTGCCGCAGCTGATCTGCGAACTCCAACGCGATTGGAATCGGCATGCCACCGTCAAGGGCTTCCTCGATCTCATGTTCGAGTCGGGCGCTTTCCTTGGGCTCTGAGTGACAACCCCATGACGACCACACTCCGGCTTGAGCCGCACGACAAGGACCTCGGCGGCGGCTTCAAGGTACGCAGGCTCCTGCCCGCCGCGAAGCGCCGCTCGGTCGGACCCTTCGTCTTCTTCGACCACTTCGGCCCCGCCACCGAAACACCGGGCAGTGAGCACGACGTGCGCCCGCATCCCCACATCGGGCTGGCCACGGTGACCTATCTCTTCGAGGGCGCGATGATGCACCGCGACAGCCTGGGGAGCGTGCAGGAGATCCGCCCCGGCGCGATCAACTGGATGACTGCGGGCCGCGGCATCGTCCACTCGGAGCGCAAGCCCGAGCGGCTGCGCGAGGCAAGCTACGTGAACCACGGCCTGCAGCTCTGGTGCGCGCTGCCGCGGGCCCACGAGGAAACCGAGCCCAGCTTCACGCACACCGCCGCGGAAGACATCCCGGACCTCGATGTGCAGGGCGTTCCGGTGCGGGTGCTGGTCGGCGAAGCCTTCGGCGTGCGCTCGCCGGTAAAGACGTTCTCGCGGACGATCTATCTCGATCTGGCCCTGCCGGCCGGAGCGCGCTTCGAGCTGCCGCCGCTGGCGCCCGAACTCGCGGTCTATCCGGTCGACGGCGGCTTGATGCTGGGCGGCGAACCGGTCGCGCAGCACACCATGGCGACGTTGGCGGAAGGGCAGGGCGGCGTGCTCACGACCGAGGGCGCGGTCCGCGCGGTGGTCATCGGCGGCGAGCCGCTCGACGGCCCGCGCTTCATCACCTGGAATTTCGTGTCGAGCCGGCGCGAGCGCATCCTCGAAGCCGGCGCCGACTGGACCGCCCAGCGCATGGGCCGTGTGCCGGGCGAGACGGAATTCATTCCGCTGCCCGACCACCCGGCCTTCCGGGTGCAGACGCCGCCCGACACCGGCTCCACGCCGGTCTGAAGGAGATCAGTGCTTGATGGCGATGTCCGGGTCCTCGGCGGCCCGGGCACTGACGCCGTTGGCGCGCGCCTTGAGGTCCGGCGACAGCGATTCGCGGCCGTCGAAGACGAAACACTCGCCCGTGTAGTGCGCGCCGCCGACTTCCTCGAAGTACTTGAGGATGCCGCCGTCGAGCTGCAGCACGTTGTCCATGCCCAGCTCGTGCATCAGGATCGCGGCCTTCTCGCAGCGGATGCCGCCGGTGCAGAAGCTCACGACCGTCTTGCCCGCGAGCTGCTCGCGGTGCTTGTGCAGCGCCTTCGGAAACTCGGTGAACTTGTGGATGCGCCAGTCGATCGCGCCGTCGAAGGTGCCGTAGTCGACCTCGAAGGCGTTGCGGGTGTCGAGCATTGCCACCGGCTTGCCGGCGTCGTCGTGCCCCTGGTCGAGCCAGCGCTTGAGCGTGGCGGCGTCCACGCCGGGCGCGCGCCCGTTGGCAGGCTGGATCGCGGGATGGTCCATGCGGATGATCTCGCGCTTGATCTTCACCAGCATGCGGCGAAACGGCTGGCTCGCGGACCAGCTTTCCTTGGCTTCGAGGTCGGCGAAGCGCGGGTCCGCGCGCAACGAGGCCAGGAAGCCGCGCACCGACTCGGGCGTGCCCGCCAGGAACAGGTTGATGCCCTCCTGCGCGACCAGGATGGTGCCCTTGAGGCCGAGCGCGTGGGTCTGGGCGCGAAGCGCCTCGCGCAGTTCGGCGGTGTCGTCGATGGGGACGAACTTGTAGGCCGCGATATTCAGGATCTCTTGCACGAGCGGGATTTTAGGTGGCCGTCCGGCGCGTCATAGGGACAGCGAGATCACATCGTGAAGCCCCCGCTTCCTACAATCGGTGGATGTTCGTTCACCTGCGCCTGCACACCGAGTTTTCCGTCGTCGACGGCACCAACCGCATCGATGAAGTCGTCAAGGCGGCCGCCGCCGACAAGCAGCCCGCCCTGGCCATCACCGACCTGAACAACCTGTTCGGCGGCGTCAAGTTCTACAAGGAAGCGCGGGGCAAGGGCGTCAAGCCGGTGCTCGGCGCCGAAGTGGTCGTCGAAGGGCTGGGGTCCGATCCGGCCGCCCTCACGCGCATCGTGCTGCTGGTGCAGAACAAGGAGGGCTACCTCAACCTCTCCGAACTGCTCGCGCGCGCCTGGACGCAGAACGTCGGCCGCGGGCAGGCGCAGGCGGCGTGCAAGCTGGCCTGGCTGCAGGAATTGCAGGGCGGGCTGATCGCGCTGTCCGGCGCGCAGGCCGGGCCGCTGGGCGCGCCGCTGCTGCAGGGGCAGCAAGAGCGCGCCGCCGAGGTGGCGCTGCAACTGGCGGGCATCTTTCCGCATCGCTTCTACATCGAGCTGCAGCGCGCGGGCCGGCCGGAGGACGAGCCGCACGTGGTCGCCGCGGTGCAGCTCGCGGCGCGCCTGAAGCTGCCGGTGGTCGCCACTCACCCCGTGCAGTTCGCCACGGCCGACGACTTCGAGGCCCACGAGGCGCGCGTCTGCATCTCCGAAGGCGAGATCCTCGGCAACCCGCGTCGCATCCGCAAGTTCACGAAGGAGCAGTACTTCAAGTCGGCCGCCGAGATGGAGGCGCTCTTCGCCGACGTGCCGAGCGCGATCGCGAACACGCTGGAGATCGCCAAGCGCTGCAACCTCACGCTGGTGCTCGGCAAGCCGCAGCTGCCGAACTTCCCGACGCCCAACGGCATGCCCATCGAGGAGTACTTCCGGCACGCCTCGTTCGAGGGCCTGGAGGAGCGGCTCGCGCATCTCTACCCCGACACGGCGAAGCGTGATGCCGAGCGGCCGCGCTACGTCGAGCGGCTGGAGTTCGAGATCAACACGATCCTCAAGATGGGCTTCCCCGGCTACTTCCTGATCGTCGCCGACTTCATCAACTGGGCGAAGAACAACGGCTGCCCGGTCGGCCCCGGCCGGGGCTCCGGCGCGGGCTCGCTGGTGGCGTACGCGCTGAAGATCACCGACCTCGATCCGCTCGAATACAAGCTGCTGTTCGAGCGTTTCCTGAACCCCGAGCGGGTGTCGATGCCCGACTTCGACATCGACTTCTGCCAGGGCAACCGCGACCGCGTGATCGACTACGTGAAGGACAAGTACGGCCGCGACGCGGTGAGCCAGATCGCCACCTTCGGCACCATGGCCGCGCGCGCCGCGATCC
>JAGIBP010000031.1 GCA_017744285.1 Variovorax sp.
CCGTCGCACAGCACGATGAAGCTCGCTTCCTCGCCCTGCAGGAATTCCTCGATGACGACGCGCGCGCCGCCTTCGTTGTGCGACACGCCGAACTTGTTGTCCGTCAGCATGAAGTCGATGGCTTCGTGCGCCTCGGCCAGCGTGGTGGCGACGACCACGCCCTTGCCCGCGGCCAGGCCGTCGGCCTTGATCACGATCGGCGCACCCTTGGCATCCACATAGGCGTGCGCGGCGGCGGCATCGGTGAACGACTCGTACTCGGCCGTGGGAATGCCATGGCGCTTCATGAACGCCTTCGAGAACGCCTTGGAGCTCTCGAGTTGCGCGGCCGCGCGGGTCGGTCCGAAGATGCGCAGGCCATGCGCGCGGAACTCGTCGACCACGCCCGCGGCGAGGGGCGCCTCGGGGCCCACGACGGTCAGCGCGACCTTTTCCTTCTGCGCCCATTCGCGCAGCGCGGATGGCTCGGACAGGTCGATGCACTCGTAGCGCGCGTCCAAGCGCGTGCCGCCGTTGCCGGGGGCGACATAGATCTTGCTCACCCGTTGGGACTGCGACAGCCGCCATGCCAGCGCATGCTCGCGGCCACCGCCTCCGATCACCAATACCTTCATTCGCAGGCTTTCCTTCGCGCTTCCGTCACTCGGAGAGCGCAGCGTTGTGATAGACATCCTGCACGTCGTCGAGGTCTTCCAGGACGTCGAGCAGCTTCTGCATCCTGGCGGCATCCTCGCCGGCGAGGTCGATGGTGTTCTCCGCGCGCATCGTGACCTCGGCCACGTCGGGCGTCAGGCCCGCGGCTTCGAGCGCGTTCTTGACGGCCTCGAAATCGCCCGGCGCCGTGAGCACCTCGATCGCACCGTCGTCGTCGGTCACGACATCCTCGGCGCCCGCTTCGAGCGCGACCTCCATGACCTTGTCCTCGCTCGTGCCGGGCGCGAAGATGAACTGCCCGCAGTGCTTGAACTGGAAGGCCACTGAGCCTTCGGTGCCCAGGTTGCCGCCGTGCTTGCTGAACGCGTGGCGCACCTCGGCCACGGTGCGCACGCGGTTGTCGGTCATGGTGTCGACGATGATCGCCGCGCCGCCGAGCCCGTAGCCCTCGTAGCGGATTTCCTCGTAGTTCACGCCTTCGAGGTTGCCGGTGGCCTTGTCGATGTTGCGCTTGATGGTGTCCGCGGGCAGGTTGACGGCCTTGGCCTTGTCGACCGCCAGCCGCAGCCGGGGGTTGGCGCTGAGGTCGCCGCCGCCGGCCTTCGCGGCCACCATGATTTCACGGATGGCACGGGTCCAGAGCTTGCCTCGCTTCTCGTCCTGCCGGCCTTTCCGGTGCTGAATATTCGCCCATTTGCTGTGTCCGGCCATGGCTCTAACTCTCGCTGTGTTGTGTTTTCAAACCAAAGGGCGAGTTTACTGTCCGGCGCGCCGGGCGCCGGGCCCCGCGTCAGGAGGCGACAAGCCTTTTTGGGATAATCCCCGGCCCGATGCGGTGATTGATCGCTCTTCCTTCGCATCGTCCCGGAAAACCTTCCTGCCGCGCATGAATATCGCCCGCTCCCCTTCCGAACGCCTTCCGCACCGTTCCCGGCCCGCGGCGCCGCCGCGCGAATGGGGTCGCGATTTCTCATCGCCAGGCGGCCTGGGCGGCCTCGACATCCAGTGACGGCCCGCGATCCCCTCGGGGCCCCGCCCCTGCGCGTCCAGCGCCTTTCCCTGTCCGACAGCCTGGCGCTCGCGGCAAAGGGCCGGCCGCCCTTCGGGGCGCTCGGCTACGGAACACCGAACGAGTTCGCATGGATGCCGACCGTCGATGCGCGCGTGCTGTCGAGCGCCGGCGCGATGGCGGACGTGTGGCACGCCAGCGAACATGTCGAATCCGGCACGACCGGCGGCGTGCGGTGGCGCTGCGACGGCCACTGGATGCTCGGCGCCATCGACCTGGACGAGGCCGCCCTGCAAGAGGGGCTGACGGCGCTCGCGCAGCGGGCCTATCGCGATCTCTTCCGGTCGCTCGAGGCATCCAGCTGCACGCATCTGCTGCGGGTCTGGAACTACCTGCCGCAGATCAACGGCGACGGCGGCGGCCTCGAACGCTATCGCCAGTTCAACGCCGGCCGGCAGCAAGCCTTCATCGACGCCGGCCAGGCCGCCTTCGAAGGCGCGCCCGCCGCGTGCGCACTCGGCATCCGGCAGGGTGCGCTGTCCATTCGCTTCCTGGCGGGTCGCAAGGCGCCGTTGCCGATCGAGAACCCGAGGCAGGTCTCGGCGTACCACTACCCGAAGGACTACGGTCCGCGCGCGCCCACGTTCTCGCGGGCGGCCCTGGCGGAGGTCGGCGGCGGCGATGTCGCGCTCTTCATTTCCGGCACCGCCAGCATCGTCGGCCACGCGACCGTCCACCTCGGCGACATCGTGGCCCAGACGCAGGAGACCCTGCGCAATCTGGCCGCAGTGATCGCCGCGGCCAACGAGCGCACCACTGCGGTCTTCGACCTCGCCGCGCTGGACTGCGTGGCCTACGTGCGCCATGCGAGCGATGCGCCGGCCGTGCGCCGCGTCATCGAGGAGACGCTGGGCCCCGCCGCGCACACGCTCGGCCAGGCCGTGTTCCTCGAGGCCGACGTCTGCCGCCAGGATCTGCTGGTCGAAATCGAAGCCCATGCCGTCGCCCGCGGCGCCCTGCGCGCCTGACGGCGCCATTCACGCATGAACCGGCTGCTTCGTCTGGCGCTCTCGATGGCTTTGGCGTTGCCGCTGTACGTGCTGCTCCTGCTGCTGGGCGCCGTCTCGCTCGCATGGAACCTGGTCGCCATGCTGCTGCATCCGCTGCTGCCCGCCCCCACCGGGCGCGCGCTGGGCCGGTGGACCATCGCCCGCGCCTACCGCGTCTTCTGGGGCGTGGCCTCGCTGTGCGGAATGATGCGCATCGACGCGGACTGCCTGGACGCGCTGCGCGACGAACGCGGCCTGATCATCGTGGCCAACCATCCGACCATGCTCGACGCCCTGCTGCTGGTGGCCAGGCTGCCGCGCAGCGCCTGCATCATGAAAGCCGACCTGATGCGCAACGTCTTCCTGGGCGCCGGCGCCCGGCTGGCGCGCTACATCCGCAACGATTCGGCGCGCACGATGATCCGGCTCGCGGTGGACGACCTCCGCAGCGGCGGCCAACTGGTCATCTTTCCCGAGGGCACGCGCACGGTGACGCCGCCGCTCAACGCCTTCCGGCCGGGCGTGACGCTGATCGCCAAGCTGGCGCAGGCGCCGATCCAGACAGTCTTCATCGACACCGACTCGCCCTACCTCGCCAAGGGGTGGCCGCTGTGGCGCGTGCCGCCATTTCCGATCGTTTTCCGGCTGCGGCTCGGGCAGCGCTTCTCGCCCTCGCAGGACAGCGATGCGCTGCTGCGGCAGATCGAACACTACTACCGTCAATCCATGGAACAGCGCGCCCCGCACGCGCAGCCCGCATGCCAGCAGACGTCTCGCGCACCCACCTTGTCCTGATCCCGAGCTACAACACCGGCGAGCGTCTGTTCTCGACCGTCCAGGCGGCGCGCGCGCAATGGAACCCGGTGTGGGTGGTGATCGACGGCAGTACCGACGGAACCGGCGAACGGCTCCAGGAAATGGCCGCGTCCGATCCCGGGCTGCGCGTGTGGATCCTGCCGGAGAACCAGGGCAAGGGGGCGGCGGTGCTGCACGGGCTGCGCGCCGCGCGGGAAGCCGGCTTCACGCACGCGCTCACCATGGATTCCGACGGCCAGCATCCTGCCGGGCTGATCCCCGCCTTCATGAAAGCCTCGATCGCACGGCCGGAAACGATGGTGCTTGGCCGACCGGTGTTCGATGCCAGCGCCCCGCTGCTGCGCGTGCGCGGACGGCGCGTCTCGAACGGCTGGACGCAACTCGAAACGCTGTTCGCAGGCATCGGCGACTCGCTCTACGGCTTTCGCGTCTACCCCATCGCGGCGCTGATCGCCACGATGTCGCGCCAGCCCTGGATGCGGCGCTTCGACTTCGACACCGAAGCCGTGGTGCGCCTCGCGTGGCGCGGCGTCAAGCCGGTCAACATCGACGCGCCGGTGAAGTACCTCACGGCCGAAGAAGGCGGCGTGTCGCACTTCCACTATGTGCGCGACAACCTGCTGCTGAGCTGGATGCACGCGCGGCTGATGGTGGAGTTCGTGCTGCGCCTGCCTGCGCTCGCGCTGCGCAAGCTGCGGCGCGCACCGCCGTTCCAGGACTGACGCGGCCCGGGCTGGCGCCTACGCCTGGCGGAACATGGTCCGCCGCGTGTTCCGGAACGCCGGCCTGACCCTCGAACTCCAGGCCGTTCCTCGCACGGCCAGCCAGGGCGGGCAGCCCAGCGTACCGGGACTCGTGAGGTCGTAGCACGCGTAATAGCGCGGCGAGCCCTGGGCGTCGACGTAGCGGGCGGCGCGTACCGTGCCCGGCACGGCGGCGAGGCCGGGCAGATGCTCCTCTGCATACCAGGCCTGGAGGTCTTCCTCGTGCTCGGGCAGCACGTCGGTCTCGACGATGTAGTGATAGGGCGCTGGCTGCCCGGCCGACGCGCCGTCGAGGGATTGCACGCAGGTCAGCCGCGTCCAGTCCGCGCCCGCGGCGATCGGCTTGTCCCCGGCCGGGAGATCGCCCGGGAGGTAGAGATACATCCAGGGGTCGTCGACCCCCTGCCATGCGCGCAGCGCCGGGCAGCCTCGGCGCCACCGGGCCAGCCGGTCCGCGGTCGCGGCCGATGCATCCAGCTTCAGGAGCCACAGATCCTGCATGTCCTTGCTCCCCCGCTCAATGTCCGACGTTCAGCGCCACCAGCAGGCGCGAGACCATGTTGTAGGCGGCCGCGGTGGCCACCACTTCCACCACACCCTTCGCATCGAAGTGCTCCTTCAGCCGGGCCATCAGTGCGTCGGGCACGGCCACCTGGCGCGTCATGGCATCCGTGAGTTCGAGCACCAGGCGCTCCAGCGGCGCGAATACCTCGGGCAGCCGTTCGCTGCGCACGGCCTCGATCTTCGCGGCGCTGACGCCCGCCTTTTCGGCATGCGGCACGTGGGCGTCGAATTCGAAGACGGCGCCGTTGAGCACCGCCACGCGCAGGATGATCAGCTCGCGCAGGTCCGCCGGCACGCCGGTCTGGTTGCGCACCGCAGTCAGCAGACGCTCCCAGCCGGAGGCGATCGGCCCGCTGTTGAGGAGGACCTGGTAGAGCAGCGACACACGGCCCCGCTCGGCCAGGATGCGCTCCTCGATCCCGGCCAGTTCGGGGCGCGTGCCGGGCTGGACCAGCGGCACGCGGATGCGGGTGTCGTCGCTCATCATTCGGCCTTGATGTTCTTGGCGCGGATGAGCCTGGCCCACTTGTCGGTGTCGCGCTTCTGCAGCGCGGCCAGTTCCTGCGGCGTCGAAGGTGCGGGCTCGGTGCCGGCCTTGATCAGCTTGTCGCGCACCTCGGCGGCGGCGAGGGTGTTGCGCAGGGCCTTGTTGAGGGCCTCGATCACCTCGGGCGGTGTCTTGGCCGGGGCGTAGAGCGCATACCAGTTGTTGGTGTCGACGCCCTTGATGCCTTGCTCTTCGAGCGTGCGCACTTCGGGCAGCGACGGATGCCGCTTGCTCGAGGCCACGCCGAGCGCCTTGAGCCGGCCCCCCTGCAGGTGGCCCAGCAGCCCGGTCACGTCGCCGAAGAAGCCGCTGACCTGCCCGCCCATCAGGTCGGTGATCGCCGGCGCCGCGCCCTTGTAGGGAACGTGCATGAGCTTCGCGCCGGTCGCGTCGGCCAGTTGGTCGATCGCCAGGTGCGGGATGCTCCCGGTGCCCGAGGACGCCATCGCGGTGGGCGTGGTGCGCTTCTTGGCGGCGGCGACGAACTCGGCCGCATCCCGGGCCGGATCGCTCTTCTGCGCCACCAGCACCTCGACGTTGTTGACCACCAGCGACACCGGCGCGAAGTCGCGCTGCATGTCGTAGGGCAGCTTCTCGTAGAGCGAGGGATTGACGGCCGCCGCGCCGACGCTCGTGAACCACAGCGTGCTGCCGTCCGCGACGGACTTCGCGACGTCCACCGCGCCGATCGCGCCATTCGCACCGGGCTTGTTGTCGATGATGACGGTGCGGCCGAGTTCCTTGCCGAGCTGCTCGGAGATCGTGCGCGCGACCATGTCCACCGGTCCGCCCGAGGTGAACGAGACGACGATGCGCGTGGTCTTCGGCTGGGCGACGGCAGTGCCGGCGGCGGCGGCGCACAGGAGCGCGCCGAGAAGGAATGGTTTGAACATTGTGTTGTATCTCCTTGTCGT
Organism: Variovorax sp.; assembly: GCA_017744285.1. GTDB lineage: Bacteria > Pseudomonadota > Gammaproteobacteria > Burkholderiales > Burkholderiaceae_C > Variovorax. Next base: position 6,318 of record JAGIBP010000031.1, read on the forward strand.
GATGAGTCCGGTCAGTCGCAACGCGCCGTCATGCCGCCGTCGACCACCAGTTCGGTGCCCGTGATGAAGCGGGCTTCGTCGCTCGCGAGGAACAGCACCGCGCTCGCCGTGTCGCGCCCGTCGCCCATGAAGCCGAGCGGGATGCGCTTCTGGCGCTGGGCGAGCAGCGCCTCGACGTCGCCCCCCGCGCGCTGCTTCGCCAGCCGGCTCTCGACCATGGGCGTGTGCAGCTGTCCGGGCACCACGCTGTTGACCCGCACGCCCTGCGCGGCGTGCTGCACGGCCATCACGCGGGACATCTGGATCACGCCGGCCTTGGTGGCCGCGTACGCGACCTGGGCGCTGCCGGTCCAGCGCAACCCCGAGGTCGACGAGATGTTGACGATCGCGCCCGCCCCTTCGCCAGCATCGTCGGCAGCACGTGCTTGCAGGTCAGGAACACGCTCTTGAGATTGGTGTCGACCTGCAGGTCCCAGGTCTCTTCGGCCAGTTCGACGGCGCCCCCGGCCGCCGAGCCGCCGACGTTGTTGACCAGGACGTCGACGGTGCCGTAGGCCTCGATGCACGCGGCCGCCATCGCGGCCACGCTGTCGCTGCGGGTCACATCGCAAACCCAGGGCGTGATCGAGGCGCGCGCATCGCCCGCGAGGTCGAGGGTCTCGTCCAGCCGGGCCCCGTCGCGGTCGACGGCGAGCACCTTCGCGCCCTCCTCCGCGAGCCGCACCGCGATGGCCCGACCGTTGCCCCAGCCGGCACCGACGCAGCCGGCCCCGGTCACGATGGCGACCTTGTTCTCGAATCGACGGCTCACGCTGCTTCTCCAAACTGATAAAGACGATGGGGATTGCGCACCAGCAGCGCTTCGCGCGCGGCGCTCGTCGGAGCGATCTCGGCGATGAGTTCGACCAGCTGGCGTTCGTCCGGCACCGGACCGGCGTGGTTCGGGTGCGGCCAGTCGTTGCCCCACACCACGCGATCGCCGAACTCAGCGACCAGCTTGCGGGCGAAGGGCTGGGCGTCGGCATAGGGCGGCCCGAGGCGCGTGATGCGGTCCATGCCGCTGACCTTGACCCAGAAGCGCGGATCCTCCATCAGCGCCAGCAGCGCCCGGAAATCGGGCTGGTCCAGCCCGAGCGCCGCGTCGATGCGGCCGATATGGTCGATGACGACCGGCGTCGGCGAACGCCGCAGCGCAGGCGCCAGATCGGTCAGGAGGGACGGATCGCCGTGGATCTGCAGATGCCAGCCCAGCGGCGCCATCCGCGCGGCCAGCGCGAGCACGTCCTCCATCGGCGCACGCCGGCCCAGGTGGCCCATGAAGTTGAAGCGCACGCCGCGGAACCCCGCGGCGTGCAGCCGCTTCAGTTCGGCATCGGCCACGTCGGCGGGAAGCAAGGCGATGCCTCGGTAGCTGTCGGGCCGCGCGGCCACGGCATCTTCCGCGGCGCGGTTGTCGAAGCCGTGGCAGGCCGACTGGACCACCACGCAGCGCTCCAGGCCCAGGCTGTCGTTCAGCGCGAAGAGCGCTTCCTTGGGGGCGTCCTCCTTCGGCACGAAGCTGGCGTCGGGCGCATAGGGAAACCGGTCGCCGGGCCCGAACACGTGGCAGTGGGCGTTGCAGGCACCGGGGGGAAGAAGCGTTGTCATGGCGCCAGTTTGGCTGCCGGCGGGGCAAAGCGTCATGACATCGCATCTATACCAGCTATGCTCATTGGCTATGGAACTGCGGCAGCTTCAGTATTTCGTGAGCGTGGTCGACGCCGGGAGCTTCAGCGGGGGCGCCGCCGCACTGAACCTCGCGCAGCCCAGCTTGAGCCGGCAGGTCGCGCTGCTCGAGTCCGAACTCGGCCAGCGCCTGCTGGTGCGCACCGGCCGCGGCGTCACGCCGACCGACGCGGGGCAGGCGCTTCTCGCGCATGCCCGCGCGATGCTCGACATCGCGCAACGTGCGCGCGACGAACTGCGCGACATGGACGAGAGTCCCGGCGGCCGGGTCGTCGTCGGCATGCCGCCGAGGGTGGCACTGGGGATGAGTGCGGCGCTCGTGCAGGGGTTCAGGGACAAGTTTCCGCGCGCCGTGATCACGGTCCTGGAGGGCCTGAGCGCCTCGCTGCGCGAGTCGCTGATCGGCGGCAAGCTGGACATGGCCCTGCTCTTCGATCCGGCCCTGTCGCCGCAACTGTCGTACGAGCCCCTGATCCGGGAGCGGCTGCTGCTGGTGGCGCCGGCGAGCAGCCGCCTGCCCGCGCGCGTCGCCTTGTCGACGCTGCCGAACTACCCCATGGTGCTGCCGAGCGCACCGAACGCCATTCGCCATCTGCTCGACAGCGTGCTGGGCCCGCGCGGCATCGCGCTGCACGTGCTGGCGGAAGTCGGCGCCGTGCGCACCGCGCTCGAACTGGTGGCCAAGGGCGTCGGATGCACGATCCTTCCCGAGAGCGCCTTGAATGCCAAGGGCGACGAGGCGCTCAAGCGCGCCCCGGTCGGCCCGCCCGGCATCTGGAACGTGCTGGTGCTGGCGACGCCGCTCGCGCGGCCGGCGACGCGCCTCACGCGCGGCACCGCGCAGTTGCTGCGCGAACTCGATTTCCGCAGGCACTGAGGCGCGCCCGCCGGGACTCGCTCAAGCGTGTTCGCGGGCCTGTGCGCGCGCGAAGGCCGGGCGGCCGGTGACGCGCTTCACGTAGTCCTCGATCAGGGGCGTGCGCTCCAGCATCGGGCTGCCGAGGAACAGCGCGAAGGTCGTTCCGACCAGGATGTCCGCGGCGGAGAACTGTTCGCCGAGCAGGTACGGCCCGCGCGACAGGGTCGCGTTCACGTGGACCATGACCTCGTCGGGCGCGACCCATCCTGCGGTGCCGCGCGGCGGCGTCAGGCCCATGAACTTGCCGACCCAGGCGGGCTCCATCACACCTGCGTAGTAGGCCAGCCAGGTGAGGTAGGCCCCTCGAAGCGGCGAGCCGACGACCGGGCCGATGCCGGCCGCGGGGAACTTGTCCGTGAGGTAGCACGCGATCGCGCTGCTCTCGAACACCAGCGCGCCGTCGTCCTCGATCGCGGGCACCTTGCCGTGCGGATGCGGATTGCCCGGGTCTGCCGCGCCCGTGCCGTTGCCGCGGCGTATGTCGACCTTGCGGATCTCGTAGGGCGCGCCCAGCTCCTCGAGCAGGAAGATCATGCGCGAGGAGCGCGAGTTCGGTGCGTGGAAGAGCCGGATCATGGGAGCCTCCGTTAGATCATGCCGCCGTTGATGGAAATGACCTGCCCCGTGATGTAGGCGGCTTCGTCGCTGGCCAGAAACCCGGCCAGCGCCGCCACTTCCTCGGGCTTGCCGGCGCGCTTGGCCGGCACGATCTGGTTGATCATCGCGGCGTCGAACACGCCGTCCGCCATCGGCGAGGCGATGATGCCGGGCGCGATGGCGTTCACCGTCACGCCACGCGCCGCCACCTCGAGCGAGAGCGACTTGGTGGCGCTGTTGAGTGCGCCCTTGGCCGCCGCGTAGTTGACCTGCCCGCGGTTGCCGGTGAGGGACGCGACCGACGAGATGTTCAGGATGCGGCCCCAACGGGTGCGCAGCATCGGCAGCAGCAGCGGCTGCGTGACGCGGAAGAAGCCGTTGAGCGACACGTCGATCACCTTGTGCCACTGCTCGGGCTGCATGCCCGGCAGTACCGCGTCGTCATGGACCCCCGCGTTGTTGACCACGATCTGCACCGGCCCGCCCGCGAGCATGCGTTCGCATGCGGCGCGCGAAGCCTCGTCGCTGCGCAGGTCGAAGACCACGCTCTCGGCCCGGCCGCCCTCGGCCTCGATCGCGGCGGCGAGCTGCTCGACCGATTCGGGGCGCGAGTTGGCATGCAGCAGCACCGTGGCGCCGTCGCGGGCGAGGCGCTGGGCAATGGCCGCGCCCAGAGCGCCGCTGGCGCCGGTGACCAGCGCGCGTTTTCCTGTGAGACTCATGAGCTTCTTTCGGTGGAAAGCGGTGTGTTGAGCACGACGACCGCGCGGCCCTCGGCCAACGGATGCCCCTGCGCATCCTTCACCGCGAATTGATAGAGGATCTGCGTGGCGTCGCCCGAGACGCGCTCGGCATGCACATGCAGGGCGCCGGCGACATCGTCGACGCGCTCCACCGCGAGACGGACCCCGCGCGCGCTGGCGAGAAAGCCCGCTGACGGCTCGCTGCCCTCCGGCGCCAGCAGGCCGCCATGCAGCGCCATGGCCTGCGCCGCGTACTCGACGAGATTCGGCGACAGCAGTCCACTGGCCGTGCGCAGCGGGTTGTCGGCGCGGGCGTGCGTCGCCGTCGTGCAGTGGATGCGGGTCTGGTCCCACGATTCGAGCCGCTCCAGCAGGCACATCGTGCCGCTGTGCGGGATGCGCCGGGCGATGCCGGCCTGGTCCAGGGTCTGGGGTGTGGTCATGAAGAGTCCTTGAGATCGGCCACCAGCAGCACGTTCGCGAAGGGCGTGCCTTCGCTCATCGGCATGCTCTGGACCGAGAAGCCCAGGCGCGCGAGCAGCGCCATCCAGTCCGCGAGCGGCCGCCCCCAGGTGGGCGACACGCGATGCCCCCGGATGCGTGTCACGGTGCGGTCGACCCATTGGCTGATCGCGAAGCCGCGGCGGCTGGCCGCATCGCCGATGCGCAGCAGCAGCCGGCCGCCGGGCTGCAGCGCATGACGCACGCGCCGCAGCACGGCCTCCTGCGCGTCGAGGTCGACATAGTGCAGCACATCGAGGATCACCACGAGGTCGCACGCGGGCAAGGCAGCGCTGCGCATGTCGCCGCACACGAAGCGCGGCGCGGGCCGGAGATGGCCGACCGAGGCCTCGGCCCGCGCCACGTCCTTGGGCATCAGTTCGATGCCGGTGTAGCGCGGCACCGCGGGCGTCGCCGGCCACGACGCGGGCCACCCGGCGGGCTGCGCCTGCATGGCACTCATCGACGCCAGCAGGCTCGCGAAGAGACCCTGCCCGCAACCGATGTCGACCACGCGCGCCCGGTCCGGGCCGATCAGCCCGCGCTCGACGAGGCCCCGAAACACCGGATCGCGCCCGAGCTTGCCCCGCGCGAAATGCCACGCGAACTGGCCACCCTTCTTGTAGGGCGCGGTCGCGCGCTCATGCAGTCGACGCCACGCGGCGTCGGGCGTCATTTGTCCGCTCACCGCGTGCCCCCCGCCAAGCGGCGCTTCGCCGTTCGCCTGCCGTTCATGCCGACAGCCCCTCGGGCAGCGTCACCGCGCGCAGGCCTTCGGCGCGCACGCGCGCCAGCAGCGCCGGCAGCACCTCGAGGATGACCGGACGCCCCTGCAGCGTGCGGGCAGCATGGCCGTCATGCAGAAGCAGGATGTCGCCCGCCGCGAGCTCGTTCGCGAGGCGCCCGAGCACGGTGGCCGCGTCGCGCTCGCGCGTGTCGAAGCCGCGGCGCGTCCAGCTCACCAGCGACAGCCCCAGCCGATGCAGCACCGGCGCGAGGAAGGGATTGCGCAAGCCGGCGGGCGCGCGAAAGCAGGTGGGACGCTGTCCGGTGACCTCGTGCAGGACCTTCTGCGCGCGCTCGATCTCCCGCGCGAAGCCGCGCGGCCCGAGCAGCGAGAAGTCGTGCCGATGCCGCGCCGTGTGGTTCTGGATGCTGTGGCCCCGCCCCACGATCTGGCGTGCCAGTTCGGGATGCGCGAGCACCCGCTCGGCGATGCAGAAGAAGGTGGCGCGCTGGCCATGCGCATCGAGCAGGTCGAGCACCTGCGGCGTGACCTCGGGGTCCGGGCCGTCGTCGATCGTGATCGCGATTTCACGCCGGGCGGCAGCCGGCGCCGGCAGGCGCGTGACGTTCGGGCCCAGCAGGCTGCTGCGCGGCGTCAGGCCCGCCGCCGTGATGACGGCGTGGTTCAGCACGATCGCGCCGACGGCCCAGGGCAGCGCGCCGGGCACCAGGATGGCAGCACCGATGGCCGCCGCATGCCAGGCGGCGCTCGCCTGGATGAGCGGCGGCCAGTGCCAAGGCACCTGGCGCGGGACGGGAAGAACTTGCGACATGGACTCTCGGGGCGGGATTCGCGACTGCGCGGATTCTCCCATCAGCGGGCGCCTGGGCCGGGGTGCGCTGTCGCCCGTGCGAACGCGGCCGACAGCAAGAGCGCCAGGAGCGCCCCGGGCGCGACCACGCGGCCGATCGACGACAGCGCAGGGATGTTGGAGATCGCGATCAGACCGAACGAGATCACCGTCGTCAGGTTCGCGAGCAGCAGCGACGCCAGCGTGTCCTCGTCCGCGCGTCCGGTCTCGCGCAGCTGGTCGAAGAAGAGCGCGTAGTTCGAGCCCACCGCCACGATCAGCAGCAGGCCCACGAGGTGCAGGATGCCCAGCGGCACCTGCAGCACCGCCATGCCGCCCAGCGTGAGCACCACCGCGACCGCGAGCGGCTGGCACACGGCGAACAGGCGCCGCCCCGAGCGCAGGTAGGCCGCAAGCAGCACGACCACCGCGAGCGCGCCGAGCATGACCTGGACGAAGGCCTCGTGCAGGTAGCGCTGGTAGAGGCTCGCCAGCTCGTCGCCCACATTGACGACCTGCACGTCCGGCAGCCCTTCGAGCGCGGCGGCCAGCCGCCCGGCGTCGAAGCTCGCGCCCGGATGCAGCGCGATCAGGGTCGACCACCCGCCGCCGGGCCGCTCGAACATCAGGGCGCCGAGCACCGCATCGAGCGGCCCGCCCTTCAGGTCGGCCCGCTCGATCGGCGCCATCGAGCGCGCCGCTTGCACGTCGGCAATGAAAGGCGCCAGGCGCGAGACCGGCAGCGGCAGCCCGCGCGCGGCCTCCGCCAGCCGCGCGCGCAAGGTGTCGGCATCCGGAAGGCTCGCGAGCCGCGCCTTCTGCACCGCCTCGCTCGGCAGCAGCCGCGCCACCGATTCGTAGCCCGCGAGGTCGCCCTGGTCGACCAGCGCGTCGAGCCGCGCGCCCGCAGCCTCGGCGCCGCGCAGGGCCGCCTGCAGGTCCGCGCCCTGGATCACGATCAGCGTGCCGCCGTCGCTGGCGCCGATGTCGCCGCGCAGTTCGGCATCGAGCGCCTGCACCGCCTTCGGCACCGGACTCATCGAGCCGAGATTGGCCCGCCACAGGTCGCCGCCCTGCCACAGCACCAGCGCCAGGGCCGCGACGCCAAGCCCCGCGAAGACCCAGCGCAGGCGCGGCAAGCCGCGTACCAGGAGGCCGGCGACGCGCGCCATCGGTCCGCGCAGGCCGCGGCCGGTGGCACCGTCGGGCGCGAGCACCGGCAGCACGAAGCGCGCCACCAGCGCGGCCGCGATCAGGCCCGCGAGCGAAAACACCCCCAGCTGCGCCAGGCCGGGAAAACCCGAGAACACCAGCGCGGCAAAGCCGCAGACCGAGGTGAGAAGCCCCAGCCGCACCGTCGGCCAATGGATATCGCGCCAGCGCTGCCAGCCGGTGCCCAAGGCCGCGCCGGCCTGTGTCTGGCGCGCCTGGATCAGGTAGTAGATCGCGTAGTCCACCGTCTCGCCGATCAAGGTGCTGCCGAAGCCCATGGTCAGGCCGTGCACGTGGCCGAAGACCAGGCTGACCGACGCGGTGCCCGCCACCACGCCGGTCGCCACCGGAAGGAAGGCCACCACCAGGGCGCGCGGCGAGGCGAAGGCCAGCAGCAGCAGCGCGCTCATCACGATCCCACCGACGATCGCCAGCTCGATCGCCTCGGAGCGGATCTGCTCGCGGCTTTGCACCGCGAAGATCGGCGCCCCGGTCATCTGCAGCTGCGGGCGGGCCTCCGGCGGCAGGGCCCGGGTTGCCGCGTCGAAGGCGCCCTGCACCTGCGCGATGGCCTGCGCGGCGGCGTCGAGGTCGCTGCCCGAGGCGTGCAGGCTGGACAGGATCACCGCCCGAGGCGCGGTGCGCGAGGCCCAGACGCCCTCCTCGCTGCGCGGCGAGCTGGCCGGGATCAGGCCTTCGACGATGCGCTGTGTCTCGCCGGTGGGGTCGCGCTCCAGGATCGGCTTGAGCGCGTTGCCCGCGGGCGTGCCCAGGAGCGACAGCGTGTCGAGGATCGCATCGCGCAGGCCCTCGGTCGTGAACCGCTCGGGCCTCACCTCCGGCGACAGCAGGTAGCGATGATCGAAGACCCAGGTGCCCGATTCCTTCCACTCGCTGGTGTCGCCGTTCTGGACCTGGTCGAAGAGCCCGCCGCGCCGCATCGCCGAAGCGAGCTCGCGCGAGACGGCGGCCCGCTGCGCCGCGTCCTGGCCGCCCTCGATGCCGATGAAGATGGTGCGCGACGCGATGCCGCTCTGGAGCTGCTCGATCAGCAGCTTCTGCCGCGCATCGGGGCTTTCCGGCAGGAAGGCGGACAGATCGGCGCTGAAATGCGTGCGGGCGATCAGGGCGATGCCCGCGGCCAGCAGCACGAGCCAGATCCACAGGGCTCGCCTGCCCGGCGAAGAAGCCTGCGGCGTCACGGCGCAGCTCGTGCGGGCGCGCGCGGCGGGCCGCTGGCGCGGCGTTCCGGCGTGATGCTCATCACCGAGCGGTCGCCGCCGATGAACTCCATCTCGACGCCGAGCACTTCGCCACCCCGCCCCGTCAGCCGCATGCTGCGCACCTGCGCGGCCAGGCGCTCGTCGCTGGGCTTCAGGTCGAGTGTCCAGCCGCCGCTGGTGCCGGTGAGCGTGCTGCTGAAATAGCGTTGCAGGCCCTGCGCGTTGCCGCTGAGCGTGCCGCGCATCGCCTCGACCATGCCGAGCAGCTCGGGCATGCTGTCGAGCGCGATCGTGCGCGTGCGGCCGCCCCGCGACAGCGTCAGCGTGTTGCCTTCGACGCTCATCGTCTCGGGGCGCGGCGTGATGGTCTTGCGCACCAGCCGGTCGGGCGCGCTGAAGCTCAGCTCGCCGCTCGCGTCGAGCGGGCCTTCGAGCCCGCGCACGAAGCGCTGCTCGGTAAAGGTGGCCTCGCCGTTCTTCTGCTGGGCGAGGAGCCCCATCAGTTCGGACAGGTCGAATGCCCAGGCGGCCGATGCCGACAGCCACAGCGCGAGCGCCGCCAGCAGCGCCCTGCACCAGTGATCAATCCGAATCTTCGAGCCAGAAATCATGAAAGTTGAACCAGTTGTGCGGATACGCGCGGCACAGCGCCTCCAGCCGCGCGACATAGCTTTCGAGCGCCGCGCGGATGCGCCGTTCGCGCTCGGCCGGATCGCCCACGCGCTCGCTGAAATCGGCGAGCGGCTCGAACAGCACATCGTAGCGGGCACCGCCCACGTACAGCCCCGCCATGAAGAACACCTTGCGGCGCAACAGGGCGGCGAGCCGGAACGGCCCGTCGTTGAAGAGCGCGGGCTTGCCGAGGAACGGCAGCGCCACGCTGCTGCCGCGCTGCTGCCCCGCCTCTTCCGGGCCGGCGAGCGTGCGGTCCGCCAGCAGGCCCGCGAGGCCGCCGGCGTCGAGCCAGTCGCGCAGCTCGAGCATGGCGTGCGGGCGGCCGAGCGCGATGACGTGCGGCCGCAGTTCCGGCAGGCTGATGGCATTGAGCAAGGCGCTGATCTGCTGCGCGTTGTCCTGGAACATCAGCATCGCCAGGCGCATGCCGGCCGGCGCCTCCTCGGTCTGCCGCGTCGCGCCCAGCGCCTCGAAGCTGCCGATGTGCGCGCCGAGCATGAAGGCGCCCCGCCCGGCCTTGACCTCGGCTTCCACCGCCTCCTGGCCGCTGACCCGCAGGTCGAAGAGATCCATGCGCCCGCGCAGCAGGTAGATGCGGTCGAGCACCGTCGAGGCGAAGGCATGCAGCAGGCGATAGCCGTCACCCCAGCCTGCGGTCGGCCCGATGGCGCGGAACAGGTAGCGCTTGATGTTGCGCCGCGGCGTGGGCGAGAACAGCAGGAAGTACAGCGAAATCGGATGCAGCACCAGCCGCGCCACCGGCCGGCCGCACTTGAGCGCGATCCAGCAGATGATGCGCAGCGCCAGCATGTTGCTGCGCTCGGGCGCCCGGGCCCAGTCGGCCTGGCGCGAACGCGCCTCGCCGCCCTCCGGCGGCGAACCGCTCATGAATCCGACCCGGGCGTCCAGCGCCCGCTTGCGGCCACGATATCGCCCGAGCGCACTTCGAAGCGCAGGCCGCGCGATGCGCCGGTCTCGGGAATCAGGTCGATCGCCAGCACGCTGCCCGGGCGCACCGGCGCCAGGAACTTGACCGCCGCGAGCGTCGGGTGCGCACCGATGCGCGCCGACAGCGCCGGCACGGTGCGCACGCCTTCGAGCACTTCGGCCACCAGCAGCGCGCCGGGCAGCAGCGGCTGCCCCGGAAAGTGGCCGGCGAAGGCCGGGTGGTCCTCGGGCACGTGGCGGGTCAGCCGCACCGAGGTGGTGTCCGACGCCAGATGCGCCAGCGCGAACTCGCGCAGCGATCGCACGGTGAGCTTGCCCGTGCCCTCGCGCGGGAAGGCATCGACGTGCACCACCCGCCGCGGCACGAACACCGCTTCGACGCGCTCGCGCAGCGCCGCGATGATGGCGTGCGCATCGAGCGTCGGCGCCACCACGAAGGCCACCGGCCGCACCACGCCGTCGACCACGTCGTCGGGCAGCCAGAACGCGCCGTCGGCCACGCCCGGGATGCTGTTGAGATGGTGGTTGAGGTAGCCGAGCGAACTGCGGCGCCCCGCGACGTGGATCAGGTCGTTGGCGCGCCCCAGCAGGCGGAAGCGCCGGTCGTCCGCCAGTTCGAGGATGTCGGCCATCGGCGTGGGTTCGGAGACGAAGTCGCCCGCGAAGACGAAGCGCTCGTTGCCGCCCGCGTCCAGCTCGCGGTGCACACGGATCTCGCCGAAGGTTTGCCAGACTTCGCTCTGCGTGGGCTGCCGGGTCGCGACCTGGCCCGTCTCGGTGCTGCCGTAGATCTCGATCAGCTTGCCGCCCGTGGCCTGTTCCGCCTGCGCGGCGAGCTGCGGCGACAGCGGCGCGGTGGCCGAGAGGATCAGGTCCACCGGCGGCAGTTCGATGCCGGACAAAAGGAGCGTCTTCAGGTGGAACGGCGTGGTCACCAGCGCCCGGGGCCGGGGCACGGAAGCCAGCGCCTTCGCCACGTCGGCCGGAAAGAACGGCCGCCCGCTGTCGAAGGCCGCGCCGCCGAGCAGCGCCAGCAGGACCGTGGATTCGAGGCCATAGCTGTGCTGCACCGGCACCGTGGCGACCAGCGTCAGGCCCGAGAGGGAGGGCCGGCCGAGCAGGCTCGACAGCCGCTGGACCGCCGCCGAGATGTTGCCCACGAGCGTGCCCCAGCGCTTCGCGTGCGGCTGCGGCGCACCGGTCGAACCGGAGGTCAGCAGGCTCACCGCATGCATGCCGCGATCGAATGCGGGCATGGGCGCATCGACCACCCGCTCGGCGGGCGTGCGGTCCGCGAAGAGCACGCTGGGCAGGCCGGGCGTCTCGACCTTCGCATCGTCGATGACCGCGAAGGCCGGGTCGCCGACCTCGTGCAGGCGCGCCAGGGTGTCGGGCCGCGCATCGGGCGGCAGGAAGCTGGTCTCGCCGCGCACCAGCGCTGCCGCGAGCGCGACCGCGAAGGCATAGCGGTCGGCGCAGAGGTTCACGACCGGCCCGCCATCCCGCAGCTCGGGCGCGAAGCGCGCCACGTCGGCCAGGAACTCGCGGCCGCTCACGGGCACGCCGCCGCGCCAGGCCAGGGGTTGATCGAGATCGCGCTCGGCGATCAGCGGCAGAAGGGATGGGGTTGTCACCGCAGTGTCCGGTTCAACGCCGGGCGGTGCCACTCGCCGGCGTTCTGTAGTAGGCGCGCACCGCGTCCACGAGACGGGTGCGCTCGAATTCGGGATGGAGCCGGTAGCGCAGCAGGTATTCGCCCACGAACAGCGCCGTGATCAGCAGCGGCGTGAGCAGGTTCGCCAGCACCGACCAGGCCGCGAACGGCAGGGTCAGGTAGACCACCACCGAGGCCACGGCCATCGAGGCGAAATACAGCGCCCACACCGCCGTGACTTGCGCCGTGTAGGCCACCATCCCAGGCGACAGCGGATGCACGCGCTCGGCGAAGCGCCCGATGAGCGACAGCCTGCCGCGCCTGAGCGAGCCGGCGAACCAGCCGCACAGCAGGGCATTGATGGCCACGTGCTGGAACATGTAGAGCCGGTTGGTGTCGCCGGCATCGCCGTGCAGGACCAGCGCCAGCAGCGCCACGCCGCCGAGCGCGGTCAGGGCCAGCCCCCATTTGCCGAAGCGGCTGCCCGCCAGGCCCATGGCCGTCAGCCACAGCGGACCGAGCAGCGCCACGAGCGCCCACGCCTCGGCCGCGTGGTAGAGCATCATCCAGTGCGAAACGCAGGCATAGGCCACCCCCGCCAGCAGCAGGAGCGCCAAGCGCCATCGGGACATGGATCAGGAAGCGCCGCGGTGCTGCGCCACGTGCGCCGCAAGGCTGCGCAGCGACGAGAAGATCTGCTGGTTGCGCTCGTCGTCCGAGCGCAGCTGGAAGCCGTACTTGCGGGACACCTCCAGCGCGACTTCGAGGATGTCGATCGAATCGAGACCGAGGCCTTCGCCGTAGAGCGGCGCGGTGGGGGCGATGTCAGCAGGGGCGACTTCCAGGTTGAGCGATTCGACCAGAAGCACGGCCAATTCATTCTCGAGGGGTGACTGTTCGGAAGCGTCGCCAGCGGCGGGAATGGAGGATTGGGCGTTCAAGGACAAGAAGGATCTCCGAAAGAGTGCACAACAATCGCACAACTTTGGAATTATAGGGAGGCCGCTTCGCTAGACTGGCTGCCCTGCCAACGACCGGAACGACCCCATGGCCGCCCCCCTCCTGATCGCCCGCCACGACACCCTCGAATGCCAGCTCCTGCCGGGCCTGACGAACCGCCACGGACTCATCACCGGCGCGACCGGCACCGGCAAGACCGTCACGCTGCAGACCATCGCCGAGAAGCTGTCGGGCATCGGCGTGCCCGTGTTCATGGCCGACGTGAAGGGCGACCTCACCGGCATCAGCCAGAAGGGCAGCATCGGCGAGAAGATGGCCGCTTCCCTCAAGGAGCGCGGTATCGAGCCGCCGGACGCCCTCGCCTGCCCCGTCACGCTGTGGGACGTGTTCGGCGAACAGGGGCATCCGGTGCGCGCCACGATCTCCGACATGGGCCCGCTGCTGCTGGGCCGCATGCTCGACCTCAACGAGACGCAGTCGGGCGTGCTCAACCTGGTGTTCAAGATCGCCGACGACAACGGCCTCCTGCTGCTCGACCTCAAGGACCTGCGCGCCATGCTCCAGTACGTGGGCGAGAACGCGGGCCAGTTCACGACCCAGTACGGCAACATCAGCGCCGCCAGCATCGGCGCGATCCAGCGCGGGCTGCTCGCCATCGAAAGCCAGGGTGGCGACAAGTTCTTCGGCGAGCCGATGCTCAACATCGCCGATTTCATGCAGACCGAGGGCGGCAAGGGCGTCGTGAACATCCTCGCGGCCGACAAGCTGATGAACTCGCCGCGCCTGTATGCGACCTTCCTGCTGTGGATGCTGTCGGAATTGTTCGAGCAGCTCCCCGAGATCGGCGACCCCGAGCAGCCCAAGCTGGTGTTCTTCTTCGACGAGGCCCACCTGCTTTTCAACGAGGCGCCCAAGGCGCTGGTCGAGCGCATCGAGCTCGTGGTGCGGCTGGTGCGGTCCAAGGGCGTGGGCGTCTTCTTCGTCACGCAGAACCCGCTCGACATCCCCGATTCGGTGCTGGCCCAGCTCGGCAACCGGGTGCAGCACGCGCTGCGGGCCTTCACGCCGCGCGACCAGAAGGCGGTCAAGGCGACCGCGGCCACGATGCGGCAGAAGCCCGGCCTGGACATCGAGGCCGCCATCACCGAACTCGCGGTCGGCGAGGCACTGGTGAGCTTCCTCGACGAGAAGGGCCGCCCTTCGGTCACCGAGCGCGTCTACGTGCTGCCGCCGGGCAGCCAGATCGGACCGATCACGCCCGCCCAGCGCCAGTCGCTGATGGCGAACTCGCTGGTCGCGGGCGTGTACGAAAAGGCCGTCGACCGCGAATCCGCCTATGAAAAGCTCAAGGGCCGCGCCGCCAGCGCGCCCGATGCACCGCCCGCCTCGGGCGGGAAGCCGGGCGACGCGGCGGCGCAAGGCAACGGCGGGTTGATGGGCAGCCTGAACGACATCCTCTTCGGCTCGACCGGGCCGCGCGGCGGCAAGCACGACGGCCTCGCGCAGACCATGGCCAAGTCGGCCGTGCGGACCATGGGCACCACCATGGGTCGCGAGATCCTGCGCGGCGTGCTCGGCGGCATCTTCGGCTCGAAGAAGCGCTGACCGCGCGGCCGCTCACCAGCGCAGCAACCTCGCTCCGACGAGGGCCCCGAGCGCGGCGGGCAGCGAGATGCCCAGCACGTACCAGATGGCAAGGAATGGGGCCTCGAATTCCTGGCAATGGAGCGCGTAGATCGCGGCCCCCACCGCGCCGGCCAACGCGCCGGCCGCCGCGCCCGCATGCGCGGGCCGCGTGGGCGCCAGCCCCTTGAGCGCGATCATCGCGCAGGCGAACACCGGCAGCGCGACCAGCGCGATGTTCGCCGTGCAGGTGCGCCAGGTCTGCCCCATGAGCAGCGCAGGACGCGACCCGGCGGGTGCCGAGGCCAGCACGATCGCGGCGAGCAGCCAGATGAAGAGGACCGGAACGACCAGCAGGGCCAGCCCGCCGCCCCCGACCCGCGCTCCGGGCCGCGCCAGGCGCTCGACCGCCAGGTACGCGCCGGCCGCGATGCACAGCGGCACCAGGAGCCGCACCCAGAACATCGGCCAGCCCATCACCTGCATCAGGTCGCGCCGCGCGCCGAAGACCAGTTGCATCACCACCAGCCCCAGCAACACGCCCGCCAGGAGCGCGGCCGCCCACTGCCGGCGGGCGGCATGCCGGCGCACCGGCGCGGCGTTGGCGGCCAGCATCGCGACGAGTTCGTCCGTCTTCATCGGCGTGCCTCCCGGATCCTCGACGCGAGCGCCTTCAGGCCGCGATGGATGCCGACCTTGACCGCGGATTCCGACATGCCGGTGAGCTTCGCGGCCTCGGCCACCGACAGCCCTTCGAGCTTGACGTGCACGATGGGCAGGCGATGCCGGTCCGGCAGGGTCGCGAGCAGTCCGGCGAGGTCACGGCGCGCCTCGGCGGATTCGGTCGCCGATTCGGCGAAGACGGCCATGTCGTCGTCCAGCGGATCGTGCAGCGCCTCGCGGCCGGACTTGGCGCGCAGCAGGTCGATCATCTTGTAGCGCGCGATCGCATGCACCCACGCGGTCAGCGGCTGGTCTGTCTGGTAGGTATGGCGCTGGTTGTGCATCGCGAGCAGGCATTCCTGGACGAGGTCTTCCACTTCATCGGGCCACCCGAACAGCCGCCTCGCCAGATAGGCGCGAAGGTGCGCGCCGAGCTTCTGCAGGAACGCCCGATAGGCCGCGGCGTCGCCGTCGAGCCCTCGCACGAAGAGCGCGTGCAGCGCCTTCTCGGCGCCTTCGGCCCCCTCGGGGGCGCTTCTGGGCTGCGGATTCCCTTGAGGCATTCGTGCACTCGGGCGGCCCGGTTACAGGCGCATGCAAAAAAACAAGCGCGGATTGTGCCGCGCGCCAGGGTGACATGCCGGCGCCGCACTGCCTACGACGAATGGCGTATGCGCCGGCTTGCCAGTTGCGGGAGCCCTCGATACATTTTGTTTTTTGAGGGCCTGCAATGTCTGTCGACACCGTTCCGACTCCATCCTCTTCCCTTCCCCCCGCGTCTTCCGAGCCCTCACACGACGCCGCCGCCTCCTCCTCCTCGCCTTCCGGTGCCACGCCGCCGCGCAAGCACATTCGCCTGACCTCGCACGCGGGCCTGTCGGGCGCGCTGCCGATCCAGTGGGGTGCCGCCACAGCCGCAGAGCGCGGGCCGGTGGTGGGTACCACCACCCGGCGCGCCCACCGCAACGTGATCGGCACGCACAGCGGCTCCTACAGCGTCTACCGGGCGCTCGCCGTGGCCGCCGGCGCGCTGTCGCCGCATCACAAGGCCGACCTCACCAACACCGCGCCGACCGACGCGATCGGCCCCTATCCGCAATGGAGCGAGCCGGGCCGCATCGTCTCGCTCGACCCGTGGGGCGCGGTGGTCGCCGACGTGTTCGCCACCGAGCTGGCGGCCGGCTATGACATCCGCCCGACGATCGCCATCACCAAGGCCCACGTCATCCTCCCCGAGGTGATCGAGGCGCTGCAGAAGGGCCGCCTGAAGGCCGACGGCAAGTTCCTCACGCCCGGCGGCGCCGCGATCGTCACCAAGGCGGCCATCGAGCCCGTGTGGTTCCTGCCCGGCGTCGCCAAGCGCTTCGGCTGCTCCGAGACCGACCTGCGCCGCGTGCTCTTCGAGGAAACCGGCGGCATGTACCCCGAACTCGTGACGCGCTCGGACCTCGACGTGTTCCTGCCGCCCATCGGCGGGCAGACGCTCTACATCTTCGGCAACCCGCGCGACCTCGCGAACCCCGAGGTGGAGCTCACCGCGCGCATCCACGACGAATGCAACGGCTCGGACGTCTTCGGCTCCGACATCTGCACCTGCCGCCCCTACCTCACGCACGCCATCGAGGAATGCATCCAGGGCGCACAGCGCGGCGGCGTCGGGCTGATCGCGTATTCGCGCAAGGAAGGCCGCGCGCTCGGCGAGGTGACCAAGTTCCTCGTCTACAACGCGCGCAAGCGCCAGGTGGGCGGCGACACGGCCGACCAGTATTTCGCGCGCACCGAATGCGTGGCCGGCGTGCAGGACATGCGCTTCCAGGAACTGATGCCCGATGTCTTCCACTGGCTGGGCATCCGAAAGATCCACCGGCTGGTGTCGATGAGCAACATGAAGTTCGACGCCATCGTCGGCTCGGGCATCGAGATCGGCGAGCGCATCAACATCCCCGATGAGCTGATTCCGGCCGACGCGCGCGTCGAAATGGACGCCAAGATGGCAGCCGGCTACTTCACGCCCGGCACCGTGCCGGACGCCGAGGAACTCAAGAAGGCCAAGGGCCGGGGCCTGGACCAATGAGCCGCCGGAGGTTGCCGAATGAGTAAAGACAACTACGGCCTGAACCCCGACCAGCCCACGCGCAACGCGGCCGTGCGCAGCGCGGATGCCGAAGGCCACGTCGACCCGGTCGTCGAGTTCGAGCTCGACACCGACCACCCCGCCGGCGCCGCCGCCCACCTTCGAACCACCACGGCCATCCGCAGCCGGGCTGCCCAGTTGCTGGCGCGGGCGCGGGCGGGCGAGTCGCAGTGGTTCACCATCGGGGACGCCAATGCCCTTGAAGACACCGCGCGCACGGTGGCGGAGGTCACGCGCGACCGCTATCCCTGGAACCCGATCCCCTATCACAGCCGGTGGCGCCACTTCGAGGCCGGCGGCGTCCAGCGGGTGAAGATGCTCGACGACCTGCTGGGGCCGGTCGACGTCACCCACCGCGCGCGCGCGCACATCGACCTGGTGGTGGTGAGCGTGCTGCTCGACGCCGGCGCCGGCCCGGACTGGCATTACGTGGAGCCGGCCACCGGGCAGCGCTACACACGGTCCGAAGGGCTCGGCGTGGCGAGCTTCCACGCCTTCACGAGCGGCCTGTTCTCGTCGGACCCGGGCCGCCCCCTGCAAGCTGACGCGGCAGGACTGCGCGCGCTGATCACGGACCGCCTGGGCGACGCCTTCCAGGTGAGCAGCTTCAACCCGCTCGTCGGCCTGGCGGGGCGGGCCACGCTGCTGCGCCGCCTCGGCGAAGCGATGAGCGAGCAGCCGGAATACTTCGGCGAGGATGGCCGCCCCGGCGGCATCTTCGATGCGCTGGTGGGTCCGCTCGGCCCGGCCGCGCCACCGACCGCGGAAATCATGGCGCACGACATCCTGTCCCTGCTGCTCGATTCGCTCTCGGGCATCTGGCCGGCGTCGAATTCGATCGACAGCATCGCGGCAGACGGCAGCGACACGGTCGGCACCGGCGACCCGGCGTTCGCCCTCGGCGATTGCTGGCGCCACAGCGCCGTGCGAGGGCCGGGCCTCACCAATGGCTGGATGCCGTTCCACAAGCTTTCGCAGTGGCTCACCTACTCGCTGCTGGAACCCTTCGAGTGGGCCGGCGTGAAGGTGCGCCGCGTCGACGCGCTGACCGCGCTGCCCGAGTACCGCAACGGCGGCCTGCTGATCGACAGCGGCCTGATCGTGCCGAAGGACCCGGCCTTCCTCGAACGCGAATGGCAGGTGGGCGACGAGTTCATCGTCGAATGGCGCGCGCTGACGATCGCCCTGCTCGACGAGCTGGTGCCCTCGGTGCGCAAGGTGCTCGGCCGGCGCGAGGACGAGCTGCCGCTCGCGCGCATGCTCGAAGGCGGCAGCTGGGCCGCGGGCCGGGTCCTGGCACAGCGCTTGCGTCATGGTGCGCCACCGGTGCGGCTCGCAAGCGACGGCACGGTCTTCTAGACTCCGCCATCTTCATTCACGACGACAAGAGCGCCGCGGCGCGCCCCGAATCACCATGAGCAACGTCCACCTCCTCGACCACCCTCTCGTCCAGCACAAGCTCACGCTGATGCGCCGCAAGGAGGCCAGCACCAACAGCTTCCGCCGTCTGCTCAACGAGATCAGCATGCTCATGGCCTACGAGGTCACGCGCGACATGCCGATGCAGGACATCGAGATCGAGACCCCGCTGGAGCCGATGCACGCCAAGGTGATCGACGGCAAGAAGGTGGTGCTGGTGTCGATCCTGCGCGCGGGCACCGGCATTCTCGACGGCATGCTCAGCGTGATCCCGGGTGCGCGCGTGGGCCACATCGGCCTGTACCGCGACCCGAAGACGCTGACCGCGGTGGAGTACTACTTCAAGATGCCGGGCGGCATGGAGGAACGCGACGCGATCGTGGTCGACCCGATGCTCGCGACCGGCAACTCGGCCGTGGCGGCGGTCGAGCGGCTCAAGGAGCTCAACCCGAAGTCGATCAAGTTCGTGTGCCTGCTGACCTGCCCGGAGGGCGTCAAGACCATGCAGGACGCGCATCCCGACGTGCCGATCTACACCGCCGCGATCGACCGCGAGCTCAACAGCCACGGCTACATCCTGCCCGGGCTGGGCGACGCCGGCGACCGCATCTTCGGAACCAAGTAAAACCCCAACGCAACGAGGAGAAGCCTGTGTCACCACGCCGCCACCTGATCGTCCGTTCGGTCGCCCTTGCCGCCGCGCTCGCGGCCGGCGCGCCGGGCCTTGCGCTCGCACAGCAGAAGCTCAAGGTGGCGGCGGTGTACACCGTGCCCTTCGAGCAGCAATGGGTCGGGCGCATCCACCAGGCGCTGAAGGCGGCCGAGGCGCGCGGCGAGATCGAATACACGGCCACCGAGAACGTGGCCAACGCCGACTACGAGCGCGTGATGCGCGAATACGCGCAGAAGGGCAACCAGCTCATCTTCGGCGAGGTCTTCGGCGTCGAGGCCGCCGCGCGCAAGGTCGCGAAGGACTTTCCGAAGACCGCCTTCGTGATGGGCTCGTCGCTGAAGCCCCAGGCGCCGAACTTCTCGGTGTTCGACAACTACATCCAGGAGCCGGCCTATCTCTCGGGCATGGTCGCGGGCGGCGTGACGAAGACGAACAAGATCGGCATGGTGGGCGGCTTCCCGATCCCCGAGGTCAACCGGCTGATGAATGCCTTCATGGCCGGCGCGAAGGAAGTCAACCCGAAGGTCGAGTTCAGCGTGAGCTTCATCAACAGCTGGTTCGATCCGCCCAAGGCCAAGGAAGCCGCTTTCGCGATGATCGACAAGGGCGCCGACGTGATGTACGCCGAGCGCTTCGGCGTCAGCGACGCGGCCAAGGAGCGCGGCAAGCTCGCGATCGGCAACGTGATCAACACGCAGGCGCAGTACCCCGACACGGTGGTCGCCTCGGCTCTCTGGAATTTCGAGCCGTCGGCCGATCGCGCCATCAAGCTGGTCAAGGAAGGCCGCTTCACCGCCGAGGACTACGGCCCCTACTCGATGATGAAGCACAAGGGTTCCGAACTCGCGCCGCTCGGCACCTTCGAGAAGAAGGTCCCGGCCGAGGTCGTCGCCAAGGTCAAGGCGCGCGAGGCCGAGATCCTCTCTGGCAAGTTCACGGTCAAGGTCGACGACACCCAACCGAAGTCGACGGCGAAGTGAGGGCCACGGGAAGCCGCCGGTGACGGTCCTGTCATTGCGCGGCATCAGCAAGCGTTTCGGCTCGCTGGTGGCCAACGACGACATCTCGCTCGACCTGCAGGCCGGCGAGGTGCTCGCGCTCCTTGGCGAGAACGGGGCCGGCAAGTCAACACTGATGTCGATCCTGTTCGGCCATTACGTGGCCGACGCGGGACACATCGAGGCCTTCGGCCGCCCGCTGCCGCCGGGCAACCCCAAGGCCGCGCTCGCGGCCGGCATCGGCATGGTGCACCAGCACTTCACGCTCGCCGACAACCTCAGCGTGCTCGACAACGTGCTGATGGGCACCGAACCGCTGTGGCAGCCCTTCTCGCGCCGCGCCGCCGCGCGCGAGCGGCTGCTCGCGGTGGCGCGCCGCTTCGGGTTGCCGGTGCAGCCCGACGCGCTGGTGGGCAGCCTCTCGGTGGGCGAACGGCAGCGCGTCGAGATCCTCAAGGCGCTGGTCCGCGATGCGCGCATCCTGATCCTCGACGAGCCCACGGCCGTGCTCACGCCGCAGGAGAGCGAGGCGCTGTTCGGCACCCTCTCGCAGATGGTCGCCGAGGGGCTCGCGGTCATCTTCATCAGCCACAAGCTGGCCGAGGTGATGCGCGTGTCGCACCGGGTCGCGGTGCTGCGCGGCGGCCGGCTGGTGGCCCAGGCGCGCACCGGCGAGACCACGCAGGCCGAGCTCGCGCTGTGGATGGTCGGCCACGCGATCGAGGGCACGGCGCGGCAACCCGCGCGGCGCGTCGGCGATGCGGTGTGCGTGCTGGACCATGTGCACACGCAGGGCCAGGGCCATGACCGCCTGCGCGATGTCACGCTCACGCTGCGCGCCGGCGAGATCACCGCGATCGCGGGCGTGTCCGGCAACGGTCAGGTCGCGCTCGCCGAGTTGCTGAGCGGCACGCGCCGCGCGAGCTCCGGCACGGTCACGCTCATGGGCCGCAGCCTGCCGCCCTCGCCCGCGCGGCTGGTGTTGCGCGGCGTCGCGCGCATCCCCGAGGACCGCCACGCCATCGGCGTGATCGGCGACCTGCCGGTGTGGGAGAACGCGGTCTCCGAACGGCTGCGCAGCCGCGCCTTCTCGCGCTGGCGCTTCTGGATCCGCCGAGGCGCCGCGAAGGCGCACGCGCACGCCGTCGAGAAGGCTTACGACGTTCGCGGCGGCGGGCTCGATGCGCCGGCGCGCTCGCTCTCGGGCGGCAACATGCAGAAGCTGATCCTCGGGCGCGCGCTGCTGGCGCCGGCCTCCGTCGCAGCGCAGAACCGGCTCCCCCGGCTGATCGTCGCCCACCAGCCGACCTGGGGGCTCGACATCGGCGCGGTCGCCTACGTGCAGCAGCAACTGGTCGCGGCGCGCGACGCCGGCGCGGCGGTGCTGCTGATCTCGGACGATCTCGACGAAGTGCTCACGCTGGGCGACCGGGTCGCGGTGATGCACGGCGGCCAGCTCGGCGAGCCGCGCGCGGCCTCGGCCTGGACGCGCGAGGCGATCGGCCTCGCGATGGCGGGGGCCGCGGCATGAGGCTGGAGCGCCGCCGCGCGGTCCCCCGCGCCGCGCTGCTCGCCGCGCCCGTCGGCGCCGTCGCGTTCACGCTGCTGGTGAGCGCCATGCTCGTGCTCTGGGCCGGCGCACCGGTGGGACGCACCTACGCCCTGCTGTTCGAAGGCGGCTTCGGCTCGGTCTTCGCGTGGAGCGAGACGCTGACCCGCGCGATCCCGCTGATCCTCACCGGCCTGGCCGCCACCGTGGCCTTCAAGGCGCGGCTCTTCAACATCGGCGCCGAAGGCCAGCTCTATGCGGGCGCGCTGGCGGCGGTCGCCGTGGGCGGCCTGCATGGCGGCACCGGCTTCGAGCTGCCGGTGTGGCTGTTGTTTCCGCTGATGATGCTGGCGGCGGCGGTCGCGGGTGCCCTGCTGCTGCTCGGACCGGCGCTCATGAAAAGCAAGCTCGGCGTGGACGAGGTCGTGACCACGCTGCTCATCAACTTCATCGTGCTGCTCGGCGTCTCGGCCATGCTGGACGGACCGATGAAGGACCCGAGCGCGATGGGCTGGCCCCAGAGCGTCGCGCTGCAGTCGGAACTCGAACTCGGCAAGCTGATCGCGCAGACTCGCGTCCACACCGGCCTGCTCTGGGCGGCGTCGCTCGCGGTGATCGTCTGGGCGCTGTTCAAGTACACCACGATCGGCTTCGACATCCGCGCCGTCGGCGCCAACGCGCGCGCGGCCGCCTTCGCGGGCGTGCCGGTCACGCGCACCGTGGTGTGGGTGGCGCTGCTGTCGGGCGCGCTGGCCGGGCTCGCGGGCGCGATCGAGGTGGCCGGCCGCACCAGCTACGTGACGCTGGACATGTCGCCGGGCTACGGCTACAGCGGCATCGTGATCGCGATGCTTGCGGGGCTGCATCCGCTCGGCGTTCTCGCGGCGGCGGTCTTCGTGGCGGGCGTGCTGGTGGGCGCCGACAGCATGAGCCGCGCGATCGGCGTGCCGACCTACATCGCGGACGTGATCGTGGCGGCCTCGCTGGTCGCGGTGCTCGTGGCGACGCTGCTCGCGCAGTACCGGGTGCGCTGGAAGTAGGCCATGAGCGACGTCGCGGACCTTCTGTCCAACAGCGCCTTCTGGATCGCCGTGCTGCGCATCGCGACGCCGCTGATCTTCGGCACCCTCGGCGTGCTGCTGTGCGAGCGCGCCGGGGTGCTCAACCTCGGCATCGAGGGGATCATGGTCGCGGGCGCCTTCGCCGGGTGGCTCGCGGTCTACCTCGGCGCGCCGCTGTGGGCGGGCGTCGGCGTGGCGGCGCTGACGGGGGCGGTCTTTGGGCTGCTGCATGCCTTCCTCACCGTGGGCCTGGCGCTCTCGCAGCACGTGTCCGGACTGGGCATCACGCTCCTGGCGACGGCGCTGAGCTACTACGGCTATCGCGTGAGCTTTCCGAAGGTCAACACACCGCCCACCATCACGCCCTTCGCGCCGATGGCGTGGCTGCACATCCCGGTGCTCGATGCGCAGACGCCGCTCACGCTGCTGGCGCTGCTCCTGGTGCCGGCGCTGGCCTGGGCGCTGTACCGCACGCCGGCGGGCCTCGCGGTTCGCATGGTCGGCGAGAACCCGCAGGCGGCCGAAGGCCAGGGCGTCTCGGTCGCGGCCACGCGCACCGGTGCGGTCGTGCTCGGCTCCGCCTTGATGGGCGTCGCCGGCTCGTTCCTCACGCTGTCGGCCTTCAACGCCTTCTTCTTCAACATGGTCAACGGCCGCGGCTGGATCTGCGTGGCGCTGGTGGTGTTCGCATCGTGGCGGCCCGGCAAGGCGCTGCTGGGTGCGCTGCTCTTCGCCTTCTTCGACGCCCTGCAGCTGCGGCTGCAGCAGTCGGGCGATGCCTGGCTGCCCTACCAGTTCTACCTGATGCTTCCATACCTGCTGTCGATCCTCGCGCTGGTGCTGGTGGCGCGCAGGGCGAGCTATCCGCAGGCGCTGATGAAACCGTACCGCAAAGGAGAGCGCTGATGCTCGATCTGCTCGTCAAGAACGCCACACTGCCCGACGGCCGCACCGGCATGTCCATCGCGGTGCAGGCCGGCCGTATCACCGAAGTGACCCCCGGGCTCGACGCCCCCGCCGCCGAGACCCTCGACGCCGCGGGCCTGCTGGTCGCGCCGCATTTCGTCGATCCGCACTTCCACATGGACGCCACGCTGAGCTACGGCCTGCCCCGCGTCAACGAAAGCGGCACGCTGCTCGAAGGCATCGCGCTCTGGGGCGAGCTCAAGCCGCTGCTCACGGCCGACGCCCTTGTCGAGCGCGCACTGGCCTACTGCGACTGGGCCGTCGCCAAGGGGCTGCTCGCGATCCGCAGCCACGTGGACACCAGCGATCCGAGCCTGCTGGCGGTCGACGCGCTTCTGGACGTCAAACGCCGCGTGGCGCCCTACCTCGACCTGCAGCTCGTCGCTTTTCCGCAGGACGGCGTTCTGCGCAGCCCGGGCGGCGTGCAGAACCTGGAGCGTGCGCTCGACAAGGGCGTGGACGTGGTCGGCGGCATCCCGCACTTCGAGCGCACCATGGCCGACGGCGCCGCGAGCGTGAAGCTGCTGTGCGAGATCGCCGCCCGGCGCGGCAAGCTGGTGGACATGCATTGCGACGAGTCGGACGACCCGCACTCGCGCCACATCGAGACGCTGGCCTTCGAGGCGCAGCGCCTCGGGCTGCAAGGCCGCGCGACCGGCTCGCACTGCACCTCGATGCACTCGATGGACAACTACTACGTGAGCAAGCTGCTGCCGCTGATCGCGGAAAGCGGCGTCAGCGTGATCGCGAACCCGCTCATCAACATCACGCTGCAGGGACGGCACGACACCTACCCCAAGCGGCGCGGCATGACGCGCGTGCCCGAGCTGATGGCCGCCGGCGTCGACGTCGCGTTCGGCCACGACTGCGTGATGGACCCGTGGTACGGCCTGGGCTCGGGCGACATGCTCGAAGTGGCGCACATGGGCCTGCATGTGGCGCAGATGACCAGCCAGCGCGGAATGCGCCAGTGCTTCGAGGCCGTCACGACGAATGCCGCGAAGATCCTCCACCTCGAGAACTACGGGCTGGCGGCCGGCTGCGATGCGAGCTTCGTGCTGTTGCAGGCGCGCGACCCGATCGAGGCGCTGCGCCTGCGCGCCACGCGGCTCAAGGTGTTCCGCAAGGGGCGGCTGCTGGCCGAAACCGCGCCGGCCACCGCGGCGCTGAACCTGCCCGGTCGCGCGGGCGCGACGGCGTGGATGCTCGCGGGCGCGTGAACCGTGGCCCGTTCACGCGGCCGTCGCGTCATGGTCGCGCCGCCACTCCCCCGGCGGCTTGCCCACCAGGCGCTTGAAGGCCCGCGCGAAAGCGGCCTCGGATTCGTAGCCCACGTCGAGCGCGATCGCGGCCACGGTCGCGCGGGTCTCGAGCAGCAGCCGCGCCGCGGCCTGCATCCGCCACTGCGCGAGGTACTGGATCGGCGGGATGCCCACCATGGTCACGAAACGGTCGTGCAGCGCCGATCGCGACAGCCCGACCTGGCGGCCGAGCTCGTCGATGGTCCAGTCCTGCGACGGTTGCTCGTGCATCAGCGCCAGCGCGCGGCCGACGAACCGGTCGCGCAGTCCGGCGAGCCAGCCCGCGCTCTGTGAAGGCAGGTAGTCGGCGTAGCGCCGGACGGCGTCCACGAACATCATCTCGCTCATCCGCGCGAGCATCGCCTCCCCGCCGGGGCGCCTGGCGTGCGACTCGGCCACCGCCTGCTGAGTGAAGTGCGCAATCCACGCCCCGTCGCCCTCGGCGCGCAGGTGCATCAGGCGCGGCAGCGCATCGATCAGCGGATTGAAGGGCTGCAGATCGCACCCCAGGAAGCCGCAGACGATCGTGACCTCCGCGTCGTCGACCACATCGGGCGCCCACTCGGGCGACGCCGAGTGCGTGACGCGGGGACCGTTGTAGGCCACGCCCAGGGGCAGGCGGCCGATGCCGTCGAGGCCGGGAAACCAGCCCAGCCCCGGGTCGCCACGCATGCCGGGGGCGCTCGACACCACGTGCGCATCGCCGTGCGGGAACATCACCACGTCGCCGGCCAGCAAGTGGGCCGAGGGCCCGCCCGGAATGCCGGCCCAGCAACTGCCCTTGGCCACCGCGTGGTACTCGATCACGTGATCCACGCCGCGCATCAGCACCGGTGCGAGTTCGCGCGCCGGCGGGGCTTCCGCGGCCCAGTCGCTGCTGCCGCTCACGCTGAAGAAGACCGCGCCGCGCAGGCGCACGCCGCGCAGCACGTCCGACAGCGTGTCCTGGGTCATGTCCGTGTCACCGATGGGGCGGTTCGCCTGCCCTTCGCACTGCAACGCAGGACGCTCGGGCAAGCCGCGCGGACTTCGGGTCGGGCGCGGCGGCGAACCAAGGAAAAAAATGCATCCACTCGCCGCGAACAGGGCGTGGCGACGGCCTCTTCAACGTTTTCATCCGAGGAGCACCTCATGCCTTCGTTGACCTACCTTACGCTGGACAAGGACGTCCGGCAAGTCCAGCAGTCCGACGTCGACGCCTTCGCGGCGCAGATCGCGGGCGGGGTCCTGCGCCTGGGCGACGCGGCCTACGACGAAGCCCGCAAAGTGTGGAACGGCACCGTCGACCGCCGGCCGGCGCTGATCGCCCGCTGCACCGGCGACGCCGACGTGCAGGCTGGCGTGCGCTTCGCCCAGGCGCACCGGATGCTCCTGAGCGTGCGCGGCGGCGGCCATCACATCGCGGGCAACGCGGTGGCCGAGGGCGGGCTGATGCTCGACATGTCGGGCATGAAGACGGTCGACGTCGATGCCGCGGGCCGCCGCGCGCGCGTGGGTGCCGGCGCGCTTCTCGGCGACTTCGACAAGGCGGCGCAGGCGCACGGCCTGGCGACGCCGCTGGGCATCAACTCGACCACCGGTGTCGCGGGCCTCACGCTGGGCGGCGGCTTCGGCTGGCTGTCGCGGCGCCACGGGCTCACCGTGGACAACCTCGAGAGCATCCGCGTGGTCACCGCGGACGGCGCCGTCCGCACCACTTCGGCGAGCGCCGAGCCCGAGCTCTTCTGGGCCCTGCGCGGCGGCGGCGGCAACTTCGGCGTCGCGACTTCGTTCGAGTTCAGGCTGCACCCGGTGGGGCCGGAAGTGCATGCCGGCCTGGTGGTCTACCCCTTCGCGCAGGCGCGGAAAGTCCTGCGCGCATGGCGCGATTTCAACCGCGGCTCGCCGGACGAACTGAGCGTGTGGACCGTGATGCGCAAGGCGCCGCCGCTGCCCTTCCTGCCCGAGTCGGCGCACGGCACCGAGGTCGTGATCTTCCCGCTGGTGTACTGCGGCGACATGAAGGCCGGCGAGGCGGCCGCCGCGCCGGTGGCGAAGTTCGGCGAACCGACGGCGGTGGCGCTGGGCCCCACGCCCTACGCTGGCTTCCAGACCGCCTTCGATCCGCTCCTCGCGCCGGGCAGCCGCAATTACTGGAAGTCCAACAACTTCAGCCAGCTCAGCGATGCGGCGATCGACGTGCTGATTGCGAACGTCGAGCGCCTCCCCGGGCCGGCCTGCGAGATTTTCGTGGCGCAACTGGGCGGCGCGATGGGACGCGTGAAGCAGTCCGACACCGCCTTCCCGGGCCGCGACGCGAACTACATCATGAACGTGCACGGCCGCTGGGACGAGCCGGCGGACGACGACAAGGTGCGCGACTGGGCGCGCCGCGTGTTCCAGGAAGCCGCGCCGCATGCGACCGCGAGCGGCTACGTCAACTTCCTCACCGAGGACGAGGCCGAACGCGTGGAGGGAAGCTACGGCCCGAACTACGCCCGGCTGCAGGCCGCCAAGCGCCAGTACGACCCGGACAACCTCTTCCGCATGAACCTCAACATCGCGCCGTAAGGAGATGCCGCCGTGAACCTGCTCGACGATCGCGGCTGCAGCGTCACCGGCGCCACGTGCGGTGCACTGGCCGCCTACGAAGGCGCGCTCGCCGCGTTCCTGGGCTGGCGCGCCGGCGTCGATGCAAGGCTGGACATCGCGATGCGCGAGGCGCCGGCCTTCGTCATGCCGCTCGTGCTCAAGGCGTGGCAGCTCATCTGCCGCCGCGATCTTCGGCAGGTGCGGCTCGCGCGCCCGGTGCTGGCGCGCGCCGCAGCGCTGGCTTCCAACCGGCGCGAGCGGATGCATCTCGGCGCGATCGCCGCGGTGCTCGCCGACGACTACGAGGGCGCGAAGGCGCGCCTCGGCGAGCTGCTGCGCGAGCACCCGCGGGATGCGCTGGCCCTCCAGGTGGCGCATGCGCTCGACCACGTGACCGGCGACGAAGCGCAGATGCGCCACCGTGTGGCCTCGGTGCTGCCGGCGTGGTCCGCGGACCTGCCCGGCTATCACGCGATCCTGTCGATGCACGCCTTCAGCCTCGAGGAGAGCGGCCAGTACCAGCGCGCGAAGGAAGTCGCCCTGACCGCCCTCGCGCTGGACCCGCACGACGTGCGTGCACACCATGCGATGGCGCATATCTTCGAGATGACCGAAGACGCCGATGCCGGCCTGGACTGGATGCACCGGCACGTGGCCGCCTGGAGCGACGGGACCGTGGTCGCCACGCACTGCTGGTGGCACCTGGCGCTCTTTCACCTCGCGCGCGCCGAATGGAGCCATGCGCTCGCGCTGTACGACCACCGCGTGCGCAGCGGCCACTCGCTGGAAATCTCCGACCTGATCGACGCCACCGCGCTGCTGTGGCGCATCGACCTCCATCGCGGGGATCTCGGCCTGCGCTGGGCCGAGCTCGCGGCCGCATGGGCCTCGCACATCGACGACCGTTTCTGCAGCTTCAACGACCTGCACGCGGCGCTCGCCTTCGTCGGCGCGCGCGAATGGAGCCTGGCGCGTCGACTGGAGTGCGCGCTGGTCGATGCGCAGGCGAAACCCACGCGCCACGGCGCGAGCACGCGCGAACTCGGCCTGGCCGCGTGCCGCGCGATGATGGCCTTCGGACGCGGCGATCATCCGCTCGCCGTCACGCTGCTGGCGAGCCTGCCCGCGCTGGCGCATCGGCTCGGCGGCAGCCATGCGCAGCGCGACGTGCTGCACGTGACGCTTCGCGAGGCGGTCGAGCGGTTGTGCGTCGCCGCTTGTCGTTCACTGCAGAGTGCCTGAGGCGCACCGCCAGGACGTCACAAACCGATACCTGCGCTCGCGCCCCGTTCGCGCCGCGCCCCCTGGCGGTCCCGCGCCCGGAGTGGTAATTTGCAGGGCTCTCTGCTTCTGCCCCGCAGGGCGCGAAGGAGTCCCGCCATGAGCACCACCGCCATGAGCCATCCCCTGGCACCGGGCGAACCGGCCCCCGACTTCGCATTGCCGGCCGTCGCCGATGCCGACACCATCTCGCTCACCGACTACCGCGGACGAAGCCCGCTGTTCCTGGCCCTGCTGGTGGGCTTGTGGTGTCCCTTCTGCCGGCGGCAGATCGTCCAGCTCGGCGCCTACGACGACAAGCTCAAGGCCCTGGGCGTCGAAAGCCTGGCGGTGGTCGCGACCGCGCCCGAGAATGCGCGGCGCTACTTCAAGTTCCGGCCCACGCGGCTGCGCCTGGCCGCCGACCCCGGGTTGTCGACGCACCGTGCGTACGGCGTGCCCAAGCCCGAGCCCACGCCCGAGCTGCTGCAGGCGCTGGACCAGGTCCGCGTGAATCCTTTCGGCGATCTGCCCGAACCGCTGCCGGTCGCCGAAGCGGCGAAGGTGATCCAGCAGTTCGATGGCTACGTGAACACGCCGGTGGACGACGCCGAGGTGGAACGGCAGTGGCCGCAGCTCAAGGCCTACTTCATGATCGACCGCGACGGGATCGTCCGGTGGGCCGACGTCGAGTGCAGCCACGACGGCCTCGCCGGCATCGGGAAGCTGGCCTCGCAGGAGATCATCCTGGGCGCGGCACGCGCCCTGCACTAACCCCTCAGTCGAGCGCGGCCACGGCGCGCCACATGTGCACCTTGGAGAGGTATGCCGTGCCAACCACCACCGCGTAGGGCTCGACGCCGAATGGCTCGAAGCCGCAGCGCTCGTAGAGGGTCCGCGCCGCGGTGTTGCCTTCGGTCACCGTGAGCTGGACGATCTTCACGCCCTCTCGCCCCGCGGCCTCGTGCAGCAGCGCCTGCACCAGCTGCCGCCCGGTCCCGGCGCCGCGCGCGGACGGCGCGACGTACATGCCGAACAGGTCGGCCTTGTGCCGCGCCTTCTCGCGCGACTGGAACAGAAGGCCCGCCGCACCCTCGAGCGTGTCGCCGTCGAAGGCGCCGAACACCACCTGCTCGGCGCGCGGCGACGGATCGAGCCGCTGCTCCCACCAGGACAGCGGCAGCGCCGCGCGCTCCGCCGGGGTCGACGTGAACGCGTCCGGGTGCCGTGCATAGGCCGCGAGCATCAACGCCCGGTAAGCCGTGGCGTCGGCGGGCGCGAGGCGGCGTATCGTCATCGCTCAGATCGCCGGCGCGATGGCTTCGGCGTACTCGTACAAGGCGCCGAGGATCTGCTCGGCGCGCTCGTCCGCGGTTTCTGCCAGCGTGTCGATCTGCGCGAAAAGCTCGTCGACATTGCGCGCGCCGCCCTCGCCCTCCAGAAGCCTGGCCGCGCGATGCGCTTCCCAGCGCTCGGTTTCTTCTTCGCTGAGCGTCTCGACGAAGTTGCGCGCGCGGTAGCGGAAGAACAGCTCCTCGAGCCGCTGGTCGTCGAAACCGGTGCGCGCCTGCGCCAGCTGCGCCGGCGCCAGCGCGCGCAACTGCGTCAGGCGCCGCCGATCGCCGTTGCCGACGAAGCCTCCGTAGAGGTCTTCGTCCACATCGGGCGTGTCTTCCTTCGGCCGTGCGAAGACCTGGGGCCAGATGGCGCTCATGTCCGGCAACTGGGCGGCGATCGCGGCATGGTGCAGGGCGGCATCCATGTCGATGCCCCAGCGCGCGGCCATCTGCGGCGCGAGGGTGCGCAGGTTGCCGACGACCATGGGCGACTTGTTCAGATGGATGCCCTTGATCGGCAGCCGCACCACGCCTTCGGGCAACTCGGCGCCGCGGGTGAACAGCCGAAGCCGCATCGTCTCGACGTCGAGACTGCCGAGTTCGCTCGGGTCATGCGCGAGGTCCCAGGCGAGCAGCTCGTTCTTGTTGGTCGGATGGCTCGCGAGCGGCCACATGACCGCGAGGCAGCCGCGCTCGGCCGGGAACATGCCCGAGACATGCAGGAAAGGCCGCATGCTCTCGCGGGTTGCCGGCAGCCCCAGTTCGCTCGCCACCCGGTCCTTGCGGTGCAGCGAGAAGGCGAAGTCGAACAACCGCGGCTGCCGGTCGCGGATGAGCCGCGCGAGCGCGATGGTCGCGCGCACGTCCGAGAGTGCGTCGTGGGCCGCCTCGTGCACCAGGCCGTTGGCACGGGCAAGGTCTTCCAGCTTGAAGCTCTGGCTGCCGTCCGCCTTCCTCGGCCATTCGATGCCGTCGGGGCGCAGCGCGTAGGTCAGGCGCACCACGTCGAGCAGGTCCCAGCGGCCGCAGTCGTTCTGCCACTCGCGCGCATAGGGATCGATCAGGTTGCGCCAGAAGAGGAAGCGCGTCACCTCGTCGTCGAAGCGGATCGTGTTGTAGCCGACGCCGATGGTGCCGGGCTGCGAGAAGGCGCGCTCGATCTGCGCGGCGAACTCGTGCTCGGGCACGCCGCGCGCCAGGCACTCCTGCGGCGTGATCCCGGTGATCAGGCAGGCCTCGGGGCTCGGCAGGTAGTCGGGCGCCGGCTTGCAGTAGATCATCAATGGCTCGCCGATCTCGTTGAGCTCGGCATCGGTGCGGATCGCGGCGAACTGCGCCGGTCGATCGCGGCGTGGTACGGCGCCGAAGGTCTCGTAGTCGTGCCAGAGGAAGGTATGAGGAGCCATTGTCAAAGCAGAGGAGAAAACAAGCGCGCCGTGGCTTCGCCCAGGCGCCTCGGGAATTGCTGGCGGCGGTTGGCCCGCACCGGCGACGCATGGCGCAGGTCGGCCTGGAACTGGGCCACCAGCGCGCCGGCCAGCGCCGGTCCGTAGATCACGGCCGACACTTCGAAATTGAGCCTGAAGCTGCGGTTGTCGAAGTTGGCGGTGCCGATCATCGCGCAGTTGTCGTCGATCACCAGCGTCTTGGAGTGGAGCATCCGCTCCTTGTATTCCCAGATGCGCACGCCGGCGGAGATCAACTCGTCGTAGTAGGAACGCGCGGCCGCGCTCACGACCAGCGAATCGCTGCGGCGCGGCACCATGAGCCGCACGTCCACGCCTCGCAGGGCGGCGCTCGTGAGCGCCATCAGCGCCGGCTCGGTCGGCACGAAGTACGGCGTGGTCAGCCATGCGCGATCCACCGCGCCGTGGATCGCGTCCACCTGCATGCGATGGATCGCCTCGACCGCGCTGTCGGGGCCGCTCGTGATGATCTGCACCGGGATGTCGCCCACGCTCTCTTCCGAGTCCACGCGCGGGAACATGCTGTCGATGGCCTCGTGCACGTGGCGCAGCGTCTCGCCGGTCGCATAGGTCCAGTCCTCGAGGAAGGTGGTCTGCAGCCACCGGACCACACTGCCCTCGATCTTCAGGTGGACGTCATGGTAGGCGTCCGGCCGCGTGCGGGCGTCTTCCTCGTCGGTGATGTTGACCCCGCCCGTGAAGCCCACCCGCCCATCGCACACGACGATCTTGCGGTGGGTGCGGTAGTTGGTCACCGGGCGCAGGCGCCGGCCGATGCGCGTGTCGTGAAAGAGCGCCACATGCACGCCGGCCTCCCGCATCGGCGCCATGAACTTGCGGCCGATACGCTTCGAACCGAGCGCGTCGAGCAAAAGCCGCACCGTGACGCCCGCGCGCGCGCGCTCGATCAGCAGGTCGCGCAGCGCGGTGCCGATGTTGTCCGGCTCGAAGATGTAGTACTCGAGGTGCACGTGATCGCGGGCCTGCCGGATCGATTCGAAGATGGCGTCGAAGGTGCGCGCGCCGCCCGACAGCAGTTCGACCGAGGTCGCGCTCGACACCGGCAGCCCGCAAGCCGCCGTGCCCAGCGCGGCCAGCTGGCGCAACGCGGGTGGCGCATGCCTGGCTGCCTCTCGCAACCGGGCGATATCGCCGGGCGCCTGTTCGATCGCGCGGCTGCGCAGGCGCTTCAGCCGCTGCTTCTTGAGGCGCTGCGGACCGAAGAAGTAATAGATGACGAAGCCCACGAACGGCAGCAGCGCGAGCGAGAGGATCCAGCTCACGGTCGATACCGGGGCGCGCCTTTGCATCACGATCCAGATCGAGAGGACCGCGATGTAGCCGCTCCACGCAAGGGAGAGGCCCGTTTTCCATTCCTGACTGAACTCGGGGAGGATCAAGGCGAAAGTTGGGCGGGCAGAAAAAAAGGCCGGGAGCGCCATGCTACCGGCCTTGGGGACGCGGACGCCGCCGGGAGGCGGCATCGCGATGCGGTCAGCCCGTGGCGGTTTCTTCGGCCTCGGGCTTGGAGCGCCCTTCCTTCTTCGGAAGCGGCTGGATGTCGAGCTGGACCTCTTCCTTGTCGTCGAGGTCGACCGTCAGCCGACCGCCGTCCTGCAGGCGACCGAACAGCAGTTCGTCGGCCAGGGCGCGACGGATCGTGTCCTGGATCAGGCGCTGCATCGGACGCGCGCCCATCAGCGGATCGAAGCCCTTCTTGGCGAGGTGCTTGCGCAGGGCGTCGGTGAAGGTCACGTCGACCTTCTTCTCGGCCAGCTGCGTCTCCAGCTGCAGCAGGAACTTGTCGACCACGCGCAGGATGATCTGCTCGTCGAGCGCCTTGAAGCTCACGATCGCGTCCAGGCGGTTGCGGAACTCCGGCGTGAACAGGCGCTTGATGTCGCCCATTTCGTCGCCGGCCTGGCGCGGGTTCGTGAAGCCGATGGTCGCCTTGTTCATCGTCTCGGCACC
>JAGIBP010000032.1 GCA_017744285.1 Variovorax sp.
GACGAGGCGCGCTTCGGCCTTTCGCTCGACCTCGATCGCTTCATGATCGTCGCCACCAGCGACTTCAACATGGGCGCGATGGAGAACAAGGGCCTGAACATCTTCAACACGAAGTACGTCCTGGCCAACCAGGCGACCGCCACCGACGCCGACTACAGCAACATCGAGAGCGTGGTCGGCCACGAGTACTTCCACAACTGGAGCGGCGACCGCGTCACCTGCCGCGACTGGTTCCAGCTCTCGCTCAAGGAAGGCCTCACGGTCTTCCGCGACCAGGAGTTCAGCCAGGACCTGTGCGCCGAGGCTTCGGCGCGCGCCGTCAAGCGCATCGAGGACGTGCGCGTGCTGCGCACCGCGCAGTTCCCCGAGGATGCGGGCCCGATGGCCCACCCGGTGCGGCCCGACAGCTACATCGAGATCAGCAACTTCTACACCGTCACCATCTACGAGAAGGGCGCCGAGGTGGTGCGCATGATGCAGACGCTGGTCGGCCGCAAGGGCTTCGAGCGCGGCATCACGCTGTACTTCGAGCGCCACGACGGCCAGGCCGTGACCTGCGACGACTTCGCTCAGGCGATCGCCGACGCGAATCCCGAGTCGGACCTCGCCCGCCTGCTGCCGCAGTTCAAGCGCTGGTACAGCCAGGCCGGCACGCCGCGCCTGAAGGCGCACGGCGTGTACGACACGGCCGCACGCAGCTACACGCTGAGCTTCGTGCAGAGCTGCCCGCCCACGCCGGGCCAGCCGAACAAGGAACCCTTCGTGATCCCGGTCAACATCGGCCTGCTGGGCGCGGACGGCCGCGAACTTCCGTTGCAGCTCGAAGGCGAGTCCGAGGCCACCCGCGGCACCCGCACCCTGGTGCTCACGCGCGCCGGCGAACAGGTGACCTTCGTCGGCCTCGACGAAGAGCCGGTGCCCTCGATCCTGCGCGGCTTCAGCGCGCCGGTGATCCTCGACTACGAGTACACCGATGCCCAGCTGCTCACGCTGCTCGCCCATGACGCCGACCCGTTCAACCGCTGGGAAGCCGGCCAGCGCCTGGCGCTGCGTGCCGCGCTGCACGCCATCGCGACGCCCGCGGGCACGCACGAACAGCCGCTCGACGAGGCCTTCGTCGAGGCGATGCGCAGCGTGCTGCGCCATCCGCAGCTCGACGCGGCCTTCAAGGAACTGGTGCTGACGCTGCCCTCGGAAACCTACATCGCCGAGCAGCTCGAAGTGGTCGAT
This sequence comes from Variovorax sp., assembly GCA_017744285.1. Classification (GTDB taxonomy): domain Bacteria; phylum Pseudomonadota; class Gammaproteobacteria; order Burkholderiales; family Burkholderiaceae_C; genus Variovorax. The sequence goes on from JAGIBP010000032.1 coordinate 1,231, forward strand.
CCGCAGCGCGTGCATGCGGTGCGCGAAGCCATGCGCGCCCAGCTCGCCACCGCCCTCTTCGCGGACTGGGAACAGGCCTACGAGCAGAACCGCGACACCGGCGCCTACACGCCCGACCCGGTTTCCTCGGGTCGCCGCGCGCTCGCGGGCATGGCGCTCTCGAACCTCTGCCTGGCCGCACGCGCGTCCGGCGACGCGGTGTGGCCCGGCAAGACCCTGCAGCGCTTCAAGGACGCGGGCAACATGACCGACCGCTTCAACGCGCTCAGCGCGCTGGTCTCCTCGGGCCACGCGCTCGCGGCGCAGGCGCTGGCGCGCTTCCACGAGATCTTCAAGAACGAGGCGCTGGTCATCGACAAGTGGTTCTCGCTGCAGGCCGGCGCGCCCGACCGCGGCGGTGACGTGCTGCCGCTGGTCAAGCAGCTCATGAAGCACCCGGACTTCTCGATCAAGAACCCGAACCGCGCCCGCAGCGTGATCTTCAGCTACTGCAACGCCAACCCCGGCGCGCTGCACCGCACGGACGCGGCCGGCTACGTGTTCTGGAGCGACCGCGTGATCGAGCTCGACGCAATCAACCCGCAGGTCGCCGCCCGCCTGGCGCGTGCGCTCGACCGCTGGAGCAAGCTCGCCGAGCCGTACCGCAGCGCCGCCCGCGAGGCGATCGCCCGTGTCGCGGCGCGACCGGACCTGAGCAAGGACACCCTCGAGGTGGTCACGCGTGCGTTGGCCGTCAGCTGAGCCGCGTTCGCGGCCGGCGGCGATGCTCGCGATGGCGGCGCTACTCTGTGTGGCGCTGGCCGGCTGCGCGAGCGGCAGCGGCTCGCGCGAGCCATGGATCAAGAAATCGCAACTGGCCACCCTGCCGGGCTCGACCGTGCAGGTGGTCGTGCCGGTGGTCGGTATCGAGGTGGAGAACGACCCCGACGCCGAGGCGAAGCGGATGCGCCTCATCGCCACCGGCATGTCGGCGATCCCCGGCGTGGGCATCCTGGGTGCGATGGCGCTCGGGGGCGCCAGCGGCGCGGCCAACCAGCAGTACCAGGTGTCGGTGCAGGAAGACATCCGGGCGCGGTCCGCGCTCTACCGGAGCGCGCTGGGCAGCTACGACGAACTGGCGCCCCAGCTCAGCGCCCGGCTCGAAAAGGCCTTGCGCACCAGCCCCAACTACCGCGACGCCACCTATCGCGAGCCCGCGGCGAACCTGTACCACACCGACCCGCGGGTCCCCGAGAGTGCGCAGACCGTGGTCGAAGGATGGGTCAACATCTCCGGCAACGAGGATGACGCCGTGGTGCAGGCCAAGGTGCGCATCGCTTCGCCCGACAGGCAGACCCTGTGGCACGCGTATGCGTACCGCAGCGCCGTGAGCCTCGGCGACCTCGTCGGCCCTTCGCTCAAGCAGGATCTGCGCGGCAAGGACGCCAACACGCAGCGCGAGATCCGCCGCGCGCTCTGGCTGGCCGATGAAGGCAAGCTGCTGCGAGAGGGGCTGTCCAAGGCAACCGCCGACATCGCGATGCAGATTGCCTACGACCTCGGGGCCCCCTGGCCCGATGACGGCGCCGACTGACCGCCACCTCGAATTCCACCGAACCCCCATCCAGGAAACACACACCGTATGGCCCAGAAGATTTCACTGACCCGCTATCTCGTCGAGCAGCAACGCGCCGACGGCCTCATTCCCGGCCAACTGCGCCTGCTGCTCGAAGTGGTCGCGCGCGCCTGCAAGAGCATCAGCCAGGCGGTCAACAAGGGCGCGCTCGGCGGCGTGCTCGGCAGCGCCGAGAGCGAGAACGTGCAGGGCGAAGTCCAGAAGAAGCTCGACATCATCGCCAACGAGGTGCTGATCGAGGCGAACGAATGGGGCGGCCACCTCGCCGCCATGGCCAGCGAGGAGATGGACAGCATCTACGTGGTGCCCAACCGCTACCCGCAGGGCGAGTACCTGCTGCTGTTCGATCCCCTGGACGGCTCGAGCAACATCGACGTCAACGTGAGCATCGGCACCATCTTCAGCGTGCTCAAGAAGCCCGACGACACGCCCGGCGTGCAGGAAGGCGACTTCCTGCAGGCGGGCAGCCGGCAGGTCGCGGCCGGCTATTGCATCTACGGGCCGCAGACCACGCTGGTGCTCACGGTGGGCAACGGCGTGGCGATGTTCACGCTCGACCGCGAGCAGGGTTCCTTCATGCTGACGCAGGAGAACATCCAGATCCCGGCCGACACCAAGGAATTCGCGATCAACATGAGCAACATGCGCCACTGGGACGCCCCGGTGAAGCGCTACATCGACGAATGCCTGGCCGGCAAGGAAGGCCCGCGCGGCAAGGACTTCAACATGCGCTGGATCGCGAGCATGGTCGCCGACGTGCACCGCATCCTGATGCGCGGCGGCATCTTCATGTACCCGTGGGACAAGCGCGAGCCCGACAAGGCGGGCAAGCTGCGCCTGATGTACGAGGCCAACCCGATGAGCTGGCTGGTCGAGCAGGCCGGCGGCGCCGCCACCAACGGCCGCGAGCGCATCCTCGACCTCGCCCCGGCCAAGCTGCACGAACGCGTGGCTGTGGTTTTGGGATCAAAAAATGAGGTCGAGCGCGTCACGCGCTATCACGATCCGCTATAATCGAGGGCTTAGCCGGTGTAGCTCAGTCGGTAGAGCAGCTCATTCGTAATGAGAAGGTCGGGTGTTCGAATCATCTCTCCGGCACCAAAACGCAAAAAGGTCCTGTTGCAAGTCCAAGGCAACAGGACCTTTTTCATTGGCCCGCGGAGTGCGGCTTTAGGAGCATTCTCATAGGCGGCGTCAAGCCGAACCCATAGAGTTCAGGTTCTTCATCGATCCGATGAAGATTTCTCCAAACGCAAGCTGTCACACGCAAGAAGGAACGGCGAGACCACCCCCCGGTGGTCTCGCACGATCCCCCTCCCGGCTCAGTCGCGCAGTCGCTCCCGCATCAACTCCCTCACGATCGACAGTCCCGGTGCCTCGGTGCGCCGGCGCAATGTCACCAGCCCGAAGCGGGCAACGCGCGTGACCGGCGGCGTCATCTTCAGTTCCGCCAGGTCCGGCGCCGCGGCACGGATGGCGAGCAGCACCGCATCGCTCTGGCGCGTCACGTCGACCAGGCTGGCCACCTCCTCGCACTGCACGGTCACGCAACGCGCGGGGTGCGCCTGCGGCCCATAGGTCTCGATCAGGCTGCGCGCCACCTCGTCGCTGAGCGGCGTCGAGGCGATGGGGTATCGCTGCACCGCCTCGAAGGTGACGCCCTTGCGCAGGCGCGTGAGCGGATGGCCGCGCCGCGCCATGAAGGTACCGCGCATCTCGTACAGGTCGCTCACGCGCAGGTCGTCCGCGGGCTTGAGGGAGAGCGCGTCGACAACCAGCGCATCGAGCATGCGGTCGCGCAAGGACTGCGCGAGCAGTTCGGTGCCGCCGCGCGCCACCACCACGCGCACCTTCGGATGCCGGGTCGCCATGTGCATCAGGAGCGGCGTCATCAGCATCGCCCCAGGGCCCGAACCCATGCCGATGCGCAGCACACCGCCCTCGCCTTCGCGCATGCGGCGACCGCTGTCGCGCAGTTCGCCGGCCTCGAACACCAGTTGCCTGGCGCGCTCCACCACCTCGCGGCCGAAGGCGGTGAGCTCGATGCGTCGCCCCACGCGGTCGAACAGCGGCATGCCGAGCTGGTCTTCCAGCGCTCGGATGCTGCGGCTGAGCGCCGGCTGGGTGATGTAGAGGGCCTGCGCGGACTGGCTGAACGATGCGCTTTCCGCGAGCGAAATGAGGTGCCTGAGCTGGACCAGCGTCATTGGAAGGCCTCGGTCGATCTATGCATTGAACTCATGCTGATTCTCACGACAATGCATTGGATGTTCTCATGGCACGCTCCTACGATGCGAGCGCGGGCCGAGGTCCGGCCCTGCCTTCGTCATCGAAGCCCTCAAGCAGACGCTCACGCCAGCGCACTCAGGAGCCCCATGAAACCGTTCTTCCAGCGTTCGATCGCCGGCCTGCTCCTGGCAGCCGCGGGTGCCGTTTTCGCCCAGGCCTATCCCTCCAAGGCCGTCAACCTCATGGTGCCGTACCCAGCCGGCGGCCCGTCCGATGCCATTGCGCGCATCTTCGCCACGCCGCTGGGCAAGGAGCTCGGCCAGCCCGTGCTCGTGGAGAACCTCGGCGGGGTGTCCGGTGCGTTGGCGGCGCAGAAGGTGCTCGCGGCGCCGGCCGACGGCTACTACCTGTTCCAGGGCTCGCCCAACGAAGTGATCCTCGCGCCGCTGGCCAACGCGGCGGTCAAGCTCAAGGCGGAGGACTTCCGGCTGGTGCATCCGGTGGCCGACGCCGCGATGGTGTTCGTCGCCCGCAAGGACCTGCCGGCCAACAGCGTCGACGAGCTGATCGCGCTCGCGCGCAAGTCGAAGGACAAGCCGCTCACCTATGGCAGCGTCGGCGTCGGTTCGCTCTACCACCTGATCATGGAAGAGGTGCAGCACCGCACCGGCACGCAGATGATCCACGCGCCCTACAAGGGCAACGCGCCGCTTCTCACGGACATCGGCGGCGGCCAGGTCGATTTCGCGGTGCTGGTGTACAGCGCCGCGATGGGCGCGATGGCCGAACAGGGCCGCCTGAAGGTGATCGGCCAGCTCGGCGCGCAGCGCTCCGAACTGCTCAAGGACGTTCCCACGGTGAGCGAGGGCAAGGAGCTCAAGGACTTCGCCTACAAGACCTGGAGCGGCCTCATGGTGCCGAAGAACACGCCCGAGGACGTGGTCCAGCGCCTGCACAAGGCGATCGGCGCGACGCTGAAGGACCCGTCGGTGCGCGCCCAGCTCGCCGCGCAGACGCAGCTGGCCTCGCCCGCGATGTCGCTCGCCGAAGCCGCGAAGTTCTACGAAGCCGAGACCGCCCGCTACCGCGCGATCGCGAAGACCATCAACCTGCAGCCGCAGTAAGGACGCCCCGATGACCACCTCCCTGCTCGATCAGTTGCACGAACAGGCCGACGAGTTCATCGGCCTGCGCCGCGACATCCACCAGCACCCCGAGCTCGCCTTCGACGAACACCGCACGGCCGCCCTGGTGGCCGGGAAGCTCGAGGCCTGGGGCTACGAGGTCGAGCGCGGACTGGGCGGCACCGGCGTGGTCGCGCGCCTGGTGCGCGGCAGCGGCACACGGCGCCTGGGCATCCGCGCCGACATGGACGCGCTGCCGATCGACGAGGCCACCGGCCTGGCCTATGCGAGCCACCATGCCGGCGTGATGCACGCCTGCGGGCACGACGGCCATACGGCGATGCTGCTCGCGGCGGCGCATCACCTCGCGCACCGCGGCCGCTTCGACGGCACGCTGAACCTGATCTTCCAGCCTGCCGAGGAAGGCGGCGGCGGCGCCCTGCGCATGATGGAAGACGGCCTCTTCGAGAAGTACCCCTGCGACGCGATCTTCGCCATGCACAACATGCCCGGCATGCCGCAAGGCCGGCTCGTGCTGCGCGAAGGCGCGGCGATGGCGTCGTCGGACTACGCCACCGTCACGCTGACCGGCGTGGGCGGGCACGGGGCGCTGCCGCATCGCAGCGCGGACCCGATCGTGGCGGCCGCGAGCATCGTGATGGCGCTGCAGACCATCGTCTCGCGCAACGTCGATCCGCTGGCGATGGCGGTGGTCACCGTCGGTGCGCTGCACGCGGGCAAGGCCAACAACGTGATCCCGCAGACCGCGACGCTGGAACTCAGCGTGCGCGCGCTCGACCGCGAGGTGCGTGCCACGCTCGAGCGGCGCATCAAGGCGGTGATCGCGGCGCAGGCCGAGAGCTTCGGCGTCGGCGCGGCCATCGACTGGCGGCCAGGCTATGCGGTGCTGGTGAACACGCCGAAGGAAACCGACTTCGCGCGCGAGGTCGCGATCGAGCTGGTGGGCGCCGAGCGCGTCACGCCGCAGGGCCAGCCGCTGTCGGGCAGCGAGGACTTCGCATTCATGCTGGAGAAGGTGCCCGGCTGCTATGTGCTGATCGGCAATGGCGACGGCGACAGCCACGGCGCCTGCATGGTGCACAACCCCGGCTACGACTTCAACGACGCGAACGTCGCGGTCGGCTCCGCGTACTGGGTGCTGCTGGCGGAGCGCTTCCTCGCCGCCTGATCAGAAGCTCAGCTTCAGGCCGAGGTCGTAGCCGCTCGCGCTGCGGTTGGCGTCGGTGATGCCGCCGTTCACCGCGACGGCCGAGCCGCCGCTGTTGCTCACGCGCGCGTAGGTGGCGTAGGCCGCGGTGCGCCTGGAGAAGTTGTAGACGTAGCCGAAGGCCCATTTGCGCGCGGTGGGGTCGCCGGGCGCGTCGGTGCCGTAGCTCGACCACGAGACCTTGATCTGGTCGTAGCCGAACACCGGCACGATCGCGCCGACCAGGTAGCCCGTGCCCGTGACCTCGGGCAGCGACTTCACCTTGTCGCGGTAGTAGCCGCCCATCAGCTTGACGAGCTGGAAGTCCCACGAGGCGCCGAGGTTCACCGTGTCGATGTCGCCGGTGCTGCCGCTGCGCGCGAACTGCGTGCGGGCGCCTGCCACCGCGATCGCGAACGGCCCGTTGGCGTAGCCCACGCGGGCGCTGTAGCCGTTGCCGTCGTCCTCGTTGAACGAGGGCTTCGGGTTCTCGCCCATGTAGTACTGCACTTCCCCGAAGAAACCGCCGAGGTTCGGCGGCAGGAAGTAAGCGACCATGTTCGACGCCCGCGTGGCCGTGGGCCCGCCGATCGTGCCGACCTGCGCCTGGTTGGTGCCGACGCCGTTGACGCTGAACGGATCGACGTCGTTGCGGTTGCGGTATTGGGCGGTGAAGTCGCGGCCCAGGCGCAACTCGCCCCAGAAGTCCATCAGGCTCACGGTCGAACGCCGGTTGAAGGCGAGCCCGTTGGCGGAACCGTTCGGCTGGTTGTTGACGTTGGTGGCACCGGTGGTGCCGTCGTCGATGTTGAGGCCCGCTTCGAGCCAGAAGCCCGCCGCCATGCCGCCGCCCAGGTCTTCGATGCCGCGAAACCCGAGCCGCGAGGCGGAGTTGCCGCCGCTATAGAGCTGGGTCTTGCTCGCGATGCTGCCGCTGCCGTAGCCGAGGGCCACGTCGGCAATGCCGAAGACGGTGACGCTGCTGCCGGTGGCCGGGCTCTGGACGGCGCTGGTCTGCGCCGATGCAAGCCCCGAGGCGCACAGGGCGCCCAGGGCCAGGGTGGCTCTCCTCATCGCGGTGCTCCTCCGGACGTTGGTGCTGACACTCCCCCGGCGGCATGATAGACGACCGATGCGTCAGAGCAAGTCTTTCAACTGGGCCCGCAATCGGCTGATGGCCTGGCTGTGGAGCTGGCAGACGCGGCTCTGACTCACTTCGAGGATCGCGCCGATCTCGCGCAGGTTCAGCTCCTCCTCGTAGTAGAGATTCAGCAGCAGCTGGTCGCGCTCCGGCAGTTGCCCGATGGCCTCCACCAGCTGGTGGCGGAACCCGGATTCGAGCAGTTGTTCCAGCGGATCGCCGCTCTGGCGCTGGTTGCGCCGCGCGTCCTGCGCGTGCATGTCGATGAAGGGGTTCTCGGCCTCGCCCTTGGCGAAGTCCTCGACATAGAGGAGCTGGCAGCCCTGGATGTCCTGCAGCAGCGACTGGTAGGTCTCCAGGTCCATCTTCAGCTCCTTGGCGATCTCCCCTTCGCTGGGGGGACGGCCGAGCCGGTGCTCGAGCACCTGGATCGCCTTCTCCACGCTGCGGGCCTGCTGGCGCAGGCCGCGCGATCCCCAGTCGCTCGCGCGCAGCTCGTCGAGCATCGCGCCGCGGATGCGCTGGCTCACGAAGGTCTCGAACTGCGCTCCCTTGTTGTCCTGATAGCGGCTCGACGCATCCAGCAGGCCGATCATGCCGGCCTGGATGAGGTCGTCGAGTTCGACGCTGGCCGGCAGCTTGGCGATCATCTGCAGCGCGATGCGGCGCACCAGCGGCTGGTGCTGTTCCAGCAGATGGGACTTCTCGATGGTTCCCTGGGCGGTGTACACGTACGCTCCTTGTTGGCGTGGTTCGGGTGGGTGGGGCTCAGGCAGCGGCAGAGGCCGGTCTCGGCGCAGGGACCCGCAGCGCCTGCGACATCGCCATGCGGCGTTCCTGCGCGCGCGCGTCGTCGGCCTGCGCGGTTCGCGCCGGCGCGCGCCAGGGCCAGCGCAGCATGTCGGCCGCGATGCCGCGGAAGTCCACGGCGGCCGGGGTCGCGGGAAAGGACTCGACCACCGTGCGGCCCAGGCACCGCGCGTCGGCCAGGTGCGCATCCGCGCGGACCCAGCCCGAGGGCTCGAGCGATACCGCGAGGTAGCGACTGCCGGTGTTGGCAAGGTTGGACATGATCTTCTGCGCCTCGTCGACGCCCGACGCGCCATTGACCAGGAAGCGCAGCTGCTTCAGTCCGTGCGCGTAGTGCAGGCGCTTGATGCCCGCGTAGGCGGTGGTGATCGAGTCGGCCCGGGGCTGGAGCACCAGCAGCAGCTCGTCCGCCGCTTGCGCGAACGGCGACAGGCGGCCCTCGTCGTCGAGCGCCGCATCGATCAGCACCACGCCGCCATGGCGCCGCGCGCGCAGGTCGATGCTCGCCTGCGGCTGCCATCGCGGCGCGGCCAGGAACTCGACCCCGCATTCGGCGCGCACCGGCCCTTCGCCGGCAGGCGCGCGGATCGACCACACGCCCGCCACCGAGTCGGCGTGCGCGGGATGCTCGTCGACCAGCAACACCTCCTTGCCCTGGTGCACCAGCGCGGCGGCGAGATTCATCGCCGCGGACGTGACGCCCTCGCGGCGGCGCATGCCCGCGATCGCGACGACGCGTGTCGGCGTGTGGGCCAGCAGTCGGCGAAGGCCGTCCGCCTGATCGGCAACCAGCTTGGTCATGCGGCGCTCCTCAAGCCTCTTGCGTCAGCACACGGGCGGGGCGCGTCTGCGGCTGCACCGGCGCGGTCGACTCGGTGCCGAGCGCTTCCAGCAGCAGGAAGAGCTTGCTCACGCCCATGTACAGCGCATTGCCCGTGAGCGGGCGGCTCGAACGCGCGGAGCGCCCGATCAGCTGGTTGAGCAGCATGCGCGTGCCCTCCACCCACTCGCCCTTCGCGTGCAGCAGGCGCCACACGGTGGTGGTCACCTGGCCCGCGATCAAGAGGCGCTTGAGCATGTCGGGGTCGCCCAGTTCGCCCATGCCGCCGGCCAGTTGCAGGCCCTGGCGGATGAGGCGGAAGCACGGCTCGGCGTCGGTCGCCCAGGCTTGCCACTGCGCGAGCTGGCGCGCGTCGACACCCATGTCCACGTTCGACAGCAGACACGTCTGGGCCAGGATCTTCTGGCCGCGCGCATCGAGCACGCGCCGCACCACGCCGCGAAGCGGAGGCAGCGCGGGCTTGTCGGCAGCAACGCGAAGCCGCACCAGCGCGTGGGCCTCGCATTGCAGCGCCGGCTCGCCGCGGAAAACGGTCGGCACGGGGGCGCTGAATTCGGCGTCGATCCGCGCCAGCGCGCTCGATTCGCCCGTGTTCGTTTCGATCACAGCGGTGGAGCCCGGCACGCGGACGAGCCACTGCTGGTTCTGCGACTGCCACTCGGCCAGTTGCTCGATCGAAGGCATCTTCGGCAGCAGGTGCACCACCGGCTTGCCCAGCGACTGCTGGTGCAGCCATTGCACCTGGCGCGCGCCGGGCTTGCGGCGCGCGTCGGCGCCGCGCGTGGACGTGGCCGCCGTCGAAAGCCATTGGTTGGGCGCCGCGAGCGGCTGGCCGCTGCGGTCGGACAGCAGCAGGCTGCTCTGGCATTCATAGACGTCGCGGCCGCCGTTCGACCGCAGCGCCACCTGGCCCGAGAGCGCGAGCACGTGCTGCGCGCAGCCGCCGGCGACCTCGCCGCGCGCATGCGCCAACAGCTCGTCCAGCACGGCCTTCTGTGCCACTCCATCGTCGCCCGCATGGCGCCACAGGCGGCGCGCGGCCTCGAAACCGATCTGCGCGCCGGCCAGCGCGGCGGCGGCGGCCGCGAGCTCCTGCGCGTCGTGCGCCATCGCGCGGATCAGGCTCTGGTATTGCGTTCGCAGGCGGTCGGCCTCGGCCTGCGCCTGCACCACCTGTGCCGAAGGCGCGGCGCCCGCGGGCTCGTCGTGCATCTCGATCTCCGAGGGCACGAAGAGCGGGTTGTGGCGGCGCGGCTGGAACACGCTGTCCACCAGCTGCGTGCGGTCGGCGAGCAACAGGTTCTCGGGCACCTTCTGCCCGCTGGAGATGTAGTGCACCGGCAGGCGGTGGCGGATGACGGTGTCGATCAGCGCGCCGGGGTGCGTGGCTTCGTCCATCTTCGTGAAGATGCAGCCCGTGAGTTCGTTCGCCCCGCCGTGGCGGTAGGCGTGCACCACTTCGTTGAGCGTGTCGCCGTGGCTCGTGGCGTTGAGCAGCAGCAGGCGCTTCACCGGCCGATGGCTGTTGCACAGCATCGCGATCTGGTCCGACACCGCGCGGTCGCGCTGGCTCATGCCCACGGTGTCGATGAGCACCATGTGCTTGTCGCGCAGGTCCTGCAGCACGAGGTGCAGGTCGGCCGCATCCTTCACGCCGTACACCGGCACGTCGAGGATCTGGCCGTAGATGCGCAGTTGCTCGTAGGCGCCGATCCGATAGCTGTCGGTCGTCACCAGCGCGAGCTTGTCGGCGCCGAAGCGCATCACGCAGCGCGCGGCGAGCTTGGCGGTGGTGGTGGTCTTGCCGATGCCGGTCGGGCCCATGAGCGCGTAGACGCCGCCCTGCGCGAGCAGCGCATCTTCATCCTCGAAGACCGGCACCGCGCGGATCAGCTCGGCGCGCACGAAGTCCATGCCCTCGGCGTAGCTCTGGCCGGTGGGCAGCTTCTCCAGGAGCGCCTTGGACAGCTTCACGCTGAAGCCCGCGCCCAGCAGGGTACGCAGCAGCCGGCCGCGCACCGGGTCCTGGCGCTGCTTGTCGTTCCACATCACGCTGGCGAGCTGTTCCTCGATCATGCCGCGCATCGAATGCAGTTCGCTCAGCACCATGTCGTTGTGCATCGGCGCGGGCGCGGCCTCGGGGCGCGCGGCCGCGACGTGGGCCGGTGCCGCCATGGGAGCGAGCGGCCTCGGCGGCGCCAGCGGCACCGCGGCGGCCGTGGGCACCGGGCTCGGCGCGGGTGCCAGAGGCGCACGCGGCATGGCGGGCGGCAAGGCCGGCGCCATGGGCGCGGCGCTGGCAAGCGTCTGCGTCATGTCGCCTTCCACCATCGCCACGATCTCGACGCCTGCCGCCGAGGCGCGGTTGCTGAGAATGATGGCGTCGGTGCCCAACGCCTCGCGCACCAGGCGCAGGGCCTCGCGGCTGGTCGGCGCCACGAATTTGCGGGCCATGGTCCGCACGTCTGTCGAGATGGTCAAACTCTTCCTCCAATGGTGGCGGTGATCTTGATGTTGCGGGTGTCAGGGATCTCCGCGTGGGAGAGCACCTTCAGTTGAGGCAGGCTGCGCCGCAGGAAGCGCGAGAGCAGCACGCGCAGCCCGTGCTGCACGACCAGCACCGGCGCCAGGCCCATCTGCTCCTGGCGCGCGATGGCCGCCTGTGTCTGGCGCAGCAGGTTGTCGGCCAGGCCCGGCTCGATGCCGCTGCTGCTGGTCATGGCCTGCTGCAGCACGCCGTCGAGCGCGCCGTCCAGGCCGATGACCTGCAGCTCGGCATCGCCCGGGAAGATCTGCTGCGTGATCGCGCGGCCGAGCGCCAGGCGCACCAGCGAGGTGAGCTCGGTCGCATCCTTGATGGTCGGCGCGTGCTCGGCGATGACGTCGAGGATGGTGCGCATGTCGCGGATCGAGACTTCCTCGTCGAGCAGGTTCTGCAGCACCTTGTGCAGCGTGCTGAGCGACACCACCTTCGGCACCAGGTCTTCGGTGAGCTTCGGCTCCGCCTTGGTGATCTGGTCGATCAGTTGCTGCACTTCCTGGCGGCCGAGCAGTTCGGCCGCGTGCGTCTGGATCAGGTGGTTCAGGTGCGTCGCCATCACGGTGCACGCATCCACCACGGTATAGCCGTAGATCTGCGCCTGCTGGCGCAGGTTGCCGTCGATCCACACCGCGGGCAGGCCGAAGGCCGGGTCCGTCGTCGGCGTGCCCGGCAGGTTGCCGGTGACCTGGCCCGGGTTGATCGCCATCCACTGGTTGGGGAAGGCTTCGCCGCGGCCGATCTCCACGCCCTTGAGGCTGATGACGTAGCTGTTGGGCCGGATCTCCAGGTTGTCGCGGATGTGGACCACCGGCACCAGGAAGCCGATCTCCTGCGCGATCTTCTTGCGGATGCTCTTGATGCGGCCCAGAAGCTCGCCTTGCTGCGACTGGTCCACCAGCGGGATCAGGCGATAGCCCACTTCCATGCCGAGCGGATCGACCATCGCGACATCGTCCCAGGTGGCCTCGGTCACCTCGGCCGGGGGCGCGAGCGTGATCTGCTTGGCGGCCGCCTGCTCCGCGGCCTGCTGCGGCTTGCGCCGCATCACCGCCCTGCCGCCCCAGGCCAGCGCGCCCGCGATCAGCAGGAACGCGAGGTTCGGCATGCCCGGGATCATGCCCATCAGGCCGATGATGCCGGCGGTGAGGAACAGCACCTGCGGGTTCGAGAAGAGCTGGCCGGTCAGCTGGCGGCCCACGTCTTCCTCGGTGGTCACGCGCGACACGATCACGCCGGCGGCGGTCGAGATCACCAGCGCCGGGATTTGCGCGACCAGGCCGTCGCCGATCGCCAGCAGCGTGTAGGTCTTGCCGGCCGTCGAGAAGTCCAGGCCGTGCTGCACCACGCCCACCACCAGCCCCCCGATGATGTTGATGACCATGATCAGGAGCCCCGCGACCGCGTCGCCGCGCACGAACTTGCTGGCACCGTCCATCGAGCCGTAGAAGTCGGCTTCCTGCGCCACCTCGGTGCGGCGCTTGCGAGCCACGTCCTCGCCGATCAGCCCGGCGTTGAGGTCGGCGTCGATCGCCATCTGCTTGCCGGGCATCGCGTCGAGCATGAAGCGCGCGCCGACCTCGGCGATGCGGCCGGCGCCCTTGGTGATCACCATGAAGTTGATGATCACGAGGATGATGAACACCATCACGCCGACCGCGAAGTTGCCGCCGACCAGGAAGTGGCCGAAGGCCTCGATCACCTTGCCGGCCGCATCGGGGCCGGTGTGGCCGTGCATCAGCACCACGCGCGTGGATGCGACGTTGAGCGACAGGCGCAAGAGCGTCGAGAACAGCAGCACCGCCGGGAAGGCCGCGAAGTCCAGCGCCTTCATCGTGTACATGCTCACCAGCAGCACCATCACCGACATCGCGATGTTGAAGGTGAACAGCAGGTCGAGCAGGAAGGCCGGCAGCGGCAACACCATCATGCTCAGGATGAGGATGATGAGGATCGGCCCCGCCAGGCCCTTGAACTGGTTGCCGGAGAACATTTGCGTCGGCAGACGCATCAAGCTGGCCATGGAATTCATGCGGTCTTCGGTGTGTAGGCGAGCGCCTCGGGAATCGGCAGGTCGGTCGGGGTGGGCGGCGCTTCGCCGCCTTCGCTCTTCCAGCGCTTGAGCTGGTAGACCCACGCGAGCACTTCGGCCACGGCGGTGTAGAGGCCGGCCGGGATCTCGTCACCCAGCCGGGTGTGCTTGTAGAGCGCGCGCGTGAGCGGCGGCGCCTCGAGCACCGCCACCTTGTGCAGCGTCGCGATCTCGCGGATGCGCTGGGCGACGAGGTCGGTGCCCTTGGCCACCACGCGCGGAGCGCGCATGTCGCCGTCGATGTACTTGAGCGCCACCGCGAAGTGGGTGGGGTTCGTCACCACGATGTCGGCCTTGGGGATCTCCGACATCATGCGGCGCCGCGCGATCGCCTGCTGCTGGCGGCGGATCTGCGCCTTGATCTGCGGATCGCCTTCGCTTTCCTTGTGTTCCTGGCGAAGGTCCTCGCGCGACATGCGCAGCTTCTTGTAGTAGCTGAAGAGCTGCCACGGCACGTCGATCATCGCCACGACCAGCAGCGCGGCCGCGATGAGCGCGCAGGCGCGCGCGACGATCATCATGGTCTGCGGGATCGCGGCGCTCACCGGCTGCGCCATGAGCTGCATCACGCCGTCGAGATCGTTCGCGATCACCAGCCAGGCGACGCCGCCGATCAGCGCCGACTTCGACAGCGCCTTGAGCAGTTCCACCAGCGACTGGGCGGAGAACATCCGCCCGATGCCCGCGAGCGGATTGAGTTTCTTGAAGTCGGGCGAGACCGCCTTGCCCGAGAAGAGCCAGCCGCCGAGCAACGTCGGCGCGACGACGGCGGCCACCATCATCATCGCGAACAGCGGCGCGATCGCGATCAGCGCGTGCAGGGCCAGCGCGCCGGCCTGCACCATCATCTGCGAGACGTCGAACGCCGCATTGCGCTCGAAGTGCAGCCCCTGGCGCAACGCCTTGTCCATGGTGCCGCCGAGCGAGGCGGCCGTGAACCACAGGCCGCCGATCGCCGTGCCCAGCATGACGAGCGTGGTCAGCTCCCGGGACCGGGCGACGTTGCCTTCCTCGCGCGCCTTTTCCAGGCGCCGCGAAGAGGCAGGTTCGGTTTTTTCGAGATCGCTTTCCTCAGCCATTCATGCTCCAGCGAGCACGGGTGACAAACACCGGCTCCGCGCCGATTATTCGACCGCGAGATCGAGATCAATCGGGCGATCAGGCCCGGTATCCGCCCGTTGCTCGGCCGATCGAAGGCGCCAAATCCGTCACGGAAAGGCCTCGCCGCGCCGATCGGCTGCTTGCACGGCCGCGCCAGTCGCACAGGCGGTTTCCACGCTTGCCGGCGCCGCGAACTCCTGCGTACATTGCACCGTGCGGGCTCCCCTTGCGAGGAGGCGCCCGCACCGAGTCACACATTCAGGGAGTCAAACAATGACAACGTCCACGCGCACCGTCGCGGGCGCGGGCTCGCGCACGCTTCAGGTTCAGAGCCCCGCCATTCGGATCCACCTGGACCGCCCCGCGCTGGAGCCGGTCCGCCTCTCGGGCCGGGAAGGCATCAACAGCCTCTTCGAGTACGAGCTCCTCCTCAAGACGCCCGATGGCCTGAACCAGGGCGCCAGCCAGGCCGCCGACTTCAATCTCGACGACTTCATCGGCCGCGAGATCAGCTGCAGGATCGAACTCGACGGCTCCGGCGAGTTCGTCCCCGGTGCGGTCGGCGCCCGGGTGGATCACGTGGGCGCGGGCGTGCGCGAGATCAATGCCGTCATTGCCGAGGCCGCGTTCCTCGGGGAAGTCGGCCGGCATCTGGAATACCGACTGACCCTTCGGCCCTGGCTGCACCGGGCCGAGCTGCAGGTCGATTGCAGGATCTTCCAGAACAAGACGGTCGACCGCACAAGCCACGGCGGCGTGGTCATCACGGGCTCGGAAACCGACTTCATCGACAAACGCCCGATCGCGCGCCTCGGCGATCTGGTGGACTGCCCGCGGCGCGATGCGGCGGGTGTGCCGCATGGCATCAACCGGATCATCGAGGGCGACGCCGAGATGCTGCTGAATGGACGCCCGGTTGCCCTGGAGGGGCATCGCACGGAGTGCGGGTGCGCGTTGATCGGGAGTGGGCGTGGGAATGTCGGCTAGGGGCCAAGCAGCACCGATCAGACAAAGGAAACCCCATGACTCATGAAGACCACCCCCGCGTCGCTGAATGGAAACTCACCATGAAGATGGTGAACCGGCGACGAAATGCAGGGGAACGCGTGGAACCCGCTGTGCATTACACCTATCCGCCACAGTTCATCGGAAAGGATGGCACGGTGCGCCTCCAGCCGGGTGACGTCCGTCCCCGGCTATCCGGCGCAAGCCTTCGTGCTTCCTGACTTGCGCATCCTCGTGGTTGACGCAAACAGCCTTTCGATCTATCGGGATGACCACGGCGTCATGACCTCCTCGACTAAGTGGCTCGATGGCAGCGTCGAAACGGGCGCCGGGTTCCTCAAGCGGATCGAGATAAGGGACTTGCGCGCAGTGGCGAATCTCGAAGTCGTCTCAATGCTGGGGATGATCTCCCGCACTGTCAGCTTTGCTAGTGGCGGGCGCTTCGCATACGCACTGGATCGCAACGGGAAGATTACCGAGTCCGTCAGTCGTAACACCGAGGCCTATCACGGCATGAGCGGCATCCTTCGGTTCGATGAGCAGCCGCTATCCCCATATCCCGATGCCCCTCCTCACATCCCGATCGCTGAGTGGCGGAGGCTGCTGCCTCAAGTCATCGCGCGGTTGAAGCGAAACGGGCAGACCGCGGAGCCAATCATCCGCACTTCTTTTCCAGACAGCGTGTATGGAAAGGACGGCAAGCTTCTATTCACGACCAAGGAGGTCGAACCGGGCGAGCCGCCGCAAATTGTTCCGACCGAGCTGGGCATCCTTGCGTTCGACGAAACCGGAGTCACCATGCACCGTCTTGACGGCAGCATTGCCTTCAAGGAGCGGAACGGAGACATGAGAAGCTCGGGTGAATGGGTCAGACGGATCGAACTCTACGACCTGGCCCAAGTGACAACTTACGACATCATCCATGCATCGCGGACGGTCTCGCACACCGTGGGATTCGCGAACGGCGGCAGCTTTGTCTTCGTGATGGATGACCAAGCGAAGGTCATTGAAACCATGGAGCGCAACGTGCACACCGCGCGCGAAGAAAACGGTGTGATTCGCGTATTCGGCCAATCGTTTCCGGAAGAGTGGAACGGAATCGGCAGCGGCTGATCGCCGCTGCCCATTGCCTAGAACCCCAAGCTCGCCAGCAGATCATCCACCTCCGACTGATCCGCCACCGCATCCGGCGAACCCGCCTTCACCTGCGGCCCGTTCATCAGGCTGCTGGCCTGGAAGTCCTGCCGCTTCTCGGCCGGCGCGTTGTCGATCAGCACCTGCAGCAGCTGCGTCTCGACCTCGTTGACCACTTCCATCATCTTCTTGATGACCTGGCCGGTCAGGTCCTGGAAGTCCTGCGCCATCAGGATCTCCATGAGCTGGTCGTTGATGGCGCTCGCCTTCTTGGGCACGTCGCCCAGGTAGCCGCGCGTGTCCATCACGAGCTGGCGCGCGTGGTCGAGCTCGATCGGGTTCTTGAACCACTCGTCCCAGCGCTGGCTCAGGCCCTTGGCATCGCTGGCCAGGCCCTCCTGCAGCGGTTGCGCGATGTCGATCGCATTGAGTGCACGGTGCGCCGCCCGCTCGGTGGTCTCGGCCACGTAGTTGAGCCGGTCGCGCGCGCCGGGAATGGCCTGCGCGGCCTTTTCGACCTGCTTGTCGAGCCCCAGCTCGCGCATGCCCTCGCGCAGTTGGCGCGTGAGCTGTCCGATGCGGCCCAGCAACTCCTCAGCGGTGTTCCCCTGATCGTTGTCGATGGAGGTTTGATTCATTTCTTTGGCTCCACGGTGCGCGCCAGCGCCCCGCAAAAGGTCATTTGCCGAGCTTCTCGAAGATCTTGGTGATCTTCTCTTCGAGCGTGGCCGCGGTGAAAGGCTTGACCACGTAGCCGTTCGCGCCGGCCTGCGCCGCCGCGACGATGTTTTCCTTCTTGGCCTCGGCTGTCACCATCAGCACCGGCAGCTTCGAGAGCTCGGGATCGGCACGGATGTTCTGCAGCATCGTCAGGCCGTCCATGTTGGGCATGTTCCAGTCCGACACCACGAAGCCGAAGCTGCCGCCGCGCAGCTTCTCCAGGCCCGCCGCGCCGTCCTCGGCTTCGTCGACGTTGAGGAATTCGAGTTCCTTCAGAAGGTTGCGCACGATGCGCCGCATGGTCGGGAAATCGTCCACGACCAGGATCTTGATGCTCTTGTCCACGTTTACTGACTCCAAAGGTTCGTTTCAAACTCGGTTCGTACGCGCACCGAAAGTGCGCAGATGGGCCAGCACGCGGCGGCTCATCTCTCCCAGGGGCGCGACCTCGTCGGCGGCGCCCAATGCAATCGCTTCCTTCGGCATGCCGAAGACCACGCAGCTCGCCTCGTCCTGCGCCAGGGTGTGTGCGCCCGCGCGCTTCATTCGCAGCAGGCCCTCGGCACCGTCCTTGCCCATGCCGGTGAGGATCATCCCGATCGCGTTCTTGCCCGCGTGCTTCGCAGCGGAGTCGAAGAGCACGTCGATCGAGGGCCGGTGACGGTTCACCGGCGGCTCCTGGTCGAGGTGCGCGACATAGTTGGCGCCGCTGCGCGCGAGCGAGAGGTGGAAGGCGCCCGGCGCGATGTAGGCGTAGCCGGGGAGCACGCGTTCGCCGTGCTCGGCCTCCTTGACCGTGATGCGGCACAGGCCGTCCAGCCGCTGCGCGAAGGACTTGGTGAAGCCGGCCGGCATGTGTTGAGCGATGAGCACCGCGGGGCAATCGGGCGGCAGCGGCTGCAGCACCTCGCGGATGGCTTCGGTGCCGCCGGTGGAGGCGCCGATGATGATCAGCTTCTCGGTGCTCAGCAGCGGGCTGCGCAGCAGCGCCTCCTGCGGCGCGTCGCCCTGCGCCTTGGCGGCGGCCGAGCTGCGCGCCGGCAGCAGCCGCGCGCACGCCGCCGCGCGGATCTTGCCGGCAATGAGCTCGGTGTAGTGGAGCAGCCCGTCGCGCACACCCAGGCGGGGCTTGGTGACGAAGTCGATCGCGCCGAGTTCGAGCGCGCGCAGGGCGATTTCCGAGCCGCGTTCGGTGAGCGACGAGACCATCACCACCGGCATCGGCCGCAGGCGCATGATCTTCTCGAGGAACTCCAGTCCGTCCATGCGCGGCATCTCGACGTCCAGCGTCAGCACGTCGGGGTTGGTCGCCTTGATGAGGTCGCGCGCCACCAGCGGGTCAGCCGCCGTCCCGACGACCGTCATGTCGGGCTGGCTGTTGATGATCTCGGTCATGACGCTGCGGATCAGCGCCGAATCGTCGACGCACAGCACCTTGATCTTGTTGGGGTTGGTCGTGCTCACCAGCTACCTCTGTTTTTCGCCGCCGCGCCCGTGTCGGCCGCGGCACTGGGGTTGGGCCTGAACGGGCCGGGGTTCGCGCGGGGGGCGGCGAGCTTGCGAAGCAGCTCGCCCTCCTCCCGCTGAATGAGTTGCACATCGGCCTGCCCACGCAGCTTGCGCACCACGGCCTTCCCGGTCGAGGGAATGAAGCACACCCGCCGCGCGTACGGACCGCGCAGGTCCTGCGCCGCGACCGCGATGCGCTCGCTGCGCAGGTAGCGCAGCACGAAGTCCGCGTTGCGGTCGCCGATGTTGAGCGTGGTCATGTTCGCGAGCACCGCGGCACCCCCGAAGACCTTGGCCTGGAGCCGGTCGCGCCGCGCGCCCGCGCGCACGAGTTCGCGCACCAGCACGTCCATGGCATAGGCGCCGTAGCGCATCGAGTCGGCCTGGTCGCGCGCGGCGTTGTCGGCGTCTTCGGGAAGCATGAAATGGTTCATGCCGGCGACGCCGTTGTCGATGTCGATGATGCAAGCCGACACGCACGAACCCAGCACGGTGGTCAGCACCGTGTCGGTGGTGGTCACGTAGTACTCCGACGGCAGGAGCTTGACCGCCATGCTGCCCACGTCGCGGTCGAAATAGTGGTGGCTCGCGACCGCGTCCGGCGCCACGGTGTTCATGCGGCAACCCCCTTGGCGCGGACGCGCGAGAGCTCGTACACCGTGTGGCCCAGCGGCTTGAAGGTCTGGTTCACGAGCGACGCGTTTTCCGAGTGGCCCGCGAACAGCAGGCCATTGGCCTTGAGCAGCGGCGCGAAGCGGTCGAGCACGCGCTTTTGCGTCGGCTTGTCGAAATAGATCATGACGTTGCGGCAGAAGATGGCATCCACCGGCTCCTTCACCGACCACACCGGGTCGAGCAGGTTCAGGCGCGAGAAGGACACCATCGCCGCCACCTCGGGCCGCACGCGCACCTTGCCGGCGTTCGCGCCCGTGCCCTTGTTGAAGAAGCGCCGCAGCCGCTCCGGCGACAGCGGCCGGACCTGTTCCATGGTGAAGATGCCCGCCGATGCCTTGGCCAGCACGGCGGTGTCGATGTCCGTCGCGATGACGCGCGCCGAACTGGCCCGATCGCCCAGCGCCTCCCGCAGGGTGATGGCGATCGAGTACGGCTCTTCGCCCGTGGAGGCCGCCGCGCACCAGACGGTGACTGGCTGCTGCACCTTGCGCACATGCTCGGCCAGTACCGGGAAGTGGTGCGCCTCGCGGAAGAACGAGGTCAGGTTCGTCGTCAGCGAGTTGATGAACGACTGCCACTCGTCGCCGTCCTGACGCGACTCCAGCAGCTCCAGGTAGGCCGAGAACTCCGGCAGCCGCAGTTCGCGCAGCCGGCGCGAGAGGCGGCTGTAGACCATCTGCCTCTTCTGCTCGCCCAGGGCAATGCCGGCCCGGCGATGAATCAGCGTCCGGACCTTCGCGAAGTCGTTGTCGGTGAAAAGGAATTCGGTGTTCACTGCCATCGTCGGTGCATCTCGTTCAGCCTGCACGGCCCGCCCTGTTGCGCCGTGCATGTCCGTATATCGGCAGCGAACCTGTCGGGATTTAGGGCGCTTCGAGCGCGCTCGCCTCCTGCGACCAGACCATGGCCGAAAGGTGGGCCGCGTTCACCTGGCCCGCGCTGACGAAGAGCGCCTCGGCCAGGCGCGGCGCCTGGCCGCTGTCGGTCTCGCAGGCTTCCACGAGCGAGAGAAAAGGCGCATACACGCCCTTGCGCGCCAGGATCGCCTGCTGCACCGCCTCGGTGAGCTGTACCTTGCTCAGCACCTCCTCCATCGGGATGCCGAGCAGCTGATCGATCAGCGAGAACATGCCCACCACGAAAAGGTTGTCGGAGTCGCTCGCCGGCAGCATGCCCTGCCCCATGAGTTCCACGAAGCGGCCGCGCATGATGGCGCGCTTCATCATGAAGTGCGAGCTCTCGCGGTTGCTGGTGGCCAGCAGCAGCGACAGCCAGCGGAAGAGCGGCTGGTAGCCCAGCATCGCCACCGCATGCCGCAGCGAGGTGACCTCGACGCCCACGCCGATGGCGGGCGAGTTGATGTGGCGCAGCAGCCGGTAGGTGAGCGCGGCGTCGCGCTTGAGGGCGGCCTCGATCGAGCGCACGTTCTCGTTGCGCTTGAGCATCTGCATCAGGCGCACGATCAGGAGCGACTCAGGCTGCAGGTCGCCGCCGCCTTCCTTGACCGGCGGTCGCGGCTGCTGGCCGTCGACGAAGACGTCCACACGGTGCGCCGCGCAGACCTCGAAGCCTTCCCAGCCGTTCATGCGCGTGGCGATGAGCTGGATGGGCCGCGCATCGGCGGTCTCGTGCTGCCGGATGTCGGCGATGAGCTGCGGATCGCCCGCGCCCACGTCGAGGTGCGTCACGATCTCCAGCAGCTCCGCCTCCCGCGGCATGGCCTTGGCGTCGCGCAGCATGAAGCCGAAGCCCTGCTCGCGCAGGAAGAGCAGCATCGAGCGCGTATCGGCGTCCGCGAGGTCTTCCATGCCCATGCACAGCACGATGTTGTCGGGCGGCAGGGCCTGCAGCTCGGCGAGGAACAGTGCATCGACCGTGACGTCCAGGAACACGGTCAGGCGGCCGAGCCGCCAGCCGCGCTGGGGGTTGAGATGCTTGGCGATGCAGCCCACCAGCGCCTTGCACTGCGCGGACGCATCCGCGCCCGGGACCGCCTCGCGCCAGGTGAAGCGATAGCCCTGCACGCGCATCTGCGCATCGAGCTGGAGCGCGTAGCCGACGTAGCCGTCGGCCTCGGCCTCTTCCAGCAGCACGCCTTCGGGCGAAGGGTCCGCGCCAGCGTCCGCCGCGCGCCCCGCCAGGTCGTCCGGGGCGACACCGCCCTTCGGTTCCGTGCGGCGAAAGAAGTCAAAAGGCATGGCGGGGATCTCCGTCGAGGGCTCGAACGACCATCCCGCCGCGGCGGGATGCACGTGACAGATGCATGGGCGGCACTCAGGCCTCGACCGGCGGCGCGATCCTCGACGCGCCGGCCAGGGCCGCGGCGCTGGCGGCCTGTGCGCGCTGGATGCGCGGCATCGCCGCGACATCGATGATGAAGGCCACGCTGCCGTCGCCGAGGATGGTGGCCGCCGAGATGCCGGGCACCTTGCGGTAGTTGGTCTCGAGGTTCTTGACCACCACCTGGTGCTGGCCGAGCAGCTCGTCCACGAGCAGCGCGAAGCGCGCGTCGTCGGCCTGCACGATCACCAGGATGCCCTGCGTCGGGTTCACCTGCGCGCCCGCAACGTCGAACACGCGGTGCAGCTCGATCAGCGGCAGGTATTCGCCGCGCACCTTGATCACGTGGCCGTCGGCGGTGATCGAATGCAGGTGGTCCGGCAGCGGCTGCAGCGACTCGATCACGTACGACAGCGGCAGGATGTAGGCCTCGCTGCCGACCTTGACCGACATGCCGTTGAGGATCGCGAGCGTCAGCGGCAGCACGATGCGGGTGGTGGTGCCGTAGCCGCCGCGCGACTGGATCTCGACGTGGCCGCCCATCTCCTGGATGTTGCGCTTGACCACGTCCATGCCCACGCCGCGGCCCGAGATGTCGGTGACCTGCTCGGCCGTCGAGAAGCCGGGGGCGAAGATCAGCTGCCAGACTTCCTCGTCCGGCATCGACTCGCTCACCGGCAGGCCCTGCTGCATGGCCTTGGCGAGGATCTTCTCGCGGTTCAGGCCCGCGCCGTCGTCGCTCACCTCGATCACGATGTTGCCGCCGTGGTGCTGCGCCGAAAGCAGCAGCTGGCCGGTAGGCTCCTTGCCCTTGGCCTGGCGGATGTCCGGTGTCTCGATGCCGTGGTCGAGGCTGTTGCGCACCAGGTGCGTGAGCGGATCGATGATGCGCTCGATCAGGCCCTTGTCGAGCTCGGTTTCCTTGCCGAAGGTGTCCAGCCGCACCTGCTTGCCGAGCTTGGCGCTCACGTCGCGGATCACGCGCGGGAAGCGGCTGAACACGTAGTCCATCGGCATCATCCGGATCGACATGACCGATTCCTGCAGGTCGCGCGCATTGCGCTCCAGGTGCCCCAGGCCGCTGAGGAAGCGTTCGTAGGCCACCGGGTCGAGCATGGTCGCGGCCTGGGTGAGCATCGACTGCGTGATGACGAGCTCGCCCACCAGGTTGATGAGCTGGTCGACCTTCTCCACGTCGACGCGGATCGAGCCCGAGTCCTTCGCGGCCGCCGCGGCATTGCCGGAGGCGGCGGCAGCCGGCGCGGGCGCGGCCGCTGCGGGCGCGCGTGCGGGTTCGGCCGGTGCCGGCGCCGGGGCGGCGGCTGCCGGTGCGGCAGCGGCGGGTTGCGGCTCGGTGGCGGGCGCGGCCTCTGCGCGGGCGATGTCGATCTGCGACTCGTCGATCACGAAACAGCACACGGCGATGATGTCGTCGGGCTCGCAGGTGGTCTCGAGCATCACGGTCAGCTGGTCGTTGGCACGCGAGCGCGAGACGACCTTGCCGAGGTTGCCCAGTTCGTCCACGAGCAGTTCGCATTCGCTGTCCGACAGGCGGCTCAGGCGGATTCGCAGGGCACCGCCCGAGGCGGACGCTGCGGCCGGCTCGGACGCCGCGGGCGCGGCAGCGGCCACCGGCTTCGCTGCGGGCGCAGGCGCGGGTGCCGGTGCGGCCGCGCCACCGGCGGTCTCCAGTGCGAGTTGCTGCAACACGGCGCAGATGTGCGCCACCCTCTCAGGCTCAGGTTCTTTGCCCGCCTGGTAGGCCGTGAGTTGTTCTTGCAAGGCGTCCTTCGTTTCCAAAAAGGCATCGATCATGGGTGCGCTCAGGCTCAACTGGCCATGGCGTGCCCGGTCCAAGAGGGTCTCCAGCAGGTGCGTCGTCTCGGTCAACGCGGTGAAGCCGAAGGTGGCGGCGCCGCCCTTGATCGAATGGGCGGCGCGAAAGATGGCATTGAGCTGTTCGCTCTGCGGCGCATCCACATCGAGCTCGAGGAGCAGTTGCTCCATCTCGGCCAGAAGCTCGATGGCTTCGACGAAGAATGCCTGGGTAAACTGACTGAGGTCCATCTGTGTGTTTCGCTGCTGCTACTGGGTGGGCGCTGATGGCTTGAATGACATCAGCTTCGCGTCGCTGCCCGGCACGCCGCCGGAGAGCGTGGCGCCGGCGCTCGTCTTGGCGAGTTCACCGCTGTTCTCGCGCTCGATGCGGTCCTGCGTCTGGCGGTTGAGGACGATGATGCTGATGCGCCGGTTGATCGGATTGCGCGGATCGGCGTTGTCCAGGTGCATGCTGTCGGCCAGCCCGACCACGCGCAGCACCTTGCCTTCGTTCATGCCGCCCATCACGAGCTCGCGCCGCGAGGCGTTGGCCCGGTCGGCGGACAGTTCCCAGTTGCCGTAGGACCTGTCGCCGTTGGTGTAGACGATGGCGTCGGTGTGGCCCGACAGCGTGATCTTGTTGGGCAGGTCGTTGAGCGTCGGCCCGAGTTCGCGCAGGATCGCCCGCATGTGCGGCACCACGCGCGCGCTCGCCAGGTCGAACATGGGGCGCTTCTCGCTGTCGACGATCTGCAGGCGCAGGCCTTCGGTGGTGATGTCGATCAGGATCTGCGAGCGGAACTGCTTGAAGGCGGGGCTGTTCTCGATGAGCTCATCGAGGCGCTTCTTCATGTCGGCCAGGCGCGCGGCGTCTTCCATTTCCTCGCGCTCGGCGTCGCTGAGCTTCTCTTCGCCTTCCTGCGCCAGCGGGTCCGGACCGCCGCCGGGAATCGCGCTGGAGCTGAGGCTGTTCTTCTCGCCGCCGCTCAACGCCACCTTCAGCGGCATGCGGAAATGCTCGGCAATGCCCTCGCGCTGCTTCGGCGTGGAGATGGACAGAAGCCACATCACGAGGAAGAAGGCCATCATGGCCGTCATGAAGTCGGCGTAGGCGATCTTCCAGCCGCCGCCGTGGTGGGCGCCGCCGCCGCCGGCGACCTTCTTGACGATGACGTGAGGCTTGTCTGCGCTCATGCTCCGGCCCCCGCGCTCAGCGCGCCTTCACTTCGCGAACGTGCTCGTCGAGCTCGTTGAAGGAGGGCCGCTCGGTCGAGAACAGCACCTTGCGGCCGAACTCCACCGCCAGCTGCGGCGCATAGCCGTTCAGGCTCGCGAGCAGCGTGACCTTGGCGCACTGGAAGACCTTCATGCCCTCTTCCACCTTCTGCTCGATGACGCTCGCCAGCGGCATCACGAAGCCGTAGGCCAGCAGCACGCCCAGGAAGGTGCCGACCATCGCATGGGCGATGAGCGCGCCCATCTCCGAGGGCGGCAGGTTCGCCGAGCCGAGCGCGTGCACCACGCCCAGCACCGCGGCCACGATGCCCAGGGCGGGCAGCGCGTCGCCGACGCGCGAGAGGCTGTGCGAAGGCACCTCGGCCTCGTGGCGGATGGTCTCGATCTCGTGGTCCATCAGTGCCTCGATCTCGAAGGCATCGGTGTTGCCGCTGACCATCAGGCGCAGGTAGTCGCAGAGGAATTCCATCACCTCGTGCTCGGCCATGATGGAGGGATAGCGGTTGAAGATCTCGCTTTCCTTGGGGTTCTCCACATCGGACTCGAGCTTCATCATGCCCTCCTTGCGCGCCTTGGCGAGCAGCTCGTAGAGCAGCGCGAGCAGGTCCATGTAGAGCTGCTGGTTGTGCTTGGACGAGCGCAGCAGCAGCGGCAATTCCTTGATCGTCGCCTTGATGGTCTTGCCGTTGTTGCCGGCAATGAAAGCGCCGAGCGCCGAGCCGCCGATCATCAGCAGTTCGACCGGCTGGAAGAGAACGCCGAAATGCCCGCCCATGATGGCGTAGCCTCCGAAAACCGTTCCCACGACAACTAAGTATCCAACCAGCACCAGCACACGCTTCCCCTTTGCCCTCAGGCGTCAAATCAAATGGTTCGAATCTCGAATGAATGAATCGCCTCAGTGGCCCCCGGCGGCTGCCGCGGGTCCGGCGTTCGCCTGATGAATGTTCTCGATGGCGTGGCCTCCATGCGCCTCCGCACGCTTCGGTCCGCGCGCCTTGCCCGCGCGCGAAGGCGGACGGCAGAGCACGCACACGTAGTCATGCTTGTTGTCGTGCGCATGCGCGACGAACTGGCCGCCGCAGCGGGTGCAGCCGCTCAGCTGCAGCATGTCGCTCTCGAAGAAGCGCACCATCGTGTAGGCGCGCGTGAAGTCCAGCACCACGTCTCCGCCGTGCGCCTCGATCTGCTCCATGTACAGGCGGTAACTCTTGATGAGCGCCTGCAGCGGGCTCTCGGCCGCCTCGTCGAGCATGAAGCGGTACATGTTGTAGAACATCGACGAATGGATATTGGCCAGCCAGGTCATGTACCAATCCGTCGAAAACGGCAAAAGGCCCTTCGGCGGCGAAACGCCCTTCAATTCCTTGTAAAGCCGGATCAGCCGCTCGCGGCTCAATCCGACTTCCGCTTCCAGGAATTGCAGGCGGGCCCCGAGTTCGATCAGCTCGATGGCCAATTGCACTTCGCGGACTTCGCCGAGAACGCTTTTCTTGGTCATGCCATTGCGTCCGCTTCACGCGATTGTTGAATTCGCCGCGCCGACATCAGGATCGACATATGAGCCTGTTGCAGCGTCGTATCCTTTTCTTCGCCAAATGCGGCAAACATCGGCTGGTCATCGAGCCGAAAACTGCAGAGCAGAAAATTCGACGCCGCCAATTTGACGATCTGGGTCAAAGACATGTTGGCAAGCAGGTCCGCCAATTCGCGGCCGACGCCCAGTCGATACATGGCCGCCGCGCGATCCTGCTTGGCGAGCTTCTGCGCTAGCAGCATATAGGCGAGGTTGATGTCGCCGATCTCTTTCGAGATCTCGCCATTTGCCACGCCGCTGTCAGTTTCCAATTCCACTTCGCACTCCGTTTGTCCGACCAGTAGTCTATCGGCAGAAAATAACAATCTTTAACAACTTAAACACCACAATTCCGGAAAGTGAGACTTATCTGACACGACCCGGACGAGGCCTCAATAGGCACAGCTGCCAGGTAAGTAGAATGAGTACAACCTAAATCGCCGATCCCGTCTCATTGAGGTGATAAAAAAGTATTAATAATCCTTGATGAATGAATAAGTATTAATCGAATTCGAATTGCTTCAATGAATAATCATTGAAACGAAACAAAAAGTATCAATTCGAATTTCGGGTGTGAAATATTTCATGCCGCGCGGCTCCCGGGAAGGTCGCTGTCGCTTTCGAGACGGTGGATCCAGGCCATCATCTCGGCCACCGCGAGATAGAGCTGAGGCGGGATCTGCTGATCGAGGTTGACCTGCATCAGGAGCCGCACCAGGTCGGGCGACTCGTGCACGTACAGGCCGTGGGCCTTGGCCTCGCGCATGATCGATTCGGCCACGGCCCCATAGCCCTTGGCCACGACAACCGGCGCCTTCGAGGTGTCCGCATGCGAGAGCGCGACCGCGCCCTGCCGCTCGTCCGGGCGGGCCGTCATGCGGGCTCCTTCCCCGAGACGTCGAAGTCATGCAGCGAAAGGCCGATCGCCGAGAGCCGTTCGGCGAAGGCGCCGCCCTCGGCGCGCAGGCATGCGACGGTCTCCGGCAACGTCGCGCTCAGGCGGGCCCGCACGCTCTCGCCGTTGAGGCTGAGTCGCACGTCCACCGCGCCGAGCCGCGGGAGCTTCATCGACACCGTGGTGCTCCAGGCGCGCAGCGCTTCTTCATCGGCGCCGGCGCGCGCTTCGCGCTGCGCATCGTCGTGTTCGATCGACCATTGCATCGGCACCCCGGGCCAGGCCTCGCCGTTCCAGCGGAAGACGGCGGTGGCCAGCAGGTCCAGTTGCTGGTGGATGAGCGTGACGGCCTGCGGGTGAATCGCGTCGGGTTGCGCCACGGGCGGCGTGCGCGCGGCCGACGCCGTGGCGGCGGGGCGTGCTGCGGCGGCCTCCGCGCCGGGCCGGTCGGCCATCGCTTCCGCATGCACGGGCCGCGCCGCTTCGCCCCACCGATAGGCGGCTTGCAGACGGGCGGACTCCGGGTGCAGTTCCGCGTCGGTGCCCGGCGGCGGCGCGTCGACAGGCGCCGCAGGCGCATTGCCACCCGCGGGCGCGGCGTGCGCCGAGGATCTCTGCGCCGGTTCGGGGGCCGCCGGCTTCGGCATGGCGGCACTCTCGAAGGCTTGCGTGGCGGCGTCGATCACCGTGGCCGCGCCCTGCGCCCCGGCTTGCTGCGGCGCCGTGGCCGTGGTGGATGCCGGCTGCGGCTTCGCGTCGTCGGCTGCAGCCGTGGACATCGACTCGGCCGCCAGCGCCGCGGCGAGCGCCGGACCCGACCAGCGCGCCTGCGGCTCCTGCGCCATCTGCGCGAGCGTGCGGCTTCCTGCGGCGAACTCGGCCAGGTGCGATTCGTAGAAAAGCCCACTGCCGGCCACGACCCGCGAGAGCGAACTCGCGAGCGCACCCGCGTTCGGCGACTGCGCCAATGCCCAGGCGGGCGCCGCGCCGCGCACCGGCGGCGCATCGCCATGGACATCCGAGAGCAACGCGCTGATCAGGCGAGCCGTCGCCGACAGCTCCGCCTTCGCGGAGTTCGTCGCGCCGCCCTCGCGCTGCGCCAGTTCACCCGTGCCGCCGGGCAGCAGCCGTTCAAGTGCCGCGTTGGACGGCAGCCGCACGTCGTTGACGGCTTTCCCGACCTGCGGCACCGGGCCGGGCGGGCCGATCTCGGCCTCGCTCTTGATGGCGAGCACGTCCATCCGCGGCGGGTTCTTCGCCGTGAGGAGCGTGTCGATCAGCCCGGAGAGTCCGACCATGGCGGTGCTTCAGTCGCTTGGCTCGAAGCGCTCAGTGGCGCGAGCCGTAGGCCTTGCCGAGCGTCTTGCGCTGGCTCAGCGCGCTCATGCGCGCGACCAGTTCCTCGATCTGCGGCTTGACGAGGTCGCACACCTCGTCCTGGTCCAGGCGGATGCGCGCGATCAGGCGCCTGATCGCGTCGAACTGCGCCGGCTCGAGCGACTCGTGCGGCTGCAGCGCCTTCAGGCGCTCGACCAGTGCGGCGCACTGGGCTTCCAGTTCCGGCAGCCGACCCCAATCCTTCTCGCGTGCGAGTTCGGCCATCAGCGACACGCGCGCGGCGAGCTCGCTGTAGCAATGCACGATTTCACTTCTGACTGCCATCTCATGGTCTCCGGTCGTCGTTGTCGGGCGGGGCGTCAGGCCGGCGCGGCGCCCGCGTCGATCTCGCGCCAGGCGCCGGCGAGGTTCTCGAGCAGCCGGTCGGCCTCGTCGAGCGCCCGCGCATCGTTGCGCAGATTGGCGTAGAGCAGC
Organism: Variovorax sp.; assembly: GCA_017744285.1. Taxonomy (GTDB): domain Bacteria; phylum Pseudomonadota; class Gammaproteobacteria; order Burkholderiales; family Burkholderiaceae_C; genus Variovorax. The sequence goes on from JAGIBP010000032.1 coordinate 30,590, forward strand.
CGCTGCACGATGTAGTCGTACAGCGACGTGAGGTTGGCCACCAGCTCCGCCCCCGACGCGCCCGCGGCCTCGGCATCGAGGCTCGCCTTGAGCCCGTTCTCCACGATGGCCACGGCCTTCGAGATCGCGTTGCCCTTGGCCACGACGTCGCCGCTCGCCATGTGGTGGCGCGCCATGCCGATGGTCGTCTTCGCACCGTCGAACAGCATGCAGATCAGCTGATGGGGCGACGCGCTCATCGCGCCGGATTCGACGCCGACGCGCGCATAGGCGCCTGCGCCGGTCCTGTGGTTGTAGGGGGTGTACATGGGGTCGTCTCCGGTCGCGCCGTCAATCTCACTTGCCGCTGGTGCCGTTCATCGCCTCGAACTGCTGCTTGAGGTAGGCCATCGTGTTGTTCATGCTGGAGACCGTCACGTCCAGCGCGGTGAACTGCGCGCGGTAGCGGTCCATCGTCGCGTTCACGCGGTCCTGCATGGCGTTGTATTGGTCGCTTAGGTCGTCGAGCGTGGCGTTGATGCCGTCGGTGGCGGCGGTCAGCAGGCCGCCCTTGGCCGTGAGCTCGGTCACCAGCGCGCTCATCTGCTTGCCGTAGCCTGCGGTGCTGGTCGATGCGCTCGAGAACAGCGCGGCCACGCCCTTCATGTTCTTGGCCAGGGTGTCGCTGAGCTTGGTCGAGTCGAGCGCGAGCGTGCCGTCCTTCTGAAGCGAGACGCCGATCTCGGCCAGCACCTTCATGTCGTTGGGGCCGCCCGCCTGCGGCGTCGCGAGCACCTGGCGCACGCGGTTGAGCAGGTTGCGCAGGGTCGAGTCGCCGGTCAGCGCGGAGGCGGTCTTGTTGTCGACGTCGTAGGCCGAGAGCTTCGTCGCCGTGCTCTGCAGCGTGTTGTAGGCGTTGACGAACGCGTTGATGGCCGAGCTCACGACCGAGCTGTCGACCGTCATCTTCAGCGTCGTGCTGCCCGTGGCCAACAGCGACAGCGTGGTGCCCTGGATCGCCTCGGAGACGGTGTTGCTCTTGCTCACGACGTCGATGCCGTTGACGTTCAGCTTGGCGTCCTGCGCCACCGAGGTCTGGCGCAGCGTCTGCGTGCCGGCCGGGTCGTAGCCCAGCAGGTCCTTCAGCGCGCTGTCGCCGTCGACCGAGATCTTCATGCTGGACGTGGCGCCGGTTTCCTTCGAAGTCAGCACCAGGCGGTAGGGCGTGCCGCTGCCGTCGTTGACGATGGTGGCCGTCACGCCCGCGTCGGACTTGTTGATCGCGTCGCGGATGCCTTCGAGCGTGTTGTTGCCGTCGATCTGGATCTTGACCGCGCTCTTCTTGCTGTCCGCCGCGAAGCTCGCGCCGGTGTACTGGCCGGTCGCCGCATCGAGCGTGCCGCCGCTGATGGTGCCGAGCTGGATCGTGATGGTGCCCTTGCCGATCGCGGCCTTGGCGTCCGCCCGGCCGTTGGAGACCAGCGACTGCGATTGCGCGAGCTGCGACACGTTCACCGAATAGGTCCCGGCCACCGTGGTCGCGCCGGTGGTCGCCGAGAACAACGTGGTGTCGCCGATCGAGGCCTTCACCGTGTTGAAGAGCCCTGGGTCCGCCAGCTTGTCGCCGGCGGTCTTGAGCGTGTTGAGCGCGCTCTGGATCTGCGAGTAGGCCGACAGCTTGGTCGTGTAGCTCGTCGCCTTCGTCTGGATCGCGGTGAGCGGCTGGCTTTCGGCCGTCTCGAGATTCTTCAGGAGCGTGGCCAGGTCGAGGCCGGAGCCGACGCCCAGGCTGCTGATGGAAGTACTCATGGCTGTTTCTTTCTCTTGTAAGGGATGAGTTCGGTTCAGGCGGATTCGCTCACCAGCGTGCCGGTCTTGCCGAGCAGCCTGGCGATGCGAAGCACTTCCTCGGAGGGAATCTGGCGGATCAGCTCGCCGCTTGCGCGGTCGACCACCTTCACGACCAGACGGTCGGTCTCGTCGTCGACCTCGAAGCGCACGCCGACCGACTGGCCGCCGAGCGATTCGTTGATCTGGCGCACGGCGCTTTCGAGCGAACCGGGCGCGGGCTCTTCCGCCGCGAATGCAGCGGCATCCTTGCGCTGTGCGGAGACGGCGCCGGCTTCGTCGACGCGACCCGCGAGCAGGCGCGCCGCCCAGGCGCCGTCTGCTGCCGTTCCAACCGGGATGGACATGGATTGAACTCCTTGTGTTCTCGCTTTTCTCTGCGGCCTGCCTCACAGGCAAGCCGCAGAGAAAAGCGCAGGCACGCAACCGAAGCCACATGCCTGCGCCGCGCCCGCACCCGCCGAGGCGGATGCAAGAGCGTGGGACCTATCAGCGCAGGAGCGAGAGCACGCCTTGCGTGGTCTGGTTCGCCTGGGCCAGCACCGAGGTACCAGCTTGCTGCAGGATCTGGGCGCGCGTCATGTTCGACACTTCCACCGCGTAGTCGGCATCTTCGATACGCGAACGGGCAGCCGACAGGTTGTTGACGGTGTTGTTCAGGTTCGTGATGGTCGACTCGAAGCGGTTCTGGATCGCGCCGAGGCTGCTACGCAGCGTGTCCACGCCTTGGAGCGCCTTGTCGATCGCAGCGAGCGGATCGGGGTTGAGCTGCTCGCCCAGCGTCACGGTGCCGTCGTTGGCAACGTTGGCCTTGTAGTACACGTCCGTACCGTTCGCGCTGCCCTTGACCACGTAGCCGCCGTCGCTGCCGTCGGCGTTCGTGACCTTGTGCAGCGTCGGCGAGCTGCCGACGGCTGCCGAGGACAGACCCGAGAGGTTGGCCGTGACCGCGGGAACCGCGACCGGGGGCACTTCGTAGCTGGTGATCGAGTCGGAGATGCCGGTCGTCGGAGCGGCAGCCGTCGCGAAGTCGGCGCTGTCGTAGCTGACCTGGCCGGTCGTCGCATCGAAGGTGGCCGAGATCACGGTCGCGCCGCTGTCCTTCGACACGAACCAGTCGCCGTTCTGGTCGACGTACATGTCGATCGAGGCAGCAGCGTCGGTGTTGACGGCCTTGACATTGTCGACGTTGACGGTGGCGCCAGTGCCGGTGGAGATTTCCTGGCCAGCAGCAGCCAGCGTCGCCGTCGGGGCGGCACCCAGCGCGGCCGAACCGTCGAACTTGAGCGTGCCCGAAGCGCTCTCGTAGGTGGCGGAGTAGAAGGTCGTGCCACCGTCGTCGGAGACATACAGCGTGTCGGCGTCGGCGTCGTCGACGTACACGGTGTACGAGCTGGCAGCGGCGCTGTCGACAGCCGTGAGGTTCACCGAGGTGGTGGCGCCCGACGAGCCCGGGACGACAGTCGTCGTGGCCGAAGCGGACACGGTCGACAGGTCCAGCGCCTTCTTCGTGATGTCGAGGTTGCCGAGGCCCAGCGTCTTCGACGTGATTTCCTTCAGGTCGATGTCGATGGACTCGCCGTCGTTCGCGCCGACCTGGATGCTCAGCTTCTGGTCCTTGGCCAGCACGTTGACGCCGTTGAACTGGGTCTGGGCCGAGACGCGGTCGATTTCTTCGAGGCGCTGCTTGATTTCAGCCTGGATCGAGTCGAGGTCGGTGCCCGAGTTCGTGCCGTTGGCGGCCTGCACCGACAGTTCGCGGATGCGCTGCAGGTTGTTGTTGATTTCGTTCAGCGAGCCTTCGGTCGTCTGAGCGATCGAGATGCCGTCGTTGGCGTTGCGGGCGGCTTGGGTCAGGCCCTTGACGTTGGCGGTGAAGCGGTTGGCGATGGCCTGACCGGCGGCGTCATCCTTGGCGCTGTTGATGCGCATGCCGGAAGACAGACGCTCGATCGCCGAGTTCAGCGAGCTTTGCGACTTGTTCAGGTTGTTTTGCGCAACCAAGGACAGGTAGTTGGTGTTGATAACTTGCGACATGCGCAGACTCCTAAGTAGAAGAAAGGTTAAATTCCGGCTTTTGGACCGTAACGCTGGGGATCTGCCCTTTCGGGATTCAAGCCATCGTTGAGTTGGTTATCGACCGGGCCTCTCAAACGTTTAGGGTGCGGGAAGCAAAATCTTTCGCCGCCGCCAGCGCGCGCCTCAAGCCTGCAGCCCCATCACTTCCTGATAAGCCGCCACGAGCCGGTTGCGCACCTGCAGGCCGGTCTGGAACGCCACGTTGGCCTTCTGCAGGTCGACCATCACGTCATTGAGCGCCACGCCCGGCTTGCCGAGTTCGAAGGCTTCGGCCTGGCCGTAGGCGTGGTTCTGCGCGCCACTGATGTTGTCCAGCGAACGCTTGAGTTCGGCCGCGAAGCCGCCCGATTCGGAGACCGCGCGCGACGCGGCGGGCGTGGTCGAGAAGCCCGCCTGCACGGCGGTGGCGCGCATCTGCTGCAGGACGGATTCGATGGCGGAGATCGACATGGCGAATGACTTTCTTGTTCGTGCTTGAAGGTTGCTAAGGAAGCGCGCGGGCGCCCCGGTGTCCTTTCAGCGTAACAAGGGAACTCCCCGATTCATGCCGCCAACAAGCGGCAAAAACCCCCGCTGTTCGAGCCATCGATTTCCGACCGCCTCCTGACAATCGATCGCGAAACGAAAAGTCCGCTGACCCTGTCATCGGCCTCCGGCATGAAATCTGAACAACAAACATCAAGCTTCACCATGACGACGGACCGCGACTGCGCAACAGCCCTGACGAGGACGTCGGCATGACCGCTGCGGCCACGCCCGCGAACGAGATGCCGCCGGCGGCCTCTTCGCTCCCTCCGCTCCTCGATCGCCTGCGCGGGCAGCCCAAGCTGCCCCTGATCGTCGGCGGCGCCGCACTGGTCGCCGCCGCTGCGGCGTTCACGCTGTGGAACCACGGCCCCGAGTACAAGGTGCTCTACACCAACGTGTCGGACCGCGACGGCGGCGCGATCATCGCGTCGCTGCAGCAGATGAACGTGCCGTACAAGTTCGCCGAGGGCGGCGGCGCGATCCTGATCCCGGGCGACAAGGTGCCCGAGGCGCGCCTGAAGCTGGCTTCGCAGGGCCTGCCCAAGGCCGGCGGCGTGGGCTTCGAGCTCATGGACAACCAGAAGTTCGGCACCAGCCAGTTCGCCGAGCAGGTCAACTACCAGCGCGCGCTCGAAGGCGAGCTCGCGCGGTCGATCGAATCCATCGGCACCGTCGAATCGGCGCGCGTGCACCTCGCGATTCCGAAGCCCTCGCTCTTCGTGCGCGAGCAGAAGAAGCCCTCGGCCTCGGTGGTGCTCACGCTGCAGCGCGGCCGCAGCATCGACGAAGGCGCGGTAAGCGCGATCGCGCACATGATCTCCAGCAGCGTGCCGGAGCTCGACGCCAAGAGCGTGACGGTGGTCGACCAGCGCGGCAACCTGCTGTCGGCCGCCAACAGCGGCGCACGCGGGCTCGACGTGAGCCAGCTCAAGTACGTGCAGGAGATCGAGCAGGGCTACATCCGCCGCATCGAGGCCATCCTGCAGCCGATCGTCGGCGCGAGCAACGTGCGCGCGCAGGTGGCGGCGGACATCGACTTCTCCATCGTCGAGCACACCGACGAGAAGTACGGCCCCAATGGCGACCCCTCGCGCGCGGCGATCCGCAGCCAGCAGTCGAGCGAATCGACGCAGCACGGTGCGGTCCCGCCGGGCGGCGTGCCGGGCGCGCTGTCGAACCAGCCGCCGGTGAATCCGACGGCGCCGATCACGAATCCGCAGCAGCCGGGCCAGGCCGGTGCACCGGGCGCGCAGAACGCCCAGGGCGCCCGTGGCGCGCAAGGCGCGGGCGCGCCCAACGCCGGCGGCGCGAACACCGCCGTCACCACGGCCGCCGCTTCCGCCCCCGGCAGCGCGCGCAAGGACGTGACGACCAACTACGAACTCGACCGCTCGATCCGCCACGTGCAACAGGGCGCGGGCGCGGTCAAGCGCCTGTCGGTCGCGGTGGTGGTGAACTACAAGGACGGCACCGAAGGCGGCAAGGCCACCCAGCGCGCGCTGACGCCGGTCGAACTCGAACAGATCCGCAACCTGGCCAAGGAAGCGATGGGCTTCAGCCAGGAGCGCGGCGATTCGCTCAACGTGGTCAACAGCGCCTTCGCCGATGACCGCGAGCCGCCGGCGCCCGAAGTGCCGTTCTGGCGGGACGCGCAGAACATCGAGATCGGCAAGACCGTCGGCAACTACCTGCTGATCGCCCTGCTCGCGCTCTTTGCCTGGTTCGCGGTGCTGCGGCCGCTGCTGCGCAAGCACCTGGCGCCGCCGCCGGCACCGGAGCCGGTCGCCTCGGCGCCGGAGCCCGCGTCGGACGAGCCCGCGCTCGACGACGGCCCGCAGATCTCCGCCGAAGAGGCCCTGCGCGTGCGCGAGGCCGCGCGCCAGAAGGCCGACATGGAATACGCCCATCAGCTCGGCGACCAGGACCCCAAGCTGGTCGCCACCCTGATCCAGCACTGGATGAACACCCATGATCAGTGAACTCGGAACCCGAAAGGCCGCCATCCTCCTGCTGGCGCTCGGTGAAGATCGCGCGGCCGCCGCGCTCCACCACCTTCCCACCGCCGAGGTCCAGACGCTGGGCCTCGCGATGGCCAAGCTCAGTGCCGTCTCGAAGGAAGAGCTGGCCTCGGTGCTGGCCGAATTCCGGCACGAGACGGAGCAGCTCTCCGCGCTGCACCTGGGCTCGAGCAGCTACATCCGCGCCGTGCTCAAGAAGGCACTGGGCGACGACCGCGCGAGCAACCTGCTGGAAGACATCCTGGCGGCGGACGAGCCGCACAGCGGCATCGAGCGGCTCAACCAGCTCGAAGCGGGCGAAGTGGCCGAACTCATCCGCGACGAGCATCCGCAGATCCTCGCCACGGTGCTCATCCACCTGGATCGCATGAAGGCCTCGGAAGTGCTGGAGAAGCTGCCGACGCGCCTGCGCCACGACGTCATCATGCGGATCGCCACCTTCGGCGGCGTGCAGCCCTCGGCGCTCAGCGAACTCACCGACGTGCTCACCGAGATGCTGTCGGGCCAGGGGCTCAAGCGCAGCCGTCTCGGCGGCGTGCGCACCGCGGCGGAGATCGTCAACCTCATGGCGAGCGCGCAGGAAGAAGAAGCGATCGCCCATGTGCGCGAAGTGGACGAGACCCTGGCGCAGCGCATCGTGGACGAGATGTTCGTCTTCGAGAACCTGCTGGGCCTCGAAGACCGCAGCATCCAGCGCCTGCTCAAGGACATCGAGTCCGACTCGCTCATCATCGCGCTCAAGGGCGCGCCGCAGGAACTGCGCGACAAGTTCCTCAGCAACATGTCCACGCGCGCCGCAGAAACGCTGCGCGAGGACATGGAGCTGCGCGGTCCGGTGCGCGTGTCGCAGGTCGAGACCGAACAGAAGTCGATCCTGCAGGTGGCCCGCCGCCTGGCCGAGGCCGGCGAAATCGTGATTGCAGCGCCTGGCACCGATGACTTTGTCTAACAAGCACGCCTTCGCGCCCGGCGCGCGCGCGCTGCTGGCATCCGCCTACGCCCGGCCCGCCGGCCCCGCGGCCGCACCGCAGCCCTCGCGGCCGTCCAAGCCGATGCTCTCGGCCTGGCAGCGCTGGGAGATGGACACACTCGACGAGCCCGAGCCGGCGCCGGCCGCCGCGCGCGGCGCCCCGCCGGCCGAGGTCG
>JAGIBP010000033.1 GCA_017744285.1 Variovorax sp.
ATCCTGCGCAGCGAGAAGGTGGTGGGCAAGTTCGTCGAGTTCTTCGGCCCGGCGCGGCGTCGATCGCAGTGCCCGACCGAGCCACCATCGGCAACATGGCGCCCGAGTACGGCGCGACGATGGGCTTCTTCCCGGTCGACGACGCGACCGTCGAGTACTTCAAGGGCACCGGCCGCACCGACGAGGAAGTCGAGCGCTTCGTTGCCTACTACAAGGCGCAGGGCCTGTTCGGCATGCCGGCACCCGGGCAGCTCCACTACACGAAGGTCGTGAAGCTCGACCTCGGCACCGTCACGCCGAGCCTGGCGGGCCCGAAGCGCCCGCAGGACCGCATCAACCTCGGCGACCTGGCGACCCGCTTCGCGGAGCTCTACAGCAAGCCGGTGGAGGCCAACGGCTTCAACCTGCCGGCCGATTCGCTGAAGTCGCGCCATCCCTTGCCCGACGGCGCGGTGAGCATCGGCAACGGAGACGTGCTGATCGCCGCGATCACCTCCTGCACCAACACCTCGAACCCGAGCGTGCTGCTCGCCGCGGGCCTGCTGGCGAAGAAGGCGGTCGAAGCGGGGCTCACGGTCAAGCCGCACGTCAAGACCTCTCTGGCGCCTGGGTCGCGCATCGTCACCGAGTACCTTCAGAAGGCGGGGCTGCTGCCGTACCTCGAAAAGCTCGGCTTCTACCTGGCCGGCTACGGCTGCACCACCTGCATCGGCAACGCGGGCGATCTCGCGCCTGAGATCAACGAAGCCATCACGCAGAACAATCTGGTGGGCGCGGCGGTGCTGTCGGGCAACCGCAACTTCGAGGCGCGCATCCATCCCAACCTCAAGGCGAACTTCCTGGCCTCGCCGCCGCTGGTGGTGGCCTATGCGATCGCCGGCAACGTGATGGTCGACCTCATGACCCAGCCGGTGGGCAAGGGCAGCAAGGGGCAGGACGTCTACCTCGGCGACATCTGGCCGAGCGCGAAGGAGATCGACGAGAACCTGCGCTACGCCATGAACGCCAAGGCGTTCCGCCGGAACTACGAGCAGATCAAGGACAACCCCGGCGCGCTCTGGAGCAGCATCAAGGGCACCACGGGTCAGGTCTACGACTGGCCCACCTCCACCTACATCGCCGAGCCGCCCTTCTTCGAGGGCTTCAAGATGGTGCCGCACGCGACCGACGCGGGCTTCACCGGCGCGCGCGTCATGGCGCTCTTCGGCGATTCGATCACCACCGACCACATCTCGCCGGCCGGTTCCATCAAGGAAAGCTCGCCCGCCGGGATCTGGCTCAAGGCGCACGGCGTGCAGAAGGCCGACTTCAACAGCTACGGCTCGCGCCGCGGCAACCATGAAGTGATGATGCGCGGCACCTTCGCCAACGTGCGCATCAAGAACCTCATGATCCCGGCTTCGGCCGACGGCTCGCGCGAGGAGGGCGGCGTGACGCTCTTCCAGCCGGGCGGCGAGAAGATGCCGATCTACGACGCCGCGATGAAGTACATCGCGCAGGGCGTGCCCACCATCGTCTTCGGCGGCGAGGAATACGGCACCGGTTCCTCGCGCGACTGGGCGGCCAAGGGCACGCAGCTGCTCGGCATCAAGGCCGTGGTGGCGCGCAGCTTCGAGCGCATCCACCGCGCCAACCTCGTCGGCATGGGGGTGCTGCCGCTGCAGTTCCGCGGCGCCGACTCATGGGAAAGCCTGGGCCTCGTCGGCGACGAGACGATCGACGTCGTGATCGGCGGCGAACTCAAGCCGCAGATGGACGTGAAGCTGGTCGTTCATCGCGCGGACGGCAGCCACCAGGAAGTGACCGTGCGCCTGCGCATCGACACGCCGATCGAGGTCGACTACTACAAGCACGGGGGTATCCTGCCCTTCGTGCTGCGGCAGTTGCTGGCGGGTTAGTCGGCCTGCACGTCAGCCACCGGCGCCGAGGTGGCGGCGGGCGGCGGCGGGGCGTCGGGCCGAAGCGGGATCGCCTCGCCGCCGCCATCGACCACGTCCAGGCCGCGGCTGATGGAGTCGTAGACCTTGCGGACGTAGCCGTGCTGGATGCCCCGTACGAAATTGCCCGAGTAGTAGCAACTGAAGGCCTTGCCCCAATTGCCCGAGGCGCTCGCGTAGCAGTCGGCCAGGATGCGCGCGGCGACAGACAGGTTCGCGCAGAGGTCGAAGGCTTTCTCGTGGGTGTCGAGTCCGTACTTCTTGAGATTGAAGCGGTTGATCTGCGCGATGCCCACGGAGAAGTTCTGGCCCTTGACTTCGAGCATGCGGGCAGTTGCCACGGCCTCGTCCAGGCTCCGGGGCTGGCGCGGCAGCCGCCCGCCGACGACGCCGATGGCATAGGGATTGGCGCCCGATTCGATATGGACCACGTGGCGCAGCACCGTCGCGGGAACCGCAAGATCCTGGCACGCCATCATTTCCATTCCCAGAAGCATGGTGGGCTCTCCTTTGTCTTGATTGCCTTCCCGGCGCCACGGATATTCCGCTCAGCGAGGGGGAGGCCATTCTCAGGCGACCCGTGTCCAGATGTAACCTGACCCCCAAGGTTGGGCCTTTGCCCTCGCAACTTTGAGAACGTTCCCGGCGAGGGCCGGGATTTCGCACGCAGGTTCGGAGAGGGTCCGAGGGGACTTTCGCCCCAGCATCCTAGTTTTCGAGAATAATTCTCATTTTTGAAGACTCCTGGACAATTGCGGGTGACCAACTTGACCGGCGCGGCCCTGGCCGCTATCAGCCTCCATCAACTTCCAAGCCGTCAGTGGGCGACTGTGCTCGATGTGGAACGGCCCGAGACGCCTGAAGACCGCGAACTGGCCTTGCGGCTGGTCGAGATCGGCTTCGTGCCCGGGGAGGCCGTGTGCATCGTGGCCAACGGGGTGCCGGGGCGCGAGCCGCTGGCGGTGCGCCTGGGGCATACGACGTTCGCATTGCGGCGCCGCGAGGCTTCCATGATCCGCGTGACGCCGGGAGCCGCTCGTCATGGTTGAGGCCACGCTCACCTTCAAGCCGGGCGCCGGGGCGTCGTCGAGCCCGCCGGACCGCATCGCACTGCTGGGCAATCCCAATTGCGGCAAGACAGCGCTGTTCAACCTGCTCACGGGCAGCCGCCAGAAGGTGGCCAACTACGCGGGCGTCACGGTCGAGCGCAAGGAAGGCACCCTGCGCACCGCGTCGGGCCGCCGCGTGTTCGTGCTCGACCTGCCGGGCGCCTACAGCCTGAATGCGTTGTCGGCCGACGAGGCGGTCACGCGGGACGTGGTCACCGGGCAAAGCAGCGAGGCGCCTCCCGACCTGATCGTGTGCGTCACCGATGCCACGAACCTGCGCCTCAACCTGCGGCTGGTGCTCGAGGCCAAGCGCCTGGGCGTGCCGATGGTGGTCGCGCTGAACATGACCGACATGGCGAGAAAGCAGGGCATCACGGTCGACACCGCCGCGCTCGCGCGCGAGCTCGGGGTGCCGGTGATCGAGACCGTGGGCGTGCACAGCAATGGCGCGCAGGCCTTGATCCAGGCGCTCGACGAGCCGGTGTCGACGGCCGCGCCGCGGGCGTGGCAGGCGCCGGGCTTCGACGACGTGCTCGACACCCAGCGCGAGGTGCGCCGCATCCTCGCCGTGGCGGTGAAGGAGCCGGTGGGCAGCCTCGCCACCAGCGACCGCATCGACCGCGTGGTGATGCATCCGCTGTGGGGCATGCTGGTGCTGGCGATCACGATGTTCCTGATGTTCCAGGCCGTGTTCAGCTGGGCCGAGGTGCCGATGGATGCGATCAAGGACGCCACCACCGTGTTCGGCGAGTGGGTCAAGCAGGTGGTGCCCGAGGGCATGCTGCAGAGTCTGCTGGTCGACGGCATCGTGGCGGGCGTGGGCGGCGTGATCGTCTTCCTGCCGCAGATCCTGATCCTGTTCCTGTTCATCCTGGCGCTGGAGGATTCGGGCTATCTGCCGCGCGCGGCCTTCCTGCTCGACCGCGTGATGGGCACGGTGGGGCTGTCGGGGCGTTCGTTCATTCCGCTGCTGTCGAGCTTTGCCTGCGCCATCCCGGGCGTGATGGCGACGCGCACGATCACCAACTGGCGCGACCGGATCACGACGATCATGATCGCGCCGCTGATGACCTGTTCGGCGCGGCTGCCGGTGTATGCGCTGCTGATCGCCGCGTTCATTCCGGCGCGCACCGTGGGCGGCATCTTCAACCTGCAGGGCGTGGTGCTGTTCGCGCTGTACGGCTTCGGCATCGTCTCCGCGATGGCGGTGGCATGGGTGATGAAGCGCTTCCGCGACAGCAAGGCGCATTCGCCGCTGATGATGGAATTGCCGGCCTACCGCTGGCCCAACCTGCGCAACCTGGCGCTGGGGCTTTACGAGCGGGCATGGATCTTCCTGCAACGCGTGGGCACGATCATCCTCACGCTCACGATCCTGCTCTGGTTCCTGTCGACCTTCCCTTCGCCGCCCGAAGGCGCGACCGGTCCGGCGATCCAGTACAGCCTGGCGGGCATCATCGGGCGCGGACTGGAGCACATCTTCGCTCCCATCGGCTTCAACTGGCAGATCTCCATCGCGCTCGTGCCGGGCATGGCGGCGCGTGAAGTGGCCGTGGGGGCGCTCGGCACGGTGTATGCGCTCTCGGCCACAGGCGACGACGTCGCGGGGCAGCTGGAGCCGCTGATCGCGGGCAGCTGGTCGCTGGCGACGGCGCTGTCGATGCTGGTCTGGTACGTCTTCGCACCGCAGTGCATCTCCACGCTGGCGACCGTCAAGCGCGAGACCGGCTCATGGCGCTACGTGTTGATCATGGCTGGTTATTTGTTCGGACTCGCCTACATTGCGTGCTGGATCACCTATCGGGTGGCCCTCGCACTCACAGGAGGATGAGATGGCACAACAAATCGTCGTCGCGCTGATCGTCGCGCTGGCCGCGCTTTACGCGGTCTGGCGCTGGATGCCCGGCAGCTGGCGCCGGGCGATGGCCGCCAAGGTGGCCGCCGGCTCGGAGCGCGCCGGCCTGGTCGATGCGCAGCAGGCCCGGCAGCTCGCCGCATCGCTCGGCAAGACCTCGGGCTGCGGCTCGTGCGACAGCTGCGGCAGCTGCTCGACCCCCGGCGGCAAGGGCGTCGACGCCGGCAAGGCTTCCGCGCCGCGCGCCCACTGAACCCCGCGCGGCTCGATGGCGGCACACGTCCTGATCGCGGGAGGCGGCATCGCGGGCCTGGCGAGCGCGCTCGCGCTGGCGCACCGGCGCCATCGCATCGATCTGCTGGAGCAGGCGGTGGCATTCGGCGAGGTCGGCGCGGGCATCCAGCTCGGCCCCAATGTCACGCGGCGGCTGCAGGCGCTCGGCCTGTCCGAGGGGCTCATGCGCATCGCGGCGCGGCCGGAGGCGCTGGTCGTCCGCAGCGCGCTGGCGGGCCAGGAAATCGCCCGCCTGCCGCTCGGCAATGCCATGTTGCACAGCTATGCCGCGCCCTATCTCTGCGTCCACCGCGCGGATCTCCATGCATTGCTGCTGTCGGCGGTGCGCGGGACCGGGGCGGTCACGCTCACCACCGGCGCGCGCGTGGCGCAGGTCACGGCGCGCGGCGACGCCGTCTGCGCCGCCAGCGCCGATGCGCGCGTCTGGGAGGCCGATGCGCTGGTCGGTGCCGACGGGCTCTGGAGCACGGTGCGCCCCAGCGTCGTCGACGACACGTCGCCGCCGCGCGCGACGGGGCACACCGCATGGCGCGCGATGGTCGATCAGTCGGCCTTGCCGGCCGCGCTGCGCAGCTCGCGCATCGACATCTGGCTGGGCCCGCGGCTGCATGCGGTGTCGTACCCCGTGCGGCACGGCGATGCGCTCAACGTGGTGGTGCTGGCCGAGGCCGCGCCGGAAGGCGATGCGCGCGACTGGGACCGCGCGGCGAGCCTCGCCTCGCTGCAGCAGGCCACGGGCCGCACCTGCGGCGCGCTGCAGGCCCTGCTCGAAGCCATTCCCTCGTGGCGCGCATGGACCCTGAACGACCGCCCGCCGCTCACCGGGCCGCGGCAGATGGCCGGCGAGCGCATTGCGCTGACCGGCGACGCCGCCCACCCCATGCTGCCCTATATGGCCCAGGGCGCGGGCATGGCCATCGAGGATGCGGTCGCGCTCGCGGATGCGCTCGACGGCGGCTCGGCCGACCAGGTGCCGGCGGCGTTCGACCGTTATGCGGCCGAGCGCTGGGAACGTAACGCCAACGTGCAGGCGCGCTCGCGACGCAACGCCGAGATCTTCCACGCCACCGGCCTCGTGCGCGTGGGCCGCGACGCGGCGCTGCGCATGCTGGGCGCCAGGCTGCTCGACGTTCCCTGGCTCTACGACGCCTGAGTCAGAGGCTGAAGCTGCGCAGGTGGTCCACGCGCCGGGTCAGTCCGGCGAGTCCGAGGTAGTGCGTCAGCCGGCCTTCGCGCACCTCGATCAGCGCGGATTCGAGTTCGGCCAGCATGTCGTCGCGCGCGGTGGCGTACGCGGCCGGCAGGTCGTCGTGCGACTGCGCATAGGCCGCCGCGATGAGCCGCGCCGCGGCAGGGGCGCCGCAGGCCACGCATTCGGCGATGGCCGTGGCGCTGGGCTGCGCGCCGTGCGTCAACAGGAGATCGACGAGTTCGGGCGACACCGCGGCGTCGATGGCGTCGAGCGCGTCGGGCGCCACCGGCGCGCCGGCGCGCACCAGCGCGGCCGCCGCCGCATGCGCGCCGTGGCCGATCGCGAGATCGGTCGCGATCGCGCTGCCGCTCAGGGGACCGTCGAACGAAACACCCGCGGCATGCAGCCTGGCCACGAGTTCGGCGTCGTCGGTCGCGACCGCATGGCGCAGCGCGATGCGCGAGAGCGCGCCGTCTTCCGCCAGCGTGCCGTCGTCGAGGGGCGTGCGCCAGTCCACCATCGCCTGCCGATAGAAGGCCACGACCTTGTCCACCAGCTCGATCGGCAGGCCGTCTTCCTGGTGCCGGTCATCGAGGTAAGCCAGGAGCGCCTGGCCGGTGAAGTATTCGCCCGCCGGCGCGAGCGGGTCTTCGTCCAGGCGCAGGGTCTCGAAGGCGGCATGGAGGTCATGGCCCAGGGTCGTCATGCCGTCTTCGTGCATCTCGTGCGCCCAGGCCTCGGGCAGTCCCTGCTTCCACGCGAGGACGTGGCCGTAGTCGGCGCCGGTCTCGACCACCGCATACACGCGATCGCAGTATTCGAAGCCGCCGAAGGGCAGCAGCGTGAGCTTGCCGTCCCAGGGCTCGTTGCTCTGGGCGGCGGCTTCGCGCGCGCCTTCGAGTTCGTGATCGATCCAGCCCTGCAGGTCGTGGTAGGTGTCGCTTCCGTTCCAGAACAGCTCGTTCCAGCTGAACGACTCCTCGTTGCCGTTCATGTGCAGATGCAAGTCGTAGTCCAGCCGGCCGCCCGCGGTCACGCGCCACAGCGACAGCAGGTCCGGCGGGATCGGCCCGGCGCAGGCGGCCTGCACGGCCGCGATCTGCGCGGCGGACATCGGCGGCTGCGCGTCGAAGATCACGCGCTTGGCGAAGAGCACGACACCGTGGGTGCGCAACTGGGCGAGTTCGTCGTCGCTGAACATCGGGTCACCTCCTGCGCGGATAGCTTACGCCCCCGGTTGCGACCGCGCCAGCTGGCGCACCCAAGTTCAGGCCACGCGCCCGAGCAGCAAATACTCCATGAGCGCCTTCTGCACGTGCATGCGGTTCTCGGCCTCGTCCCAGACCACCGATTGCGGGCCGTCGATCACCTCGGCCTGCACTTCCTCGCCGCGGTGCGCGGGCAGGCAGTGCATGAACAGGGCGTCGGGCTGCGCGACGCGCATCATCTCGGTGTCGACGCACCAGTCGGCGAAGGCCGCGCGGCGTGCCTCGTTCTCGGCTTCGTAGCCCATGCTGGTCCACACGTCGGTGGTGACGAGATCCGCGCCGCGGCAGGCCTCCATGGGGTCCTTGAAGACCTTGTAGCTGTCGGAGGAGCGAAGGCCGGCGATCGACTGGTCGACCTCGTAGCCGCTGGGCGTGCTCACGTGCACCGTGAAGCCGAGGATCTCGCTCGCCTGCAGCCAGGTGTTGGCCATGTTGTTGCCGTCGCCGACCCAGGCCACCGTCTTGCCGGCGATCGAGCCGCGGTGCTCGATGTAGGTGAAGATGTCCGCCAGGATCTGGCAGGGGTGGAACTCGTTCGTCAGGCCGTTGATCACCGGCACGCGCGAATGCGCCGCGAAGGCTTCGATCTTGGTCTGCTCGAAGGTGCGGATCATCACCAGGTCGACCATGCGGCTGATGACCTTGGCGCTGTCCTCGATCGGCTCGGAGCGGCCGAGCTGGCTGTCGCCCGTGGTGAGGTGCACCACGCTGCCACCGAGCTGGTACATGCCGGCCTCGAAGCTCACTCGCGTCCGCGTCGAAGCCTTCTCGAAGATCATGGCCAGCGTCCGGTCGACCAGCGGCTGGTGCTTTTCGTAGGCCTTGAACTTCTTCTTGATCAGCGCGGCCCGTGCGAGCAGGTGCGCGTATTCGTCCGCGGTGAAGTCCGAGAATTGCAGGTAATGCTGGATGGCAGGCGTCTGGCTCATGGTTGAGGTTCCGCGAGGAAGGCTTTCACGATCGGGGCGAGGATCGCGACGATCTCGTCCGCTTCGGCGGTGCTGAGGATCAATGGTGGCACAAGGCGGATCACGCTGTCGGCCGTCACGCTCAGCAGCAGGCCGGCGGCGCAGGCGCGCTCGAGGATCGCGCCGCAGGGCCGCGCGAGCTCGATGCCGAGCATCAGGCCCTGTCCGCGCACTTCCTTCACGCCCGCCACGCCGGAGAGCTCGCGCTCCAGGGCGGCCTTCAGGTGGGCGCCGACCTTGGCGACGTGGTCGAGCAGGTTGTGCTCTTCCATGATCCGGATGGTCTCGATGCCGGCGCGCATCGCGAGCGGATTGCCGCCGAAGGTCGTGCCGTGGTTGCCTGGACCGAAGATGTTGGCGGCCTTCGGACCCGCGACGACCGCGCCCACCGGCACGCCCGAACCCAGGCCCTTGGCCAGCGGCATCACGTCGGGCACGATGCCGGCCCACTGGTGCGCGAACCACTTGCCGGTGCGGCCCATGCCGCACTGCACCTCGTCGATCATCATGAGCCAGTCGCGCTCGTCGCAGAGCTGGCGCACCTGGCGCAGGTACTCCCAGCGCATCGGATGGATGCCGCCTTCGCCCTGGATGGTCTCGAACATCACGGCGACCACGTTCGGGTTGCCTTCTGTGGCCTTCTTGAGCGCGCCGATGTCGTTGAGCGGCACCCGGATGAAGCCCTCGACCAGCGGCTCGAAGCCCTTCTGGATCTTCGGGTTGCCGGTGGCCGACAGCGTGGCGATGCTGCGGCCGTGGAACGCGGCCTCGTAGACCACGATCTCGGGCCGCTCGATCCCCTTGTCATGGCCGAACTTGCGCGCGAGCTTGAGCGCCGCCTCGTTGGCTTCCAGCCCCGTCGAGCAGAAGAAGACGTTGGTCATCCCCGTGAGCTCGGTCAGCTTGGCCGCGAGCTTTTCCTGGCCGGTGACGTGGTAGTAGTTGGAGCTGTGGATCAGCTTGGCGATCTGCTCCTGCAGCGCCGGCACCAGCTCGGGATGGTTGTGGCCCAGCGTGTTGACCGCGATCCCGCCCAGCCCGTCGAGATACGCGCGGCCTTCGGTATCCCAGACGCGGCAGCCCTGGCCGTGCGACAGCGCGATCGGCAGGCGGCCGTAGGTGTTCATGACGTGGGGCGACGAGGGGGCTGCAGTGGCGCTCATGCGGTTCTCCGGAAAAGGGAAGGCGGATTCTAGGCGTGCGGTTCGACGCCTTCGTTGAGGATTGCGCATCAGACCAATGCCCCTCTGCCTGTCGCCGCGGGGACCCCCGGATAGAATCCTTTGTGCGGCGCAGCACAGCCTGTGCATTCTTCGCGCCCGCCAAAGCCAACCGATGGTTTCTCCCAACGCCAAAGAAATATTCATTCAGGGCATCACCCACGATGGCCGGACCTTTCGCCCCAGCGATTGGGCCGAACGGCTGGCTGGCGTGATGTGTTCGTTTCGCCCGGGGGGGCCGCAGCCTGGAAGCCACCTGAGCTATTCGCCGTGGTGCATTCCGACGGTCATCAACGGCATCAAGTGCGTGGTGGTCAACCGCCAGCTGCGCGACGCGGAGCCCATGGCCTGGGATTTCTGCGTGAATTTCGCGAAGGACAACAATCTCCAGGTCGCGGAAGCGTGCCTCGTGCCGGACGCGCCGGAGGCGCCGGTGCGGCCGCCGTCGAATTCGACCGCGACCCAGAAGTGAGCGGGCCAGGCCGCTGATTCGTGCCTGCCGCCGGGGCTTTAACTCGTCAGTCGCCCATGAAAAAACCGCCCGAAGGCGGTTTTTCTTTTTTGCTGCAGCGCACCCCGATCAAACGGCGGACCAGCGAACCGGTCCGGGCTGTTTGCCTGAAAGCGTCAGGCGGCGAGGGCCAGGGCCTTGACCTTGGCGGCGAGGCGGCTCTTGTCGCGAGCGGCCTTGTTCTTGTGGAAGATGCCCTTGTCGGCCACGGTGTCGAGGACGCTCTGGGCCTTGGCGAAGTTCTCGGCCGCCTTGGTCTTGTCGCCGGCCAGCACGGCCTTCTCGACGTTCTTCACGGCGGTGCGGTATTTGGAGCGCAGCGAGGTGTTCGCAGCGTTGAGCTTGACGTCCTGGCGGGCGCGTTTACGGCCCGACGCGAGGCGCGGGTTCTTTTTCTTGGGCTTGGTAGATGCCACGGTGGAATTCCTTAAGGTGTCTGGGGATGATGCAGCAAAGCCCGCCATTATATCTCCCCCAGGCCCCGCGCACTTCGTATCGCTCCCGCCACCCCCTCCGCGCGGGCGCACCCGGCAGCCCGGCCGAGCCGGTCCCGCGGGTGCCCTGGCTTCGGCCCCCTACACTCCCGCCCGTGTCTCTCTTTCGATCCGCCTCCACCGTCTCGCTCCTGACGCTCGCCTCCCGCGTGACGGGCCTCGTCCGCGACGTCCTCATGACCTCGGTGTTCGGGGTCAGCGCAATGACCGACGCCTTTTACGTCGCGTTTCGCATTCCCAACCTGTTCCGCCGTGTTTTCGGCGAAGGCGCCTTCAGCCAGGCCTTCGTGCCGGTGCTGGCGGCCACCAAGACGGAACGGGGCGAGGGCGGCGCCCGGCAACTCGTCGACTACGTGGCCACGCTGCTGACCTGGACCCTGGTCGTGCTGTGCGTCGCCGGGGTGATCGGCGCGCCGGTCATGGTGTGGGCCATGGCCAGCGGCCTGAAGCCGGAAGGCTTCGATGCCGCCGTCGTCATGACGCGCTGGATGTTTCCCTACATCGGCTTCATGTCGCTCGTGGCGCTGGCCGGCGGCGTGCTCAACACCTGGCGCAAGTTCGCGGTGCCGGCGGCCTCACCCGTGCTGCTCAACCTGGCGCTGATCTTCTCGATCGTCGTGGGCGCGCCATGGTTCCGCCGCCACGGCATCGAGCCGATCTACGCGCAATGCATCGGCGTGATGGTCGGCGGCATCCTGCAACTCGCGCTCCAGATCCCCGCCATGCGCGAGATCGGCATGCTGCCGCGGATCGGGCTCGGCGCCGCGTCCATCCGGGCCGCGTGGGCCGACCCGACGACGCGCAAGATCATCCGGCTGATGCTGCCCGCCCTGCTCGGGGTGAGCGTGGCGCAGGTCTCGCTGCTCATCAACACGCAGATCGCGTCGCATCTGGCGACCGGCAGCGTGACCTGGATCACCAATGCCGACCGACTGATGGAATTTCCGACCGCGCTGCTCGGCGTGGCGCTCGGGGTGGTGCTGATGCCGCAGCTGGCCAGCGCGCGGGCGGCCAGGGACGATGCGCGCTATTCGTCGATGCTCGACTGGGGACTGCGGCTGGTGGTCCTGCTGTCGGTGCCTTGCGCGCTGGCGCTGCTCGTGTTCTCGCAGCCCCTGGTTGCCGTGCTCTTCCACAACGGCGCGTTCAGCGAATCCGACGTGCGGCGAACCACCGCGGCGCTGATGGGCTACGGCGTGGGGCTGGTCGGCCTGGTGGCCATCAAGGTGCTCGCGCCGGGCTACTACGCCAAGCACGACATGCGCACGCCGATGCTGATCGCTGTCGGCGTGCTCCTGCTGACCCAGGCGCTCAACCTGCTGCTGGTGCCGTTCCTTCAGCACGCGGCGCTCACGCTCACGATCGGCATCGGCGCGATGGTCAACGCGGCCTGGCTGCTCGTCGGGCTGATCCGCCGCGGCAGCTACGTTCCGGAACCCGGTTGGGGGCGATTCCTGCTCCAGGTCGCGATCGGCACGCTCGTGCTCGCCGGCCTGCTGGTGTGGGGCGCGCGCCATTTCGACTGGATCGCGCTGCGCGACGCGCGGCTGCACCGCATCGGGCTGCTCGCCGCCCTGGTTGCGGGCGCCGCGCTGCTCTACTTCTCGGTCCTGGCCCTGGTCGGCGTCAAGCTGCGCAGCTTCGTGCGCCGGTGAATGCCGCATCCCGGCGTCCGCCGCCTTGACGCTCCCCGCCCGCTCCTCTACAAAGCCACATGACGTTCAGCTTCTCGGCGCCCACTGCCCTCGAGTATTTCGATTCGCTCGTCAAGAGCGACGAGCAGTTCCCCCTGCTCGAAGCGGCGGCCAGCATTGCGCAGGACGAGTACCCCGAATTGGACGTGCAGCAGGTGCTCGGCGACGTCGACCAGCTGCTCGCGCGCCTCAAGCGCCGGCTGCCGGCCGATGCGGCGCCCCTGCAGCGCTTGCGGGCCCTCAATCAGTTCTTCTTCCATGACCTGAGTTTCGGCGGCAACGTCAACGACTACTACGACCCCGACAACAGCTACCTCAATGCGGTATTGCGCACGCGCCGCGGCATTCCGATCTCGCTCGCGGTGCTCTGGATGGAGCTGGCGCAGGGTCTCGGCCTGCAGGCGCGCGGCGTGGGTTTTCCGGGGCACTTCATGCTCAAGGTGACGCTGCCGAAGGGGCAGGTGGTCATCGACCCGTTCACCGGCAAGTCGCTGTCGCGCGAGGAGCTCAGCGAGCGGCTCGAGCCCTACAAGCGCAGCAACGGGCTGGTCGGCGATTTCGACGTACCGCTGGGCCTGTACCTGCAGCCCGCGACCCCGCGCGAGATCATCGGCCGCATGCTGCGCAACCTGAAGGAGATCCACCACGCGCAGGAGGATTGGCAGCGCGCGATCGCCGTGCAGGACCGCCTGATCGCGCTGTTCCCCGAAGCATGGGGCGAGCACCGCGACCGGGGCCTCGCGCACGCCGAGCAGGGCAATTCCGCGCTGGCCGTGCGCGACCTCGAAACTTACCTGGCGCACGCCGAAGACGCGCTCGACATCGACACGATCGCGGAGCGTGTCGCCGCATTGCGTCGCGCGGAGAACTGAGGTGACGGGCGCGCCCCCGGCAGACGGCCCGAAGGCGGGCGGCCCGGGCGCCAGCGGAACCGCGATGGCGGCCGATCTTGGCACGCTGCATGAATTCCACGGCATCCAGCCGGTGCTGCCGGTGACGGATGCCGCGCGGGCAGCGCGCTATTTCCGCGACGTGCTCGGCTTCGAGATCGACTTCATCGCCGGCGAGCCGCCGAGCTACGCCCGGGTGAAAAAGGGAGACCGCACGTATGGCGACCCCGTCTACATCCGGCTGTGGCAGTGCGGGCGGCGCGAGGATGCCGCATGGCGTGGCGAAATCGTCATCCACGTGGGACGCGACGTCGACGGCCTGTACGCCGCCTACGTGAAGCGCGGCGTCGACGTGATCGAGCCGCCGACCTCGCAGCCGTGGGGCCTGCGCGAGTTCGCGATCCGCGAACCCGATGGGCACGTGCTGCGGTTCTGCGGCTATCTCTAGATCTGCGAACGGGACTTAGCCGGCGCTCGACGGCGAGCCGGCGAGTCCGAACTGCCGCCAGGCGCGGCGCAACTGCGTGTCCGACCCGAAGCCTGAGATCTGCGCGGCGCGCGTGACGTTGGCGCCCGACTGCAGCGCGAGCTGCGCGGTCGCCAGGCGCAGCCGCCGCAGGTAGGCGAGCGGCGCGACGCCGGCGTGCTCGACGAACAGGCGCGTGAGGTGCCGCGGCGAGGTGTGGGCCACCTCGGCCATGCGCGGCACCGTCCACTCGGCCTGCGGCTGTTCGCTCACGGCGTCCTGCACCTTGTGCAGCGCCGGATGCAGGTGGTTGCGATAGGCGAGGAAGGGCGACAGCTCCGGGTCCTGAGGCCCGCGCCGCATCGCGACGACCATCGTCTGCGCCACGCGCGCCGCGAGCGCCTCGCCGCAGATCTCGCCGATGCGGTGCAGCACGAGGTCGATGCCCGTCGTCACGCCGGCGCTGCTGCAAAGCGGCGCATCGAGCACGAAGACGCGGTTGGAGACGACCTCGCAGCGCGGCTCGACGCGGCGCAGTTCGTCCAGATGGTGGTGATGCGTGGTGGCGCGGCGCCCCGCGAGAAGGCCGGCATGGGCGGCGAGCAGGGTGCCGGCGCAGATCGTCACAAGTTCGAGCCGGCCTGGCTCGAGGCGCAGGCCGTGCAGCCAGTGCAGCAGCGCCCGGGCCGGCGGGTTGTCCACCCGCACGGTCTGCCCCGGCAAGCCCACCAGCACCACCCAGGCGGGCGTCTCGCACGCCTGCGGCAGGCGCTGCAGGCCCGACAGCGTCACGCCGACCGAACTCACCGAGGTCGGCTCGGGGCTGGCGAACACGAGTTCGAAGCGCGGCGGGCGACCGCTCGCGACCAGCAACTGGTTGGCGATGCGCAGCGCTTCCGCCGGACCGGCCCAGTCGAGCACGAGGCTCTGCGGCAGCAGCGCAAAGACGACGCGGATGGGCGCGTCGGCTAGGGGCTCGGGCGCGACCATGCGAAGTCCATCTGCCGGGCGGTGCGCAGCGCCAGCGCCTCGCCGGCCAGGCGCGCGACGAGGTGCAGGCTCATGTCGATCCCGGCCGTGATCCCGGCCGAAGTCACGATGCGCCCCTGATCGACCCAGCGCACGTTCTCCCTCACCTCGAGCCGGGGGAATCGGCGGCGCAGGTCGTCGATGTCTTCCCAGTGGGTGGTGACCGGACCGCTCTCGACGACCCGGGCCGCGGCCAGCAGGAAGGCGCCGGTGCACACGGAGGCCACGATCTCCGCTTCGTGGCTCGCGCCGGCGATCCATGCGAGCGTCTCGGGGCAGGCCATGGCCGCGTCGACCACGCCGCCGGGCACGACCAGCTCGTCCGACGGCGGTGCGTCGGCGAACGCGAAGGCCGGCACGACGGGCAGCCCGGCGCGCATCCGCACGGGCGAGGTGGTGCGGGCGACGCATGCCACCTCGAACGGCGGCGGCGCGGCGGGCATGGCGCGCTGTTGCATGCGGCTTGTCGTCGTGAAGACCTCGTACGGCCCCGCGAGGTCGAGCGCCTCGACGTCGTCGAAGGCGAGGATCGAGACGCGCCGGGTGCGCTGCCCGGCCGGGCGCGTCATGCCGCCGCCTTCTCGCCGAGCCGCGCGAGCGCCTCCTGGACGCTGCACAGCGTCGCGAAGCGGCCCTGCAGCACCGTCGCCGTGCGCATCTTGATGTCGGCCGCGGCCAGCCGCGCGCCGTCGGGCTGCACCATGTCGAAGGTCAGCGTGGCGTCGGTGACGTAGTCCACCTGCCAGCCCAGGTCCGACGCATGGCGCGCGGTGGTCTCGCAGCATTGCTCGGTGCGGATGCCGCTGATGACGATGCGCTCGATGTGGTGGCGCGTGAGCCAGACATCGAGCCCCGTGCCCACGAGTGCGCTGTGGCGGTTCTTGGTGAACGTCGCCGCGGCCTGGAAGTCCGCGAGGCCGGCCAGCGGACGGACATGGCCCGATTCGATGGCGAACGGGTTCTCGGCCACCTTCGGTCCGTCGCTGTGGAAGACGCGCACGATCGGCGCGCCGGCTTCGGCAAAGCCGGCGATCAGGGCGTTCTGCGCCGCCAGGTACGGCGCGACGTCGTGCTCGGAGAAGAACGGGCGATGGCGGAACGACTCCTGCGCGTCGATCACAATGAGACAGGTCTTCATGGGCGGCAGCTCCGGAAAAGGAATGGATGATGCGCCTGATTCTCGGGGGCGGCCAGCCGGTCGTCCGCACCCCACCGGACCTGAATCGATCAGTTCAGGACATCGGCTCCGGTCAGACCAGCTCGGCTGCCTTGAGCTCTTTCTTGAGGTAGGCGTAGAAGAGCGGTGCCGCCACCAGCCCGGCCGGCCCCCACACCGCCTCGGCCACGAACATCACCGCGAGCAGTTCCCACACCGCCATCTGCGTGCGGCTGCCGACCACCTTCGCGTTGATCAGGTACTCGGCCTTGTGGATCAGGATCAGGAATGCGAGGCAGGCGGCCGCCACGAACGGCGAGACCGACAGGCCCACCAGCGTGATGACGGTGTTGCAGATGAGGTTGCCCACGATCGGCACCAGCCCGGCCACGAAGGTGAGGGTGATCAGCGCTGGCGTGTAGGGCAGTTCCATCTTCCACATCGGGAGCAGGAACAGCAGGAAGACGGCAGTCAGCAGCGTGTTAAAGGCCGCGATCCAGAACTGCGCGGCCACGATCTGCCCGAAGGCGTCGCCGAACAGCAGGATGCGCGCGCGCAGTTGCCGCGCGAGCGGGCGGCGCGACGGCGCGTCGTTGGCCACCGCCGCCAGGGCGCCGACGATCAGCCCCACGTAGGCGAAGAGCAGGCCGCCGAGCCACGCGCGGCCGGTGAGCGCCAGCGAGCCCGCCTGGGTGCGCAGGTAGCCCGCGACGGTGCGCTGCACTTCGGCGGCGCCTTCGGGCAGGTAGCTCGCGATGTCGGGCGGCAGCTTCAGGCGCAGCTCCAGCACGGTGCGGGCGACGAAGTCGAGCAGCTCCTGGTATTGCTCGGGCGCGTTCAGCACGAATTCGCGCGCTTCCGCGAAGCCGAGCGTCAACAGGCCCAGCGGGGCGAGCATCACCACCGTCGCGGCGGTGACGCGCGCGAAGGCGCGGGTGCGGGTCCAGGCCGGGTCGTTCGCGCTCAGTTTGCGCGAGCCGCGCAGGCTCGCATCGAGCATGCGCGCAAGCCAGCGCGTGCCCAGGAAGCCGATGCACACGCACAGCAGGCCCGGCAGCAGGCCCTGCCACATGACCAGCAGCAGCGTGCCGGCGATCAGGACGTAGCTGGCCGCGACCACCGGCCGCGAGGCAGCGGGGAAGGGCTCGCTCACGCGGGGGGCAGGGTCAGCCGACGACGACGGCCGCGCCGGTGCCGCGCTCGGCGATGGCGCCGATTTCATACACAGTCTCTCCGGCGGCGCGCAGCGTCTCGGCGCAGGCGGCGGCTTCGGCGGCGTCGATCACCACCACCATGCCGATGCCGTTGTTGAAGGTGCGGTTCATCTCGATGTCGTCGATGCCGGCCACCTTCTGCAGCCAGGCAAAGAGCTCGGTCTGCGGCCAGCTGCCCTTCTTCAGGTGCGCGGCCGTGCCCTCGGGCAGCACGCGCGGGATGTTCTCGAGCAGCCCTCCGCCCGTGATGTGGGCCAGGGCCTTGATCGGGTGCTTGGCGAGCGCCGCCAGCACCGGCTTCACGTACAGGCGGGTCGGCGCCATCACGGCCTCGCGGAAGGGGCGGCCGTCGAGCGTGGCCGGCAGCGCCGCGCCCGCGCGCTCGATCACCTTGCGCACCAGGCTGAATCCGTTGGAGTGCACGCCGGCGGAGGCCAGGCCCAGCACCACGTCGCCTGGCTTCACGTTCTGGCCGGTCAGGATCTTCGACTTCTCGACGGCGCCGACGGCGAAGCCCGCGAGGTCGTATTCGCCGGCCGGGTACATGCCGGGCATCTCGGCCGTTTCGCCGCCGATCAGCGCGCAGCCGCTCTGCTCGCAGCCCCGCGCGATGCCGCCGACCACGGCGGCGGCGGTGTCCACGTCGAGCTTGCCGCAGGCGAAGTAGTCAAGGAAGAAGAGCGGCTCGGCGCCCTGCACGAGCACGTCGTTGACGCTCATCGCCACCAGGTCGATGCCGACCGTGTCGTGCATGTTCCATTCGAAGGCGAGCTTGAGCTTGGTGCCCACGCCGTCGGTGCCGCTCACCAGCACCGGTTCCTTGTAGCGCTTGGGCACCTCGAAGAGGGCGCCGAAGCCGCCGATCCCGGCCAGCACGCCTTCGCGCATCGTCTTCTTCGCGAGCGGCTTGATGCGGTCGACCAGTGCGTCGCCCGCATCGATGTCGACGCCGGCGTCCTTGTAGCTGAGGGGGGTGGGTGTGTTGGAGTTCATGGGCGGACCGGGCTGGAGAAGAGGGGGCGGAAGGGAGGGAGGACAATGACGCCGGCAACCGAGACGGTCGGGCCGATAGAATTCGGCACGATTTTAAGGGCGCTCCTCGACCCCCTCCCAGAGGTACCCCTGCGTGAACCCGCGCCTTCCGTCCAGAAATGGGGCGCGCGCCTCCCGGCAGCCGTGCGGCGTTCTGCACTGTCCTATGAACCTTTTATTCGCGTCATTCGCGCCATCTCAGCCGCCCGGGGCGGTCCGGGCATGAAGCAGCTCGCGCTCGACATCGGCCTCGCGAGCGGTCCGACGCTGGCGGGCTTCTTCGCCGGCCCGAACGAGCCGGCGCTGCGC
Organism: Variovorax sp.; assembly: GCA_017744285.1. Taxonomy (GTDB): domain Bacteria; phylum Pseudomonadota; class Gammaproteobacteria; order Burkholderiales; family Burkholderiaceae_C; genus Variovorax. Next base: position 18,639 of record JAGIBP010000033.1, read on the forward strand.
CATCTGGCGCTGTGGGTCGGCGACGGGCGCTCGCCCACGGTGCATTCGCCGGTGCCGACCTATCTCTGGGGCGAGGGCGGCAGCGGCAAGACGCACCTGCTCGAAGCCGTGCGTGCCGCGCTGAAGGACCAGGGCGCGAGCGCCGGCTGGCTGCACCCCGGCATGGCCGACCCGCCCGAGTTCGACGAGCGCTGGGGCGCCATCCTGCTCGACGACGTGCACCTGTATACCGCCATCCAGCAGCAGGCGGCGTTCAACTGGTTCGTCAATGCGCAGAGCCTGCAGCGCGGCGTCGTCGCCGCGGGCGCGCTGCCCCCGGCCGACCTGCCGCTGCGCGAGGACCTGCGCACGCGGCTCGGCTGGGGCCATGTCTTCCACCTGCAGGTGCTGAGCGAGGCCGAGCGCCGGGCCGTCCTGCGGCAGGCGGCCGACAGCCGCGGCGTTCTGCTCTCCGACGAGGTGCTCGACTACATGCTGCATCGCTTCAGCCGCGACCTCGGAAGCCTGATGGAACTGCTCACGCAGCTCGACGGCTACGCCCTGCAGACCCAGCGCGCGATCACGATCCCCCTGATCCGGTCGATGCTCGAAAATGAATGAGGCGCCCGCCGCCGAATCCCTTCCTCCTCCCATGATCAAGCAATTCATCGACAAGCTCCTTGGCAAGTCCGGCGCCGCCGCGCCCCGCGGCAAGGCCCGTTTCGGCAAGCGCCAGGAGGTGCCGGCCGCCGTCCACGGCATCAATCCGGCCCTGGTCGATGAGCGGGCCAGGAACGTCGTCACCACCCTCCAGGGCGCGGGCTTCGAGGCCTACGTGGTGGGCGGCGCGGTGCGCGACCTGCTGCTCGGCCTGCGGCCCAAGGATTTCGACGTGGCGACCAACGCCACGCCCGAACAGGTCAAGGGCCTGTTCCGCCGCGCCTTCATCATCGGGCGGCGCTTCCGCATCGTGCACGTGGTGTACGGCCGCGGCCGCGAGCACGAGGTGATCGAGGTCTCGACCTTCCGCGCCTACATGGACAGCAACGGTGCCGAGCAGGTCGCCGGCAACGAGCGCACCAGCAAGGGCGAGCTCGCCGGCATGAAGCACGCCGTGGACGCCAGCGGCCGCGTGCTGCGCGACAACGTCTGGGGCCCGCAGGAAGAAGATGCCGCGCGGCGCGACTTCACCGTCAACGCGATGTACTACGACCCGGCGAGCGAGATCGTGGTCGACTACCACAACGGCATCCGCGACGCCAAGAAGCTCACCCTGCGCATGATCGGCGACCCGGCCACGCGCTACCGCGAGGACCCGGTGCGCATCATTCGCGCCATCCGTTTCTCCGCCAAGCTCGCCGCGCTCGGCTTCAAGCTCGAGCCCAAGACGGCCGCGCCGCTGGTGGCGTCGAGCAAGCTGCTGGCCGACGTGCCGCAAAGCCGCCTCTTCGACGAGATGCTCAAGCTGCTGCAGACGGGCCATGCGGTCGCGACCATCGAGCAACTGCGCGCGCTCGGCATGGCGACAGGCATCTACCCGCTGCTCGACGTGGTGGTCGAGCGCGCCGACCAGCCCTTCGTGAAGGCGGCCCTGCAGGACACCGACCGCCGGGTGGGCGAAGGCAAGCCGGTGGCGCCGAGCTTCCTGCTCGCCTGCGTGTTGTGGGCCGACGTGCGCAACGGCTGGGCGCAGCGCATGGAAGGCAAGGGCGGACAGCGCCCGCAGCCGCCGTTCCCGGCGCTGCAGGATGCGATCGACGACGTGTTCAACGCTCGCATCGGCGACGTTTCCGGCCGCGGCAAGCTGGCGGCCGACATGCGAGAGATCTGGATGATGCAGCCGCGCTTCGACAAGCGCAGCGGCGCCACGCCCTACAGCCTGGTCGAGCAGGCGCGCTTCCGCGCCGCCTTCGACTTCATGCGCCTGCGCGCCGACGTCGGCGAGATCGGCGAGGCGATCGCCGAGTGGTGGCAGGAGTTCAGCACCGCCGACGACACGCGCCGCCAGGACCTGCTGGACCAGGTGCGGGACGAGCAGCAGAAGAAGGTGCGCCAGCGCGCGCCCCGGTCCTCCGGCGCGGCGGCGCCCGCCCGTCCCGCGGCTTCGCCGGCCGCCGAGGCCGACACGGCATTGCCTCCCGACGGCGAAGTCCAGGCCGCGCCGCGCAAGCGCCGTCGCCGCCGCAAGCCGCGCGCGGGCGGTGAATCCGCCGGCAGCGCGGCGGCCGAGTGAATGACGAAGACCCGCGCCTACGTCGCGATCGGCGCCAACCTCGGGGACGCGCGTGCCGCCGTGCTGCGCGCCATGGCGGACCTGGACGCCGTGCCCGAGACGCGCGTCGTCGCTCGCTCGTCGCTCTATCGCAGCGCGCCGGTCGACGCGGCGGGTCCGGACTTCATCAATGCGGTGGTCGAGCTCGAGACCGCGCTCGGCCCCGAGGCCCTGCTGCATGCGCTCCAGCGGCTCGAAGCCGGCGCCGGTCGCGAGCGGCCCTATCGGAACGCGCCGCGCACGCTCGATCTGGACCTGCTGATCCATGGCGATTCGGTGAGGTCGACCGAGGTGCTCACGGTGCCGCACCCGCGCATCGCGCAGCGCGCCTTCGTGCTGCTCCCGCTGGCCGAGATCGCACCCGACCGCGTCACGCTGGGCCAGCTCAGGCAGGTCTCCGGCCAGCAGATCGAGCGGCTCTAGAGGCTGCGTTCAGGCCCGCCCATTACACTTGCGCGGTTTTTCACAAAAATGTCACATGCACGCGGCCGGTGACGGCCGCGTACCCAGGAGAGCGCCATGTTCGGCAAGCTGCTGCCCCGCGAGGGGAATTTTTTCGAGATGTTCAATCAGCATGCCGACCGCATCGTCGAAGCAGCGCGCGCCTTCGAGCATCTGGTGGCCAACTACAGCGACCTGCATCTGCGCGAGCAGTACAACCGCGACGTCGACAACGCCGAACGTGCCGCGGACCGCGTGACGCATGACGTCAACCTGCTGATCCACAAGACCTTCATCACGCCGATCGACCGCGAGCAGATCCACAAGCTGATCAACACCATGGACGACGTGGCCGACCTGATCCAGGACTCGGCCGAGACCATGGCGCTGTACGACGTGCGCCACATGACGGAGGAAATCGCCCGTCTCACCGCGCTGAGCGTCAAGTGCTGCGAGCGCGTGAAGGATGCGGTCAAGTTCCTCGGCCGCATCGCCGAGCCCGCGATCGCCGAGGCGACCCTCAAGACCTGCGAGGAGATCGACCGCCTCGAATCGGACGCCGATCGCGTGATGCGCAGCGCCATGAGCAAGCTCTTCCGCGAAGAGCCCGATGTGCGCGAGGTCATCAAGCTCAAGGCCATCTACGAACTGCTGGAAACGATCACCGACAAGTGCGAGGACGTGGCCAACGTGATCGAGGGCATCGTCCTCGAGAATTCCTGACCCCGGGCTGCGAATGGCAACGGCTCAAGTCGCCCTCTGGGTGGTCGTGGTGCTGGTCGCGCTGGCCATCATCTTCGACTTCATGAACGGCTTCCACGACGCGGCGAACTCGATCGCCACGGTCGTGTCCACCGGCGTCCTGCGGCCCGGGCAAGCCGTGGTGTTCGCGGCCTTCTTCAACCTGATCGCGGTCTTCGTCTTCCACCTGAGCGTGGCCGCCACCATCGGCAAGGGGATCGCGCAGCCGGAAGTGGTCGACGTGCACGTGGTGTTCGGCGCCCTGGTGGGCGCCATCAGCTGGAACCTGGTCACCTGGTACTACGGCATCCCCAGCAGCTCCTCGCACGCGCTCATCGGCGGGATCGTGGGGGCGGTGATCGCCAAGGCCGGCGCCGGCGCATTGATCGCGGGGGGCATCTGGAAGACCGTGGCGTTCATCTTCGTCTCGCCGCTCCTGGGCTTTCTGCTCGGCTCGCTCATGATGATCGCCGTCGCCTGGCTGTTCCGGCAATCCACACCGTCGCGCATCGACGGCTGGTTCCGGCGCCTGCAGCTGGTGTCGGCCGGCGCGTACAGCCTGGGCCACGGCGGCAACGACGCGCAGAAGACCATCGGCATCATCTGGATGCTGCTGATCGCCACCGGCTATTCGGCGGCGGATGCGGCCGACCCGCCGCTGTGGACCATCGTGACCTGCTACACGGCCATCTCCCTGGGCACCATGTTCGGCGGCTGGCGCATCGTGAAGACCATGGGCCAGAAGATCACCAAGCTCAAGCCCGTGGGCGGCTTCTGCGCCGAGACGGGCGGTGCGCTGACGCTCTTCCTCGCGACGGCGCTCGGCATTCCGGTATCGACCACCCACACGATCACCGGCGCGATCGTCGGCGTCGGCTCCACGCAGCGCGCCAGCGCCGTGCGCTGGGGCGTGGCGGGCAACATCGTCTGGGCGTGGGTCCTGACGATTCCCGCCTCGGCCTTCGTGGCGGCGATCGCATACTGGGTCGGGATGCAGGTCCTCTGAGGGAGCTGGCCGCACGGATGACGCGCTATCCCGAGCTGACCGGCCTGCGTTGCGCCGCGGTGATGATGGTCGTACTCGACCATGCGGCGAACACCCTGCCGGGCGGGTTCACCGGTTGGTTCGCACCGCTGCACTTTCTCGCCAATGGTGGCCTCGGCGTCCAGATCTTCTTCGTGCTCAGCGGCTTCCTGATCACCGGGCTTCTGAAGGCGGAGTACCGGGAGACGAATCGCATCGACCTGTTTCGGTTCTACCTTCGCCGCACGCTGCGCATCTGGCCGGCGTTCTATGCCTTCCTTGTCGTGCTCGTGCTGCTCGCGGACTTGGAGCTTGTCGACATTCACTGGAGACAGTTCGGATTTGCGGCGCTGCATGCCTGGAACTACTCGGAGATGCTCGGGCTCGGGCCGACCAACGCCGTGCATGGCGAAGGGGCGTGGTATCTCGGGCATTTCTGGAGCCTGTCCCTGGAGGAGCAGTTCTACTGGTTCTGGCCGCCGCTGCTGATCTTCATTTTCATCAGGAGAAGCGAGGGGCTTCTTCCCGCGCTCATTCTCATGATCCCGCTCGTCCGGGTGGCGTCGTACTTCCTCGCGCCGGGCGTTCGAACGCATCTGGGTGCGATGCTGCATACCGCGGTCGATTCGATCCTCGTGGGTTGCTACGTGGCCTTGAAGCGGGAGCGGATCGTCGCGATGCTGGATTCGACGAGGTACGCCGCGGCCATCGTGACCACCGCGTGCGTCGCGCTGGTCCTGCTCTTCCCGGCGCTGAGTGCGCATTTCCTCGGCTATTGGACGTTGACGTACGGACCGATCTTGAGCGCCGCCGCCGTCGGCCTGCTCATCGTGGGCCTCACCCACCTGAAGAGCTTCTGGCTGTCCCGGCTCCTCCGGGTCAGGGTCGCGCTTTTCATCGGCACCATCTCGTACAGCCTGTACCTGTGGCAGCAGCTCTTCCTCTATCCCGCATCGCCGGTCAGTTTCGGCTTTCCGCTGAATGTGGTTCAGGCGATCGTGGTTGCTTCGCTGAGCTACTGGTTCATCGAGACGCCGTTCCTGAAGCTCAAGGATGGCTTCGCCAAGCGCGGACTCGGAATGTCGCGCCGGCAGCAAGTCGATACGCGCCTCTGAATTCGCGCCCGTCTCCTACAGGCGCATCGGCGCCCGGCCGGTAGAGCCCACGGGCTGGCTCCAAGAAGCTGCACAGCTCTGCGCGCCGCAGGGGCCGGCCGGCCCGCATCGTGTCGCTCGGCAAAAGAGGTGGGGATTCCATTTGCTGCAACATCACGCACCGCCCGCCGGGCGCATGGCGAGCCTGGTCTTCGCCGCGCCGGCCGATCGCTCGCGCCGCGTCGCGTCGCTCTGGGTCTGCCTGATCTTCGCCGCCGCGATCACCTGGCTGGCCGTGCAGCACGTGATGTGGCGCGACGAGGTGAGGGCGCTCTCGTTTGCCCTGCAGGGCCAGTCCGTTCGGGAGATGCTGCACCTGCTCAGCGACGGCCATCCTGCGCTGTGGCACCTGATGCTGCGCGGGCTGCACGCGCTCACCGGCACGGTCCTCGTGCTGCCGGCGCTGGCATGGGTGGTCGCGATGGCGGCGGCGCTGCTGCTGGCGTGGCGCTCGCCCTTCGCGTGGCCGATCGTCGCGCTGATCCTGCTCGGCCGCGGGGCGCTGTACGACTACTCGGTCGTCGCGCGCAACTACGGCATCAGCCTGCTGCTGATGCTGGCCTTCGCCGTTTTGTATTCGCGGTTCCGCCAACGCGGCATCGTGCTGGGCGTGGTGCTCGCGCTGCTGGCCAACTGCAATGTGCATTCGACGATCCTGGTCGGGGGCTTCCTGCTGTTCTGGCTGGGCGACCTGCATGCCGAAGCGTCCTCGCGGGAGCGGCCGCCCGCATGGGGCCACTTCGCGCTGAATGCGGCGATCGCCGTGGTGGGGATCGCCTTGTGCGCGGCCACGGTGTACCCGACGGCCAACGACGCGGCCGAACGCGCGTTCCCCGCCGGTCCGGTCTGGGTGACCGCCTTGCGCGCGCTCCTGCTTCCGGACGAGGCGTTTCGCGACCTGCTGCGCACCGGGGACGTGGACGCATTGCTGACCTCGCACTTCCCGCAAGCGTGGCCGCCGATGTCGATCCTGCTGCGCGTGCTCGCCACGGCGTTCCTGGTGGGCAGCACGCTCGGGCTCGTCGTCCGGCCCGCCGCGATGGTGGCCTCGTGGGTAACTCTCATCGCGTTCTCGCTTCTGTCGGCCTTCATCTACCAGGGGGCCTACCGGCACCACGCCCTGTGGCTGGTGTTCCTGGTGAGCCTGTACTGGATCGCCGCCGCCGGCGAGCCGGCCGTCGCGGTGCTGCCGCGCTGGAAGAGACGGCTGCGCGCGCTCGGCCTGGTGCTGTTCGTGGCGCTGCTCGCGATGCAGGCGGCGCTCGGTGTCGGCAAGGTCGCGCCGATCGCGCTCGGCACCGCGAGCGAGAGCCGAAGCCGCGATCTTGCGCGGCTGCTCGAGGCGGATCCCCGGCTGCGCGACGCGATCCTCGTCGCCGACCCGGACTATCTGGTGGAACCGCTGCCCTACTACCTGCCGACGCGCGCCTACCTGATGCGGGAGGGGCGCTTCGGCCAGACCGTGACCTTTTCGCGCCAGGCGCGCCAGGTGCTGAGCCTGGACGAGGTCCTGCGCGAGGCGCGCGGCCTGCAGCAGCGCGATGGCCGCCCGGTGGTCATCCTCCTTGCGGCCCGGCTCGATCCCGCCCAGCCCGCGCGGGCGATCGCCGAGGGCTATTCCTGGACCTTCACCACCACGCCCGGGCAGGTTGGCGCGTTCCTCGCGGCCACGGATCGCATCGCGAGCTTCGGGCCGGTGCTGTGCTGCACCGAGGAGAGCTTCGACGTCTACGTGCTCAAGAAGCCCGACGGCAGTCCGGGCTTCTGAATGCCTGGAGCTACTGCGCCATCTGGCGCCCGGCCTCGATCTCGTGCTCGAAGAAGCGCTGGAAGCTGAAAGCCAGGCTGGCCATGAGCACGGTGCTGCCGATCGCCAGCGCGAGAACGACCGCGCCGATCGTGAGCCAGCCGGTGTTCCCCGAAGTGGACGAGGCGGCCGGGGCGGCCCCCGCGTTGTAGCGGGCGTTCCACTTCTCCGGCGTCATGAGGCCATAGACGATGGCCGTCAGCGCGCAGCCCGCGATGGTGAAGCCGAGCAGCGGGATCAGGATCCAGCTCCAGCCGTCGTCCAGGCCGTGCATGCGCACGCGCTCGATGCCATAGAGGCCGAGCGCCGTGGGGATCGGCAGCAGCCAGCCCAGCGTGCTGGACATCCCGCGCAGGTAGAAGCAGTGCAGCCCGAGCGGGCCGCCGAGAAAGGCGAGCCATGTCGCCACGGTCTTGTTCTTCATTCGGGGCTCGTGGCGCTGCCTTCGCCCAGCACCTTCTCCATGAGGACCACGTCGCGCCATTCGCCGAACTTCCAGCCGCAGTGCTTCAGCACGCCGACATGGGTGAAGCCCTGCGCGCGATGCACGCCGAGCGATCCCGCGTTGGCCGAATCGCCGATGACCGCGATCAGCTTGCGCACGCCGACTGCCTCGGCCGCCTGCGACAGCGCCGCGAGCAGCCGGGAGCCCAGCCCCTGGCCGCGCGCGCCGTCGGCGAGGTAGATCGAGTCCTCGGCCGAATAGCGGTAGGCGGGACGCGGCTTGAACCAGTTGCAATAGGCAAAGCCGAGGATCTCGCCGTCCTGCTCGGCCACCAGGTAGGGAAGGTTCCTGGACAGCACGTCGGCGCGCCGCGCGGCCATCTCCGCGACGCTCGGCGGCTCGGTCTCGAAGGTGCCGGTTCCGTGAAGGACGTGGTGCGCATAGATGGCGGCGATGGCGTCGAGGTCCTCGTCGCGGCTGGGGCGGATGTGGGTCATTGGACACGTCCTGGCGCGGCCAGGTGTAGAAAAAAGCAGGTACGGGCTATAATGGAGGGCTTTTCAGCGTGTCGCTGGCCGGGTGGCCATGTCGCGTGTCTCGACGCTGGAAGAACTCCATACCACCCGAAGGATAAATCATGGTCGTGATTCGACTCTCCCGCGGCGGCTCCAAGGGCCGTCCGTTCTTCAACATCGTCGTGTCGGACAAGCGCGTGCGCCGCGATGGCCGTTTCATCGAGCGCCTGGGCTTCTACAACCCGGCCGCCAAGGAAAACGAAGAAAGCATCCGCATCGCGCAGGATCGCCTGACCTACTGGAAGAGCGTCGGCGCCCAGCCTTCGCCCACCGTCACGCGCCTGATCAAGCAAGCGGCCGCGGCCGCTCCCAAGGCAGCAGCCTAAGCTGCTTCCCAGGCGATGCTGCCCACCCTCGAAGCCGCCGAATTGCCGGCGGACGCGATCGAAGTGGCGCGCATCGCCGACGCCTGGGGCATCAAGGGCTGGTTCAAGGTCCTGCCCCACAGCGCCGAACCCGAGGCGCTCTTCTCTTCCAAGCGCTGGTTCCTGCTGCCTCCCGGCACGCCCGCGGGCCGCGCGTTCCGGCTTCCGATCCGCGAAGCCAAGGAACATTCCGACTGCATCGTCGCCACTTCCGAAGACGTGCCCGACCGCACCGCGGCCGAGGCCCTCAAGGGCGCGCGCATCTTCGTCCCGCGGTCGAGCTTTCCGACCGCCGCCGAGGACGAGTACTACTGGGTCGACCTGATCGGCCTGGCGGTCGTGAACCGCGAGGGCGTTGCGCTGGGTACGGTGCGCGAGCTGCTCGCCACCGGGCCGCAGACCACGCTGGTCCTCCAAGCCGAGGAAGACGGCAAGGCGGTCGAGCGCATGGTGCCCTTCGTGTCTGCCTTCATCGACAAGGTGGACCTGCCGGGCCGTCTGATCAGCGTCGACTGGCAACCCGACTACTGACCGGGGCTCCCGGCCCGGCGCCGCCATGCGCTTCGACGTCCTGACCCTGTTTCCCGAACTGTTCGCGCCGCTGCTGACGAGCGGCGTGACGCGCCGCGCCTTCGAGTCGAAGCAGGTCGACGTGGTGCTGTGGAATCCGCGCGACTACGCCGAGGGGAACTACCGGCGCGTCGACGACCGGCCCTTCGGCGGCGGCCCCGGCATGGTCATGATGGCGCAGCCGCTCTCGGCCTGCCTCGATGCGGCGCTCGCCGCGCGGGGCGCGCCGGCCCCGGTCGTGCTGTTCTCCCCGATCGGGGAGACCCTGCGCCACGCGGTGGTCGAGCAGTGGTCGGCCGGCGAGGGCGCTGTGCTCGTGTGCGGCCGCTACGAAGGGATCGACCAGCGGTTCATCGATGCGCGGGTGACGCACCAGATCAGCCTCGGCGATTTCGTGCTCTCGGGCGGCGAGATCGCCGCCATGGCCTTCCTCGACGCCATCGCCCGGCTGCAGCCCGGCGTGCTCGGCGACGAGGCCAGCCACGTGCAGGACAGCTTCAACCCGGCGCTCGACGGGCTGCTCGACTGCCCGCACTACACCCGCCCCGAGCAGTGGAACGGGGAGGGCGTGCCCGCGGCGTTGATGTCAGGCCACCACCTGCAGATCGAGCGCTGGCGCCGCGACCAGCGGCTCGTGATCACGCGCGAGAAGCGGCCCGAGCTGATCGAGGCGGCGCGCCGCGCGGGGCGCCTCAGCGCCGCGGACGAAGCCGCGCTCAAGAAAAAGCTATAATCCCGGGTTCTCCGATCCTCTACCCGGCCGCGCCGGCATCCACCGGATGCCACTCAAGAGCGCCTTTTGTGTAGCGTGGGCACGATCGACACCAGGAAATCATGAATCTCATCCAGACTCTCGAGCAGGAAGAAATCGCCCGCCTCGGCAAGACCATCCCCCAGTTCGCGCCCGGCGATACCGTCATCGTCAGCGTGAACGTGGTCGAAGGCAACCGCAAGCGCGTGCAGGCCTACGAAGGCGTCGTGATCGCCAAGCGCAATCGCGGCCTCAACAGCGCCTTCATCGTGCGCAAGATCTCCAGCGGCGAAGGCGTGGAGCGTACCTTCCAGACCTACAGCCCGCTGATCGCCGGCATCGAAGTCAAGCGCCGCGGCGACGTCCGCCGTGCGAAGCTGTACTACCTGCGCGAGCGCAGCGGCCGTTCGGCTCGCATCAAGGAAAAGCTGCCGGGCAAGTCGTCGTCGGCAGCGGCCGCTCAATAAGAGGCCTCTCCTTGACGTGTCAAAAAGCCGCCGTTCGAGGCGGCTTTTTGCTTTGGGCCTTCGCGAACGCGAGGCCCGCATTCCAATGACCATTCCATTACCGTCCATGAGCGCCACTCCCGTCGAAGCGATCAATGTCGTACCTCCCGCGCCGCTGAAAGCCTTCGATCCGCGCCAGGTGCCGGTCACCTCGGTCGACATCCATCTGCCGGCGGTGGCGGCCGATCGCCTGGGGCTGCACGCGCTGCGCGATCGCTTTGCCGCGCCGCCCGTGTGGACCCCCGAGCTGCGGCGCGACCCGCGCATGACCGACCGCGCGCCGGCGCAGGCGGCGGTGCTGGTGCCCATCGTGACGCGCGACAAGCCCACGGTCTTGCTGACCGAGCGCACCGCGCACCTGACCCATCACTCGGGCCAGGTGGCGTTTCCCGGTGGGCGGGTCGATCCGGAGGACGCCAACATCTCGGCTGCCGCGCTGCGCGAAGCGTGGGAGGAGGTCGGGCTCTCGGCCGAGTACATCGAGGTCCTGGGGACGCTGCCCACCTACACCACCATCACCTCGTTCATCGTCACCCCGGTGGTGGCGCTGGTGCGGCCCGATTTCGAGCTGGCGATCAATCCGCACGAGGTCGCCGAGGCCTTCGAGGTGCCGCTCGCCTTCCTGATGAATCCGGCCAACCACCGCCACCACACGATGACCGACGACGATCGCCGCTCGCGCGAGTGGCTGTCGATGCCCTACCAGGACGGCGCCCACGAGCGCTTCGTCTGGGGTGCCACCGCGGGCATGCTGCGCAACCTCTACCGCTTCCTCGCGGCCTGACCCGGCAGTACCCCTCGCTATCATCGTGACATGAGCTTCTTTGCGATCCTGTGCGCCTTGCTGATCGAGCAGGTCCGCCCGCTGGCCTACCGCAACCCGGTCTATGCGGGTGTGGTCGCCTGGACGCGCTGGACCAGCCGCAATTTCGATGCCGGCAAGCCGCACCACGGGTGGGTGGCCTGGTCGCTGGCGGTCTGCGTGCCGACCGCGCTCGCGCTGGCCGTGCACTGGCTCCTGATCCTCACGCTCGGCATGCCCTTCGCGGTGCTGTGGAGCATCGCCATCCTGTATGTCACGCTCGGGTTCCGCCAGTTCAGCCACCATTTCACGGGCATCCGCGACGCCCTCGAGGACGGTGACGAGGCGCTGGCGCGTTCGCTGCTCGCGCATTGGCAGCACGTCGATGCCGTCAACCTGCCGCGCAGCGAGATCGTGCGGCACGTGATCGAGCACTCGGTCATCGCGGCGCACCGCCATGTCTTCGGCGTGCTCGCCTGGTTCTCGATCCTCGCGGCCGTGGGCTTCGGCCCCGCGGGTGCGGTGTTCTACCGGATGAGCGAGTTCGTGGCGCGCTACTGGGCGCACAAGAACGGCGCGCCGAACCAGCCGTCGAGCGTGTGGGTGCAGCAGGCGGCCGAACGGGCGTGGTCCGTGATCGACTGGCTGCCCGCGCGCATCACGGCGCTGGGCTTCGCGGTGGTGGGCAGCTTCGAGGAAGCGATCGATTGCTGGCGCAACGACGCGCGCCGCTTTCCGAACGAGAACGACGGCGTGATCCTCGCGGCGACGTCCGGCGCGGTGAACGTGCGTCTCGGCGGCGGCAGCCTGCGGGTGGTGCCGGCGACCGATCCCTTGCCGCGCGCCCAGGCCGGCGATTCGTTCGGCGCGGCCGAGAGCGGCCTCGACAGCGGCAGCACGCCGGGCCGCGAGCCTGAACCGGCGCACTTGCGCAGCGTGGTGGGCCTGGTGTGGCGTTCGGTCGTGATGTGGATGGTGCTGCTGGCGCTTTTGACGCTGGCGCGTTTGCTCGGGTGACGTGAAAACCGATATGCCGCCTTCCTTCTGGAGCCCGCGCATCGCGGCGCTCGAGCCCTACGTGCCCGGCGAGCAGCCGCGCATCGCGAACCTGATCAAGCTCAACACCAACGAGAACCCCTACCCGCCGTCGCCGGAGGCGATCGAAGCGATCCGGCGCGCGGCCGAGCGCGGGCTCGAGCTTTATCCCGACCCGGAATCCGTGGTGCTGCGCGAGACCATCGCCGCGCGCCATGGCCTGGACAGCGCCCAGGTCTTCGTCGGCAACGGCTCGGACGAGGTGCTGGCGCATGCCTTCTTCGCCTTCTTCCAGCAGGCCGAGCCGCTGCTGGTTCCCGACGTCACCTACAGCTTCTACCGCGTCTATGCGCAGCTCTACGGCATCGCGTGCGAGCTGCAGCCGGTCGACGAGGGGCTGCGCATCGACGACCGGGCGCTCGCCGCGCGGGCCGCGGCGGGGTGCGCGGGCATCGTCGTCGCGAACCCGAACGCGCCGACCGGCATCGGCCTGCCGCTGGCCCGGATCGAAGGGCTGCTCGAGGCGTGTCCGCACCGGGTGGTCCTCGTCGACGAGGCGTACATCGACTTCGGCGGCGAGAGCGCGCTGCCCCTGATCGGGCGGCATCCGAACCTGCTCGTCGTGCAGACGCTGTCGAAGTCGCGCTCCCTGGCCGGCCTGCGGGTGGGCTTCGCGTGCGGGCAGGCGCCGCTCATCGATGCGCTGCAGCGCGTCAAGAACAGTTTCAATTCCTATCCCATCGATCGCCTGGCGGCCGCGGGCGCGGTGGCGGCGCTTGAGGACGAGGCCTGGTTCGCCCGCACGCGCGACGACGTCGTCGACACGCGCGAAGGGCTCGCGCTGCAGCTCGAAGACCTCGGCTTCGAGGTGCTGCCGTCGCAGGCGAACTTCCTGTTCGTGCGGCATCCGGCGCACGATGCCGGCCGCTTGGCCGCCTCGCTGCGCGAGCGCGCGATCCTGGTGCGCCACTTCCGCCAGCCGCGCATCGCGCAATTTCTGCGGATCACCGTCGGCACGCGCGACCAGTGCGCCGCGCTGGTCGACGCGTTGGCCGGGATCCTCGGGCGTCAGTAGCGCGTCTGGCTGAGCTCGTCGAAGAGCTCGCCGTAGATCCGGTAGCGCGAAGCGCTGATCCCGCCCGCTTCCACGTGCGCGATCACGCCGCAGCCGGGCTCGTGCAGATGGGTGCAGTTGTAGAACTTGCAGTCGGCGGCGTGCGCGGCGATGTCCGGCATCAGGTGCGCGAGCTGCATCGGCTCGATGTGGCGCAGGCCGAATTCCTGGAAGCCGGGCGAGTCGATCAGGGCCGTGCGGCGGGCCTTGTCCATCCAGTACCAGGTGGTGCTCGTCGTCGTGTGTTTGCCCGAGTTGAGGGCCTGCGAGATCTCGCCGGTCTGCGCTGCCGCGCCCGGCACCAGCAGGTTGATCAGCGTGCTCTTGCCGGCGCCCGAGGGGCCGAGCACCAGCGTGGTCTTGCCGCCGAGCAGCTGCGTGAGCGCCTCGCGGTCCCCGGCATCCGCCGACGTGAGCGCGAGCGGCAGCACCTGGTAGTCCATGCGCCGGTAAGGCGCCAGCCGCTCCCAGGCCCGCGCGAAGGCGGCGCCCAGGTCGCGCTTGTTGAGCGCGATCACCGGCGTGATGCGCTCCGCCGCCGCCGCGATGAGCGCGCGCGCGAGCTGGCTTTCGGAGAACTCGGGCTCGGCCGCGATCAGGATCAGCACCTGGTCGAGATTGGCCGCGAAGGATTTGGTGCGGATCTCGTCCTGGCGATAGAAGAGGTTGCTGCGCGGCAGCACCTTCTCGATCGTGCCCTCGTCCTGGCTGGCCAGCCATTGCACGCGGTCGCCCACCACCGCGTGGCTCTTCTTGCCGCGCGGATGGCAGATCACGCGCTCGCCGTCCGGCGTCTCGACGATGCAGTGGCGGCCGTGGCTGGCGACGACGAGCCCGCTCTGCAGGGTGGCATCGGCCGTGGTGCCGCGCTGCTTCGCCAAGGGCCGGTCCCGCTGGCTCAATCGGCGAGCAGCGCGTCGACCCGCGCCGCGCACTCGAAATCGGTCGCCGAGAGGCCCGCCACCGCGTGCGTGTTGAAGCGCACGACGCAGCGGTTGTAGTGCACCGAGAGATCCGGATGGTGGTCCTGCCGGTGCGCGATCAGCGCCACCGCGTTCACGAAGGCGATGGTCTCGTAGTAGTTCGCGAACCTGAAGGTCTTCTCGATCGCGACGTGCGGCCCGTCGCCCGCGAGCGTCCAGCCTTCGAGCCGCGCGAGGCTGGCCACGATCTCGGTGGCGCCAAGGGCGCGGCGCGCGTGGGCAGTCCAGTCCTTGTGCTTCAGCATGCTGGTCATGGCGTGGTGCTCGTTCAGGCCGGGGTCGCCATGCGCGCGAGGCGCTCGGAGGCGGGCGGGTGCGAATAGTAGAACTTGACGAACACCGGATCGGGCGTGAGCGTCGAGGCGTTGTCCTTGTAGAGCTTGAGCAGCGCGGCCGACAGGTGGCGGCCGCTGGTCTGCGCGATCGCGTAGGCGTCGGCCTCGAATTCGTGCTTGCGCGAGATCAGCACCGGCAACGGCGCGACGAAGAAGCCGAACACCGGCACCGCCAGCATGAAGAGCAGGATGGCCAGCGCGTCGTTCGGCGCCGACAGGTTCGGCTGCACCCCGAGCCCGGTGTAGAACCAGGTGTGCCCCGAGAGCCAGCCGAGCAGCGCGAAGCCGGCCAGGCTCAGCGCGAACATCGCCACCATGCGCTTGATCACGTGCCGGTGCTTGAAATGGCCAAGCTCGTGCGCCAGCACGGCTTCGACCTCGCCGGCGTCGAGCTGGCGCAGCAGCGTGTCGTAGAACACCACGCGCTTGCTGGCGCCGAAGCCGGTGAAGTAGGCATTGGCATGGGCGCTGCGGGTGGAGCCGTCCATCACGAACAGGCCCTTGGCCGCGAAGCCGCAGCGCTGCATCAGCGCCGTGACGCGGGCCTTGAGCGCGGCGTCGTCCAGCGGCTGGAACTTGTTGAAGAGCGGGGCGATGGAGGTCGGATAGACCAGCATCAGCAGGATGTTGAAGCCCATCCAGACGCCCCAGGCCCAGACCCACCACAGCGGGCCGGCCGCATGCATGAGCCAGAGGATCAGCGCGGCGATGGGCAGGCCGATGACCGCGCCCAGCAGCACGCCCTTGAGCATGTCGGTGATCCACAGGCGCCAGGTCATCTTGTTGAAGCCGAAGCGCTCTTCGAGCACGAAGGTCTGCCACAGCGTGAAGGGCAGCTCCAGGAGGCTGCCGATGCACGCGAACGCGGCGAACAGCGCGAGCTGTTGCCACATGCCGCCGCCCAGGGCGTCCATCAGGAGGCGGTTGAGGAGATCGAGACCGCCGAGCAGCGTCCACCCGAGCAGCACCGCGGCGCCCCACGCCATTTCGATCAGGCCGAGCCGCGTCTTGGCGATCGTGTAGTCGGCCGCTTTCTGGTGCGCGTCGAGCGAGATCGCCTCTGCGAAGGCCGGCGGCACGGCGTGGCGATGACGCGCCACGTGGCGCACCTGCCGCGTTGCCAGCCAGAACTTCACGGCCAGCCCCGCGGCCAGCGCGAAGGCGAAGGCCAGGGTGAAGGCGAGGGAGGCAGGCATGGGGGTCGGCATGGCGGCCGAGTTTAGCCCGCGGGCCTTTCGCCAAGCGCACGGCCCGCTCGCCCGAAGGGCCATCGACGACAATCGCCCGATGCCCGAAACCACCGATACGGCCGCACCGGCGGCCACGCTCAAGAAGAGCGACCAGAACCTCGTCTGGCTGGACTGCGAAATGAGCGGCCTCGACCCCGAGAAGGAACGCCTGCTCGAAATCGCGGTGGTCGTCACCGGCCCCGACCTGACGCCGCGCATCGAGGGCCCGGTGCTCGTCATTCACCAGAGCGACGCGGTGCTCGACGGCATGGATTCATGGAACAAGGGCACGCACGGCCGCAGCGGGCTGATCGACAAGGTCAAGGCGTCGACCGTGGACGAGGCGCAGGCCGAGCGCCTGCTGCTCGAATTCATCGCACGCTACGTCCCGAAGAGCGGCTCGCCGATGTGCGGCAACACCATCGGCCAGGACCGCCGCTTCCTCGTGAAGTACATGCCGAAGCTGGAGGCCTACTTCCACTACCGCAACCTCGACGTGAGCACGCTCAAGGAGCTGGCCAAGCGCTGGAAGCCCGCCGCCTACAACGCCTTCAAGAAGCAGCAGGCACACACCGCGCTGGCGGACGTCCACGAGTCGATCGACGAGCTGGTGCACTACCGTGAGACCTTCCTGCGCATCCAGGATTAGGTAAAAACCCGGGTTCGTGCGATAATTGCCGGCTTCGCTGATTCAGCCCCCCACATCAGGGCCGGCAGCGTTCCTCCCGCATCTCCCTATCTTGCACATCGCGCCCGCTGACGGTCTCTGACTGTCAGCACATGGGGCCGCAACCTCGACGAGAGTCGAGGCTGAAGTCGTTGGATGGTTGATGTTTTTTTGACCACCCGACGGAGCGCCGCCCACGGCAGCGCTCGCGTAAGAGAATTTTTTCGATGACCGACGCTTTTGAAGCGCAGCGCGATGTCGCGCCTGCGCAATCCGATTCCTTTGCCGTTTCCGGCGAAGCCGCATCCATTTCCACCGCTGACGGGGTCGAGGCGCTCGATGCGGCCGAGCCCGCCGAGCCGAAGGAGCCCAACGGCTTCATCAAGCTGGGCCTCGCGCCACAACTGATCGCCGCCGTCGAAGACCTGGGCTTCACCCAGCCGACCGCCGTGCAGGAACAGGCCATCCCGCGCGCCATGACCCAGAGCGGCGGCGAGGGCGCCACGCGCTTCGTCGACCTGATGGTGTCGAGCCAGACCGGCAGCGGCAAGACCGCCGCCTTCCTGCTGCCCGTGCTGCACACGCTGCTGCAGCGCCAGGCCGAAGCCGAAGCGGCCGCCAAGGCCGAGTACCAGCGCCTGGCCGCCGAGGCCGCCGCGCGCGGCGAAGCGCCGCCGAAGAAGGCCAAGCGCAAGGACCCGACCAACAGCCGCAACTTCAAGCCCGCCACCCCCGGCGCGCTGGTGCTGTGCCCGACGCGCGAACTCGCGCAGCAGGTGGCGCACGACGCCATCGACCTGGTGCGCCATTGCCGCGGCCTGCGCATCGCCAGCGTCGTGGGCGGCATGCCCTACCAGCTGCAGATCCAGCGCCTGCAGAACGCCGACCTCGTGGTCGCCACGCCGGGCCGCCTGCTCGACCTGCAGCGCTCGATGCAGATCAAGCTCGAACAGGTCAAGTTCCTGGTCGTCGACGAGGCCGACCGCATGCTCGACCTCGGCTTTGCCGACGACCTGGCCGAGATCAACCAGCTCACCATCGAGCGCCAGCAGACCATGATGTTCAGCGCGACCTTCGCGCCGCGCATCCAGCAACTGGCCACCCGCGTGATGCGCGAGCCGCAGCGCGTGACCATCGCGAGCCCGCAGGAGAAGCACGCCAACATCAAGCAGGTGCTTTTCTGGGCCGACAACACCCAGCACAAGCGCAAGCTGCTCGACCACTGGCTGCGCGACACCACGATCAACCAGGCGATCGTCTTCGCGAGCACGCAGATCGAATGCGACGGTCTCGCCAACGACCTGCAGCAGGACGGCTTCAGCGCCGTCGCGCTGCACGGCGCGCTGAGCCAGGGCCTGCGCAACCGCCGCCTGATGGCGCTGCGCAATGGCCAGGTGCAGATCCTCGTGGCCACCGACGTGGCGGCGCGCGGCATCGACGTGCCGACCATCACGCACGTCTTCAACTTCGGCCTGCCGATGAAGGCCGAGGACTACACCCACCGCATCGGCCGCACCGGCCGCGCCGGGCGTGACGGCCTGGCCGTGACCTTTGCCGAGTTCCGCGACCGCCGCCGGATCTTCGACATCGAGCAGTACAGCCGCCAGCAGTTCAAGTCGGAAGTGATTCCGGGCCTGGAGCCGCAGCAGCGCCCGCCGCGCTCGCCGGGCGAATTCGGCCGCGGCCGCAGCACCGAAGGCCATTCCCGCGATCGCAAGTTCGGCGGCGGCGGCCATCGCGGCGGCAACGGCTATGCCAACGCGAGCGGCTTCAACGACCGCAATGCGCGCGGCCCGAACGCCGGCTTCGGCGGCGGACGCGGCGGCAACGAAGGCTATGGCCGCAAGCCGGGCTGGGGCGACAGCGCGCCGCGCGGCAACGCTGCCGGCGCTCCCCGCCGCGAGGGCTTTGCCCCGCGCGACGGCTTCGCCCCGCGCGGCGGCCATGCCGGCGCCGGCAAGGCCTTCGTGCCGCGCGACGGGCAGAAGCGGGGCTTCAAGCCCAGCCGCTGAGCCCGCGCCGCCGATCCCCTTCAAAGCCCGCGTTCTCCGGAACGCGGGCTTTTTTGTTGCCGAACCTATCGGAAACGCCAATAGGGCGTCAATTTAGTTGACTCCTGAACAGTTGAAAAGTAATGTATCGCGGCATCGAGTCTTCCGGCAGCGTGCGCGCGGCCGGTTCGCCCACCTCTTTCATTGTTCTGTTGCCCTATGAAGATCGCGATTCTTGGTGGTGGTCACGGCGCCTATGCGGCCGCTGCCGACCTGTCCGAAGCCGGACATGACGTGCGCCTCTGGCGGCGGGATGCCGCGGCGCTCGAGCCGGTCATCCGCACCGGCTCCATCACGCTGAAGGACGCCGCCGGTGCGCGCGACGTGCCGATCGCGCTGGCGACCGCCGACATCGGCGCGGCCATGAACGATGCGGAGCTCATCGTGCTGCCGACGCCCGCCGTTGCGCAGGAGGACATCGCGCGCGCCATGGCGCCGCACCTGGTCGACGGGCAGGTGGTGTTCCTGCCGCCGGGCACCTTCGGCAGCTACGTGATGGCGCGCATCGCGGCCGAATCCGGCAGCCGCGCCGAGGTGGCCTGGGCCGAGACGGGCACGCTCCCTTACCTCGCACGCAAGCACGGCGAGCGCGAGGTGAACGTGACGATCCGCGCGATCCGCCTGCCCACCGGCGTGTACCCGGCGCGCAAGGAAGAGATGGCGATCGCGGTCATCCGCCGCGCCTATCCGTCGGTGCACGGCTGCGGCGATGCGCTCTCGGGGGCGCTGATGAACGCCGGCCCGGTCATCCATCCGCCCCTGATGGTGATGAATGCCGCGCCGCTGCAGCACTTCGAGCGCTGGGACATCCACAACGAAGGCACGCAGCGCGCGGTGCGCGACGTGACCGACCGGCTCGACCACGAACGCATCGCGGTGCGCAACGCGCTCGGCCACGGTGCGCCGCACTATCCGCTCGCGGACCACTACAACAACGACCAGTGGATGTACGGCGACGCGCACAAGCAGCTCGTGAAGTCGGGCGACTGGCGCGAGAACATCGACCTGCACACGCACCGCTACATCACCGAGGACACCGAGCTCGGCCTCGCCTTCCTGGCCTCGGCCGCGCGCTACGCCGGCGTGGATGCGCCGATCGCGCATGGGCTGCTCGCGATCGTCGGCGGCTTCCTCGGCCGCGACCTGCGCAAGGGGCCGCGCACCCTCGAAGCCCTGGGGCTGGACACACTGACGCCCGCGCAACTGCGCCAGAGGCTGCACGATGGCGAGTGAAGGCCTGCCCCGCTTCGCGGCCGTCGGCGCGGGCCGCATGGGGCGCGGCATCGCGATCGCCTTCGCGTACGCGGGCCACCGCATCTCGCTCATCGACCTGCGCGCGCGCAGCGACGAAGCGTGGCAGACGCTGCGCGCGGAAGCGCAGGCCGAAATCACCGCCAGCCTCGCAGGTCTCGCGCAGCTCGGCGTGATCGATGCCGCGCAGGCGGCCGCGATCGCCGGGCGCGTGGCGTACGTGAGGGCCGACGATGCACCCGCGGCGCTGGCCGCGGCCGAACTGCTCTTCGAAGGGGTGCCCGAGACGCTCGGCGCCAAGCGCGAGGCCTTCGATCACATCAACCGCCATTGCCGCGACGACGCGATCCTGACCTCGACCACCAGCAGCATCCTCGTGACCGAGCTGGCGGCCATGGTGCGTCGGCCCGAGCGCTTCCTCAACATGCACTGGCTCAACCCGGCGTACGTGATCCCGGTGGTCGAGCTGAGCTGCCATGCCGCCACCGACCCCGGCGTGCTCGCGCGCACCAAGGCGCTGATGGAATCGATCGGCAAGCTGCCCGTGGTGTGCGGCCCGGCGCCGGGCTACATCGTGCCCCGGCTGCAGGCGCTGATCATGAACGAGGCCGCGCGCATGATCGAAGAGGGCGCAGCCACCGCCGAGGAGATCGACAAGGCCACGCGCTACGGCCTGGGGCTGCGCTTCGCCGCGCTCGGCGTGGTGGAGTTCATCGACTTTGGCGGCGCCGACATCCTGCACCACGCGAGCCGCGAGATGTCGGGCTCGATCGACCGTGCGCGCTACACCGCGCCCGCGATCGTGGACCGCATGGTCGAGCAAGGCCGGCTTGGCCTCAAGAGCGGCAGCGGCTTCTACGACTACGAGGGGCGCGACGTCGGCGCGTACCGCCGCGACGTGCTGTCGCGCACGCTCGGCATGCTGAAGCACGCGGGCCTCTGGAAAGCGCCCGCGAACGAAACGCAGCCATGATGAGGCCGATCCGGCGCGCTTTCGCGGACCTGTCGCCGGGGCAGGTCCACTACGCCGAGTGCGGCGACCGCGAGTCGCCCGCGGTGCTGCTGCTGCATCAGTCGCCGCGCAGCTGGATGGAGTACGGCGCGGTGTTGCCGCTGATCGGCGCGCGCCGCCGCGCGATCGCGATGGACACGGCGGGTTTCGGCGATTCGGCCGCCGTCGCCGCGCCGGCCAGCATCGAGCGATGGGCCGAGGTGGCCCGCGAGCTGCTCGATGCGCTGCAGATCGTGCAACTCGACGTGGTCGGGCATCACACGGGCGGCGTGATCGCGGTCGAGCTGGCGGCCAGACTCGGGCCGCGCGTGCGCGGGCTCGTGCTCTCCTCGACGCCTTTTACCGATGCCGTCTTCCGCCAGGCGCGCGCCGGACGTCCGCCGATCGACGAAGTGCCGCCCAGCGAGGACGGCAGCCATCTCGCCGCGCTCTGGCAGCGCAGGCAGGGCTTCTATCCGCCGGGCCGGCCCGATCTGCTCGAAGCCTTCGTGCGCGATGCGCTCAAGGCCAGCGGCAGTCCCGAGGACGGGCACCGCGCGGTCGCGGCCTATCGGATGGAAGAGCGCATCCATCTCGTCACGCAGCCCACCTTGCTCGTCCGCGCGACCGACGATCCGTTCGCGTCGCCCCATGCGGCCGAACTGCACGCGCAGCTCGCGAACGCGCGCGTCGTCGACATCGAAGGCGGCATGGTTCCGTTGCCCGACCAGATGCCCGAGGCCTTCGCGCGCGCGGTGCTCGACTTCCTGGAGTCATTGCCATGAAGGCGGTGCGCGTGCATGCCTTCGAGGCGCCCCCGGTGATCGAAGAGATTCCGGAGCCGACGCTGCGGCCCGGCCGCTCGCTGGTACGCATGGAGGCCGCCACCGTGGGCCACATCGACCGCACGGTGTGGCGCGGCAGCTTCCTGAAGCATCCGCCGTTTCCCTACACGCCGGGCGTGGAGGCAGCCGGCGTGGTGGTCGCGAGCGCGGCGCATGCCGAAGGCCAGCGCGTCTGGCTGCGCGGCAGCGGACTCGGCACGCTGTTCGACGGCACCTGGTGCGAACTGATCGACGCACCCGACGAATCGCTGGGCCTGCTGCCCGCAGGCGTGCCGGCCACCATTGGCTCCGCCTTCTTTTCTCCGAGCACCTCGGCCTGGATCGCGCTGCACGATGTCGCGCGCCTCGCGCCCGGCGAACAGGTGCTCGTGACCGGTGCGAGCGGCGCGGTCGGGTCGCTCGCGGTGCAGCTCGCGCTCGATGCCGGCGCCAAGGTGACCGCCCTGGTCGCGGACGCTGCGCAGGCCGCATGGATGCCTGCCGGCGCCCAGGTGGTGCTGCTCGGGAGGGACCCCGCGTCGTCGTTGGAGGCCGTCTCGGTCGACCTGCTGATCGACACCGTCGGCGGCCCGGTGCTCGCCGCCGCGCTGCCGCGCGTGCGGCCCGGCGGCCGCGCCGTGCTCGTCGGCTACACGGCCGGCAACACGATCTCGCTGGACATCGCGCACTTCCTGCAGCGGGACGTGTCGCTCTTGCCGCTCAACATGTTCCGCCGCGAATCGGCCGGCCGCGCTGCCGCACCCGAATTGCTCACGAGACTCGCCAACCGGCGCCTGACGCTGGATGTCCAGCCTTTCGCACTCGCCGACGCCGCGAGCGCCATGGAGTGGATCAGCCAGCGCGGCCACCGAGGCCGCGCGGTGCTGGTGCCGGGGCGCTGAGCGCCCTGGTCGGCCGCCCGGTGCGTTCGGGTCGCCCGGCGGCGGTCCCGAAGAGCATGCGATCACCCGCGGGCATGCGCCTTCATCAGCGTCACTCCTCCTCGCTGCCCGCGTCCGCCGCCGCATCGCCCGGCGCGCGCGCGTGCAGTTCGATGAGCTGCCGCAGCGTGCGCTTGAGTTCCTCCGCGCGCGCGAGGCCGAAGGGTTCGAGCACCCGCGTCTCGTGCTCGCGCGCCAGCTCCATCAGCTGTTCCACCGCCTTCGAGCCCTTGCGCGTGATGCGCACCAAGGTGACGCGCCGGTCACTCTCATGGGGCAGGCGCTCGACCTGGCCGCGCGCTTCCATGCGGTCCAGGAGGCGCGTCACCGTCGGCTGCTTGGTCACCGTGACCTGCGCGAGCTGGCCGATGCTGATCGCCTGGCCGCCCGCGAGCGATGCCATCACCCGCCACTCCGACACCGAGAAGCCGTTCTTGCGCGCCACTTCGTGGAACTCGGAGGAGATCAGCTGGCTGGCCTGCGCCAGCAGCGCGGGCAGGTAGTCCTCCACGAACCGCAGCGGCCTGGCCCCCGCGTCGGCGCCGGGCACGCTGCTTGCATCTCTAGGGTTATTCATGATTGTGGATACATTCAGTTCTAAACATTATAGAGACCGAGGTTCCGATTGGAACCCTCGCGATTCCGGACAAGAAGGGGCCCCATGGCTGAGCGATCGTTCGTCGAAGAAGTGAAGAAGCTGCGGCTCTCGGGCGGCGAAGTGTTCCGCGGCGAAGGCATTCTGGCAGTCACCAAGGCGCTGCTGGAGTCGGGCGTTTCCTATGTCGCCGGCTACCAGGGCGCGCCGATCTCGCACCTGATGGACGTGCTGGCGGACGCGCAGGACATCCTCGCCGAGCACGGCATCCGCTTCGAGAACAGCGCCAGCGAGGCCACCGCCGCCGCCACGCTCGCGGCCTCGGTCAACTACCCGCTGCGCGGCGCCGTGACCTTCAAGGCGACGGTGGGAACCAACGTGGCGTCCGATGCGCTCGCCAACCTGGCCTCGGGCGGCGTGACCGGCGGCGCGCTGGTGATCGTGGGCGAGGACTATGGCGAAGGCTCGTCCATCATGCAGGAGCGCAGCCACGCCTTCGCGATGAAGTCGCAGATCTGGCTGCTCGATCCGCGTCCGAACCTCCCCTGCATCGTGGAGGCGGTGAAGCAGGGCTTCGAGCTGTCGGAGGCGAGCCACACGCCGGTGATGCTGCAACTGCGCATCCGCGCCTGCCATGTTCACGGGCAGTTCGTGGCGGGCGACAACCGGCGCGCGAGCTTCACGCTCAAGGAAGCGCTGGAGAACCCGCAGCGCGACGTCAGCCGCATCGTGCTGCCGCCCGCGAGCTTCCTGCACGAGCAGGAGAAGGTGCGCGACCGCTGGCCCGCGGCGGTGAAGTTCATCGAGGAACGCGGGCTCAACGAGTTCTTCTCCGAGGATGCGGATGACATCGGCATCATCGTGCAGGGCGGCAGCTACAACACGCTGGTCCGCGCATTGGAGCGGCTCGACCTGGCCGACGTCTACGGCAACACGAAGATCCCGCTCTACGTGATGAACGTGGCCTATCCGGTCATCGAGAGCGAGGTGCTGCGCTTCTGCGCAGGCAAGCGCGCGGTGCTGGTCGTGGAAGAGGGGCAGCCCAACTTCATCGAGCAGAACCTCGCGACCATCCTGCGGCAGGCGGGTTCCACCACCGCGCTGCACGGCAAGGACATGCTGCCCGTGGCCGGCGAGTACACCGCCGCCGAGCTGCTAAAGGGCGCGCGCAGCTTCGGCGAGCGCTACGGCCGCCTGCAGCCGCTGCCGGTGCCCGCGCCGGTGCGCAAGGTGATCCCCCTCACGGCCGTGGCGGACATCGGGGTCGACGGCGCGCCCGAACCCGTGAAGGCGCTCGCCGAGAGCGTGCATGCGCGCCCGCCGGGCTTCTGCACCGGCTGCCCGGAGCGCCCCATCTTCAGCGCGATGAAGCTGGTCGAGCGCGAACTCGGACCGCACCACGTCAGCGCCGACATCGGCTGCCACCTGTTCTCGATCCTGCCGCCCTTCGACATCGGCAACACCACGATGGGCTACGGCCTCGGTGCGGCCGGCGCTGCGGCGCTCAACACCCAGGCCGGCAAGCGCGCGATCTCGGTGATGGGCGACGGCGGCTTCTGGCACAACGGGCTCACCAGCGGCATCGCCAACGCGGTCTTCAACGAGAGCGACAACCTCACCATCGTCGTCGACAACAACTACACCTCCGCCACCGGCGGGCAGGACATCCTGTCGTCCAAGGCGGTCAACGCCACGCGCAGCACCGGCCACGAGATCGAGCGCGCGGTGCGCGGCGTCGGCGTGAAGTGGGTGAAGACGATGCGCCGCACCTATGACGTCGCCGGCATGCGCGATGCGCTCAAGGACGCCCTGACCACGAAGCAGAAGGGCCCGAAGGTGCTGGTCGCCCAATCGGAGTGCATGCTGAACCGCCAGCGCCGCGAGAAGCCGCTGGTGCGCAAGGCGATCGCGGACGGCAAGCGCATGGTGCGCGAGAAGTTCGGCGTCGATTCCGACACCTGCACCGGCGATCACTCGTGCATCCGGCTGTCGGGCTGCCCCTCGCTGTCGATCAAGCCCAACCCCGATCCGCTGCGCACCGACCCGGTGGCGCACGTGCTCGACAGCTGCGTGGGCTGCGGCGTGTGCGGCGAGGTCTCGCATGCGGCGGTGCTGTGCCCCTCGTTCTACAAGGCGCAGATCGTGAGCAACCCCAGCCGCTGGGACCGCCTGCGCGACGGCCTGCGCCAGCGCGTCATCGGCTGGCTGCAGAAGGGCGAGGCGAAGCGCCGCGCCGAGTACGCGTTCTGAGGATCGAGATGGGCGCACAACCAATCAAGATTGCGATTCTTGCCATGGGCGGCGAGGGCGGCGGCGTGCTCGCCGACTGGATCGTCGACATGGGCGAGGCCAACGGCTACGTCGCGCAGACCACCTCGGTGCCCGGCGTGGCGCAACGCACCGGCGCCACCATCTACTACGTCGAGCTGTTCCCCAAGGCGCAGGCCGATGCCGCTGGAGGCCAGCCGGTGCTGGCCTTGATGCCGCTGCCGGGCGACGTCGACGTGGTGCTGGCCTCGGAGCTGATGGAAGCGGGCCGCGCGGTGCAGCGCGGCCTGGTCACCCGCGACCGCACCACGCTCATCGCTTCCACCCACCGCGTCTATTCGATCGCCGAGAAGAGCGCCCTGGGCGATGGCCGCGTGGACAGCGCCGAACTGCTCGGCCACGCCGAGCGCGCCGCCAGGCGCTTCATCCGCTTCGACATGGCCGAGGCCGCGGAGGCCTCGGGCAGCGTGATCAGCGCGGTGCTCTTCGGCGCGCTCTGCGGCGCGGGCGTGCTGCCCTTCGGCCGCGCGCAGTTCGAAGCCACCATCGAGCGCGGCGGCGTGGGCGTGAAGCCGAGCCTCAAAGCCTTCGGCGCCGCCTTCGCACGGGCGCAGGGCGAGCCCGACGTGCAGGCCGCCATCGCGCCAGCCGCCACGCCGCAGCCGCGCCATCCCGCCGTGCGTGCGCTGGTCGAGCGCGTGCAGCGCGGCTTCCCGGCCGAGGCGCAGCCGGTGCTGCTCGAAGGCGTGCGCCGCCTCATCGACTACCAGGACCTGGACTACGCCGCGCTCTACCTCGACCGCGTGGCCGCGCTGCCAGGGGGCGGCAAGCTGCTGAACGAGACCGCGCGCCACCTCGCGCTGTGGATGTCGTACGAGGACACGGTCCGCGTGGCCCAGCTCAAGACCCGCGCCACCCGCTTCGAGCGCGTGCGCGGCGAGGCGCGGGTGCAGGCCGGCCAGGTGCTCGCGATCAACGAATTCATGCACCCGCGCCTGCAGGAGATCTGCGAGACGCTGCCGGGTGGCATCGGCCGCTGGCTCATGAACTCGACCGCACCGCGCAAGCTCGTCGAGCGCATGACGCAGAAGGGCCGCGTGATCCAGACCAGCTCGCTGCGCGGCTACATGATGCTGCGCACGGTGGCCGGCATGAAGCGTTGGCGCCGCTCGACCCTGCGCTACGCGGACGAGAACCGCCGCATCGAGGAATGGCTCGCGCGCATCGCCGAGACTGCCGCGCGCAACCCCGAACTCGCGGTGGAAGTCGCCCAGTGCCAGCGCCTCGTGAAGGGCTACAGCGACACGCACGAACGCGGCCTGCGCAACTACGACACCGTGATGGCCGCCGTGCAGCGCGCGGGCGCCGCCATCGCGCCCGCCACCCTGCGCGAACTGCGCGACGCGGCGCTGGCCGACGAGCACGGCCACCAGCTGCAGGCCGCGCTCGCTCGCCATGCGCTGGCCTGATACCGGATCGAAGAAGCCATGTCATCCGCCGCACCTGCCACCCTGTCCCTGCGCGTCGCCGAGGCGCGCTCGCTCAATCCACTGATCAGGCTCTTCCGTCTGCGCGCCGCCGACGGCGCGGCGCTGCCGGCCTACACCGCCGGCGCGCACATTCGCGTCGAAGTCACGCTGGCGGATGGCGGCAAGGACTGGCGCCACTACTCGCTGGTCAACTTCGCCGCGCAAGGCGACGCGACCGATGCCCCCGCCGAGTACGTCATCGCGGTGCGCAAGGAAGACGACGGCCGCGGCGGTTCGCGCTTCATGCACGAGCGGCTGGCCGAGGGCGATACCGTCACGGTCGAGGCGCCGAAGAACGACTTCCCCCTGCACGACGGCCCCGGCGGCACCGTGCTGCTGGCGGGCGGCATCGGCATCACGCCGCTCGCGAGCATGGCCGCGCGCCGCCGCGCCGAGGGCTTGCCGGTGCGCCTGCACTACGCGGGCCGCAGCCGCGAGCTGATGGCCTTCCTCCCCGAGCTGCAAGCGCTGCTCGGCGACGACCTGCATGTGCACGCCGACGCCGAGCAGGGCCGCGCCTTCGACATCGGCGCGCTGCTCGACGGCTTCCCGCCGGGCGACCGGCTCTACGTGTGCGGCCCGAAGGTCATGCTCGATGCGGTGCTCGCGCAGACCCAGGCGCGCGGCTGGACGCACGACCGCGTGCACTTCGAGCTCTTCACCACGCCGGTGGTGGAAGAGGGCGATCACGCCTTCGAGGTCGAGCTCGCGCAATCGGGCCGGCGCTTCACGGTGCCGGCCGACCAGAGCATCCTCGACTGCCTGATCGAGCACGGATGCGACCCGATGTTCGACTGCAAGCGCGGGGAATGCGGCGTGTGCGCCACGCCGGTGATCGACGGCGAGATCGACCACCGCGACTACGTGCTCACCGCCCGCGAGAAGGCCGAGGGCAACGTGATGCAGATCTGCATCTCGCGCGCCAAGGGCCAGAAGCTGACACTGGACATCTGAAGGGGACCACACGATGACTTCGTACCGAGGCAACCCGCAGGCCGTTCGCGCTCTGGTGCAGGACGACCGCGTGCACCGCGACCTCTACATCAGCCAGGAGCTGTTCGAGCTGGAGCAGGAGCACTTCTTCGCGAACACCTGGAACTACGCGGGCCACGAAAGCCAGATCCCGAAGCCCGGCGACTACATCACCAACGAGATCGCGGGCCGGCCGCTGATCATCGCGCGCCACACCGACGGGTCGGTGCGCGTGATGATGAACCGCTGCGCGCACAAGGGCTCGCGCCTCGTGAGCTCGCCCTGCGGCAACACCGGCAAGTTCTTCCGCTGCCCCTACCACGCCTGGACCTTCAAGACCGACGGCTCGCTGCTGTCGATCCCGCTGAAGAACGGCTACGAGGGCACGCAGCTGCACGAGTGCGAGGCGGCCAAGGGGCTGGTCACGGTGAAGAATGTGCGCAGCCACCGGGGCTTCATCTTCGTGAAGATCAACGACGTCGGCCCGGGCTTCGAGGACTACTTCGGCAATTCGCTGAGTTCGATCGACAACATGGCCGACCGCTCGCCGGAGGGCGAGCTGGAGATCGCCGGCGGGTGCCTGCGCTTCATCCACCAGTGCAACTGGAAGATGTTCGTCGAGAACCTCAACGACACCATGCACCCGATGGTGGCGCACGAATCCTCCGCCGGCACCGCGAAGAGCATGTGGGCCGGCAAGCCGGACGACGAACCCAAGCCGATGGCCATCGAGCAGTTCGTGCCCTTCATGTCCGACTACAAGTTCTTCGAGGACATGGGCGTGCGCACCTACGACAACGGCCACAGCTTCACCGGCGTGCACTTCAGCATCCATAGCAAGTACAAGGCGATCCCCGACTACGACAACGCGATGAAGGCCAGGTATGGCGAGGAGCGCACCGCGCAGATCCTCGGCATGGCGCGGCACAACACGGTGTACTACCCGAACCTCACGATCAAGGGCGCGATCCAGGCGATCCGCGTGGTCAAGCCGATCGCGGCCGACAAGTGCCTGGTCGAGAGCTGGACCTTCCGGCTCAAGGGCGCGCCGCCCGAGCTGCTGCAGCGCACCGCGATGTACAACCGCCTGATCAACTCGCCCTTCTCGGTCGTCGGTCACGACGACCTGCAGGCCTACCGCGGCATCCAGGCCGGGCTGCACGCGAGCGGCAACGAGTGGGTGAGCCTGCACCGCAACTACGACCCGGCCGAGAAGAAGGGCGGCGAGATCACCACCATCGGCACCAACGAACTGCCGATGCGCAACCAGTACCGGAGCTGGGCCAGGTACATGACGGAGACGATGTGATGAAAGAGCCGACCCGTCAGGACCTGGTCGACTTCGTGGTGAACGAGTCGCGCCTGCTCGATGCGAAGCGCTTCGAGGAATGGAACGCGCTCTTCACCGACGAGGCCTTCTACTGGGTGCCGCTGATTCCGGACCAGGAGGACGGCATCAACCACACCTCGCACCTCTACGAGGACAAGCTGCTGCGCGAGCTGCGCATCGAGCGCCTGAAGAGTCCGCGCGCCTTCTCGCAGCAGCCGCCGAGCCGCTGCCACCACCTGCTGCAGACGCCCACGGTCGAGGCGTTCGACGCGGCCGCGAACCGCTACGTGGTGCGTACCGAGTTCCACTACACCGAGTCGCAGGGCGACGAGCTGCAGTTCCACGTCGGCACCTTCTTCCATCACCTCACGGTGCAGGACGGCGCGCTGCGCATGACCTTGAAGCGCGTGAACCTGCTCAACTGCGACGCGGCGCTGCCGGCAGTGCAGCTATTCATCTAGGGCCGACATGCACCTCACCGTCCATGACGCCTTCTGCGCGAGCGCCAGGCGCACGCCGCAGGCCGAGTTCCTGTTCATCGAATCGGTCACCGCCCAGGCCTACGGCATTGCGCCGGGCGCCATCACCTGGGGCGATGCCGCCGCCGAGGTCGAGCGCCTGCGCGCCGCCTATGCCCAGGCGGGCTACGGCCACGGCCACCGCGTCGGGCTGCTGCTGGAGAACCGGCCGGCCTTCCTCTTCCACTGGTTCGCGCTCAATGCCCTGGGCGTGAGCGTGGTGCCGATCAATGCCGAGATGCGATCGGCCGAGTTGAGCTACCTGATCGGCCACAGCGAGATCGGCCTGGCCGTGACGCTGCCGCACCGCGCCGGCGACCTGCGCGCCGCCGCGAAGACGGCCGGCATCGCCTTCGAGACCATGGGGCCCGACGATGCGGTGCCGCCAGCCACGACGCCAGCGCCCCGCGCGGCGGAGCCGGTCGGGCTCGCGAGCGAATGCGCGCTGCTCTACACCTCGGGCACCACCGGGCGGCCCAAGGGCTGCATGCTGGGCAACGAGTACTTCCTGCGCGCCGGCCAGTGGTATGCCGAGCTGGGCGACCTCTGCCCGGTGCGCCCGGATGCCGAACGCATCATCACGCCGCTGCCGCTCAACCATGTGAACGCGATGGCGTTCTCGACCATGGTGGTGCTGGTCGCGGGCGGCTGCCTGGTGCAGCTCGACCGCTTCCATCCGAAGCGCTGGCTGCAGAGCGCGCGCGAAAGCCGCGCGACGATTGCCCACTACCTCGGCGTGATGCCGGCGATGCTGCTCTCGGCGCCGTCCGTCGATGCCGATCGCGAGCACCACATCCGCTGGGGCTTCGGCGCCGGGGTGGACCGCAAGAACCATGCGCCCTTCGAGGCGCGCTTCGGCTTCCCGCTGATCGAGGCCTGGGCCATGACCGAGACCGGCGCCGCCGCCTGCGTGATGGCGAACCACGAGCCGCGCCACGTCGGCACCAACTGCTTCGGCCGCCGCGAGGACTTCGTCGAGATCCGCCTCGTGGACGACGAAGGCCGCGAGGTGCCCGACGGCACGCCGGGCGAACTGCTGGTGCGCTCGGCCGGCAGCGACCCGAGGCGCTACTTCTTCTCGGGCTACCTGAAGGACGAGGAAGCCACCCGCGAGGCCTGGGCCGGCGGCTGGTTCCACACCGGCGACATGGTGCGCCGCGACGCCGAAGGCAACTACTGCTTCGTCGACCGAAAGAAGAACGTGATTCGCCGCAGCGGCGAGAACATCTCGGCGGTCGAGGTCGAGAGCGTGCTCAACCAGCATCCGGCGGTGAAGACCTCGGCGGTCGCGGCAACGCCCGACGCGGTGCGCGGCGACGAGGTGCTGGCCTGCATCGTGCTGCGCGACGACGCGCAGGCGAGCGACCCCGCGCGGCTCGCGGCCAGCATCGTGGACCATGCCCTGTCGCAGCTCGCCTATTACAAGGCGCCGGGTTACGTCGCCTTCGTCGGAGCGCTGCCGCTCACGGCCTCGCAGAAGATCCAGCGCGGGCAGCTGCGCGAACTCGCGAACGCCTTGCCGGGCCAGGCGAACTGCGTCGACACCCGTTCGATGAAGAGGAGGCAGTCATGACGCGGCGCCAGTCCTACGAGGGCGTGGCCGTCGCGGTGCCGGTCACGGTGCCCTACGTGCGCTACTCCACGCGCGGCGCCCACTGGTTCATCGGCCAGGCGATCGAGGCGCTGGTGCAGGCCAGCGGGGTCGAGAAGGCGCAGATCGACGGCCTCTGCCTCAGCAGCTTCTCGCTCGTGCCCGACACCGCGGTCGGCGTGACGCAGCACATGGGCCTCTCGCCGCGCTGGCTCGACCACGTGCCGACCGGCGGCGCCTCGGGCGTGATGTGCCTGCGCCGCGCGGCGCGCGCGGTGCAGGCGGGCGATGCCGACATCGTCGCCTGCGTGGCCGCCGACACGAACCATGTCGATTCCTTCCGACAGACGCTCGGCGGCTTCAGCACCTTCGCGCGCGACGCCACCTACCCCTACGGCTCGGGCGGCCCGAACTCCATCTTCGCGATGATCACCGCGCACTACATGCGCACCTTCGGCGCGAAGCGCGAGGACTTCGGACGCATCTGCGTGGACCAGCGCAGCAACGCACTGAAGAACCCGCACGCGATGTTCAAGAAGGCGCTCACGCTCGACGAGTACATGGCGGCGCGGCCGATCTCCGACCCGCTGCATCTCTTCGACTGCGTGATGCCCTGCGCGGGCGCCGAGGCCTTCCTCGTGATGAGCGAGGGGCGCGCACGCGAACTCGGCCTGCCGCATGCGGTGATCCGCGGCGCGATCGAGCGGCACAACGCCTATTCCGACGACCCGGTGATGGTGCGCGGCGGCTGGCGCGTGGACCGCGACGACCTCTACGCGCAGGCCGGCGTGAAGCCGGCCGACATCGACTTCGTGCAGACCTACGACGACTATCCGGTGATCGTGATGATGCAGTTCGAGGACCTCGGCTTCTGCGAGAAGGGCGAAGGGCCGGCCTTCGTGCAGTCGCACGACATGACGCACGCGGGCAGCTTTCCCAACAACACCAGCGGCGGCCAGCTCTCCGCGGGCCAGGCCGGCGCGGCGGGCGGCTTCCTCGGCATGACCGAGGCCATCCGCCAGTTGACCGATTGCGCCGACGCGCGCGCGGTGCCCGATGCGCGACTCGGCCTCGTCGCCGGCTTCGGCATGGTCACTTACGACCGCTGCCTGTGCACAGGCGCCGTCATCCTCGGGAGAGCGCCATGACCATGCCCCTGATGCGCCCCAAGCGCAAGAACCCCGTCCTGCGCACCCGGCAGATGAACCTGCCGCCGTGGGCGCGCGGCCGTGTCGCGCTCGGCATCACGGCCGGCGCGGCGGAAGGCCGCTTCGTGCTCCAGACCTGCGAGGACTGCGGCACGGTTCAATACCCGCCCCGCGAGGCCTGCCGCAAGTGCCTGTCGCCGCGACTGCACTGGCGCGAGCAGAGCGGCGAAGGCGAACTGCTGAGCGCCACCACGCTGCACCACAGCAACGACCTGTTCTTTCGCGAGCGGCTGCCGTGGCGCCTCGGCCTCGTGCACCTCGATGCCGGCCCGACGCTGATGGTGCACCTGCACGGCGAGGTCGGCGAGGCGCCGCAGCGCGTGCGCGTGGGCGCGCGCCTCGACCGGGCCGGACAGGCCGTTCTCATTGGATTTCCGAACGAAGGGAGCCCCCACATGGCTGACGACAAGATGCTCCGCGAGATGACGAGCGACCCCAAATTCCGCAAGGTGCTGGTCACCGACGGCAAGACCGAGGTGGGCCAGGCGATGGTGCGCGCGCTGGTCAAGGCCGGCGCCGACATCGTCTGGGTCGGCCATGCCGAGCCGTGGAAGAAGACGGGCAGCGGCCTCGACGACATCACGGCGCTGCCGCAGGTCACGCTGGTGCCGCTGGACCTGACCAACGGCCGCTCGGTGAGCGAGCTGGCCGGCGAGATCGGCGGCAAGGTCGACATCGTGATCAACAACGCGGAAGTGCATCGCACCTTCGGCATCGGCGCGCGGCGCGGCACCGACGTCGCGAAGGCCGAGATGGACATCAACTACTTCGGCCTGCTGCGGCTGGCGCAGGAGTTCGGCCCGGCGCTCAAGGGCCGCTCGGCCGACGGCGCGACCG
The DNA here is from genome assembly GCA_017744285.1 of Variovorax sp. Lineage (GTDB taxonomy): Bacteria > Pseudomonadota > Gammaproteobacteria > Burkholderiales > Burkholderiaceae_C > Variovorax. Next base: position 52,340 of record JAGIBP010000033.1, read on the forward strand.
GCGCGACCGCATGGGTCAACCTGCTGTCGGTGTATGCGCTCTCCAATTTCCCGCCGCACGGCACCTTCAGCGCCTCGAAGGCGGCGGCGCATTCGCTCGCGCAGTGCCTGCGCGCGGAGATGCGGCCGGCCGGCATCCGCGTGGTCAACGTGTTCCCGGGCCCGATCGACGACGAGTGGAACCAGCACACGCCGCCACCCAAGCTCGCGCCCAGCGGGCTCGCGAGCGCGATCGTGAAGGCGCTGCGCGACGGCGTCGAGGACGTGTACCCGGGCGACGTGGCCCAGGAGTGGCTCGAACGCTGGCGCGACAACCCCAAGATCCTCGAACGCGAGCTGGCCGCGGGCAACGGCTGACCGGAGATATCGAATGACCACCACCACCGACCTGATGTCCACCGCCCAGATCCTCGGCGGCCTCGTGAGCGCGATGGCGAGCGGCCGCATCCGCGTCGTCGACCTCACGCAGACGCTGACGCCCGAGTTCCCGCAGATCGCGCTGCCGCCCGAGATGGGCCAGTGCTGGCCCTTCCGGATCGAGGAAGTGTCGAAGTACGACGAGCGCGGCCCCGCCTGGTACTGGAACAACTTCTCGTGCGGCGAGCACACCGGCACGCACTTCGACGCGCCGATCCATTGGATCTCCGGGCGCGACCTGCCGAACAATTCGGTCGACACCATCCCGGTGCAGCACTTCGTCGCACCTGCCTGCGTGATCGACTGCTCGCCGCAGGTGAAGGACGACCCCGACTACCTGCTCACCATCGAGGACATCGAGCAATACGAGGCGAAGCACGGCCGCATCCCGAAGGGCGCCTGGGTGCTGATGCGCACCGACTGGTCCAAGCGCCAGGACCCGGAGGCCTACCAGAACTTCGACGAGACCGGCCAGCACACGCCCGGCCCGAGCACGGAGGCGGTGCGCTTCCTGGTCGAGCAGCGCGACGTGCTGGGCTTCGGCTCCGAGGCGATCGGCACCGATGCGGGGCAGGGCTACCACCTGCGCCCGCCGTATCCGTGCCACTACTTCATGCATGGCGCCGGCCGCTACGGCCTGCAGTGCCTGTGCAACCTCGACCTGCTGCCGCCGGCGGGCGCGGTGCTGATCTGCCCGCCGCTCAAGATCGAGAAGGGCAGCGGCAGTCCCTTGCGCGTGCTGGCGCTGGTGGGAGGCGCGTCGTGAGCGCGGCGGCATCGAAGGTCGCGGCGGTCACGGGCGGCAGCGCGGGCATCGGCCGCGCGATCTGCGAGGACCTGCTCGCGCAGGGCTACGAGGTGGTGTCGCTCGCGCGGCGGCGCAGCGACATCGACCATCCGAAGCTGCACAGCATCGAGGTCGACCTCACCGACCGCGCCGCGACGGGGCAGGCCGCGGCCGAGCTGGTGCGCCGGTTCGAAGTGACGACGGTGGTCCACAACGCCGGCGTGATCCGCTCCGCGCTGTTGGCCGACGTGAAGCTCGACGACCTCGATGCCCTGGTCGACCTGCACCTGGGCTGCGCGATCCAGCTCGTGCAGGCCGCGCTGCCCGCCATGCGCGCGCAGCGATTCGGCCGCGTGGTGCTGCTCTCGTCGCGCGCCGCGCTCGGCCTGCAGACGCGCACCAGCTATTCCGCCACCAAGGCCGGCATGCTCGGCATGGCGCGCACCTGGGCGCTGGAACTCGCGGCCGACGGCATCACGGTGAACGTGGTGGCGCCGGGGCCCATCCGCACCGACATGTTCTATGACGTGGTCGAGGCCGGCAGCGAGAAGGAGCGCTCGCTCGCCGCCTCCATTCCCGTCAAGCGGCTGGGCGAATCGGCCGACGTGGCGCGCGCGGTGCGCTTCTTCGCCGACCCGGCGAACAGCTTCGTCACCGGACAGGTGCTCTACGTGTGCGGCGGCACCAGCGTGGGCAGTCTCGCGCTCTAGCAGTGCGTCCGCGCACCGCATCGAATTTCCGTACCCCTCGTTTTCACTGCCTTGTCAGCGCGAGAGGCGGTCGCTAGCATGGTTTACATCTAAACATTTCAGAAATCATTGGTTGGCCTGAGTCCTGCTTAACCGGATCGGAATCCCAAGGAGCCCCTGCATGAAAGTCCTGACTCGTCTGTTCACGATGGCCGGCGCTGCCGCCGCCGTCAGCGTTCTCACCGCCGCGAATGCGATGGCGGCCGATCTCAAGGTCGGCTTCATCACGTCGCTGTCGGGGCCGGTGTCCTCGCTGGGCATTCCCTACGACAAGGGCATGAAGGCCGCGATCGCCTACAAGTCGGAACTGGGCGGCAAGAAGATCCAGGTCGTCTCGCTCGACGATGCCTCCGATCCGTCGACCGCCGCGCGCAACGCGCGCAAGCTGATCGACGAGGACAAGGTCGACGTCATCATCGGCACCGCCGGATCGCCCGGCGCGCTCGCGATCGCCGCGGTCGCGCGCGAAACCAAGACGCCGCTCATCTCCATCGCCAACGCCAACCTGCCGGGCGAGGAGGGTGCGTGGATGGTCACGCTGCCGCAGCCGGCGCCGCTGATGGTCAGCGCCGTGGTCGAGCGCATGAAGAAGTCGGGCGTGAAGACGGTCGGCTACATCGGCTTCTCCGACGCCTGGGGCGACCTGGTGTACGACGCGCTGCAGAAGAGCGCGGAGCCGGCCGGCATCAAGGTGGTGTCGAACGAGCGCTATGCGCGCGCCGATGCCTCGGTCACCGGCCAGGTGCTGAAGATCGTGGCGCTGCGTCCCGATGCGGTGATCACCGGCACCTCGGGCACGCCGGGCGCGCTGCCCTACCTGGCGCTGCAGGAGCGCGGCTACAAGGGGCAGATCTACGGCATGCACGCGCTGATCAACCCCGACTTCGTGCGCGTGGGCGGCACGGCCGTCGAGGGGCTTCTGGCGCCCACGGGCCCGGTGATCGTGGCCGAGCAGCTGCCCGAGAGCAACCCGATCCGCAAGGTCTCGATGGACTTCCGCAGCGCCTACCAGAAGGCCAACGGCGCAGCGCCCACCGATGCGTTCTCGGCCTACAGCTTCGATGCATGGCTGCTCTTCCTCGACGCGGCGTCGCGCACCCAGGGCGAGCCCGGCACGCCGCAGTACCGCGTGGCGCTGCGCGACGCGATCGTCAACACCAAGGAGCTGGTCGGCACGCACAGCGTCTACAACTTCAAGCCGGGCGACCGCTACGGCTCGGATGAGCGATCGCGCGTCATCGTCAAGCTCGAAAAAGGCCAATGGAAACTGGTTCCGTGAACATGCGCAAGATCACCCGACTCCTCGGCCTCACGGCCATCGCCTTCGCCGCCACGCAGGCTTTCGCGGCCGACCTCAAGGTCGGCGTCATCAGCTCGCTCTCGGGCCCCGTGTCGGCGCTCGGCATTCCCTATGAGAAGGGCATCCGCGCCGCGGTCGCGCAGCACCCGGTGCTGGCGGGCCACAAGGTCGAACTGATCGTGCTCGACGACGCTTCCGATCCCACCACCGCCGGCCGCAACGCGCGCAAGCTCGTCACCGAAGACAAGGTCGACGTGCTGATCGGCACTTCGGGCGTGCCGGGCGCGATGGCCATCGCGGCGGTGGCGCGCGAACTCAACACGCCGCTGATCTCGCCCACGCCGGTGACCATCCCCGGCCCCGAGGGCGCGTGGACCGTGACCGTCTCGCAGCCCTTCCCGCTGATGGTCTCCGCCGTGGTCGAGAAGATGAAGAAGTCGGGCGTGAAGACGGTGGCCTTCATCGGCTTCTCGGACGCGCTGGGCGACCTCGCCTACGACTCGCTGGTCAAGAGCGCCGATGCGGCGGGTATCAAGGTGGTCGCCAACGAGCGCTATGCGCGCAGCGATTCGTCGGTGGCCGGGCAGGTGCTGAAGATCATCTCGGCGCGGCCCGACGCGGTGTTCGCAGGCAACTCCGGCACGCCCGGCGCGCTGCCGTACCTGGCCCTGGCCGATCGCGGCTACAAGGGCCAGATCTACGGCACGCACGGCCTCATCAACGCCGACTTCGTGCGCGTGGGCGGCGCCTCGATCGAGGGCCTGCAGGTGCCCAGCGGCCCGGTGCTCGTGGCGGACCAACTGCCCGACAGCAACCCGATCAAGAAGGTGTCGGCGAACTTCCGCGAGGCCTACAAGAAGGCCAATGGCACGCTGCCGAACGACGCCTTCTCGTCCTACACCTACGACGCCTACCTGCTGCTGGCCGACGCGGCATCGCGCACCAAGGGCGAGCCGGGCACGCCGGCCTATCGCACCGCGCTGCGCGATGCGATCGTGAGCACCAGGGAGCTGGTCGGCACGCACGGCATCTACAACTTCAAGCCCGACGACCGCTACGGCTCCGACCAGCGCGCGGTGGTGATCGTGCGCATGGAGAAGGGCCAGTGGAAGCTGGTGCCGTGATGAAGAAGCACCCCCCAAGCCGCTTCGCGGCTCCCCCCTCTCTCGCCTTCGGCGGGAGGGGGGCGCACCCGGCGGCCCGGCGAAGCCGGTTCCGCGGGTGCCCTGGCTTGGGCTGCGCCGGTTCTATGGCGTGGTGGACCCACTGGGTCTGAATTGAATAGGCCGGCCATGCGCTACCGAGACCGACCCGAAGCGATCCGCGCGCTCGTGCAGGACGACCGCGTGCACCGCGACGTCTACCTGAGCGACGAGCTCTTCGCGCTGGAGCAGGAGCACTTCTTCGCCAACACCTGGCTCTACGTGGGCCACGCGAGCCAGGTGCCGAATGCGGGCGACTTCTGGTCGCTCGAGCTCGCGGGCCGGCCGGTGATGATGGTGCGCCAGGCCGATGGCGGCGTGCGCGTGCTCTACAACCGCTGCGCGCACAAGGGCGCGCGGCTGGTGTCGGACGAGTGCGGCAGCACGGGCAAGTTCTTCCGCTGCCCGTACCACGCGTGGACCTACAAGCTCGACGGCGCGCCGCTCGCGGTTCCGCTCAAGAGCGGCTACGAGGGCACGCGCCTCAAGGAATGCGCATCGGGCCAGGGCCTGAGCGCGCTGCAGCATGTCGCTGTCTACCGCGACTTCGTCTTCGCACGCATCGCGGACGAAGGGCCGGCCTTCGAGGACTACTTCGGCGAGGTGCTCGGCGCGATCGACAACATGGTCGACCGCTCTCCGGAAGGCAGGCTCACGGCCGCCGGCGGCGTGATGCGCAACATCGTCCACTGCAACTGGAAGATGTACCTGGAGAACATCAACGACACGGTGCATCCGATGTCGACGCACGAATCGGCCACGCAGGCCGCCGATGCGCTCTGGCAGGGCCGCGCGGCCGACGCGCCCAAGCCGATGGCGATGGAGCAGATCCTGCCCTTCGGCGCCGGCTACGACTTCTTCGACAGGATGGGCGGGCGCGTGTTCGCCAACGGGCACAGCGTGCTCGGCGTGAACTTCAGCATCCACTCGAACTACGCGCAGTTGCCCGACTACGAGGCGGCGATGCGCGAGGCCCACGGCGACGAGCGTGCGATGGAGATTCTCCAGCGCTCGCCGCAGAACTCGGTGTTCTTTCCGAGCCTGTCGGTCAAGGGGTCGCCGCAGGCGATCCGCGTGATCCGCCCGCTGGCCGCCAACCGCACGCTGATCGAGGCCTGGGCCTTCCGCGCGGCGGGCGCGCCCGACCTGCTCTTCGAGCGGGCGATGAGCTACAACCGGCTGGTCTTCTCGCCGATGTCGATCGTGGCGCACGACGACGTGCACCTGTTCGAGAGCATGCAGGCCGGCCTGCGCGCCGAGGGCAACGAGTGGGTGAGCCTGCACCGCAACTTCGACGCGGGCGAGCTCTCGCAATCGACGGTCACGACCAACGGCACCAACGAACTCCTGATGCGCAACCAGTTCCGCGCGTGGGCGAAGTTCATGACGGCGGGCATGGAGTCGCGGCCATGACCGACCCGCGCGACTTCATCGCCGAGGAAGCGGCACTGCTCGACGCCGGGCGCTTCGACGAATGGCTGGCGCTCTTCGCCGAGGACGGCCGCTACTGGGTGCCGCTGCTCGGCGCGGCGCAGGCCGATCCGCTGCAGCACAACTCCATCGCCTACGAGGACCGCCTGCTGCTGCAACTGCGCATCGACCGGCTTCGCAATCCGCGCGCGCATTCGCAGCACCCGGCCAGCCACTGCCAGCACGTGCTGCAGCGCTCCGCCGTCGAGCGCGAGGACGCCGCCACAGGCGAGGTCGAGCTGCGCACCCCCTTCATCTACGTGGAGGCGCGCGGCGAGGAGCAGGTGACGCTCGCCGGCACGTACCGGCACCGGCTGGTGCGTGACGGGGCCGGCTGGTCGATCCGGCTCAAGCGCATCGACCTCCTCAATGCCTGGCGCGCGCTGCCGGCGATCCAACTATTCATCTGAGCCCATCGCTCATCCTTATCCACTCACCAGGAGTCACGACATGAAGAGCTTGATGCAGACCTTGACGCGCACCGCGCTTTCTGCCGCGCTGGCCGTCGGCTTGGCGGCGACGGCATCGGCGGCCGATTTCAAGGTCGGCCTGAGCGTCTCGCTTTCCGGGCCCAACTCCTCGCTCGGCGTGCCCTATGTGAAGGGCATGCAGGCCGCGCAGGCGTACAAGCCCGAAGTCAACGGCCGCAAGATCCAGCTCATCGTGCTCGACGACGGCTCCGACCCGACCACGGCCGGCCGCAACGCGCGCAAGCTGGTGGAAGAGGACAAGGTCGACGTGCTCATGGGCACCTCGGGCGTGCCCGCCGCCATCGCGATGGCCCAGGTCGGCCGCGATGCCAAGGTGCCGATGATCGGCCTCACCCCGATCCAGCTCGATCCGGCGGAGAACGGCTGGGTCTTCACCGTCGCCCAGCCCACGCAGCTCATGATCGACGCCGTGGTCCAGCGCATGAAGAAGGACGGCGTGAAGACGGTCGGCTACATCGGCTTCTCCGACGCCTGGGGCGACCTGGTCTACAACGCGCTGATGAAGTCCGCGCCCGGGGCCGGCATCAAGGTGCTCGGCAACGAGCGCTATGCGCGTGCGGACCAGTCGGTCACCGGCCAGATCCTCAAGCTGCTCGCGATGAAGCCCGACGCGGTGATGACCGGCGGCGCCGGCACGCCGGGCGCGCTGCCTTTCCTCGCGCTCAGCGAGCGCGGCTTCAAGGGGCCGGTGTACGGCCAGCATGGGCTGATCAACCCCGACTTCGTGCGCGTCGTCGGCGCGGCCGGGCAGGGGGCGCTGATGCCCACCGGCCCGGTGATCGTCGCCGAGCAGTTGCCGGCCGAGTACCCGACCAAGAAGATCGCGATGGACTTCCGAGCGATCTTCCAGAAGGTCAACAACGCGCCGACCAGCGATGCCTTCTCGGCCTATTCGTTCGACGGCTGGCTGGTGTTCACCGACGCGGCCGCGCGCGCCAAGGGCGAGCCGGGCACGCCCGAGTTCCGCCAGTCGCTGCGCGACGCGATCGCGAGCACCAAGGAGGTCGTGGGAACGCACGGCGTCTACAACTTCAAGCCGGGCGACCTGTACGGCGTGGACGAGCGTGCGCGCGTGATCGTCAAGCTCGACAACGGGCAGTGGAAATTGGCCCCTTGAGCCACGGCGGTCGAGACGAACACCACTGAGAGAGGACGAATTCAATGACATGGGACGTGGCGCTCATCCTGGGCATCGACGGGCTCGCCAATGGCGCGGTCTATCTGCTCGCCGGGCTGGGGCTGGTGCTGATCTTTTCCGTCACGCGGGTGGTGTTCGTGCCGTTCGGCGATATCGCGGCCTTCGCGGCGCTGACGCTGGCGGCCTTCGAGACGAATCGCCTTCCGCCCACCATCGGGCTGGTCGCGGTGCTGGCCGTGCTGGCCACGCTGACCGAGGTCGGCAGCCTGATCCGCCGGGGCGAGGCGGGCGGCATCCCGAAGGCGATCCTCGCCTGGGGCGTGCTGCCGCTGGTGCCCTGCGCGCTGGCCTGGGCCGCCTCGCGCGCCGGCGTGCCGGCGGCGGTGCAGATCGCGGTGTCGGTGCTGCTCGTGGTGCCCATCGCGCCGCTCCTGGCGCGCGTGGTGTTCCAGCCGATCGCGGATGCCTCGGTGCTGGTGCTGCTGATCGTCTCTCTTGCGCTGCACTTCCTGCTCTCGGGCCTGGGCCTGCTGTTCTTCGGGCCGGAGGGCTCGCGCACCAACCCGCTGGCGAGCGGAACGATCCCGCTCGGCGAAGGCTTCGCAGTGAGCGGGCAGGTGGTGCTGATGGTGGCCTCGGCCGTCGTGCTCAGCGGCCTGTTCTTCCTGGTGTTCGAGCGCACCGTGGCCGGCAAGGCGCTGCGCGCGACCGCGGTGAACCGCGTCGGCGCGCGGCTGGTCGGCATCCGGCCGGCGCGCACCGCGCTCCTGGCCTACGGCAGCGCCTCGCTGCTGGCGGGCCTCATCGGCGTGCTGATCGCGCCGGTGACCACCATGTACTACGACTCGGGCTTCATCATCGGCCTGAAGGCCTTCGTGGCCGCAATCATCGGCGGGCTGGTGAGCTACCCGATGACCGCGGTCGGCGCGCTGGCGGTGGGCGTGGTCGAGAGCTTCGCGTCGTTCTGGAGCGGCGCACTGAAGGACGTGATCGTGTTCAGCCTGCTGATCCCGGTGCTGATGCTGCGGTCCTTCCTCACCGTGCACTCCGAAGAGGAAGAAGACGAGGTGGACCAATGAGCCAGACGATCGGAAGAACGGACAAGCCCGCCGTGGCGCCGCCAGGTGCCGCAGGCACCGCGCCCGCGCGCGGGATGAACCCGCGCCGGCTGTGGCTCGGCGTGCTGGTGGTCGCGCTGGCGCTCGCGCCCCTGGTCGCGGGCAACTTCACCGTCTCGCTGCTCAACGACATCGGCATCGGCGCGCTGGTGGCGCTGGGGCTGGTGCTGCTCACCGGCATCGGCGGCGCGACCTCCTTCGGGCAGGCGGCCTTCGTCGGCATCGCGGCCTATGCGAGCGCGTGGCTCACCACGGCGCAGGGCCTCTCGCCCTGGCTCGGCCTCGTGTTCGCGCTGGCGCTCACGGGCCTCTCGGCGCTCGCGATCGGCCTGCTCACGCTGCGGCTGGGCGGGCACTTCCTGCCGCTGTCGACCATCGCGTGGGGCCTGTCGATCGCGATGCTGTTCGGCAACGTCGACGCGCTGGGCCGTCACACGGGCCTGTCGAACATCCCGCCGCTCTCGATCGCCGGCTTCTCGCTGGCCGATCCGCGCGCGGTCTACTACCTGATCTGGGCCATCGTCGGGCTGGCCTTCCTCTTCAGCCACAACCTGCTGCAGTCGCGGCCCGGCCGCGCGATCCGCAGCCTGCGCGGCGGCGCGATCCTGCTCGCCAGCGTCGGCGAGGACGCCTACCGCGTGCGCCTGTCGCTGTTCGTCACCGCGGCGCTGTATGCCGGGCTCGCGGGCTGGCTCTACGCGCACATGAACCGCTTCGTGAGCCCTTCGCCCTTCGACGTGCGCGCGAGCATCGAGTACCTGCTGATGGCGGTGGCCGGCGGCCTCGGCCAGCTCGCGGGCGCGCTGGTCGGCGCGGCGCTCGTCCTGGTGATGAAGAACGCGCTGCAGGACGTGCTGCCGCTGCTCACGCAGCGCGCCGGCCAGCTCGAGGCGGTCGCGTTCGCGACGCTCTTCATCCTGCTGCTGCATTTCGCGCGCGGCGGCCTCATGGGCTTCGTGCGGCGCTTCACGCGCGGGCGCTTCGCGGCGCCGGCGCGCGCGGCCGCGGCGCCGGTGGAGCCGCTGCCGCATCGCACGCTGCCCGAGCGCGGCGCGCCGATCCTGTCGGTGAACGGCGCGGTCAAGCGCTTCGGCGGCCTCGTGGCGGTGAACGACGTGAGCTTCGACGTCCGCGCCGGCGAGATCCTCGGGCTCATCGGCCCGAACGGCGCGGGCAAGTCGACCATGTTCAACCTGCTGACCTGCACGCTGCCCATGACGGCCGGGCAGGTGCGCTTCCTCGGCCACGACATCGCGGGCATGCCGCAGCGCAAGGTGGCGCGGCTGGGCCTGGCGCGCACCTTCCAGCACGTGAAGCTGCGGCCGCAGATGACGCTGCTGGACAACGTCGCGCTCGGCGCGCATTCGCGCACCAGCTCGGGGCTGCTCAAGGCGGGCCTGCGGCTGGATCGCGCCGAGGAACAGCAGATCCTGCAGGAGGCGCAGCGCCAGCTCGACCGCATCGGCCTCGGCGACCGCGCGCACGAACTCGCCGGGAGCCTGCCGCTGGGCACGCAGCGCATCCTGGAGATCGCGCGCGCGCTCGCGGCCGACCCGGTGCTGCTGGTGCTCGACGAACCCGCGGCGGGCTTGCGCCGCAAGGAAAAGATGGCGCTCGGCGACTTGCTGCGCAAGCTGCGCGAGGAGGGCGTGACCATCCTGATCGTCGAGCATGACATGGACTTCGTGATGAAACTGGTGGATCGCCTCGTGGTGATGAACTTCGGCTCCAAGCTGGTGGAGGGCGTGCCCGCGGCGGTGCGTGCCGACCCGCGCGTGCAGGCGGCCTACCTGGGGAGCATCGCATGACGGCCATGCTGGAGATCGGTGACCTGCATGTGTCCTACGGCCAGGTCGACGCCGTGCGCGGCGTGTCGCTCAAGCTGGGCAAGGGCGAGATCATCTCGGTGATCGGACCGAACGGCGCCGGAAAGACCACGCTGCTGGCCGCCGCGATGGGCCTCCTGCCGTCCAAGGGCGTGCTGCGCTTCGAGGGCGAGGACCTGCACGGCCTCGACGTCGAGGCGCGCGTGGAGCGCGGCCTGTGCCTCGTGCCCGAGAAGCGCGAACTCTTCGGCGAGCTCACGGTGCTCGACAACCTGCAGCTCGGCGCGTTCTCCAAGCGCCTGCGCAGCGAGGCCCTGCGGCGCCGCCTGCAGTTCGTCTACGACCGCTTCCCGCGCCTGGCCGAGCGCCGCTCGCAGCGCGCCGACACGCTCTCGGGCGGTGAGCGGCAGATGCTGGCGGTGGGCCGCGCGCTGATGTCCGAGCCGCGCCTGCTCATGCTCGACGAGCCCAGCCTGGGGCTGGCGCCGCTGATCGTGCGGGACATCCTCACCATCGTGCGCAAGCTGCGCGACGACGGCGTCTCGATCCTGCTGGTGGAGCAGAACGCGCGCGCGGCGCTCGAGAGCTCCGACCACGGCTATGTGCTGGAGACTGGCGAGATCGCGCTCTCCGGCCCCTCGGCGCAACTGGAAAGCGACCCGCGCGTGCAGGCCACCTACCTGGGTGGAGGCACTCACGATGACGACTGACGAGCCCCGCGCGCTGCCACCGGCGCAGCGCACGCTGCCCGCCATGCTGCAGCGGCAGTCCGCGCTGTTCGCGGGCCGCAGCCTGCTGAGGATCGCCGGGCGCGCGTGGTCGCACGAGGAGGCCGCCACCGCCGCCGCGACCCGCGCGGCCGCGCTCACGCAGGCCGGCATCGCACGCGGCGACCGCGTCGCGCTCATGTGCGGCAACCGCATCGAGTTCCTCGAAGTCTTCCTGGGCGCCGGCTGGATGGGCGCCGCCACCGTGCCGGTCAACACCGCCTCGATGGGACCGCAGATCGGCTACTTCCTCGCCAACAGCGAAGCGAAGCTGCTGGTGGTCGAGGCCGAGTACCTCGAACGGCTCGCCACCGCTGACCTCGCCCGCACCGCGCTGCGCGAGATCTGGGTGATCGGCGAGCTGACGGGCGCATGGCAGGCGCCGCCCTCGGTGCGCGTGTCGCGCTATCCCGAGGCGAGCGGCGTGGTCCCGCCGGCCGAGGTGCAGCCCGGCGACCCGATCGCGGTCCTCTACACCTCCGGCACCACCGGGCCTGCCAAGGGCGTGGTGTGCCCGCACGCCCAGTATTTCTGGTGGGGCGTGAACAGCGCCGAGGTGCTCGGCGTCGGCCGCGACGATGTGCTGTGCACCACGCTGCCGCTTTTCCACATCAACGCGCTCAACACCTTCGCGCAGGCGGCCGTGACCGGCTGCGAAGTGGTGTTCGAATCGCGCTTCTCCGCCTCGGGCTTCTGGGGCGCGATGCGCGCGAGCGGCGCCACCGTGGTCTACCTGCTCGGCGCCATGGTGCCGATCCTGCTCGCGCAGCCCGAGGCGCGCGGCGAGCGCGACCATCGCGTGCGCGTGGGCCTCGGCCCCGGCGTGCCGCAGGCCGCGGCAAAGGCTTTCTTCGAGCGCACCGGCGTGCGACTGCTCGAAGGCTATGGTTCCACCGAGACCAACTTCGTGATCGCGACCGCGACCGACTCGCCGCGCGGCGGCGTGATGGGGTGGGTGCGGCCAGGCTTCGAGGCCCGCGTGGCCGACGAGGACGACGTCGAAGTCGCTCCCGGCGTGGCGGGCGAACTGCTGCTGCGCGCCGACGAGCCCTACGCCTTCGCGAGCGGCTACTTCAACATGCCGCAGAAGACAGTGGAAGCCTGGCGCAACCTGTGGTTCCACACCGGCGACCGCGTGGTGCGCGAGGCCGACGGCGCGTTTCGTTTCATCGACCGCATCAAGGACGCGATCCGGCGGCGGGGCGAGAACATCTCCTCGTTCGAGGTCGAACAGGTGCTGCTCGGCCATCCCGCGGTGGCTTCGTGCGCGGTGTACCCGGTGCGTTCCGAACTCGCCGAGGACGAGGTCATGGCCGCGATCGTGGCCCGTGCCGGCTGCGCGATCGACTTCGCCGAACTCGCGAGCTTCTGCGAGGCGCGGTTGCCCTACTTCGCGGTGCCGCGCTACATCGACCTCATGGCGGACCTGCCGCGCACCGAGAACGGCAAGGTGCAGAAATTCAAGCTGCGCGAGCGCGGCGTGTCCGGATCCACCTGGGACCGGCGGCCCGCCGGGCGCGGCAGGTAGCGCGATGTTCGCGTTGTCCGGTCGGGCGGCTTTCGTGACGGGCGCAGGCCGCGGCTTGGGCGAAGCCATCGCGCGCGGGCTCGGCGAGGCGGGAGCGCGCGTGGCGCTGGCCGACATCGACGGCGCGGCGGTGCACGCGCTCGCGCACGCGCTGCAGGCCGAGGGCCGCGAATGCATCGCACTGCCGCTGGACGTGCGCGACGAAGCTGCCTTCGCGCGCGGCTTCGACGCCGCCGTGCAGCACTTCGGCACCGTCGACGTGATGGTCAACAACGCGGCGCTGACGCCCTCGACCTCGCTGTGGGACATCGGCGCGGGCGAGTGGGACGAGGTGATGGCCGTCAACCTGCGCGGCGGCTTCTTCGGCTGCCGCATCGCGGGCCGCCACATGCGCGAGCGCCGATCGGGGCGCATCGTCAATCTCGCCTCGATGGCGGGCCAGCAGCCGAGCACCGCCAGCGGCGTGCACTACGCGGCCTCGAAGGCGGCGCTGCTCGCGCTCACGCGCGCCTTCGCGCAGGAGATGGCGCCGCATGGCGTCACGGTCAATGCGATCGCGCCGGCGGCCATCCACAGCCCGGTGCTCGACGCGATGGACGAGCCGCGCCGGCGCGCGCTGCAGGCGACGATCCCGCTCGGCCGCTTCGGCGAGGCGCGCGAGGTCGCGGCGGCCGTGGTCTATCTCGCGTCGGACGCGGGCGCCTTCGTGACCGGCGCCACGCTCGATCTCAACGGCGGGCGCTTCATGCGCTGAGGCGCCTGCCCCGATTCGGTGCATCACGCGTTAGAATTGATTTAGTTGTCAATCTTTTAGGTACGCCATGAACCATGCCCTCCAAGGTCGCCACGCTGTCGTGACCGGCGCCGCGCGCGGCATCGGCGCGGAGATCGCCCGCACCCTCGCGGCCGAGGGCGCGCGGGTCAGCCTCATCGGCCGCGATCGCGCGGCGCTCGAGAAGGTGCGGCAGGCGCTCGCGGGCAGCGGCCACGCCGTGGCGGCGGCCGACGTGAGCGACGAGGCCTCGGTGCGCGCCGCCTTCGAGGCGCTCCGCGCTGCGTCCGGGCCGGTGGCCATCCTGGTCAACAACGCGGGTCAGGCCGAGAGCGCGCCCTTCCTCAAGACCTCGGCCGAGCTCTGGCAGCGCATGCTGGCGGTGAACCTCACCGGCAGCTTCCTGTGCGCGCAGGCCGCGCTGCCCGACATGCTCGACGCGGGCTGGGGCCGCATCGTCAACATCGCGAGCACCGCGGGGCAGAAGGGCTACGCCTACGTGGCGGCCTATGCCGCGGCCAAGCATGGCGTGATCGGGCTCACGCGATCGCTGGCGCTCGAAGTGGCGCGCAAGGGCATCACGGTCAACGCGGTGTGCCCCGGCTATACCGAGACCGACATCCTGCGCAACAGCGTCGCGAACGTGGTCGGCAAGACCGGCCGCAGCGAGGCCGAGGCGCTGGCGGAGTTCGCCGCCGTCAATCCGCAGCGCCGCATCGTGCAGCCGGCCGAGGTGGCCGATGCGGTGCGCTGGCTGTGCGGCGAGGGGGCTGCCTCGATGAACGGGCAGTCGATTTCTGTTTCGGGAGGAGAAGTCACACCATGATCGACAGCACCAACGACCCTTCGCACGCCGCGCTCAGCGATGCGCAGGAACTGGGCCACGAGGCCCGCGCGCGCCACGACGACCACGCGGTGCTCAAGCTCTGGCTGCGCATGCTCGCGAGCACCACGCAGATCGAGGCCGAGATCCGCAAGCGCCTGCGCGAGCGCTTCGACATCACGCTCGCGCGCTTCGACTACATGGCGCAGCTCTACCGCTACCGCGAGGGACTGAAGATGCGCGTGCTCTCGCGCTACCTGATGGTGACCGGCGGCAACGTCACCGGCCTCACCGACGAGCTCGAGCGGGAAGGCGTGGTCTCGCGCACGCCGAGCCCCGACGACCGCCGCGCGTGGATCGTCAGCCTCACGGCCAAGGGGCGGCGCAGCTTCGAGGCGATGGCCAAGGAGCACGAGCAATGGATCCTGGAGATGTTCTCGGGGCTCGACACGAAGACCGTGCGCCAGCTCTATGCGCAGCTCGGCCAGCTGCGCGTGCACGTGATGCGCAACGAGCCTTCCGCCGAGGAGAACACGTGAGCGGTGCGAGCGGCGCCGAGTTCCGCCGCGAGCGCCTGATCCGCTTCTCCGACTGCGATCCCGCGGGCATCGTCTTCTACCCGCAGTACTTCGTGATGTTCAACGGCCTGGTCGAGGACTGGGTCAACGAGGGGCTTCGCATCGGCTACCGCGAGCTGATCGTGGGGCAGCGCATCGGCCTGCCCACGGTGCGCCTGGAGGCCGACTTCCGCGCCGTCAGCCGCATGGGCGACACGGTCACCCTCGGGCTCGCGGTCGAGCAGCTGGGCACGCGCTCGATCACGCTCGGCCTGCATTGCTTCGACGCCCAGGGCGAGACGCGCATGCGCATGAAGCAGGTGCTGGTCACGACCTCGCTCGACACCCATCGAGCGATCGAGATCCCGGCGCACCTGCGCGCCGCGATCGAGCGCCGCTAGCGCGCCACCGAGCACCGGGAAAGGCCGCGCCACAGGGGCCGTGGCTCGCGCAGAATGAGGCCCCTCCCAGCACCACGGAGCGAGGCATGGCGCGAAACAACGGAGTCCAGGCAACCCTCTGGTCGGCAACCGCGCCGCCGGAAGAACTGGCCGAGGCCTTCCAGGCCGAGCGGCCCGGCGTGGAAGAGCGCATGGCCGCGGGCAAGGCGCTGCGCGAGCGCATTCCGCGCGCGAGCCACGGGGCCTTCGAGCGGCGGGCCGGGGTCGATCCGGTTGCCATCCTGCGCCAGCAGGCGGTCACGCGCCTGCCCGAGCTCGTCCCGGTGCGCCACGCGCGCATGCTGCAGTCGCCCTTCGCCTTCCTGCGCGGCGGGGCGGCGATCATGGCGGCGGACCTCGCGCCCGGTGCGACCACGGGGCTGCAGGTGCAGGCCTGCGGCGACATGCACGTGGCGAACTTCGGCGTCTTCGCCTCGGCGGAGCGGCAGCTCGTCTTCGCGATCAACGACTTCGACGAGACGCAGCCCGGCCCCTGGGAATGGGATGTCAAGCGCCTCGCCGCCAGCGCCTACGTGGCCTCGCAATACATCGGCGGCGACGTGGCCGCCTGCGAGACCGCCGCGCGCGCCGCGGCAGAGAGCTACCGGCACCGCATCCGCCGCTACGCGGACATGGGCCTGCTCGACACCTGGTACGACACCATCGACAGCCAGCGCCTGCTCGACGCGCTGCCCACCTGGCTGCAGCCCGGCGCCGCCGCCGCGCTGGCCAAGGCGCGCCGGCGCACTCACCTGCAGGTGCTCGACAAGATGACCGACCTGGTGGACGACCAGCATCGCATCGTCGAGCAGCATCCGCTCATCGTGCGGCAGACCCACACCTCGCAGGGCCGGCCGATCCAGGAGGCGCTGGGCATGTTCCTGGCGGGCTACCTCGAATCGCTCGCGCCCGACCGGCGCTGGCTCTTGTCGCGCTACCGCGTGATCGACGCGGCGCAGAAGGTGGTCGGCGTGGGCAGCGTGGGCACGCGCTGCTGGGTGATGCTGCTGCAGGGGCGCGACAAGGACGACCCGCTCTTCCTCCAGCTCAAGGAGGCGCAGGCCTCGGTGCTGTCGCCCCACCTGCCGGCCCACCCGCAGTTCGACGTGCCCACCAACCAGGGGCGCCGCGTGGTGCGCGGGCAGCGGCTCATCCAGGGCTCGCCGGACATCTTCCTCGGCTGGGGCCGCCTCGACGGCGTCGACTACTACGTGCGGCAGCTGCGCGACATGAAGGGCAGCATCGAGCTCGAGCCGCACGGCACGCCGCCCTCGGCCTTTGCCGAGTACTGCACGCTGTGCGGCTGGGCGCTGGCGCTCGCGCACGCCAAGTCGGGCGACGCGGCGCTCATCGGCGGCTACCTGGGCAAGTCGGACGTGTTCGACGATGCGATGGTGCGCTTCGCCGCGGCCTATGCCCGGCAGACCCGGCTCGACCACGACGCCTTCGCGGCCGCCGCGCGCGAGGGGCTCGTCGGCGTGGCCCAGGGTCAGGACGGCGGGTAGTCGAGCGACGGGTACCAGTTCGCGCCCCGGCCCGCGGGCGTGTGGTCGAGGATGTTCCAGATCGGCATCAGGTCCGGCGCGCCGCGCGCGTCCTGCCCGGGGTCGGCGGTCTCCATGCCCATTTCCTCGCCCCAGAAATGCCGGATCACCGCGCCGTCGCGATGGAAGACATTGAAGGCGGGTAGGTCCTCGCCGGCGTCGGGGTCCTCGAACGCGTAGAGCGCGTTGAACGGGTTGCCCTGCGACGAGTACAGCGGCAGGTGCCGCCATCCGCGCTCCCGGGCGAACGCGCTCATCTTCGTCACCGGCGAACGCGCGATCACCGCGAAGGCCACGCGCTGCAGGATGTCCGGCATCTCGCCGTCCAGGGCGGCGAGCAGCGAGCTGCACATCGGGCACGCGCGCTCGCGCTGCGGGCCGAACATCCAGTTGTAGGTGACGAGGGTGTCGTGGCGCCCGAACATCGACGACAGGCTCGCCGGGCCGTGCTCGCCCTGGAAGACGTAGTCCTCGGGCACCACGCCGCCCGGCGGAAGCGCACGGCGCTGCGCGGCGACGCGCTCGATGTGGCGGCGCAGTTCGATCTCTTCGGCCAGAAGCGCGAGTCGGGCCTCGCGATAGGCCTGGCTTTCGCCAGGAAAGCGCCGGTGGGTGCGGCGCGCGAGCTCGGCGGCGCCTGGGAGTTCGGTGGCAGCGGTCATGGCATCTCCGGTCCGATGGCGCCCCGACGCGGGCGGTGGGGCGCAGTCCGCCATGATCCCACGACCGGCCGCCATTCGCTTGCGCCGGAGAGGGAGGCCGGCGTGGCCCGACACGGACGGCCCGCGGCGGGATAGATTCGCATCCCATGACCAACATCACGATGACCGACACGCTCGACCTCGACCACCTGCGCGGCTGGATCGGCCGCACCGAGACCCACGACGAGCTCCTTTCCCCCTGGACCGCCACCGCCATGGCCGCCACCGTGCGCAACGGCAGCACGCCCTGGCAGGCCGGCGAGGCGCTCCCGCCGCTGTGGCACTGGTGCTATTTCCTGCCGACCGCGCCGCAGAACGGGCTCGGCCCCGACGGGCATGCCGCGCGCGGCGGCTTCCTGCCGCCGGTGCCGCTGCCGCGCCGCATGTGGGCCGGCAGCCAGTTCGAGTTCTTCGCGCCGCTCGTGCTCGGCACGCCGAGCACCAAGACCTCGCGCGTGGCCGAGGTGACCCTCAAGCAGGGCAAGGGCGGGGCGCTGGTCTTCGTCAAGGTTCAGCACGAGGTGCATGCGCGCGGCACGCTGCTGCTGCGCGAGTTCCACGACATCGTCTACCGCGAGGCGGCGAAGCCGGGGGAAACGGCGCCGCCGCAGACGCCGCCCGCCGATGCCGCGTGGACCGTCGAGCATCGGCCCGATGCGCCGCTGCTGTTCCGCTATTCCGCGCTGACCTTCAACAGCCACCGCATCCACTACGACCACCCCTACGTCACGCAGGTGGAAGGCTATGACGACCTCGTCGTGCACGGGCCGCTCATCGCCACGCTGCTGCTCGAGGCCGCGCAGCAGCACAACCCGGGGCGCGCGGTGCGCGCCTACAGCTTCAAGGCGGTGCGGCCGCTGACCTGCAACAAGCCGCTTCGCGTGCGCGGCCATGCGGCGGAGCCCGACGGCACTGTCTCGCTGTGGGCCGAGGACGCGCAGGGCGCGCTCCTGATGCAGGCGACTGCGCGCCTGGCCTGAGCGCCCGGGCGCGCGTCATCAAGGTGTCTGGGGCCTTGCGCCGAGTGCCGACGGCGCGGTGCGAGCGCCAGGATCCGCCGGTTTGCCGGCCGGGTCCGGGCGCCCCGGGTCGAACAGCCGCCCATGACCCGGCGAGCGTGGGTCCAGCCCCGCGCAGCGCACCAGGTCCCAGAAGCCGGCGGGCGAGCTCGATACCACGGGCACGCCGAGTTGCGCCTCGATCTCGCGCACCGCGTCGAGCGTGACGAGGCCCCCGCACGAGATCAGGATGCCCTCCGCGCCGGGGCTTTCGCGGTAGACCGTGGTGCAAAGATCCACCAGCACGCCGGTCGGCACCTCGGCGACCGCCTGCACGTCGGAGATCGACAGGCCCTGCAGCGCCAGCGGCTCGAAGCCGCTGTCGGCCAGGTAGCGGCGCAGCAACTGGTTGACCTCGTCGATGTAGGCGGTCGCGACCGCCACCCGCTTCACGCCGAGGCTGCGCAGGCCGTTCACGATGGCGTCGCTCATGGTGCTGCTGGGCAGGCCGGTGGCGCGCGTCAGTTCGGCCTGCAGTTCGCGGTTGAACGCGGCGCCGCGGAAGAAGCTGAGCGACGTCCCCATGAGCGAGACGGCTTGGACGCCCTCGGCGGCGAGTTCGCGCGCCTTGCCGACCACCGCGTCGATCACTTCGGTGTAGCCGCGCGTGGAGATCTCGCCGAGGCCGAGGCCTCGCGCGCTGAAGCGGATGCGTTCACCGTAGAGCAGGGGGCCGTCCACGGGTACCGCGCCGGCGGCCGGCGGCACGATCAGGCCCAGGTGCGCTTGCTTCATCGGCTCATTCCCCCACGATGCGCTGGTCCGCGATGATGCCCTTCCAGCGGGTGTTTTCCTCGTTGAGCGCGCTGCGCAGCTGCGCCGGCGTGGCGTAGGCGCGCAGCATGCCCTGCGCGGCCGCCGCGCTCGCGGCGTCGGGGGTGTCGAGCACGCTCTTCACCGCCGACGAAAGCCGCTCGACGATCTCGTCGGGCGTGCCGACGGGCGCGAGCACGAACAGGCGCGGCGCGACGTCGAAACCCGGCAGCGCGTCGGACAGCGGCGCGACGCTTTCCGCGCCTTCGAGCTTGGCCGTGTTCATCAGCGCCACCGCGCGCAGCTTGCCGGCCTTGGCCTGCGCCATGCCCGCGGTCGCGCTGACGACGCCGATCGGCACCTGGCCGCCCACCACGTCCGGCACGATCTGCGCGGCGCCGCGGTAGGGCACGTGCAGCACGAAGCTGCCGGTGCGCTGCTTGAGCATCTCGAAGCCGAGGTGCTGCACCGTGCCCACGCCGGAGGTCGCGAACGAGTAGCGGCCCGGATGGGCCTTGAGTTCGGCCACGAATTCCTTGGGCGTGCGCGCCGGGAAGTCGTTGGCGGTGACGATCATCAGCGGCGAGAAGAAGGCGCCCGCCACCGGCTTGAAGCTGGTCATCGGATCGAGGGCGATCTTCGGCTGCAGCAGCTTGGCGATCAGCAGCGCGCTGTCGCCCATCATCAGCGTGTAGCCGTCCGGCGCGGCCTTGGCGACCAGGTCGGCCGCGATCAGGCCGGTCGCGCCGGTGCGGTTCTCCACCACCACCTGCTGGCCCAGCGCGGTCGAGAGGCGCGCGCTCAGCAGGCGGGCGGCGGCATCCACGCCGCCGCCGGCCGAATAGCCGACCACGAGGCGGATGGGGCGCTCGGGGTACTTCTGGGCCCAGGCGGCCGGCGCGGCGAGCGTGCCCGCCAGGCCGAGCGCCAGCGCCGCGGCCGCTGCGCGCAGCGCCTGCCTGCGCGGCGCTTTCATCGTGGGGGAAGGAATCGGTTGCATCGTGTCTCCGTTGTCTGTGTCGTAGTCGTTCGGTTTGCGCAGGGCGGCGCTTTCTCTTCAGTTGTCCGTGGCGCGTGCCGCGTCAGGAATCCCGCGGAAGCGGCTCGGGGGGTGCTTGTTCCACCTCAGGCCTTGCCCTTGCCGTGGGAGGTGGGCAGCTTCGCCAGTTCGCGCACCCGGTCCGCGTTCGGCGCGAAGCCCAGGCCCGGCGTCTCGGGCAGCGTGAGCCAGCCGTTCTCGGGCACCGGCAGGCCGTCGAAGATCTGCCGCAGCATCTGCACCGCGACGTAGTGGTATTCGACCAGGCCGCCGTTGGCCACGCCCGCATGCAGGTGCATGTTGTGGAAGGGCCATGCGCCGCCGTTGTCGATCGGCACGTTGAAGGCCTGCGCCATGCCCGCGATCTTCAGGCACTGCGAGTAGCCGCCGGAGATCGTCACGTTGGGCTGCAGCACGTCGGCCGCCTGGTTGACCAGCAGGTCGCGGAAGCGGAAGGCCAGGCCCTCGTTCTGGCCGCAGGCCAGCGGAATCGTCGTGCGGCGGCGCAGGTCCGCCATCTGGCGCACGTCATTCTGCGTCAGCGGCTCTTCGAAGAAACTGATGCCGTAGGGCTCGATGCGCCGCGCGAGGTCGCTCGCGTGGAACAGGTCGAGGCCGCAGTTGGCATCCACGTAGAGCTTCACGTCGGGGCCGACCGCCTCGCGCACCGCGGCCACGCGACGCACGTCCTCGTCGATCACCTCGTCGATGGGCCGGGGTTCGTCGCGGCGCGCCAGCGCATGGCCGCCGACCGTCATCTTCAGGCGCTGGAAGCCCTGAGACACCCACAGCTTGGCGGCCTCGGCGAGCTGGTCGCGCTCGAAGAAGCCGAAGCCGAACGTGGCGTAGACCGGCACCCGCGGGCGCGCGCCGCCGAGCAGGCGCCACAGCGGCTGGCCTAGCGCCTTGGCCTTGAGGTCCCAGAGGGCGATGTCGAGCGCCGCGATGGCGTGGCTCGCGTAGCCGGTCTGGCCGCGCGGCGAGAGCAGCCAGTAGAGCTTTTCCCAGAGCCGCTCGGTGGCCGTCGGGTCTTCGCCGATGAGCGCCGGCGCGGCCACCTCGCGCACCGCGGCGGCGATGATTTCCTCTTCGGTGATGGCGGTCATGCCGTGGCCGACGAGGCCGGTGTCGGTCTCGATCTCGGTCAGGCACAGCGACAGCGAGGTCTGCTTGTCGAGGCCCAGCACGTCGATGGTGACCGGGACGTTCAGCGGCGTGGCGCTGACGCGGGTGATCTTCACGAATGTCTCCTTGATGTTCGGTCCGTCGATTCTTGATGGGTCGGCCGGGGAGAACAATTCGTTTGTGGTCATCGCGAGCCTTCGCGCGGCGCGAAGGCTCCATGCCGATGCGGCTCAGTCCGCGGCCGGCTGGCCGAGGTGCTCCAGCACCGAGCGGGCGGCCGCCGTCAGGTCCTGCTCGCGCCGCACGCACAGCAGGTGGCGGCGCGAAGCCCAGGGTGCGTCGAGGCGCAGGCAGCGCAGGCGCATCACCTGCAGCTGCGGCAGGATCGCGGCGAAGGGCAGCACGCCGATGCCCAGGCCCTGCTCGACCATGCGGCAGACCATGTCGAAGCTGCCGACCTGCATGCGCACCTTCAGCGGCACCTGGGCTTCCTGCGCGGCGGCGAGCAGCACCCGGTGCAGGGCGGTGCCTTCGCGCACCACGATATGGTCGTGGCGCAGCACCTCCCCGACGTCGATGCGCTTGCGCCGCGACAGCGGGTGGTCGAACCCGACGACCACCGACAGCTCGTCGTTGCGGTAGGGCAGGCATTCCAGGCCCTGCGACGCCGTATGGCCCTCGATCACGCCGATGTCGGCGAGACCCGCGGTCACCGCCTTGACGACCTCGGTGCTCGCGCGCTCCTGCAGGTCGATCTTGAGCATCGGGTGCAGCTTCAGGAAAGAGCCGATCTGGTCGGGCAGGAACTGCGCGATCGCCGAGGCGTTGGCCGTGATGCTGACCACGCCCGTCACGCCATGCTGGAAGTCGTCGAGTTCCGCGTTCAGCCGGTCCATGGCCGACAGCACGGCGCGCGCATGCAGCAGGAAGCCGTGGCCCGCCGAGGTGAGCATGACGCCGCGCGCATGGCGCACCAGCAGCGGCAGTCGCGCGCGCGCTTCCAGGTCGGAAATCCGCTTGCTCGCGGCGGCGAGCGCGATGTGGCAGCGCTTGGCGCCTTCGCTGATGCTGCCGTGCTCGGCCACGGCGACGAACAGGCGCAGCGAACGGAGATCGGCCGACATCGTGCCCGCGAAGCCCGCGCGTCTCAGACGGGATCCCAGCTGAACACGTCGCCCGAGCGGTCCAGCGG
Organism: Variovorax sp.; assembly: GCA_017744285.1. GTDB lineage: Bacteria > Pseudomonadota > Gammaproteobacteria > Burkholderiales > Burkholderiaceae_C > Variovorax. The sequence continues at coordinate 75,136 of JAGIBP010000033.1, forward strand.
ATAGAAGCTCGCCCGCATCGCCGGCATCGCGTGCTCGGCGATGGTCTGCGGCGTCCAGCCCTCGGACCGGTGAATGGTGCGCACGGGCCGCGGCTGGCTGATGAGCGAGATCTCGTTGTTGCGCACCGAGAAGATCTGGCCGTTGACCTCCCTGGCGGCGTCGCTCGCGAGGTACACCGCCAGCGGCGCGATCTTGGCCGGCGTCATCTGCTGCATCCGGGCGACCCGCGCCTTCTGTTCGTCGGTGTCGGTCGGGATGGCGCCGATCATCCGGCTCCAGGCGAAGGGTGCGATGCAGTTGGAGCGCACGTTGAACTTCTGCATGTCCAGCGCGATGGACTTCGACAGCGCCGCGATGCCCAGCTTGGCCGCCGAGTAGTTCGCCTGGCCGAAATTGCCGATCAGCCCCGAGGTCGAGGTCATGTGCACCATCGCGCCCGCGTTCTGCTCCTTGAAGAAGGTGGCCGCCGCGCGGCTCACGTAGAAGGCGCCGTACAGGTGCACCCGGATGACCGCGTCCCATTCGGGCTCCGACATCTTGTGGAAGAAGCGGTCGCGCAGGATGCCGGCGTTGTTGACCACCGCGTCGATGCGCCCGAAGTTGTCGACCGCGCACTGCACGATCCGCGCGGCGCTCGCGGACTCGGCCACGCTGTCGGTGCTGGGCACGGCCTCGCCGCCCAGGGCGTGGATCTCGTCGACCACCTGCTGGGCCGGGCCGGTGCTGCGGCCCTCGCCGTCGACGCCGGCCCCGATGTCGTTGACCACCACCCGCGCGCCGTGGCTCGCCATGGCGAGCGCGATGTCACGGCCGATGCCGCCACCCGCGCCGGTGACGACCACGACTTTTCCTTCCACCATCGAAATGCTCCCGAAATACCTGCAATATCGCCCGCGGAGGATGCCATGGAAGGCTTTGGGGCCGCCCGGCGTCCCCCGGGCGGGGGTTCGGCGACAATCGGGGATTCGGCGAACCGGCGACCCGCGGTTCAGACACTTCCAGTATCACGAAAGTAAGCGCATGAGCACGACTCAACCCTCCATCATCTACACGCTCACCGACGAAGCGCCGTACCTGGCGACCGCCGCGTTCCTGCCGATCATCCGCACCTTCGCGGCGCCGGCCGGCATCGATGTCCAGACCAGCGACATCTCCGTGGCGGCCCGGATCCTGGGGAACTTCCCGGAGTGCCTGACCGATGCGCAGAAGGTGCCGGACACCCTCGCCGAACTGGGTCGACTGACGCTCAAGCCCGAAGCCAACATCATCAAGCTGCCGAACATCAGTGCCTCGGTGGCGCAGCTCAAGGCCACCATCAAGGAACTGCAGGACAAGGGCTACAAGATCCCCGACTTCCCCGAGAACCCGCAGACGGCCGAGGAAAAGGACATCCGCGCGCGCTACAACAAGTGCACCGGCAGCGCCGTGAACCCCGTGCTGCGCGAGGGCAACTCCGACCGCCGCGCCCCCAAGGCGGTGAAGGAATACGCGCGCAAGCACCCGCACAGCATGGCCGAGTGGAGCCAGGCTTCGCGTTCGCACGTCTCGCACATGCACCACGGCGACTTCTATCACGGCGAGAAGTCGATGACGCTGGACCGCGCGCGCGACGTCAAGATGGAACTGGTCACCAAGAGCGGCAAGACCATCGTGCTCAAGCCGAAGGTATCGCTGCTTGACCGCGAGATCATCGACAGCATGTTCATGAGCAAGAAGGCGCTCCTGGACTTCTACGAGCAGCAGATCGAAGACGCGCGCAAGACCGGCGTGATGTTCTCGCTGCACGTGAAGGCCACCATGATGAAGGTCTCGCACCCGATCGTGTTCGGCCACTGCGTCAAGATCTTCTACCGCGAAGCCTTCGCCAAGCACGGCAAGCTGTTCGACGAGCTGGGCGTCAACGTCAACAATGGCATGGTCGATCTCTACAACAAGATCGCGAGCCTCCCCGAGAGCAAGCAGGAAGAGATCAAGCGCGACCTGCACGCCTGCCACGAGCACCGCCCCGAACTGGCGATGGTCGACTCGGCCAAGGGCATCACCAACTTCCATTCGCCCAACGACATCATCGTCGATGCCTCGATGCCGGCCATGATCCGCAACGGCGGCAAGATGTGGGGCGCCGACGGCCGTCTGAAGGACGTCAAGGCCGTGATGCCCGAGAGCACCTTCGCCCGGATCTACCAGGAGATCATCAACTTCTGCAAGTGGCACGGCGCCTTCGACCCGAAGACCATGGGCACCGTGCCCAACGTCGGCCTGATGGCGCAGCAGGCCGAGGAATACGGCTCGCACGACAAGACCTTCGAGATCCCCGAGGACGGCGTGGCCAACATCACCGACCTGGCGACCGGCGAGGTGCTGATGAGTCAGAACGTCGAGCAGGGCGACATCTGGCGCATGTGCCAGGTCAAGGACGCCGCCATCCGCGACTGGGTCAAGCTGGCCGTCTCGCGCGCCCGCAACTCGGGCATGCCGGTGGTGTTCTGGCTCGACGCCTACCGCCCGCACGAAGCGCAGCTCATCACCAAGGTCAAGATGTACCTGCACGAGCACGACACCACCGGCCTGGACATCCAGATCATGAGCCAGGTGCGTGCGATGCGCTACACGCTCGAACGCGTGGTGCGCGGCATGGACACCATCTCGGCCACCGGCAACATCCTGCGCGACTACCTGACCGACCTGTTCCCGATCATGGAGCTGGGCACCAGCGCCAAGATGCTGTCGATCGTGCCGCTGATGGCCGGTGGCGGCATGTACGAGACGGGCGCTGGCGGCTCGGCCCCGAAGCATGTGCAGCAGCTGGTGGAAGAGAACCACCTGCGCTGGGATTCGCTGGGCGAGTTCCTCGCGCTGGCGGTGTCGTTCGAAGACCTCGGCATCAAGACCGGCAACGCCAAGGCCAAGCTGCTCGCCAAGGCGCTCGACGCCGCCACGGGCAAGCTGCTGGACAACAACAAGTCGCCGTCGCCGCGCACCGGCGAGCTCGACAACCGCGGCAGCCAGTTCTACCTGGCCAAGTACTGGGCCGAGGAACTCGCCGCGCAGACCGAGGACAAGGAACTGCAGGCGCATTTCGCCCCGCTGGCCGAAGCCCTCGCCAAGAACGAGGCGAAGATCGTCGAGGAGCTCAAGGTGGTCCAGGGCAAGCCGGTCGACATCGGCGGCTACTACCTGCCCGACGCCAAGAAGCTCGAAGCCGTGATGCGCCCGAGCGCGACGCTGAACGCTGCCCTGGCCGCGGCGAATGCCTGATCGCACGGCACGCGCGGCGTGGGCCGCGCTGCTCGCGGCGGCTGCGCTCGCCGGCTGCGCCTCGCGGCCGGTGCCGCGCGTCACGATGCTGGGCGACGGCGTCATGAAGGCGCCGACCGCGCAGGAGGCCGAAGCCTACTGCCGCAACTTCGGCGCGCCGACGCGCTTCCTCAACGCCAGGGGGCCGGCCGTTCCCGCCGGCGAAGTCACCTTCCGCTGCGATTGATCAGGGCAGCCGCGCGCCGCGTCGGGTGTGTGCCAGTGCCAGCGCCAGCCGCGCCCCGACGGCCGCGTTGTGCTTCACGAGCGCGATGTTGGTCGCCAGGCTGCGGTCGCCCGACAACTCCCGGATGCGGGCCAGGAGGAAGGGCGTCACCGCCTTGCCGGTGATGCCCTGCGCGTGCGCTTCGGCCAGGGCCTGCCGCTGCAGCGCATCGATCTCGCCGACCGACATCTCCGCCGATTCGGGCACCGGCGTGCTCAGCACCACGCCGCCCGCGAGGCCGAGGTCCCATTTGGTGCGGATGAACCGCGCCTGCTCGGCGGGGTCGTCCAGTCGATAGTCGGCCGGGAAGCCGCTGTCGCGCGTGTAGAAGGCGGCGAAGTTGTCCTGGCCGCAGCTCAGCACCGGCACACCGTGCGTCTCGAGGTATTCGAGCGTGAGGCCGATGTCCAGGATGGACTTGGCCCCCGCGCACACGACCGCCACCGAGGTGCGCGCGAGCTCCTGCAGGTCGGCCGAGATGTCGAAGCTCTCGGAAGCGCCGCGGTGCACCCCGCCGATGCCGCCGGTCACGAAGACCTCGATGCCGGCGAGCGCGGCGCAGATCATCGTGCCGGCCACGGTGGTGGCGCCGGTGCCGCCGCTCGCGAGCACCGCCGGCAGGTCGCGGCGGCTGACCTTGCTGGCCTGGCCCGAGCGGCCGAGGAAATCGAGCTCGTCGTCGGCCAGGCCGATGCGGATGCGTCCGCGCAGGATCGCGACGGTGGCCGGTTCGGCGCCGGCCGCGCGGATCGCCGCCTCCACCTCGCGCGCGGTGCGGACGTTCTCCGGGTAGGGCATGCCGTGCGCGATGATGGTCGATTCGAGCGCCACCAGCGGGCGTCCCGCGGCCTGCGCCGCCACCACCGGGGCGCTGAAGGTGAGCCAGGAGCGGGGCAGGTCGGCCAGGGCCATGGCGCACTATGCCAGAGCCATGGCGTTCACAGGGGCTGGCGTTCGCGGATCACGAGGGTCTGGATGGCGACGCCCAGGGGGCCCTGCTCGTCATACAGGCGCGACAGCGTGGTGCCCGCGCTGCTGGCGTCGGCCTGCGTCTGGGCGGCGACGCCGATCCACTCGCCCGCGGGCTGGCGCATCAGGTGCACGCTGAGGTCGGCATTGGTGAAGACGTAGCCCTGGGCCGGCAGCACCCAGCTCAGCCCGTTGCCGAAGTCCGCCGCCGCGACCGCGCGCATGGCGGGCGAAAGCGGCTGCCCCTGCACCACCGGCACGACGAGCCGGAACCACGCGGCGGCCGGGCCGGGCTGCGAAGGGTCGCCCTGCGCCACGCGCGATTCGATGGCCCCGCCGTGGAAGGACACGCCCTTGGGCAGTCCGGGAATGCGCAGCGCCTGCGCACAGGCGCCCGGTGCCGGCAGCAGCGCCTCCGGCGACCAGCCCGGCAACTCGGCGGGCAGCTCGATCGCCTGTGTGCGCAGCATCAGGGCATGGGCCCGCGCCACCAGCGTGTCGCCCGCGAGCAGGTCGATGCCGATGCGCGTGGTCGAGCGCGAGGACTGGATGGTGCAGTGCGAGCGCAGCGATGCCAGCGGCACCGGCCGGACCAGTTCCATCGTCAGCCGTGCGAGCTGCCAGCCGGGCTCCGCCACGGCGCCTTCCGCGAGGTGCGCGAAGAGCGCGGCCGGCGCGCCGCCATGCTGCGCGCGCGGGTCCCAGGGCCCGCGTGCGAGTTCGGTGGGAAGCCAGGTGTCGTCGTCCTGGCGGACGAACACGGCGGACGGTGGGGTGGGGGTCATGGGTCTCCTTTGTCTTTGTCTGCTGGCCGCTGGGCGCCCGCCAGCGCGGCGGACTGCAAAATGCTTTCGAAGCGTGTCAAAAATTCTAGGGACAACGCGCGCCGAAAGTGAGGGCCGGATGCCGAAGGTGTTGAAGACCGTGGCGCTCGTCGCCGTGACGGCCGGGGCGGCGCTCGTCGCCGTGCGCCTCTATGACATCCAGCGCGGGCCGCCGCTCGGGCCGTGGCACACGCACGTGCCGCACGAGCTGTCGCGCGCGGAACTGCGCAGGACCGACTGGGCCGGCTACATCGCCGCCGAGAACGCCGCCTTCGCCGAAGTGCGCGCCGAAGTCACCGAGCGTCTGCCCCCCGAGGCGCGGGTGGCGGCCAACCGCTACTTCGAGGGCAGCCCGATCTACCCGGGTCGCTTCAAGCAGGACTGGAACCGCTCCTATGTGCTCGAACCCGCGGGGCCGCCGCGCGGCGTCGTGGTGCTGCTGCACGGGCTGACCGATTCGCCCTATAGCCTGCGCCATGTCGCGGCGCTCTACCGCGACCACGGCTTCGTCGCCATCGGCATCCGGCTGCCGGGCCACGGCACCGTGCCGGCCGGCCTCACGCGCGTGGAATGGCCCGACTGGCTCGAAGCGACGCGGCTCGCCGTCCGCGAGGCGCGCCGCCGCGTGGCCGCGCCGCTGCCGCTGCACATCGTGGGCTACTCCAACGGCGGCGCGCTGGCGCTGAAGTACGCGCTCGATGCGCTGGACGACGAGCAGGGCCTCGCGCGCCCCGACCGGCTCGTGCTGCTGGCGCCGATGATCGGCGTCACCGAGCTGTCGCGCTTCGCGGGCCTGCTCGGCTGGCCGGCGGTGTTCCCGCCCTTCGCCAAGGCGGCATGGCTCGGCGTGGTGCCGGAGGTCAATCCGTTCAAGTTCGACTCGTTTCCGGTGAACGCGGCGCGGCAGTCTTCCTTGCTCACCCGCGACCTGCAGGGCCACATCGTGCGCGAGGAACGGGCGGGCCGGCTCGCCCGCCTGCCGCCGATCCTGAGCTTCCAGTCGGTCGCGGACGCGACCGTCAGCACCCGCGCGGTCGTGACCGCGCTCTACGCGCGCCTGCCGGCCAACGGCAGCGAGCTGGTGCTGTTCGACCTCAACCGCAACATCAAGTTCGGCCCGCTGCTGCGCGATGCGGCCGACCCGCTGGGCAGCCGGCTGCTGCCGCCGGCGCCCCGGCGCTTCCGGGCCACCTGGATCGCCAACGCCGACGCGGACACGCTGCGCGTGGTGGAGCGCACGACCGAGGCCGGCTCGGCCGACGAGCGCACGCGGCCGCTTGCGCTCGCCTACCCGCGCGAAGTGTTCTCGCTGTCCCACGTGGCGGTGCCGTTCCCCGTGACCGACCCGCTCTACGGGCTGGAACCCGACGGGCGCGAGGACTTCGGCATCAACCTCGGCGCGCTCGCGGTGCGCGGCGAGCACCGCACGCTCGTGGTGGGCTTCGACTTTCTCTCGCGGCTGCGGTCGAACCCGTTCTATCCCTACATGGCCGAGCGGATCGCCGAGACGATTCCGCCGAATTGAGCGAGGCCGGGCTGGTGGCGCGCATCGACAATCACCGGCTTCTCAAGAACGCGCCTCGTCTTGCTGCAATTCAATCCCTGAGGCGGCGCCTCAGCGCCGGCGCACCTCGTCCTTGGGATGCAGTTGCCAGCCGGCCATGGTCTTCTCGGCTTCCCGCGCGCGCTGCTCGTTGAGCTTCTTGGCCGCGAGCTGCGCCGAGAGTTCGAGCTTGCGCAGGTCGCGCTGGGTGAGCGAGTCGTCGGGCGCGAAGCTGAAGCAGCACAGCGTGCCGTAGACGCGGCCATCGTCCAGCACGACCGGGGTGCTGAGATGCGCGCCCACGGGGAAAGGCGTGGCCGGCAGTTGCGCAAAGGCCGGCTCGGTGCGCACGTCGTGCACCAGGCGGGGCAGGCGGCCGTCGACCACGTACTGGCAGAACGATTCCTCGAGCGGGGCCGAGTCGCCTTCGGCGATCACCTGGCTGCCGGGCTTGGCGTCGACGCGCCGGAAGACGCGGCGGCCGTCGACGAATTCGGACACGAACACCACGTCCATCTTCAGGTGCTCGCGCAGCAGGCGCAGCACTTCGGTGATGGAGGGATTGATCAGCGCGTCGCCGCCGTCGGCGGTGGCGACCAGCAGTTCGCTCACGCGCACCTCGAGCGCATCCGGTTCGTAGCCCAGGTCGTGCAACTGCATGAAATCTCCTTCGGCAATGAAAAATGCCCCGCATGTTCGGACATGCGGGGCATTGAGTGTTGGTGGTGGGCCCTGAGTGACTCGAACACTCGACCTACGGATTAAGAGTCCGCTGCTCTACCAACTGAGCTAAGAGCCCCTGAGTGACGACATTTGATGTGTCGTTTCAGGCAATCCAAAGATTATAGCCACAAAAATCGGCCGCTTCGTCAGACCCGTTCAAAAATGCACGCGATGCCCTGTCCGCCGCCGATGCACATGGTCACCAGCGCGTAGCGGCCCTGGATGCGCTCGAGTTCGTAGAGCGCCTTCACCGTGATCAGCGCGCCGGTCGCGCCCACGGGATGGCCCAGCGAGATGCCCGAGCCGTTCGGGTTCACCTTGGCCGGGTCGAGGCCGAGGTCCTTCGTGACGGCGCAGGCCTGCGCGGCGAACGCTTCGTTGGCCTCGACCACGTCCATGTCCGAGGCCTGGAGGCCGGCCTTCTCCAGCGCCTTGCGCGAGGCGGGCACGGGGCCGATGCCCATGTACGCCGGGTCCACGCCCGCGAAGGCGTACGCGACCACGCGCGCCATCGGCTTGAGTCCGCGGCGGGCGGCTTCTTCCTTCTCCATCAGCACCACCGCGGCGGCGGCGTCGTTGATGCCCGAGGCATTGCCCGGCGTGACCGTGCCGTTCTCCTTCAGGAAGGCCGGCTTGAGCTTGGCCATGTCCTCGATCTTCGCGTCGAAGCGCACGTGCTCGTCGGTGTCGAAGTAGGTGGTGCCCTTGCGGCTTTCGAGCGGCACCGGAACGATCTGCGACTTGAACCAGCCGTTCTCGATGGCCTTCTGCGCGCGCTGGTGGCTCGCGAGCGCGGTCTGGTCCTGCTGCTCGCGGCTGATGTCCCACTTCTTCGCGACGTTCTCGGCCGTGACGCCCATGTGGATGTTCTGGAACGGGTCGTGCAGGGCGCCGATCATCATGTCGACCATCTTCGTGTCGCCCATGCGCGCGCCCCAGCGCGCGGTGAGCGAGGCGAAGGGCGCGCGGCTCATGTTCTCGGCGCCGCCGCCGACGGCCACCTTGGCGTCGCTGAGCTGGATGCTCTGCGCCGCGCTCACGATGGCCTGCAGGCCCGAGCCGCACAGGCGGTTGACGGTCAGCGCCGGCGTCTCCTGCGCGCAGCCGCCTTCGATCGCGGCGACGCGGGCCATGTACATGTCGCGCGGCTCGGTGTTGATGACGTGGCCGAACACCACGTTCTCCACGTCCTTGCCGTCGACCTTGGCGCGGGCGAGCGCTTCCTTGGTGACCAGCGCGGCCAGGCGCGTGGGCGGGACGTCCTTGAGGCTTCCGCCAAAGCCCCCGATGGCGGTGCGGACACCGCTGACGACAACAACTTCCTTCATGACGAGTCTCTCCAGTGTGCAGACGAAACGCGCATGATGCCAGCGGCGCGCCGCCGCGGCTGACACCCATGTTGCACCAAGGTGCAGGCGGAGCGTCACCATCGGACAAGTGCGCTTTCGGCGCCGCTTGCGCATGCTATGAGCCTCGCGTCGCCACGTCCGTCCGAGGCGCCGCGCCCGCGTTCATCGATCGCCCTGAAGCGCCGAGCTACCCGTGGATGGAACGAGGAGGAGATGGCGATGGCCCACGTGATCACCGGCCCCGACATGCAGGTCAAGCTGAGTGACGAGTATGTGCGGCTGGTCGCGCGCGATGCCTTCTTCTGGGCGTGGCCGATCGTCAACGTCTGCAGCCGGCGAGGCGCCTTCGCGCGCCTGCCGCACCAGATGCTGCAGGGCGGCGTGCTGCCGGTGGGGCCGGCGAACACGCTCACCATGCTCACCGACTATGTCTCGCCGAACCAGCGGGCGGTGGCCTGCCCGAACCAGGACGTGGTGTACGGGCACGCGATCGTCGCGCTCGACGTGTCGCCGGTGGTGGTGCAGGTGCCGGACTTCGGCGAGCGCTTCTGGGTCGTCCAGGTGCTCGATTCGCGCACCGACAGCTTTGCCGAGCTGGGCAGCATGTACCGCACGCCGCCGGGCTTCTACCTGCTCGCCGGGCCGAACTGGGTGGGCACGGTGCCCGAGGGCATCCAGCGCGTGTTCGTGTCGCAGACCAGCACCGGGGTCGTGATCCCGCGCGTGTTCCGCGAGGACACGCCCGAGGACCTGCAGGCGGTGCAGGCGGTCATCAACCAGATCGGCCTCTACCCGGTGGAGGCCTTCGACGGCACGATGAAATTCATGGACTGGCGCCAGGTGCCGGTGAGCCCCGCGGCCCAGGAGAGCGACGGCCGCGAGACGCGCTGGGTGCTGCCCGAGAAGTTCCTCGACATGCTGCCCGTCGCGCTCGCCGATGCGCGGCCGCTGCCGGGCGAGGCGGCGCGCTATGCGCAGGTGCTCGCGGTGGCCGATGCCGCGCGCAAGGACCGGCGGCTCAAGGCGGTCTTCGACGAGGCGGTGGCCGCGGCGGAGCGCGAGCTGATCGAGCCGCTCTTCCAGTTCCACAACTTCGGCCGGCCGCTGCGCCACCATTGGTCGACCATCGCCAACGGGGCCTGCTTCGGCACCGACTACTTCATGCGCACCGCGGTGGCGAAGTCGAACATCTTCGTCAACAAGCAGAACGAGACGAAGTACTTCTACCAGGACCTCGATGCCGAGGGCGAACGCCTGAATAGCGCGCATCGCTACACGCTCACCTTCGCGCCGGGCCGGGTGCCGCCGGTCAAGGGCTTCTGGTCGCTGTCGCTCTACAACCACCATCACTTCTTCGCGCCCAACGCGTTGTCGCGCTTCTCGGTGGGCACGAAGAGCCCGTCGCTCAGGTACGACGCGGACGGCTCGCTCACGCTGCGGGTGCAGGCCGCGCCGCCCGCCGACGGACACGAGGGCAACTGGCTGCCTTCGCCGCCCGATGGCGCGAGCGACTTCTCGCTCTACATCCGCCTGTACTGGCCCGAGGAATCGGTGCTGGAGGGGCGCTGGACGCCGCCCGCGGTCGTCAGGCTGCCGTCGCTCTCGCCCACCTTGCGGCAGAGCCCCTGAACCGACGGGCCTCGAAAGGTATCCATGTGCATCCACATCTGCACCAAGGTGCAGTTGACACCCCGGGGGTCTGGTTGAAGACTCGTGCGATGGCCAAGCACAAGCGGTCCTCCCCGAATGCAGCGCGCCCTCGCATCGACGAGAGCCCTTCCGTGAGGCAGGCCTCGGACGCGAAGGCGGACAGGGGGGCGACGCGAAAGTCCGTGTGGCTCGTGCTCGCCATCGTGCTGCCCGCCGCCGCCGGCTACCTGTTCGCGACGAGCTGGTGGAAGGGCGAACCCGCCGCCTCCGCCGCGCACCCGCGGATCGTGGTCGGCGACGGCAAGAGCGGCCCGCAGGGCATGGTGTGGGTGCCCGGGGGACAGTTCCAGATGGGCAGCGACAGCCGGCTCGCGCAGCCCAACGAGAAGCCCGCGCATGCGGCGCGCATCAGCGGCTTCTGGATGGATCGCCACCACGTGACCAACGCCGAGTTCCGCCGCTTCGTCCAGGCCACCGGCTACAAGACCACCGCCGAGCGCAAGCCCGACTGGGACACCATCGCGCCGCAGGTGATGCCCGGCACGCCCAGGCCGCCCGACGACGCGCTGGTGCCCGGCGCCATGGTCTTCACCGGCACGTCCTACGAGGTGGACCTTCGCGACTTCTCGCGCTGGTGGGCCTATGTGCCCGGTGCGGACTGGAAGCATCCGAAGGGGCCGGCGAGCAGCATCGAGGGCCTGGACGACCACCCGGTGGTGCAGGTGAGCTTCGAGGACGCGCAGGCCTATGCGCGCTGGGCCGGCAAGCGCCTGCCCACCGAGGCCGAATGGGAGTTCGCCGCCCGCGGGGGGCTGGAGCAGGCCACCTACGTGTGGGGCGACGAGTTCGCGCCCGGCGGGCGGCAGATGGCCAACGTGTGGCAGGGGCAGCAGCCGAGGCCCTTCCCGGTCGTGAGCGCGAAGAGCGGCGGCGCCGCCGGCACCAGCCCCGTGGGCACCTTTCCGGAGAACGGCTACGGCCTGCAGGACATGACGGGCAACGCCTGGCAGTGGGTGGCCGACTGGTATCGCGCCGACCAGTTCTCGCGCGTCGCGAAGAGCGGCGAGGCGCAGGTCGATCCGAAGGGCCCCGCCGACAGCTGGGACCCGAGCGAGCCCGGCGTGCCCGTCGGCGCACCCAGGCGCGTGACGCGCGGCGGCTCCTTCCTGTGCAACGAGGCGTATTGCATGAGCTACCGCCCGAGCGCGCGGCGCGGCACCGATCCCTACACCAGCATGTCGCACCTGGGCTTCAGGCTCGTGATGGACGTGTCGAGCTGGAAGAGCCGGCAAGCCGATGCGAAGGCCGGAGGATCGAATGGAAGCTGAACCGCACAGCCGCTGGCGCGGGCTCTCGCGCCGTGCCTTCGGCGCGCTGTGGGCGCTGGCCGCCGCGTCGGCGCTCGTCGGCTGCGCAGGCACCGGCCGGCCGGGCGGCGACCCCCTGCCGTCATGGAACGAAGGGCCCGCCAAGACCGCGATCGTGAACTTCGTCGGCGACGCCACGCGCGAGGGCGGCCCCGGCTACGTGCCGCCGGCCGAGCGCATCGCGACCTTCGACAACGACGGCACGCTGTGGAGCGAGCAGCCGCTGTACTTCCAGTTCCTGTTCATGATCGACCAGGTCAAGAGCAAGGCGGCGCAGCATCCCGAGTGGCAGCGCAACCCGGCCTTCAGGCCGCTGATGGCCGGCGATCACCAGGCGCTGGCGGCCGTGGGGGAGCGGCCGCTGATGGAGCTGCTCGTGGCCGCCAACAGCGGCATGACGGTCGATGCCTACGACGAGGCGATCCGCGCCTGGCTGGCGACGGCCAGGCATCCGAAGTTCCAGCGCCCGTACACGGAGCTGGTCTATCAGCCGCAGCTCGAACTGCTCGACTATCTGCGCGCGAACGGCTTCAAGACCTACATCGTCTCGGGCGGCACCATCGACTTCATGCGTCCGTGGGTGATGAAGGCCTACGGCATTCCCCCCGAGCAGGTGATCGGATCGAGCCAGCTCATCAGGTACGAGCTGCAGGGCGGCAAGCCGGTGCTGCTGCGCGAACCCAAGCTGGACTTCGTGGACGACGGCCCGGGCAAGCCGGTGGGCATCTACCGCAACATCGGCCGGCGGCCGGTGCTCGCGTTCGGCAACTCCGATGGCGACCTGCAGATGCTGCAGTACACGGCCGGGGGGCCGGGCGCGCGCATGGCACTCATCGTCCACCACGACGATGCCGATCGCGAGTTCGCCTACGACCGCAATTCCCGCATCGGCAAGCTCGACAAGGCGCTGGACGAAGCGCAGGCCCGGGGCTGGACCGTGGTCAGCATGAAGCGTGACTGGAAGACGGTCTTTCCGCCGTCCAAGTGATCACCGAGCGCCGGCAAGGCGCCATTCCGAGAGGAGCCGGACCTTCCCTGGAGGCCGGCGAACACGCAGTCAATGACACGAAAGGAGCGATCCATGGCAAGTGCATTCGGACGGGCGAGGCGGTACGCGGGCGCTGCGCTCGCGGCCGTCGCGCTCGGCAGTTCGCTGGTGCTGCTCTCGGCGCAGGCGCAGCAGAACCAGGCGCGGCCGCCGGCAGCGGCCCAGAACCCGCCGCCCGCCAACACCAACGGCCAGAACGGCGGCAAGAAACCGAACATCCTGGTGATCTTCGGCGACGACGTGGGGCAGTCCAACATCAGCGCCTTCGGCAACGGCATCGTGGGCTACAAGACGCCCAACATCGACCGCATCGCCAACGAGGGCATGAAGTTCACCGACTACTACGCGGAGAACAGCTGCACCGCGGGCCGATCGAGCTTCCTGACCGGGCAGAGCGTGTTCCGCACCGGCCTGTCGAAGGTGGGCGTTCCCGGCGCGACCGTCGGCCTGCAGGACCGCGACGTGACCATCGCCCAGGCGCTCAAGCCGCTGGGCTACAACACCGCGCAGTTCGGCAAGAACCACCTGGGCGACCAGGACCGGTTCCTTCCGACCAAGCATGGCTTCGACGAGTTCTTCGGCAACCTCTACCACCTGAATGCGGAGGAGGAGCCCGAGCGGCCCTTCTGGTTCAAGAACACGCCGGACTTCCTCAAGGCCTACAACCCGCGCGGCGTCATCAAGGCATCGGCGGACGGCAAGGTGCAGGATTCCGGACCGCTGACGCGCAAGCGCATGGAGACGATCGACGACGAGACCACCGGCGCGGCGATCGACTACATCAAGAAGCAGGCGCAGGACAAGAAGCCCTTCTTCGTGTGGATGAACTTCACGCGCATGCACATGTACACGCACGTGCGGCCAGAGAACCGGGGCAAGGCCGGTCTGGGCGCCGGCCACGAGTACGCCGACGGCATGTGGGAGATGGACCAGAACGTCGGCAAGCTGCTCAAGACGCTGGACGACGCGGGCATCACCAACGACACGATCGTGGTCTACACCACCGACAACGGCCCCAATTTCTTCTCGTGGCCCGATGCGGCGAACTCGCCGTTCCGCAGCGAGAAGGATTCGAACTGGGAGGGCGCGTTCCGCGTGCCCGCCATGGTCCGGTGGCCCGGCAAGATCAAGCCCGGCACGACCAGCAACGGCCTCTTCTCGGGGCTCGACTGGTTCCCGACGCTGCTGGCGGCCGCGGGCGACAACAACATCAAGGACCGGCTGCTCAAGGGCGCGCCGCTTGGCGGCAAGAACTTCAAGGTGCACCTCGACGGCTACAACCAGCTGCCGATGCTCACCGGGCAGACCGAGAAGAGCGCACGCGAGGAGTACTACTACTTCAACGACGACGGCGAACTGGTCGCGATGCGCTTCGACCCGACGCTGCCGGGCGCGACCAACCCCACGGCGTTCAAGGTGGTCTTCTGCGAGCAGCGCGCGCCGGGCGGCATGCAGATCTGGAAGGAACCCTTCACCTGCCTGCGCACGCCGAAGTTCTACAACCTGCGGATGGACCCCTACGAGCGCGCGGACGTCGGCCCGACGAACGGGTACGAGAACATGCAGACCGAGAATGCCTTCGTGCTGTTCGAAGCCACGCGAAGGTCGGCCAACTTCCTGCAGACCTTCGTCGACTATCCGCCGAGCCAGATTCCCGCGAGCTTCACCATCGATCAGGCCGTGGCCAACGTGAAGCGGCAGGTCCAGGCCGCGATGGACAAGCAGCAGGCATCGCAGCCGAAGAAGTAGATGAATGGGCGGCAGGCGGCGCCGATCGGAAAGTGAACGCCCGATGAGCGTCGCTTCCATGCCGGCGCCCGCCGCAGTTCCGTCGGCCGGGGCAGCGGCGCACGCGGGCCTGCGCGTGCCGCTGGCCGGGGTCCTGCTGTTCGCTTCCGGCCTCTCGGCCCTGGTGTTCCAGGTGCTGTGGGTCAAGCAGCTCGCGCTGGTGGTCGGCGTCGAAGTGCATGCGGTGGCGCTGGGCATCGCCGCCTTCTTTGCGGGACTGGCGCTCGGCGGCTGGTGGGCGGGGCCGCTCGCCGATGCCGCGGCGCGCCCGCTGCGTTTCTATGCGGCGATCGAGGCCGGCATCGTGCTGCTGGCCTGCGCGTCGACGCTGGCACTGGCGCGGTCGGCTGCACCCTTCGCGTGGTTCGAGGCCGAGGCGGGGCCCCTCGCCTGGGCCTTGCCCGCGCTGCTGGTGCTGCTACCCGCCGTGCCGATGGGTGCGACCCTGCCGGTGCTGATGCGCGCGGTCGCGCCCCGGGCGGGACAGGTCGGGCAGGCGGGCGGCGGGCTCTATGCGGCGAACACGCTCGGAGCCATCGCGGGGGCGCTCGCGAGCGCCTTCCTGCTGATCCCGGTGCTCGGCGTGCGGGGCTCGGCCTTCGCGGCCGGCGCGCTGAACCTCGCCGTGGCGCTGGCGGCGCTGCTGCTGGACCGCGGCGTCGCCGTCCCCGCGGCCACCGGCGCGACGCCCGCCGAGGTGAAGCCGCCTTCGCGCGCCAGGCCGCATGCGCGCCGCGCCCTCTGGCTCTACGCGCTCGCGGGCGGCATCGCCCTGGGGTACGAGGTCGTGTGGTCGCAGGCGATCGTGCAGTTCATGAGCACGCGCGCCTTCGCCTTCTCGGTGATGCTCGCGACCTACCTCGCCGGACTCGTGATCGGCAGCGCGCTCGTCGCGCGGCGCGCGGACCGGCTGCGCGATCCGTGGGGCGTGTTCGCGATGCTGATCGCGTCGGCGGGGCTGCTCGCGCTGCTCGAATTCGCGCTGCTCGGCCGCTGGCTGCCGCAGTGGCAATCGGTGGCGGCGGCGCTCGCGCCGGCCGGCGGCGGCGAAATGCTGCCCATGCTCGCGCGCTTCGCGGTCGCGGCGCTGGCCATCGTGTTCCTGCCGACGGTGCTGCTCGGCGCGGCCTTTCCCGTGGCGCTGCGGCTCGCGGTCGATGCCGGCCACGTGGGCCGCGACACGGGGCGCGTGGTGGCGCTCAACACGCTCGGCGGCATCGCCGGCACGCTGCTGACCGGCTTCGTGCTGGTGCCGGTGCTCGGCCTGGTGCGCACGCTCGGGCTGCTCGCCATCGGCGCGGCGGCGCTCGCGCTGGTGGCGGTGACGAGCGCGGCGCGCATCTCCGCCCGCACGCGCCATGCGGTGGTGGCGATCGCCGGGTGCTCGGCGGTCGCGGCCGTGCTGGTCCCGCCGGACCGGCTGGCCGAGCTGCTGGCGTCGGCGCGCGGCGGCACGCTGAGCTTCTACGAGGAAAGCCGGGGCGGCACCGTGGCGGTGGTCGAGCAGCGCTCGGGCAGCCATCGCTTCAAGCGCCTCTACATCCAGGGCGTCTCGAATTCGGGCGATGCGATGACCTCGCTGCGCTACATGCGGCTGCAGGCGCTGCTGCCGCTCCTGGTGCAGCGCGAGGAGCCGCGCTCGGCCCTCGTCATCGGCCTGGGCACCGGCATCACGGCCGGCGCCTTGCTGCGCTACCCGACGCTGGAGACGCGCGTGGTGGCCGAACTGCTGCCCGCCGTCGCGCGCGCGGTGCCGGAATTCAGCGGCAACCACGGCGTGGGAAGCGATGCGCGCATCGACATCCGCCTGCGCGACGGCCGGCGCGAACTGCTGGCGAGCCCGCAGCGCTACGACCTCATCACGCTGGAGCCGCCGCCGCCCTCGGCTGCCGGCGTGGTCAACCTCTATTCGAGCGACTTCTATGCGCTGGCGGCCACGCGTCTCGCGCCCGGCGGGCTGTTCGCGCAGTGGCTGCCGCTGCCGACGCAGAACGACGAGGACACGCGCTCGCTGGTGCGCAGCTTTCTCGACGTGTTTCCGCATGCGACGCTGTGGACCACCGAGTTGCACGAGATGCTGCTGGTCGGATCCTTCGCGCCGATCGAGCTCGACGTGCCGCGCATCGCGCGGCGCCTGGCGCAGCCGGAGGTCGCCGCGTCGCTGCGGGAGGTCGGCGTGGCATCGCCCGCCGCGCTGCTCGCGACCTGGGTGACCGATCGCCAGGGGCTCGAGCGCTATGCGGGCGACGCTCCGGCGGTGACGGACGACCGCCCGCGCATCGAGTACGCCCCCTGGGTGCGCCGCGACGAGTTCGCGCGCGTGCTGCCGCGGCTGCTCGCGGTCGCGAGCCCGCCGCCGATCCAGGGCGCCGACGCGGGCTTCGAGGCCGAGCTCGCGAAGGAGCGCGAGCTGCTCCGGGGCTTCTACCGTGCCGGGCTCGACGCCTACGCGGGGGACCGCGAGGGCTGGGCGCGCGAGATGCGGCGCGTGATGCAGGGCGATCCGGCCAATCCGTACTATCGCTGGTTCATGGGCGGGACGAGCCAGCGCAACGACAGCAGCGAAGGAAGCCAACGATGAGTGCGCGCGACGATGTCCTGGTGCTGAGGGCGAAGATGGCCGAATCGATCATCGGCCAGGAACGCATGATCGACCGCCTGCTGCTGGGCCTGCTCGCGGACGGGCACCTGCTCGTCGAGGGCCTGCCGGGGCTGGCGAAGACGCGGGCGATCAAGAGCCTGGCGAAGCACCTGGAGGCGAGCTTCTCCCGCATCCAGTTCACGCCCGACCTGCTGCCCGCCGACATCACCGGATCGGAGATCTACTTCAGCGAGGGCGGCAAGGGCGAGTTCCGTTTCCAGCCGGGGCCGCTGTTCGCGAACCTGGTGCTCGCGGACGAGGTGAACCGTTCGCCCGCCAAGGTCCAGGCCGCGCTGCTCGAGGCGATGGAAGAGCGGCAGATCACCGTCGGCGGCAAGACCCATCCGCTGCCCGCGCTCTTCCTCGTCATGGCGACGCAGAACCCGATCGAGCAGGAAGGCACCTATCCGCTGCCCGAGGCGCAGCTCGACCGCTTCCTGATGCACGTCAACGTGGGCTACCCCGAGGCGGGCACCGAGGCGCAGATCATGCGGCTCACGCGCGGCGAGGAGTTCGGCGGCGGCGCGGCGCACGCGCCAGGGCGCGAGCCGCCCGTGGTGATCGCGCAGGCCTCCATCTTCGGCGCGCGGGCCGAGGTCCACGCGGTGCGGATGAGCGAGGCGGTGGAGAACTACATCGTCGCGCTGGTCGAGGCGACGCGCGAGCCCAAGCCGCTGGACGACCAGCTCGCCGACTGGATCCAGGTCGGCGTGAGCCCGCGCGGCTCGATCGGCCTGGACAAGGTGTCGCGCGCCCAGGCGTGGCTGCAGGGCCGCGACTTCGTCACGCCGGAGGATGTGCAGGCGGTGGTGCACGAGGTTTTTCGCCACCGGCTGATCCTCTCGTACGAGGCGCACGCGGCGCGGGTGAGCGCGGATGCGGCGATCGACCGCCTCGTCAGCAAGGTCGCCGTGGCCTGACCGGAGGTCCCGCGGTGCGCTTCGACCTTGCAAGCCTGGCGCGCGCCGGCTGGCGTGCGCGCGGCGCTGCACCGCCGCTGCGGCCGAAGGCGGACGGGGGCGATGCCGCGCCGGGCGTCCACGTGGACGCCGCCGCGCTCGCCAGGCTCGAAGCGGCGGCGCGCGATTTCAACCTGCAGCCGCGCCAGCCGGTGCACTCGCTGCTGTCGGGCCGGCATGCGTCCAAGGTGCGCGGACGCGGACTGGCCTTCGAGGAACTGCGCCCCTACGTGTTCGGCGACGACATCCGCACCATGGACTGGCGCGTGACCGCGCGCACCGGCACGCCCCACGTGCGCGTGTACGCGGAGGAGAAGGACCGGCCCGTGCTGCTCGTGGTCGACCAGCGCATGAACATGTTCTTCGGCACCCGGCGCGCGATGAAGTCGGTGGCGGCGGCCGAGCTGGCCGCCCTCGTCGCGTGGCGCGTGCTGGCCGATGGTGATCGCGTCGGCGGGCTCGTGTTTGGCGACGACGGCCTGACCGAGCTTCGCCCGCAGCGCAGCCGCGACGCGGTGCTGCACCTGCTCGGCGAGATCGCGCGGCGCAACCAGGCGCTGCGCGCCGATGCCCCGGCGGTGCGTTCCGCCGCGCGGCTCAACGAGACGCTGCTGCACGCCGCGCAGCTCGCGCACCATGACCACCTGGTGGTCGTCGTCAGCGACTTCGAAGGGCACGACCGGCGCACGCGCGACCTCCTCTTGCAGATGCGCGAGCACAACGACGTGCTGGCGGTGCTGGTGCACGACCCCTTCCTGAGCGAGCTGCCGACCTCGGGCGAGCTGGTGGTGAGCGACGGCGAGCTGCAGGTGGAGCTCGGCTTCGGGCACGAACGCATCCGGCGCGGCATCACCGATTTCGTGAGCACGCAGAGCACGGCGCTCTTCGCGTGGCAGCAGGGCATCGGCGTGCCGGTGCTGCCGCTGTCGGCGGCCGAGGACACCGCGGCGCAGGTGCGCCACCTGCTCGGCCGCGTCATGGCCGGGACGCCCAGGGGACGGTGATGGACGCCCCCACGGCGCTGCTCAAGGAACTGGCCGACCTGCGCCAGCCACCGCCGCCCTCGTGGCTGCCGCAGACGCAGGGGTGGGCCATCCTCGGCGCGCTGCTGCTGCTCGCGGCACTCTGGGCCGGCTGGCGCGCGTGGCGGCGCTATCGCGCGAGGCGCTACCGGCGCGAGGCGCTGGCGGCGCTCGCCGCATTCGAGGCCAGCCTGGATGCCGGCGCCGTCGAGCGCGCGCGAGCCCTGGCGGGCGCGGCGGCGCTGCTCAAGCGCACCGCGCTTGCGGCCTGGCCGCGCGAGCAGGTCGCGGCGCTGAGCGGCGAGGCCTGGGGACGCTTCCTGGGCGCGCACGCGGGCTCGGCGCCGGAAGCGGCCGGCCGTCTCGCGCCGGTGGTGAACGACATCGAGTACCAGGGCGAGGCGGCGCTCGCCGCGCTGCCTGCGCAGGAGGCGCGCGCCTTCTTCGGCGCCTGCCGGCAATGGATCGCGGGGCACCGTGCACCAGCTTGAATACCCCTGGCTGCTCGTGCTGCTGCCGCTGCCGATCGCGCTGTGGTGGCTGCTGCCGCCGTACCGCGAATCGAGCGATTCGGTGCGCCTGCCCTTCTTCGGCGCGGTGGCGGACGCGGCCGGCCTGCAGCCCGCGGCGGGCGCGGTGGTGCCGCGCCGCAACTGGCTGCAATGGTTGCTCGCGCCGGTGGCGTGGGCGCTGGTGGTCCTCGCGCTGGCGCGGCCGCAGTTCGTCGAGCCGCCGATCGAGAAGGTGCAGCCCGCGCGCGACCTGCTGCTGGCGCTCGACCTCTCGCAGTCGATGGACACGCGCGACTTCCGGCGCCCCGACGGCGCGATGGACACCCGCGTCCATGCGGTGCAGCAGGTGGTGCGCGATTTCGTCGCCCGGCGCACGGGCGACCGCATCGGGCTCATCGTCTTCGGCGATGCGCCGTATCCGCTTGCGCCCTTCACGATGGACCACGAACTGGTGCGCACGCTCATCGACGAAAGCCCGCCGGGCATGGCCGGCCCGCGCACCGCGCTCGGCGACGCGCTGGGCCTCTCGATCAAGATGTTCGACGACAGCCATGCCGAGCAGAAGGTGCTGATCGCGCTCACCGACGGCAACGACACCGCGAGCAGGATGCCTCCCGCGCGCGCGGCCGGGATCGCGAAGGAGCGCGGCGTGGTCGTGCACACGGTGGGCATCGGCGACGCGGCCGCCACGGGCGAGGACAAGGTCGACCTCGACACGCTGCGCGAGGTGGCGGCCGCCACCGGCGGCACCTTCCACTTCGGCGCCGACCAGCGCCAGCTCGAAGAGATCTACGCCACGCTCGACCGCATCACGCCGCAGAACCAGAAAGTGCTGTCGTGGCGTCCGCGCAGGGAGCTGTACATGTGGCCGCTCGGCGCGGCCCTGCTCATCGTGCTGGGCTACCAGCTCGCGATGGCGGCCTACACCGGTACGCGGCGCGGCATGCGCTCGATGCGCGAGCGCCGGTCCAGGCAGGCCGGCGCGGACGTGCCGGGGAAGGCGTGATGGACGCGCTGGCGCAATTCCACTTCCTGCGCCCCGCGTGGCTGTGGGTGCTGGTGCCGACCGTGGCGCTCTGGTGGCTGATGGGCTGGCGCGGCGACGTGCGCCGGCGCTGGCAGGGCACCATCGCGCCGCACCTGCTCGACGCGCTGGTGGTGCGCCGGCAGGCGGGGCGTGCGATCCGGCCACTGCACCTGACCGTCGCGGTGCTCGTGCTCGGCGCGCTCGCCCTGGCCGGCCCCACGTGGGAGCAGGAGAAACCGCCCTTCCTCGAAGACAAGGCGCCGCTCGCGGTCGCGATCGACCTCGGCCCCGAGATGGATGCGATCGACGTCAGTCCGACGCGCCTCGCACGCGCCAAGCTCAAGCTCAAGGCGCTGCTGGCGCGGCGCGACGGCGCGCGCACCGCGCTCTATGCCTATGCGGGCAGCACCCACCTGGTGCTGCCGCTCACGGACGATGCGAAGCTGCTGCAGACCTTCGTCGACGCGCTCGAGACGCGGATCATGCCGGTGAAGGGCAAGAACACCGCGCTGGCGCTCAAGACCATCGAGGCCGATCTCGCGAAGGAGGACACGCCCGGCACCATCCTCTTCCTCACGGACGGCGTGGAGCCGGGCGCGTTCGCCGCCTTCAAGGCGCAGATCGATTCGGGGCGGGCCCTGCCGGTGGTGCTCGCCATCGGCACCGCGCAGGGCGGCCCGGTGCGCGAGGGCGAGGGCTTCGCGGAGGAGGGCGGCCGGCGCGTGTTCGCGCGGCTCGATGTCGAGGCGCTCAAGCGCCTGCAGAGCGAGGCCGACGTGCCGGTGGCGACCGTGACGCTCGACAGCGACGACGACGTGCGCTGGGTGCAGCGCCACGTGCAGTCGCACCTGGCGCAGAAACAGGCAGAGGCGCATGCGCGATGGAAGGACCAGGGCTGGTGGCTCTGCATTCCGCTGGCCGTGCTGGGCGCGCTGTGGTTCCGCAAGGGCTGGACGATCCGCTGGGCCGCGGCGGTGCTGCTCGCGCTGGCCCTGGGCGCGCCGCCGCCCGACGCGCTGGCCGCCGGTGACGACGACGCACCGGCGTCGCCGCAGCCCGCCGACAAGGGCCGTCACTTCATCGACTGGTGGCTCACGCGCGACCAGCAGGGGCGCCTCGCCTTCGAGCGGGGCCGCTACGCCGAGGCCGCCGCGCGCTTCGAAGACCCGATGTGGCGCGGCATCGCGCTCTACCGCGCCGGCCGGTACGACGCGGCGGCGCAGAGCTTCGCGCTCGTCGATTCCCCCGAAAGCGATTTCAACCAGGGCAACGCGCTCGCGCTGCAGGGCCGCTACAAGCCAGCGGTGGCGCGCTACGAACAGGCCTTGCAGCGGCGGTCCGGCTGGCCCGAGGCGAAGGCCAATCTCGACAAGGTCCGCCGGCTGATCGTGCCCGACGACGACGACCCGCAGCAGGACCAGGAACTCAAGCCCAACCGGGGCGACAAGGTCGAGTTCGACAAGAAGGACAAGGGGGGCCAGATGCAGACGATGCCGGCCGGCGAGCAGACCGCCGAGACCTGGATGCGCGCGATCCAGACCAGCCCGACCGAGATGCTCGCGCGCAAGTTCGAGTTGCAGCGCGAGGCGCCGCCGGCCCCCGCGGCGCGTCCTGCTCCACCCTCTGCCGCGCCCCCCGCGAAGGCACCCTGATGCGCGCGCACGCCTGGCTTCGCTTCCTCGCCTTCGGGCTCCTCGCCGGCCTGTCGCTCGCGGCCCACGCGGCCGCGCCGATGGCGCGGGTGAAGGTGGACGCGACGCAGCCGGTGCTGGTGGGCCAGCAGATCCGCATCGACGTCGAGATCCTCACGCCGAACTACTTCACCTCGGCGCCGCCATTTCCCACGCTGCAGATCCCGGGCGCGATCGTGACGATGCCCGACGAGACCGGCCACAACTTCGTGGACGTGATCGACGGCCAGACCTTCGCGGGCATCCGCAAGACCTACATCTTCGCGGCCCAGCAGGCCGGCGACTTCGCGCTGCCGCCGGCGCGGTCGGCCTTCACCTACGGCGGCGACGACGGCAAGCCGCGCCAGGGCGAGGTCACGCTGCCCGAGACCCGCATCTCCGCGGTGTTGCCCGCGGGCGCCGCGCAACAGGCCGGCGCGCCGCAGCAGCCCGTGGCGCGCATCACGCTCACGCAGAGCTTCGACCGCCCCGTGGAAGGCAAGGCGCCGGCCCTGCACGCGGGCGATGCGCTGGTGCGCACGCTCGATGCGTTCGCCGAGATGACGCAGGCGATGATGATCCCGCCCCCGCGCATCGATGCGCCCGAGGGCGTGCGCGTCTTCAGCGCGGACCCGAAGCTCGTCGACGCCACCGGCGACCGGCAGGGCTTCCAGGGCGGGCACCGCATCGACCGAGTGACCTACGTCTTCGAGAAGCCCGGCACCTACACGCTGCCGGCGGTCGACATCGCGTGGTTCGATGCGGCCAGCGGAACTTCGCGCAAGGCCGAGGCGACGGCGGTGACCGTGGTGGTCGACGCGCGTGCGGCCGCCGATGCGATCGCGCCCGAGGCGCCGCCGGTGTTCGGCGCGGACGAGGGCGGGCGCCGGGGCTTCTGGCAGCGCGTGGCGCGGCAGCGCGCGTGGTGGGCAGGCCTTGTCGCGGTGATCCTGGTGGCGGCGATCGCGGGGCGCCGGATCGCGCGGCGCTGGCCTGCATGGAAGCAGGCGCGCGACGCGCGGCAGGCCCGCCGCAGCGTGAGCGAACCGGTCCTCTTCGAGGCGGTGGCGCGGGCCTGCCGCGCGAACGATCCGGCGCGCACGTACGCAGCCCTGCTGGGCTGGTCGAAGGCGCATCTCGGGTGCGGCGCCGCGGCCTGGAGCGCTTCGCTGCAGGACGACGAACTCGCGCGGCGGCTGCGCGAACTGGAGACGCGGCTCTTCGCGGGCGGGGCATCGGCGGCGGCCTGGGACGGCAACGGCCTGCTCGGCGCGCTGCAGCGCGCGCGTTCGAAATGGCTGGCCGCGCGCCGTGCGCAGGATCCGGGCGACCGGGCGCTGCAGCCCCTCAATCCGGGCGCGGCCGTCCCATGAGCGCGAGCGACGCGGCACCGGTCGAGCGCAGCGTCGCGGAGCGGCGCCAGCTGCTGCGCTTCCTGCTGCGGCTCGGCCACCTCCTGCTGGCGACCGGGGCGCCGGTCGGGCTTGTCGAGACGACGCTGCGCAGGCTGGCGCGCGTCTATCGCATCGAACGCTTCAATGCGCTGGCGCTGCCCACCGTGGTGTTCGTCAACTCGTCGGACGAGGAGTCGCTGCAGATCGAATTCACCTCCGAGCAGGGCCTGGTGCTGCGCTTCGACCAGATCGAAGCCGTCTACGAACTCGCGCGCGATGCGGAGAACGAGGCGCTCGATCCCGCCGAAGGGCTCAAGCGCATCAACGCGATCCTCGCGATGCCGGCGCGCTTCGGCCCAGGGGTCGGCGTCGTTGGACATGTGTTCGCCACGGTGGGCATCGCACTGGTGCTGCGTCCGTCCGCGGACGTGGTCGGCGCGGCTGCCTTTCTCGGGCTGGTGGTGGGCCTGCTCAAGGTGCTCGCGCGCGATCGCGGGATCATCACCACGCTGCTGCCCACGGTCGCGGCCTTCGTGGTCGCCCTGGTGTCGCTGGTGGCCGCGCAGCATGGCTTTGCCGCGAGTCCGATCCATGTGCTCGTCGCATCGCTCGTCACGTTCCTGCCGGGCGGCACGCTGGCCACGGCGACCGTGGAGCTGGCGTATGGCGACGTGGTGTCGGGCGGGACCCGCTTCGTCTATGGCCTGCTGCAACTGGTGTTCCTGGTGCTCGGCATGCTGGCCGCGGCATCGATCGTCGGCCTGCCGCCCGAGCGGCTGCTCGTGCCGCCGCCCGCGGGCGCCGTGCGGGCCTGGGCGCCGTGGCTGGGCGTGCTGCTGTTCGGCGTGGGCCACGTGCTGCACTATGCCGCGCGCCTGCGCACGCTGCCGTGGCTGCTGGGCCTGCTGTTCGTGGCGCAGATCGGCCAGCTCGTGGGCAACGCCATGTTCGGCGGCTACATGAGCGGCTTCTTCGCGGCGATGCTCATCACGCCCGCCTCGTACGTCGTGCAATACCGCCTCGGGGGACCGCCTTCGATGGTCACCTTCACGCCCGCGATGTGGCTGCTGGTGCCGGGCTCGCTCGGACTCATCGGCATGGCGGAGCTGGTGGGCAACGACCGGCTTGCGGGGGTGGAGAACTTCATCGCGACCCTGTTCACGATCGTGGCGATCGGGCTTGGATCGGTGATCGGGACCGCGTTCTACAACGCGCTGTTCGAGCCCGTGTTCCAGCGCGCCGGGACCATGGCGGAGATGATGCTGCGGTACTTGCGGCTGAGGCGCTGAAAGCGGTTCGGGCTCGGGCAGGCTCAGCGGCCCCCGCCGGGGCCACCGCCGCCGGGGCCGCCGCCACCGCCAGGACCACCGCCACCGGGGCCACCACCGCCAGGACCACCACCGCCGCCAGGACCACCGCCGCCGCCAGGACCACCGCCG
>JAGIBP010000034.1 GCA_017744285.1 Variovorax sp.
CGACGACTGCAAGCTGCTGGTGATCCTGAACGACAACGACATGTCGATCAGCCCGCCGGTGGGCGCGCTCAACCGCTATCTCGCGCAGCTCATGAGCGGCAACTTCTACGCCGCCGCGAAGAACGTGGGCAAGAGCGTGCTGCGCGCCGCGCCGCCGCTCTTCGAGCTGGCCAAGCGCCTGGAGCAGCACGCCAAGGGCATGGTGGTGCCGGCGACGCTCTTCGAGCAGTTCGGCTTCAACTACGTCGGTCCGATCGACGGGCACGACATCGATTCGCTGGTGCCCACGCTCGAGAACCTCAAGCACCTGCGCGGGCCGCAGTTCCTGCACGTGGTCACGAAGAAGGGCCAGGGCTACAAGCTCGCGGAGGCCGATCCTGTGGCCTATCACGGGCCGTCCAAGTTCGATCCCGCGGTCGGCCTCGTCAAGCCGGCCACCGCACCCAAGCAGACCTTCACGCAGGTCTTCGGCACCTGGCTGTGCGACATGGCGGCCAAGGACGCTCGCCTGGTCGGCATCACGCCGGCGATGCGCGAGGGCTCGGGCCTGGTCGAATTCGAGAAGCGCTTTCCCGAGCGCTACTACGACGTGGGCATCGCGGAGCAGCATTCGGTGACCTTCGCCGCGGGCCTCGCGTGCGAGGGACTCAAGCCGGTGGTCGCGATCTACTCGACCTTCCTGCAGCGCGCTTACGACCAGCTCATTCACGACGTCGCGATCCAGAACCTGCCGGTCGTGTTCGCGCTCGATCGCGCGGGCCTGGTGGGCGCGGACGGCGCGACGCATGCGGGCGCCTACGACATCTCGTTCCTGCGCTGCATCCCCAACATGAGCGTGGCCTGCCCGGCCGACGAGGGCGAGTGCCGCCAGCTGCTGACCACTGCCTACGAGCAGGACCATCCCGTGGCGGTGCGCTATCCGCGCGGCTCGGGCGCGGGTGTCACGCCGCCGCAGTCGCTCGACGGGCTGCCCTTCGGCCGCGGCGAGATCCGGCGCGAAGGCCGCAAGATCGCGATCCTCGCGTTCGGCACCTTGCTCTATCCGGCGTTGAAGGCGGCCGAGGCGCTCGACGCCACGGTGGTCAACATGCGCTGGGCCAAGCCGCTCGACGTCGAACTGCTGCTGAAGGTCGCCGGTTCGCACGAGGCGCTCGTGACCCTCGAAGAGGGCGCGGTCATGGGCGGCGCAGGCAGCGCGGTGCTCGAGGCGCTGCAGGCCGCGGGCCTGCAAAAGCCCGTGCTGCAACTGGGCCTGCCCGATCGCTTCATCGAGCACGGCGACCCGGCCAAATTGCTCGCAGGCATCGGCCTGGACGCCGAAGGCATCGAACGCTCCATCGCGCAGCGTTTCGACAGCGTGGTGTCCGCAGGGAAAACCCGGCCTGGGGTCGTGTAAGCACTTTTTACAATGGGTACTTGACCCGATCGGGTCAGCGACGCGGCCACAAGCCGCGTTCTTGTTTTTCCACGTCTCGGAGTGAATTCAATGGATCGTCGTTCCCTCATCAAACACGCAGGCATCGCCGGCGTCCTCGCCGCTGGCATCGCGCCCGCGGTTCATGCCCAGGCCGCCGTGCGCTGGCGCCTGGCGTCGAGCTTCCCCCGCTCGCTCGACACGATCTTCGGCAGCGCTGAGATGCTCTCCAAGACGGTCAAGGAACTGTCGAGCGGCAGGTTCGAGGTGACGGTGCACCCCGCGGGCGAACTGATGCCCGCGTTCGGCGTGGTCGATGCGCTGCAGGGCGACAACATCGAGATGGCGCAGACGGCGGCCTACTACTTCACCGGCAAGGACCCGATCTTCGCGTTCAGCTGCGCGGTGCCCTTCGGCCTGACGGCCCGCCAGACCGACTCGTGGAAGCAGTACGGCAATGGCCGCAAGCTGCTCGATGCCTTCTTCGCGCAGTACAACTTCCACACGGCCAGCGCCGGCAACACCGGCACGCAGATGGGCGGCTGGTATCGCAAGGAAATCAAGACGGTCGAAGACCTCAAGGGCCTCAAGATGCGCATGGGCGGCGGCGTGTTCGGCGAAGCCATGGCCAGGCTGGGTGTCGTGTCGCAGAACATCCCGGCTGGCGACATCTACCAGTCGCTCGAAAAGGGCACGCTCGATGCCGCCGAGTTCGTCGGCCCGCACGACGACCAGAAGCTCGGCCTGCACAAGGTCGCGCCCTTCTACTACTACCCGGGCTGGTGGGAAGGCGGCGCCGACCTGGAGTTCTTCATCAACAACAAGGCATACGCCAAGCTGTCGGCCGAGAACAAGGCGATCCTCGATGCCGCGATGCAGGTCGCCGCGCGCGACATGCTCGCCAAGTACGACGCGGTGAACCCGATCGCGCTCAAGAAGCTCGTCGCCGAGGGCACCAAGCTGCGCGCCTTCCCGAAGGCGCTGATCGACGCCGGCTTCAAGGCCTCGATGGACGTGTTCGCCGAGCACGAGGCGAAGTCGCCCGAGTTCAAGAAGATCCACCAGGACATGCGCACCTTCCAGCGCGACCAGATCCTCTGGAACCGCACCTCGGAGTTCCCGTTCAACCAGTACATGAACGGCGTCAAGATCTGATCCCTCGATCGGCGCAACGCGCCGGTTCAAAAGAAAAAGCCCGCTGCAAAGCGGGCTTTTTTGTTGGGCGGCCCGAGTGGCCGCCGCGCTGCCGTTATTGCTGGGGCTTGGCCTTGAGCGCATCCTCGATGGCTTTCGCCGGATCGTCCGTGGCTCCCTGGTCGCCGCCGGTGGACCCGGGCTCGGAGCCGGGCGCGGCCGGAGCGGGCGCCTGCGGGGCCGCGCTTCCATCGCCGCTGCCGGGCGTCTCGGTGTCGGAGCCGTAGCCCGCGTCGCCGCCATAGCTGCCGGAATCCTGCGGCATGGCGTTGCGCATCTGGTCGCCGATCTTCTCGAGGTCGTACTTCTGCTGCTGGTCGAGGTTGCTGGTGACCAGGCCCGGGAACGCGATCAGCACGCCGACCATGAAGAGCTGGATCAACACGAACGGAACCGCGCCGCGGTAGATCTGCATCGTGGTGATCGGCTGGACCAGCTTCTTCGTGACGCGGTCGACATAGGGCTTGTCGGGCGCCACGGACCGCAGGAAGAACAGCGCGAAGCCGAAGGGCGGATGCATGAAGGAGGTCTGCATGTTGACCGCCAGCAGCACGCCGAACCAGATCAGGTCGATGCCCAGCTTCTGCGCCACCGGTGCCAGCAGCGGTACGACGATGAACGAGAGCTCGAAGTAGTCCAGGAAGAACGCGAGGAAGAAGATCAGCAGGTTGACGACGATCAGGAAGCCGACCTGCCCGCCCGGCAGGTGGGCCAGCAGGTGTTCGACCCAGATCGGGCCGTCGGCCGCCTGGAACACCAGGCTGAACATCGTCGCGCCGATCAGGATGAACATCACGAAGCACGAGAGCTTCGTGGTCGACGCCAGCGCCTGCTGCAGGAGCTTCAGGTCGATGCGCCGGCGCACGGCACCCATGACGAGCGCGCCCATGGCACCCATGGCGCCCCCTTCGGTCGGCGTCGCCACGCCCAGGAAGATGGTGCCGAGCACGAGGAAGATCAGCAGCAGCGGCGGGATCAGCACGAAGGTCACGCGCTCGGCCAGCCGGGACAGAAGGCGCAGCCCCGTGAGGCGGTTGAACACGGCGATGACGAAGGCGACGAAGGTGCCGCCGCACATGGCCACGACGATCTTCTCGTCGGTCGCCACGGAGGTCACTTCGGCGCCTTGCCACCAGGTGTGGATGTCGGCCATGTGGCGCGCCAGCAGCACCGAGACGGCCGCGGAGATGGCCATCAGCGCCACGAGCGAGGGGTAGCCGCTGCCGCCGTTCGGTTCGCGGTAGACGCGCGCCTCGATCGGCAGCGCGGGCGCGCGCTCGGGCTTGAAGATGGCCAGGAAGACGACCCACAGCACGTAGCAGCCCACGAGCATGAAGCCGGGGATGAAGGCGCCCTTGTACATGTCGCCGACGCTCTTGCCGAGCTGGTCGGCCATGATGATGAGCACCAGCGACGGCGGGATGATCTGGGCGAGCGTTCCCGAGGCGGCGATCACGCCGCTGCTCAGGCGGCGGTCATAGCCGTAGCGCAGCATGATCGGCAGCGAGATGAGGCCCATCGAGATCACCGAGGCGGCAACCACGCCCGTGGTCGCGGCGAGCAGCGCGCCCACGAAGATCACCGCAAGCGCCAGGCCGCCGCGCATCGGGCCGAACACCTGGCCGACGGTGTCGAGCAGGTCTTCGGCCATGCCGCTTCGCTCCAGTATCAACCCCATGAGCGTGAAGAACGGTACGGCCAGGAGCGTGTCGTTGGCCATGATGCCGATGAGCCGCTGGGGCAGCCATGCAAGCACCGACGAGGGGAAGACGCCGAGCTGGATGCCGACGAAGGCGAAGAACAGGCCGCAGGCGCCGAGACTGAAGGCGACCGGAAAGCCGAGCAGGAGGAAGATGATGAGCCCGGCGAACATGACGGGCGCGAAATTGGCAGCAATGAATTCCATGAATGGGCTCCGGGGCTCAAGCCTTCGGCGCGGCCGGGGCCGGGCCCGCTTCGCGCTCGACCTCGCGTGCGCGCAGCACTTCGGCCAGTTCTTCTTCGGCTGTCTTGTCCCCCGACTTGATGGTGGGGTCGGGCCCCTGGCCCGTGAGGAAGGCCAGGCGCTTGATCAGTTCCGACCAGCCCTGCAGCAGCAGCAGCGTGAATCCGACCGGCAAGGCGAGCCAGACGGGCCAGCGGATGAGGCCGCCGGGGTTGCCGGACATCTCGCCCGACTGGTACTGCTGGATCAGCATCGGCACGGTGTAGTTCAGCACGACGATGCAGATCGGCGTGAGGAAGAACGCGAAACCGATGACGTCGATCCAGATCTGCACGCGCTTGGGCAGGCGGCTGCTGAGCACGTCGATGCGGACATGTTCGCGGTTGAGCAGCGTGAAGCCGGCAGCGATCAGGAACGACCAGGCGAAGAGGTACCACTGCACTTCGAGGTAGGCGTTCGAACTCGTGTTGAACACCTTCCGCACGATCGCATTGATGGCGCTGATGGCCGTTGAAGCCATGATGATCCAGATGGCGTATTTGCCCACCTGCGCGTTGAGCCAATCGATGGCCCGGGAAAGCTTCAACAAGCCTTGCATGTCTTCTCCGATTTTTGAATGGATACCCCCCATACGAACAAACCCGACGCGCCTGCGTCGTGTGCCGGCGGATCGGGTGTTCGGGGGCGCCCGATTCTATCGAGCCTCGCAGGGCCGGCCTCCCCGGACCATCCCTGCCTTTCAGGTGGGCGACGGCCGCGCCGCGTGGACATAATCCGCCATGCCTGAAGCCTCTGAATCCTCGCACCCCGGGTATTCGCCAGGCCATGGCGCCTCGGTCGATTCGCCCGACATGCGGCGCGCCGGGCGCGACCTGCTGTCCCTGGCGCTGATCGACGCGCGCAACCGCACGCTGCATCTTCTGTCGCTCTACGAGCAGGCGCTCGGATCGGCGTCGCTCGCGATGCCGCGCGTCGAGGGCGTGGACCCGCCGGTCTGGCTGGCCGGGCACGTCGGCTGGTTCGCCGAATGGTGGATCGCGCGCAACACGCAGCGGGCCTTCGGCGTCGACTGCCCGGTGCGGCCCACGCGGCTCGCCGCCATCGAGCCGAACGCCGACGCCTGGTGGAACCCGGCGCAGGTGCGGACGGTGGATCGCTGGTCGCCCGACATGCCCGACCTCGCGCAGACCAAGGCCTACCTGCTCGAAACCCTGGAAATCACGCTCGAACTGCTTGAGCACGCGGCGGAAACCGATGCGGCCCTCTACTTCTACCGGCTTGCGCTGTTCCACGAGGACCTGTGCGGCGAGCAGCTCGTCGTGATGGCGCAGACGCTCGGACTTCGGCTCGGCATCGAACTGCCCGCGGCCGCCGTCACGCGCTCGCCGGTGCTGGTGCCTGCGACGGCGTGGGAACTGGGCCTTTCCGGTCCCGGGTTCGCATTCGCGCAGGAGGGTGGATCGCTGCGCGTGGCGGTGCCCGAGTTCGAGATCGATGCGCAGCCGGTCACCTGGAGCCAGTTCGTCGAGTTCGTCGACGACGGCGGCTACGACCGGCCGGAACTCTGGCGTCCCGAGGGCCAGGAGTGGCTGGCCGCCCAGGCCGAGGGCCGGCGCGGGCCGCGCCATGTCGAGCAGATCGGCTCGGCGCGGCAGGGCACCGGGGGCTCGGTGCTGCAGCAGCGCTTTGGCCGCACCGTGCGCGCCGCGGACAACCAGAGCGTGGTGCATGCGAGCTGGTGGGAGGCCGATGCCTGGGCGCGCTGGGCGGGCCGGCGGCTGGCCACCGAGGTCGAATGGGAGATCGCCGCGCAGACCGCGTCGCGCCGCGGCTTCCGCTGGGCCGACGTCCACGAGTGGACCGCCGGCACGCTGCAGCCGTGGGACGGCTTCGTCGCCGACCCCTGGAGCGAGGGCACGGCCTTCGATCCGCAGCCGGCGTTCGGCAAGGCGCGCGTGCTGCGCGGCGCTTCGTTCGCGACGCGGGCGCGTCTGCGCTCGCCCCAGCGGCGGTCCTTCGCATGGCCGGGGCGCGACGACGGGTTCTTCGGCTTTCGGACCTGCGCGCTCTGAGCGCGGCGCGCTTGCTCAGCGCGGCGGCTTCGGAGGCTTGAAGTTCCACCACGGCAAGAGCCGGCTCAAGGACTGCACGTTGCCGCTGTCGGTGTTCTCGTAGCCCGGCAGCGTGCCGAGCAGGTGTTGCCAGGTCTTGCCGCGCAGCAGCGCGAGCAGCGCCTGGATCGCCGGTTGGTCGAGCGCGGACTTGAGGCAGGCGAGGTGGTAGCGCTCGTGCGCCAGGGGCACGAAGCCCAGGCCCGCGCCGAGCGCGGCCGATTCGATGCCGAGGCCCGCATCGGCCTGGCCCGACGCGATCGCCTGGGCGACGGCCGCGTGCGAGGGCTCGTGGGTCGCATACCCGTCGAAGGCTTCCGCCCCGAGCCCCTCGCGCTCCAGCAGCTCGTCGAACAACACGCGCGTGCCCGTGCCCAATGGCCGGTTCACGTAGCGCGCGCGGTGCGCCGCCACGTCGCGCAGGCTGCGGAGGGCGAGCGGATTGCCGGCCGCGACGATCAGCCCCTGCGTGCGGCGCGCGAAGCCGATGAGCTTGTGCTGGCCGGGCTTGAGCAGCGGCTTGTAGGTGCGCTGCGCGCGCGAGCCCGAAGGCGCGTGCTCCAGCGTGTGGAAGCCCGCCATCACGCAGCGCCCCTGATTGAGCGCACTGATCGCGTCGACGCTGCCGGTGAAGCGGATGTCCAGCTGCAGCCGCG
The DNA here is from genome assembly GCA_017744285.1 of Variovorax sp. Lineage (GTDB taxonomy): Bacteria > Pseudomonadota > Gammaproteobacteria > Burkholderiales > Burkholderiaceae_C > Variovorax. The sequence continues at coordinate 7,321 of JAGIBP010000034.1, forward strand.
AGGTCGCCGCCGCGTGATCGCGAAGCAGCACGAGCGCGTCGTCATGGCTCGCATGCAGGCTCAGCACGTGCATGCCATCGTCGAAGGCCATCGCGAACGCGCGTTCGAGGTCGGCATGCAGCGCCTCGATCTGCGGCGCGAGCCGCGCCTGCGCCTGGCGCTCGGCCCACAGCAGCTTGTCGCCGAACTCCGAGAGCTGGGCCGAGCGCCCCTGTTCGCCGGTCACCAGCGCATGGCCCAGAAGCTGCTCCCAGCGCTTGAGCTCGCCCCACACATGGCGGTAGGAGAAACCGAGCGCGCGCGCCGCGGCCGAGATGGATCCGTGCTCGCGCACCGCGTGCAGCAGTTCCATCAACGGGTTGCGGATCAGGGCGCGCCCGCTTCGGCGCGGCGCAAGGGCGTAGGAGAGTTCGATCTGGTGCACAGCTCGGTGACGGGTGGGGCGCAGGCGCGAAGCATTATGCAAACCTTGGCCCCGACTTATGAAATGAATTGCATAGGTCGTGATTGCACTTGTTACACACTGCGACGCACCCCGGAATCCACCTGCATGAGCACCTTCTCGGAAAGCCTTCTTGCCGCCGGCCGGCTCCTCCTGTCGGGCGATCCGATGTTGCTGGCGATCGTCGGTCGTTCGCTGGCGGTCAGCGCCACGGCCTGCGCGCTGGCCTGCGGCCTGGGCCTGGTGCTCGGCGCGTGCCTCGCGGTGGCGCGCTTTCCCGGCCGCGCGCTGCTCCTGACGGTGCTCAACACGCTGCTGGCACTGCCCTCGGTGGTGGTCGGGCTGGTGATCTACCTGCTGCTGTCGCGCTCGGGCCCGCTGGGCTTCCTGGGCTGGCTGTTCAGCTTCAAGGCGATGGTGCTCGCGCAGACGATCCTGGTGCTGCCGGTCGTCACCGCGCTGACGCGGCAGACCATCGAGGACGCCGATCGCGCGCACGGCGAGCAGCTGCGCTCGCTCGGCGCCGGTCCCTTCGCGCGCGCCCTGCTGCTCGTGGCCGACGAACGCTATGCGCTGGTCACCGTGGTCATCGCCGCCTTCGGACGGGCGGTCTCGGAGGTCGGCGCAGTGATGATCGTGGGCGGCAACATCGACGGCTTCACGCGCGTGATGACCACGGCCATCGCGCTGGAGACCAGCAAGGGCGACCTGCCGCTGGCGCTGGCGCTCGGCGTCATCCTGCTGGGGGTGGTGCTGCTGCTCAATGTCGCGATCTCGGCCGTACGCAGCTGGCGCGAACGCGTCGATGGCGGTGCGGTCGACGCCGCCGCGGTGCGGCACCTGGAGGTGGCGTCGTGAGCCGCGACCCCGAGCCGCTCTTCAGCCTGCACGGCATCGACGTGCGCTTCGGCGGCGTTCTGGCGCTGTCCGGCACCACGCTGTCGATCCACGCGGGCGAGCGCGTCGCGCTGATCGGTGCCAACGGCAGCGGCAAGAGCACGCTGCTGCGCCTGCTGCATGGCCTCGTGCCGCACGCGCGGGGCGCCTTCGTGAGCCGGGCGCCGCGCCGCCGGCAGGCGATGCTCTTCCAGCGGCCGCACATGCTGCGCGCCAGCGTGCGCAACAACGTGGCGCTCGCGCTCTGGCTGCGCGGCGTGCCGTGGCGCAGTGCGCAGCGCGAGGCGACGGTCGCGCTCGCGCGCGTGGGGCTCGCCGACCTCGTGGACCGCAACGCCCGCACCTTGTCGGGCGGCCAGCAGCAGCGCATGGCGCTGGCGCGCGCGTGGGTCCTGCAGCCCGAGGTGCTGCTGCTCGACGAGCCGACCGCCAGCCTCGACCCCACCGCCAAGCGCGACGTCGAGGCACTGATCGCCGATGCCTCGCACGGCCGCACGCTGGTGTTCGCGAGCCACAACCTCGGCCAGGTCAAGCGCCTGGCGAGCCGCGTGATCTACCTCGAGCACGGCCGCCTGCTGGCCGATCTGCCGGTGCACGATTTCTTCACGGGGCCCTTGCCCCATGAAGCCCGTCTGTTCGTCAAAGGAGAATTGGTATGAAGTACTTCCACCGGCCCATCAATGCGCTGAAGGTCGCGGGCGCGATCGTTCTTTCGATGGCCGCATGGACCGCGAACGCGGAGACCCTCACCATGGCCTCGACCACCTCGACCGAGCAGTCCGGCCTGTTCGGCCACCTGCTGCCGGCGTTCAGGCAGGCTTCGGGCATCGACGTGAAGGTGGTCGCGGTGGGCACCGGGCAGGCGATCGACATGGCCAAGCGCGGCGATGCCGACGTGCTGTTCGTGCACGACACCGCGGCCGAGGAGAAATTCGTCGCCGAGGGCTTCGCGGCGAAGCGCTTCCCGGTCATGTACAACGACTTCATCCTCGTGGGTCCGAAGGCCGATCCGGCCGGCGCGAAGGGCAGCGACATCGTCGCCGCGCTCAGGAAGATCGCCGCCGCGAATGCGCCCTTCGTCTCGCGCGGCGACAAGAGCGGCACCGATGCGGCCGAGCGCCGCCTGTGGACGCTGACCGGCCTGGGCGAGGCCGCCCAGCCGGTGTCCAGCGAGAAGAAAGGCACGGGCTACAAGGAGTGCGGCTGCGGCATGGGCCCGGCGCTCAACATGGCCGCATCGAGCGGCGCCTACGTGCTCGCCGATCGCGGGACCTGGCTGAGCTTCAAGAACCGCGCGGACCTCGCCGTGCTGGTGGAAGGCGACAAGCGCCTGTTCAACCAGTACGGCGTGATGGTCGTGAGCCCGGCGAAATTCCCGCAGCTCAACAGCGCGGGCGCGCAGAAGTTCGTCGATTGGGTGACGTCACCGGCCGGGCAGTCGACCATCGCGGCCTACAAGATCGGCGGCGAGCAGCTCTTCTTCCCCAACGCGGATCGCTGAAGGGGGCGACGGCGGCGTCAGCGGTCCACCGGCAGGTAGAGGCTCTCCTTGACCTCTTCCATCACCACGTAGCTGCGCGATTCGGCCGTCACCGGCAGTTTCTTCAGCAGGTCGCCCAGCAGGTTGCGGTAGTCGCTCATGGCGCGCAGGCGGGCCTTGATGAGGTAGTCGAATCCGCCGGAGACGAGGTGGCATTCCATCACCTCGGGGATGTGCATCAGCTCGTCGCGCACCTGGTCGAACACGTCGCCCGACTTGGACGAGAGCGTGACCTCGACGAACACCAGCAGCGTCTTGCCCAGGGCCTGCGGGTTCACGCGCGCGTGGTAGCCGGTGATGACGCCCTCGCGCTCCAGGCGCCGCACGCGCTCGGAGCAGGGCGAGGTCGACAGGCCGATCTGCTCGGCCAGATCGGTCATCGAGATGCGGCCCTGGCGCTGCAGGATGTCCAGGATCTTGCGGTCGATGCGGTCGAGCTCGGTCATTTCACTTCTCCGGGCCGCCGGGAGGCGGGAAAGCAGGAAAAACAGCCGCCAGATGGCATGTTTTCGGTGAAGTTTACGGCGCGCGCAGCCCTACGCTAGCCGCATCTCCTGCATCGAATGGGATCTGCGATGAAAGTGATCGTTCTGGGTGGCGGCGTCATCGGTGTCACGACCGCGTACTACCTCGCCCGCTCGGGCGCCGAGGTCACGGTGCTCGATCGCCAGAGCGGCCCCGCGCAGGAAACCAGCTTTGCCAACGCCGGGCAGGTGTCGCCCGGCTACTCCACGCCCTGGGCGGCGCCCGGCATTCCGTTCAAGGCGCTCAAGTGGATGTTCCAGAAGCACGCGCCGCTCGCCATCCGGCCGGACGGCACGCTGTTCCAGCTGCGCTGGATGGCGGCGATGCTGAAGAACTGCTCGCCCGAGCGCTACGCGGTCAACAAGGAACGCATGATGCGCGTGGCCGAGTACAGCCGCGACTGCCTGCGTGCGCTGCGCGCCGACACCGGCGTGTCGTACGAGCACCGCACCCAGGGCACGCTGCAGCTCTTCCGCACCGAGGCGCAGCTCGAGGCCGTGCAGCGCGATGTCGCCGTGCTCGAGGCCTGCGGCGTTCCCTATCAGCTGCTCGACCGCGGGCAGCTCGCGTCCGTCGAGCCGGCCCTGGCGCGCACCGGCGACCTGCTGGCCGGCGGGCTGCGCCTGCCGAACGACGAGACCGGCGACTGCAACCTGTTCACGCAGGGGCTCGCGGCGGTGGCGCGCGGGCTCGGGGTCGAATTCCGGTTCGGCCAGGCGGTGGACGGCTTCGTCACCTCGGGCCAGCGCATCACCGGCGTGCGGCTGGCCGGCGGCGAGGTGCTCACGGCCGATCGCTACGTGCTGGCCTTCGGCAGCTATTCGCGGGACTTCGCGGCCAGGCTCGCGCTCGACCTCCCGGTGTATCCGGTCAAGGGCTATTCGCTGACGGTGCCGCTGGTCGATCCGGCGCTGGCACCGCAATCCACGGTGCTCGACGAGACCTACAAGGTCGCGGTGACCCGCTTCGACGATCGCATCCGCGTCGGCGGCATGGCCGAGCTCGGCGGCTTCGACCTGCGGCTCGATCCGCGCCGCCGTGCCACGCTGGAGCGCGTCGTCACCGACCTCTTCCCGGGCGGCGACCTGCCGCGCGCGACCTTCTGGAGCGGCCTGCGCCCGATGACGCCGGACAGCACGCCGATCATCGGCGCCACGCCCTACGCGAACCTGTTCCTCAATACCGGCCACGGCACCTTGGGCTGGACGATGGCCTGCGGCTCCGGCAAGGTGGTGGCCGACCAGGTGATGGGGCGCCGTCCCGACATCCGCACCGACGGGCTCTCGATGGATCGCTACCTCGCGCCCCCGCGCGGCGCGCGCGGCGTCGCGCGCCCGGCCGGCGCGAGCGCATGACCTGCGAGGTCATCGACCGGCGGCGAACACGCGGCGACCATTGCTTCACCCCGCGCCGTTGCGGGTGTTGAACACCGAAAGGACATCGCCATGAACACCGCCAATCCCGAGGCCGACCGCATCGCCCAGGCCTACATCGCCGTCTGGAACGAGACCGACGAAGCGCGCCGGCTGGCGCTGCTCGAAACCCACTGGACCGACGACGCGCGCTACGTCGACCCGATGGCGCAGGCCAGCGGCCGCGCACAGATCAGCGCGCTGGTCGGCGGCGTACAGCAGCGCTTTCCGGGCTTCCGCTTCGCGCTCAAGGGGCGCGTGGACGGGCACGGCGACCAGCTGCGCTTCTCGTGGACGCTCGGCCCGAGCGGCGCGGAGGACATGATCGAGGGCACCGACTTCGCGCAGATCGCAGCGGGCCGGCTGCAGTCGGTCACCGGCTTTCTCGACAAGGTGCCGGCCGGCGCCTGAACGAGGGCTACGGCTTCGCGGCCGCCTGTTCCATCTCGCGGCGGATGGCCGCGGCGCTGTCGGGCCGCACCACGCGGCCGACCTCCAGGCCGTCGCGCATGAAGACCAGCGTGGGCCAGAGCTTGACCTTGAAGGAACGGCCCAGGGGACGCCCGCTGGCGTCCTCCACCTTGAGGTGGCGCAGGTGCTGCGCGTCGCGCAGCGCTTCCTCGATGACCGGCTGCGCCGCCTTGCAGATGCCGCACCAGTTCGCGCCGAATTCGACCACCGTGAGGCCGGGGAGCGCGTCGACCTCCGCGCGGGAGGGCTGTTCGGTTGTGTAGGGGCTCATCGTTCGATTTTGCTTGAGCGCCCGAGAACGCGCTCGTGCGACGCCTGCGAGCCGACGCGTGGGAGCGCGCCGACCGGCCGGTCAGCTCAGCAGCCGGCCGGTGGTGCTGATGACCGCCACGTCCACGAACTGGTTGCCCTCGCGGTTCGTCTTGCCGAAGTTGATCTTCACGCCGCCGAGATCGAAGCCCTGGATGCTTTCGAGCGCGCCGATGACCGCGGCGCGCGTGGGCGCCGGTCCGGCGCGGCGCAGGCCCTCGGCCAGCACCGCCGCGTCCATGTAGCCTTCGAGGCTGGGCAGCGAGAACTCCTTGGTGTCGTTGGCGATCATGTCGGCCTGGTAGCGCCGCACGATCTCGAACTTGGTCGCGAAGGGCGAGGGCACCACCATCGCGAAGCCCAGCCCGTGCGCGAGGTCGCCCATCGCGCTGAGCGACCCGGCCGTGATCGACAGCCCGTAGCAGTTGCTCTTGCCGCCGGCCGCGCGCAGCGCGCGCACGAAGGCCGGCGCAGTGCCCGCGAGGCCGATGATCACGATTTGCGGGGCGGCCTGCGCGATCTGGCGCGCGGCCGGTTCCACTTCCATGCTGGTCGTGTTCGGCGTGCTGGCGATCACCGCGGGTTCGAGCTTGGCCCGGGCGAGCGCCGCCTTGTAGCCCGCGAGCAGCGATTGCCCGAGCGGGTCGTTCGAATACACGATGCCGATGCGCGACTGGCCGAGCACGGCGGCCGTGGCGATCAGCTTGTCGATCTCCTGGTCGTAGTTCGCGCGGACCCAGAAGGTGTTGGGGTTGGCCTTCTTGCGCAGCGACACCGTGCCCGTGTTGGGTCCCACCACCGCCATGCCGGGCACCGCGTCGCTCACTTCGGCGGCCTGCCGCGTGCCCAGCGGGTGCAGCATCGCGAGCACCGAGCTGTCCGCCGCGAAGGCCAGGGCGTTCGCCTTGGCGAGGTCGGGCTTGAACTGGTCGTCGGCCATGACGAGTTCGACCTTCGTGCCATTGATGCCGCCGGCGCGGTTGAGCGCATTGAAGAAGGCGCTGGACCCGAGATAGAGCCCGGTTCCGTTGGCCTTCTCGACACTGCTGTTGTCGAAAGTGGCGCCGATGCGCAGCGCCTTGGCCTGCGCGAAGGCCGGAAGGCCGAGGCCCGCCACGGCGGCGGCACCGGCCAGCCGGCCGATGACCTGGCGTCGCGTCGGCCGGTGCGACAGGGAGGAGGTGCGGGCCTTGGAATCGCTCATGGTCCGGGCACGCCCATCGCTGGGCATGCAAAAGTTTTAACAACTTTTGACAATAGCAACAATGTGTAAGAACGTCCATCCGGACGAGCTCCGGGGTGCCCCCCGGTTCTGTGGCAAATGACACGGACGCGGACGCTGGATCAGGCGCGGCGGCTGCGCGGGAGCTTGCGATAGACCGTGGCGCGGCTGATGCCGAGCGCGCGAGCGGCCTCCGCGACGTTGCCCCGGGCGTCGTCGACCGCCTTGCGGATCAGGGCCGTTTCCACGTCGCGCAGGCGCGGCCGCGCGGTGCCCTGCGCGGGCAGCGGCGCCGCTCGCCCGGCGAGTTGCGGGCGCGCCTGCATGCGCAGGCCGGACCACAGCGGCACTTCGACCATCGCGTCGCCGCGCCGCGCCGCGTCGAAGAGCATCTGCGGCGGCAGCGCGAAGAGGTCGTTGCAGTGCAAGGACGGCCCGGCGCCCAGCGGCTGGTGCAGCATGTGTCGCGCGGCCGCGTTGGCGCCGATGACGCGGCCGTCGGCGTCGATGCACAGCAGGCCCTCGGACTCGGCGCCCGGCGCGCAACCCGGCCAGCCGATGCGCAGCCGCAGCTCGCACGGATGGCGCTGCAAGAGCGTGTTCTCGATGCTGCGCGCCGACAGCGCCGCGAGGTGGCGCAGCTCGGGCCGCTCGACCACCTGCACGCCGGTCAGGTCCAGCATGCCGATGCATTCGCCGAGCGGGCCGAAGAGCGGCGCACCCGCGCAGGTGTACACGCTGGTGTCGTGAAAGAAGTGTTCGCCGCGATGCAGCCAGACCGACTCGCGCTCGGCCAGGGCCGTGCCGATGGCGGTGGTGCCGACGGCGCGCTCCGAGAGGTCGACGCCGATGCGTGCGATGTCGTGCGCGTGGCGCGCGGCCGCATCGCTGCCGCCGGGCAGGGCGCCGACGTCGACCACGATGCCGTCGGCGTCGGTCAGGATCGCGAAGTAGCGCGTGTCGGCGATGGCGCGCGAGAGCCGCTCGATCACCGGGCGCGCGGCGGCGACCAGCGCGCGGTTGCGCTCGGCGACCCGCGCGGCGGCCTGGGCCGGCACCGGCTCGAAGCTCACTCGCTCGCCGGGCGCGCGACCCGCCGCGAGACAGCGCTGCCACGAACGCAGCAGCCAGGGTTCGACGCGCGCCGCCTGCGCGGCGGAGGACTCCCCGTCGATCCACGCGCGCCGGGCCTGGGCGATGGACAGGGAACGCTCCGGCAGGGGCGATGCGATGGAAGAGGTCATGTGTGTGGATGAGGCCGGGAGCGGCGCCGGGCCGATGCATGCGCCTGCGCGGCGGCAAGCTGTTTCATTTTGAGAATTTCGAGTGCCGCGCGCAAGCGGCTAGGGTTTTGCCTAGGGTTCCGGTCAGGTGCGGCGTCCAAGATTCACGGGGCCGAAAACAGCCATCTCTCACCCTTACAACGGAGACAGCCACATGCAGGTTTCTTTCACCGTCAATGGCCGCGATGTCACGGTCGACGCGCCACCCAACACCTTCCTGGTCCAGGCGCTGCGAGAGCATCTCCATCTCACCGGCACGCACGTGGGCTGCGACACCGCCCAGTGCGGCGCGTGCACGATCCACGTCAACGGACGCGCGGTGAAGTCCTGCAACGTGCTGGTGGCGCAGGTCGCCGGCGCCAAGATCACCACCATCGAAGGCGTCGCGCAGGCCGACGGCACCATGCATCCGATGCAGGCCGCCTTCAAGGAGTGCCACGGCCTGCAATGCGGCTTCTGCACGCCGGGCATGGTGATGAGCGCCATCGACCTGTGCACGCACCACCCCAAGGCGAGCGAGACCGAGGTCCGCGAGCTGCTCGACGGCAATCTCTGCCGCTGCACCGGCTACCAGAACATCGTCAAGGCCGTGATGATGGGTGGCGAGGCGATGGCAAGCGGCAAGCCCGTGGCGAACGTCTGAGGAGAACGACATGGGTGCATCCGACTTCTCCAGCCTGCCGCACATCGGCGAGGCGCTGCGCCGCAAGGAGGACTACCGCTTCCTCACCGGCGCCGGCCAGTACACCGACGACGTGACGCTCGCCAACCAGGCGCACGCCGTGTTCCTGCGCTCGCCGCACGCGCATGCGGCCATCAAGTCCATCGACACCGCGGCCGCGCTCAAGATGCCCGGCGTGGTCGGCATCTTCACCGGCGCCGACATCGACGGAAAGATGGGCGGGCTGCCCTGCGGCTGGCTCATCAACAACCCCGACGGCACGCCGATGAAGGAGCCGCCGCACCCGATCCTCGCGATCGGAAAGGTGCGCTACGTCGGCGACCACGTCGCGCTGGTCGTGGCCGAGACGGTCGAGCAGGGCAAGAACGCCGCCGAGGCGATCGTGGTCGACTACGACGTGCTGCCCGCGCTGGTCAGCGTGTCCGATGCGGCGAAGAAGCAGAGCGGCGTCACGATCCACGAGCAGGCGCCCGACAACCAGTGCTACAAGTGGACGATCGGCGACAAGGCCGGGGTCGACGCGGCCTTCAAGAATGCCGCGCACGTCACCCGGCTCGACCTCGTCAACAACCGCCTCGTGCCCAACCCGATCGAGCCGCGCGTGGCGATCGGCAGCTACAACCGCGCGAACGACGAGTACACGCTCTACGTCGCCAACCAGAACCCGCACGTCGAGCGGCTCCTGATGACCGCGTTCGTGCTCGGCCTCCCCGAGCACAAGGTGCGCGTGATCGCGCCCGACGTGGGCGGCGGCTTCGGCTCCAAGATCTATCTCTACGCCGAAGACGTGGCGCTCACGTGGGCCGCCAAGCAGCTCAACCGCAGCATCAAGTGGACCGGCGAGCGCTCGGAGTGCTTCCTCTCCGATGCGCACGGCCGCGACCATGTGAGCCATGCCGAGATGGCGATGGACGCCAATGGCAAGTTCCTCGCGCTGCGCGTGCACTCCGACGTGAACCTCGGCGCCTACCTGTCGACCTTCTCGACCGCGGTGCCCACCATCCTCTATGCGACGCTGCTCGCGGGCCAGTACACGACGCCGCAGATCTACGTCGAGGTCGACTCGTGGTTCACCAACACCGCGCCGGTCGACGCCTACCGCGGCGCGGGCCGGCCCGAGGCCACCTACCTGCTGGAGCGCCTGGTCACGCGCTGCGCCTGGGAAATGAACCTCGGCCAGGACGAGATCCGCAAGCGCAACTTCATTACCAGCTTCCCCTACCAGACGCCGGTGGCATTGCAGTACGACACGGGCGACTTCCATGCCGCCATGGACAAGGCGAAAACGTTGGCGGATGTCGCCGGGTTCGCCCAGCGCAAGTCGGCGAGCGATGCGAACGGCAAGCTGCGCGGCATCGGCTACTCCAGCTACATCGAGGCCTGCGGCATCGCGCCGTCGAACATCGCGGGCGCGCTCGGCGCGCGCGCGGGCCTGTTCGAGTGCGGCGAGATCCGCGTGCACCCGACCGGCAGCGTGACGGTGTTCACCGGCTCGCACAGCCATGGCCAGGGCCACGAGACCACCTTCGCGCAGGTGGTGGCCGCGCGCCTGGGCATCCCGGTCGAGAACGTCGACGTGGTGCACGGCGACACCGGCCGCGTGCCCTTCGGCATGGGCACCTACGGCTCGCGCTCGATCTCGGTCGGCGGCGCGGCGATCATGAAGGCGCTGGACAAGATCGAGACCAAGGCCAAGAAGATCGCGGCGCACCTGATGGAAGCGAGCGACGCCGACGTCGAGTTCGCCAACGGCGAGTTCACCGTCAAGGGCACCGACAAGAAGATCCCCTTCGGGCAAGTTGCGCTCACCGCCTACGTGCCCCACAACTACCCGCTCGACAAGCTCGAGCCGGGGCTCAACGAAACCGCCTTCTACGACCCGACGAACTTCACCTTCCCGGGCGGCACCTACATCTGCGAGGTCGAGATCGACAAGCAGACCGGCGAAGTGAAGGTCGACCGCTTCACCGCCGTCGACGACTTCGGCACCATCATCAACCCGATGATCGTGGAAGGGCAGGTGCTCGGCGGGCTGGTGCAGGGCATCGGCCAGGCGCTGATGGAGAACTGCGTCTACGACAACGAGACCGGCCAGCTCCTCACCGGCAGCTTCATGGACTACGCCATGCCGCGCGCCGAAGACTTCCCGATGTTCAAGCTCGACACCGTGTGCACGCCCTGCACCCACAACCCGCTGGGCACCAAGGGCTGCGGCGAGGCCGGTGCCATCGGCTCGCCGCCGGCGGTGATCAACGCCGTGCTCGATGCGCTCGCGCCGCTCGGCGTCAAGGACTTCGACATGCCGGCGTCGCCCTACCGCGTGTGGGAGGCGATGCAGAAGGGCGCCAGCCCGTCGCAGCAGCCGCAGCAGCCCTCGCTGGCCGCGAGCACGCAAGGCCGTCCGGCCCCCTGACCACGGAAGGAAAGAACCCCATGTACGCCTTCACCCTCGAACGTCCCACGACCCTGGCCGATGCGGTCAAGCTCGCTGCCGCCGGCGCCAAGCCGCTCGCGGGCGGCCAGACCCTGCTGGCCTCGATGAAGCTGCGCCTTTCCGCGCCCGAACAACTTGCCGACCTGAGCGGCGTCAAGGAGCTCTCGGGCATCAGCAAGTCGGGCAACGCCCTCGTGATCGGCGCGATGTCGCGCCATCTCGAAGTCGCCAACAACGCCGACGTCAAGGCCGCCTTCCCGGCGCTGGCCTGGCTGGCCGATCACATCGGCGACCGCCAGGTGCGCGCCATGGGCACCATCGGCGGGTCGGTCGCCAACAACGACCCGGCCGCCTGCTACCCGAGCGCGGTGCTCGCCACCGGCGCCACGGTGGTGACCACCCAGCGCGAGATCGCGGCCGACGATTTCTTCCAGGGCCTGTTCACCACGGCGCTGACCGACGGCGAACTCATCAAGGCGATCCGCTTCCCGATCCCGAAGCGCGCCGCCTACGAGAAGCTGCGGCAGAAGGCCTCCAACTTCCCGCTCGTGGGCGTCTTCGTCGCGCAGTTCGACGACGGCGTGCGCGTGGCGGTGACCGGCGCCGGCAACGGCGTGTTCCGGCACGCGGGGCTCGAGCAGGCGCTCGGCAAGAGCTTCACGCCCGAATCGGCCGCCTCCGTGAAGATCGAGTCGGCCGATCTCAACACCGACCTGCATGCGTCGGCCGCGTACCGCGCGAACCTGATGGGGGTGCTCGCGCAGCGCGCCGTCGCCAAGGCCCTCGGCTAGACGCCGTCCCGTCATGGCATGGCGCTGCCGACGACTTCGGCGCGCCCTGTCGTGCGCCTTTAAGCTGCCGAGATGACCGATCCCACCCTGCTCCCGGCGGCGACGCCCTTTTCCTCCATCGACGCGGTGGTGCAGGCGCTGCAAGGCGCCGGCTACTACGCGGATCGGCGGCTCGCCACGGCGGTATTCCTCGCGCTCAGGCTCCAGCGGCCGCTCCTGCTCGAAGGGGAGCCGGGCGTCGGCAAGACCGAGCTGGCCAAGGCCCTGTCGACCGCCTTGCAGCGCGAACTGCTGCGCCTGCAGTGCTATGACGGCCTCGAACAGCGCGAGGCCCTCTACGAATGGAACTACGCGGCACAGCTGCTGCACATGCGCGCGGCCGAGGCGCAGGGCATCTCCACCGATGTGGAATCCGAGGTCTACCAGCCGCGCTACCTGATCCGCCGTCCGCTGCTGCAGGCGCTGCAGGCGCCGGCGCCCGGCGCGGTGCTGCTGGTCGACGAGGTCGATCGCGCGGACGAGCCCTTCGAGGCCTTCCTGCTCGAATACCTCGGCGAGTACCAGGTCAGCATTCCCGAACTGGGCACCATCCGCGCGCTGGTGCCGCCGGTCACCATCCTCACCAGCAACCGCACGCGCGAGCTCAACGACGCGGTCAAGCGGCGCTGCCTCTACCACTGGCTCGACTATCCGGAGCGCGAGCGCGAGCTGGCCATCGTGCGCGCCCAGGTGCCGCAGGCCGGGGCGGTGCTGTCCGACCAGATCGCGAGTTTCGTCGGCCGGCTGCGCAGCACGCCCTTCGCGAGCGCCTTCCAGCGCGGGCCGGGCATCGCAGAGAGTGTCGAATGGGCGAAGGCGCTGGTGGCGCTCGACACGCTCGAGCTCGATCCCGAGATCGTGGTCGACACCGCTGGCATCCTCTTCAAGCAGCGCGACGACGTGGCCGCGCTCACCCACGAGCTGGCGAGCGAGCTGCTCAAGCCGCAGGAGGCGCAGGAGGGGGCCGCGCCTTGAGCAGGGCGGTGCACCAGCTCGGCGACGCGCGCCGGGGCAAGCTGGCGGGCAACATGCTCGGCTTCGGCCGGGCCTTGCGCCGTGCCGGCGTGCGCACGGATTCAATGCGCATCGCGCTCGCTGCCGAGGCCGCCACGCTGGTGGGCGTGGAGAACCGCCTTGATCTCGCGGCCGCGCTGGAGGCCGTGATGATCAGCAGCGAGGAAGACCGCGGGGTGTTCCGCGAGCTCTTCGATGCGTGGTTTCGCGATCCCGAGCTGGCCAACAAGCTGCTCGCGCAGATGCTGCCGAGCGCCGAAGGCAAGGCCGAGCCGCCCGCGCGCCGCCCGCGCGTGCGCGAGGCCCTGGCGCCGCCGCGCGATGGCGCCCGCATGGCGCGCAACGAGCGCGAAGTCGACTTCGATGCGGCGATGACCGCGAGCGATCGCGCCCGCGTCCACCATGCCGACTTCAATGCCCTGGGCGCGGCGGAATACCGCCTCGTCGAACGGCTCGCGCGCGACATCGCGCTGCCGGTGCCGACGCTGCCCGCGCGCCGGCTGCGCGTGACCGGCGATGCCGGCGCGCATTCGCGCATGCACTGGCCGGGCGTGCTGCACGAGGCCGCGCGCACCGGCGGCGAGATCCTGCGCCTGCCGCGCTGGGCCCGGCGCAAGCAGCCGCTGCCGCTGTTGGTCCTGGTCGACGTCTCGGGCTCGATGGAGCGCTATGCGCGCCTCCTGCTCGCGTTCCTGCATGCTTCGACGCGCCGCGCAGGCCGGCGCGACGTCTTCGCCTTCGGCACGCACCTGACCGACCTGACGCCGGCCTTCCGCCTCGCGGACACCGACGCGATGCTCGCCGCCGCGAGCGCGGCCATCGACGACTTCGCCGGCGGCACGCGCCTGGGCGTATCGCTCGCCGAGCTCAGGCGGCGCCATGCCCGGCGCCTGACCGGCCGCCGCACGCTGGTGCTGGTGATCAGCGACGGGCTCGACACCGGCGAGCCCGAGATGCTCGAGCGCGAGCTGCAGTGGCTCAAGCGCCATTCGCGGCGCGTGCTGTGGCTCAACCCGCTCCTGCGCTACGAAGGCTATGCACCCCTTGCACGCGGTGCGGCCATGTTGCACCGCCATGCAGACGCGATGCTCGCGGTCCACAATCTCAGCGCACTCGAACAATTGGCCGCGAGCCTCGCGGCCCTCATGAAGTCCGGCCGCTGACGGTCCGGCACCCCTGCGACATCACAAGGAAGATTCATCATGGAAATGCTCGGCAACCGCAAGCTCGCGATCACGCAGCAGCAGGCCTGGGACGCGCTCAACGACCCTGAGACGCTCAAGAAGTGCATTCCGGGCTGCGATCGCTTCGAGCTGACCGGCGACAACGAGTACAGCGTCGGGCTCGCAGTCAAGATCGGCCCGGTCTCGGCCAAGTTCAGCGGCAAGGTGACGCTGTCGGACATCCAGGCGCCGGACGGCTACAAGCTCAGCTTCGAAGGCCAGGGCGGCGTGGCGGGCTTCGCCAAGGGCTCCTCGGGCGTCACGCTCAAGCCCGCGGGCGACGGCGCCGAAGGCTGCGAGCTCGACTACACCGTGCAGGCGCAGGTCGGCGGCAAGATCGCGCAGCTCGGGCAGCGGCTGATCGACGGCGCGGCCAAGTCCACCGCCGATGACTTCTTCAAGCGCTTCGAGGCCGAGATGCAAAGCCGCTACGGCCCGCCGCCCGCCGCCGAGGAAGAGGCAGCGGCCCCGGGCGAGAAGAAGGGCGCGATGGCCGGCTTCATGCAGAAGCTCGGCTTCGGAAAGAAGGGCGACGAAGGCGGCGAGGAAAAGCCCGCGGACTGAAACCAAGGAAAGGGACGGACAGCATGGAAAACCTCGATGTGATGGTGCTTCGCACGCTGCGCGACTGGCGCCTGGCCGGACGGCGCGCGCTGCTCTCGACGGTGGTGCGCACCTGGGGCTCGTCGCCACGCCCGGTCGGCTCGATCATGGCGCTGGCCGAGGACGGCGCGGTCGTCGGCTCGGTGTCGGGCGGCTGCATCGAAGACGACCTGATCGCGCGCTACAGCCGCGCCCATGGCGACGGCGCCATGCCCAGCGGCGCGCCGGCGCTCGTCAAGTACGGCATCACCGCCGACGAGGCGCATCGCTTCGGGCTGCCGTGCGGCGGCACGCTCGAATTGCTGCTGGAATACGACCCCGATCCCGCATCGCTCGCGGAGCTGGTGACGGCGCTCGAACGAGGGCGGCTCATGCAGCGCACGGTGAGGCTCGCGGACGGCGCCGCGACGCTGGCCGAGGCCGCGTCGCCCGCGGAGCTGTCGATCGACGACGCCGCGCTGGTCAACACCTTCGGCCCCGAGTACCGCATGCTGCTGATCGGCGCGGGCCAGCTCGCCGAGTACCTCGCGACGATGGCCCAGTTCAGCGGCTTCGCGGTCACGCTGTGCGACCCGCGCACCGAATACCAGACCTCGTGGAACGTGCCGGGCGTGACCACCACCGCCGAGATGCCCGACGATGCAGTGAAGGCCTTCAGGCCCGACCGCCGCAGCTGCGTGGTGGCGCTCACGCACGATCCCAAGCTCGACGATCTCGCGCTGCTCGAGGCGCTCGACAGCGAGGCGTTCTACGTCGGCGCGATCGGCTCGCGGCGCAACGCGGATGCACGGCGCGAACGCATGATCGAGCACTTCGACCAGACCCCCGCGTCGCTCGCGCGGCTGCGCGGGCCGATCGGCATCTACATCGGCAGCAAGACGCCGCCGGAGATCGCGGTGAGCGTGATGGCGGAGATCCTCGCGGTGAAGAACGCGGTGCAACTGCCGCGCGAGGCGGCGGTGGCGATCGCGAAGGCGGCAGCGGCAGCGGCGGCCTGAGCGCCGCTCAGCGCCGGGGGTCGCCGAGCCCGCCGAGGAAGGTGGTGCTGCGGCCCATGGTCCGCCGCATTTCCTTGGATTCGAGCGACTCGCTGCGCGAGGTCGAGAACATGAAGAAGCCGGCCCCGATCGCGATGCACAGTACCGCGGCGACGAGCAGGCCGATGAAGGAGCCGAAGTAGAACGCGAGGGCGAGGGCGCCCAGATTGGCGAGGAGAACGATGGCACGCATGGCCGGGCAGGCTACCAGAGATCGGCTGCGCCAAATGCGCGAACAGGCCCGTAAAAGCCCGGGTTGCCCAAGGCCTGGAGCGTTCATGCGGTCTCCCGGCGGCGCCGCGCGAGCCACGCGATATCGAGCGCGAACGATGCGCCGAGCGCAGCCAGGCTTGCGGCCGCGATGCGCGCGCTCCAGGCGGGCGAAACCACCGGGCCGAGGCACACGATCAGCGCCGTGATCTGCAGCACGCACACCGCCTTGCGCCGCGTGCTCGGCGGCAGCGGCCGCGCGAGCCATGGCCAGGACCTCGCGGCGAGCACGAAGGCGTAGCGCATGAGTCCCGCGGCCAGGATCCAGGACCCTGCCTTCTCGAAGCGCACGACCAGCACCGACAGCACCAGCACCAGGAGCGCATCGGTCTCCATGTCGAAGCGGGCGCCGAACGCGCTGGCGGCGCCCTGTGCGCGCGCGAGCGGTCCGTCCAGCGCGTCGAGCAGCGCGGCGGTGGTGGCCACGGCGACGGCGGCCCATGCGAGCGCATCGCGATCGGCGAAGGCTTCGCCGATGCCGGCGGCCAGCAGCGCGACAAGCGCCAGCCGCACGAGCGTGACCCGGTTGGCGGCGCCGAAACGCTGGTGCGGCGCATGGGCAGCGAGCCCGTGCAGGACCCACCCGAACGCGGCGCCGAACACGATGACGGTCTTGAGGTGGAACCAGGGCCCCAACCCCGCCAGTTCCCGGCCGCCGAGCGCGAGCCCGCTGAGCAGCACCAGGCAGGCCAGGCCGTCGCGCCACGCATCGCGGCGCAAGGCGGAAGCGGGCTCGGCGGGGGGTGCCGGGCGGTTTGTGGGCTGCGAAGACATCGTCTTAAGATGGGCGTCCGTCGGTTGAACCAGGGATCGCTCGCGGCCAGCGGGCGCTGTAGGCCATGCCAGCATATCCGTCCCGCGACATTCCCGGTGAGTCCAGGGCTTGCTGGATCGAGGCCCCCGGGCGGGCGGCGATCCGCCCTGCGCGGCTCGCGCCGGCCGGCGCGGGGCAGGTGCAGGTCCGCGCACTGCACAGTGCCGTGAGCCGTGGCACCGAGATGCTGGTCTTTCGCGGCGAGGTGCCCGCCGCGGAGTTCGAGCGCATGCGCGCGCCCTTTCAAGAGGGCGACTTCCCCGCGCCGGTGAAATACGGCTACGCGAGCGTCGGCATCGTCGAAGGCGGTGACGACGGTGCGCTGCAAGGGCGCCCTGTGTTCTGTCTCCATCCGCACCAGACGCGCTATGTGGTGCCGGTCGAGGCGGTGCATCCGCTGCCCGAGGGCCTGCCGCCCGCGCGCGCGGTGCTCGCGGCCAACATGGAGACGGCGGTCAACGCCCTGTGGGATGCGGCGCCGCGCATCGGCGACCGGATCGCGATCGTCGGCGGCGGCGTCGTGGGGCTGCTGGTCGCCTGGCTCGCGCGCGGCCTGCCGGGCTGCGAGGTCGAGCTCATCGACGTGCGCGAGGCACGCGGCGCGGTGGCGCAGGCGCTGGGCATCCGCTTCGCAACGCCGGCGTCGGCCACGCCCGAAGCCGATCTCGTCGTGCATGCGAGCGGGAGCCCGCAGGGACTGGTCACCGCGTTGAAGCTCGCCGCCTTCGAGGCCACGGTGATCGAGGTGAGCTGGTATGGCCGCCGCGCGGTGTCGCTGCCGCTGGGCGAAGCCTTCCATTCGCGCCGGCTCACGCTGCGCAGCTCGCAGGTGGGTCATGTCGCGGCCGCGCAGCGCGCGCGCTGGGACCGGCGGCGGCGGCTTGCGCTCGCGCTCTCGCTGCTGCGCGACCCCGCGCTTGATGCACTGATCACCGACCGCGCGCCCTTCGACGCCTTGCCCGACGTGCTCGCGCGCCTTGCCGGCGGCGCGCCCGACACGCTGTGCCAGCGCATCGACTATTCCTGAACTTCCACCGACCCCGAAAGGCTCGTATGTACAGCGTCAATGTCCGCGACCACTTCATGATTGCCCACAGCTTCCGCGGCGTGATATTCGGCCCGGCGCAGGGGCTGCACGGCGCGACCTACGTGGTCGACCTCGAACTGCGCCGCCCCGAGCTCGATGCCGATGGCGTGGTGGTCGACATCGCGCTCGCCATCGAGGTGCTGCGCCGCGTGCTCGGCGAGCTCAACCTGCGCAACCTCGACGACGATCCCGCGCTCGCCGGACGGAACACCACGACCGAGTTCCTGGCGCGCCTGATCTTCGACCGCATCGCCGCGCGCATCGCCGCCGGCGAGCTCGGGCCGCACGCGCGCGGGCTGTCGGCCCTTCGCGTGCGGCTGAACGAATCGCACGTGGCGTGGGCCGCCTACGAGGGCGCACTGCCGGCGCAGGGTGCGTGAGCCGGCACTGCATCTTCCTCGTGCCGGGCGATCCGGACGCGCGCACGGGCGGCTTCCTCTACGACCGCCACATTGCCCGGCGTCTTTCGGCCTCGGGCTGGCAGGTGGAGGTGCGCTCGCTCGGCGAGGGCTGGCCGAGGCCGACGGCGGCGGTGCGCACGACGGCGCACCGGTCGGTCGAGGCGCTGCCCGATGGCGCATGGGTGGTCGCCGACGCGCTCGCGTATGGCGCCATGCCGGAGATCGCGCAGGCGCATGCGCAGCGGCTGCGCTGGGTGGCGCTCGTGCATCACCCGCTCGCGCTCGAGACCGGGCTCGATGCGCCTGCTCGCGCCGAACTGTTCGAGAGCGAGCGGCGCGCGCTCGCGGCGGCGCGCGGCGTGATCGTCACCAGCGCGTCCACCGCGCGCGCGCTCGCCGCGTATGGCGTGCCGCGCGCGCGGATCGCCGTGGTCGAACCCGGCACCGGACCGGCCCCGCTGGCCAGCGGATCGGGCGGCGGCCCCCTGTCGTTGCTGTGCGTCGCGACGCTCACGCCGCGCAAGGGCCATGCGCTGCTGCTCGACGCGCTCGCGGGCCTGCGCGATCGGCGCTGGGTGTTGCATTGCGCCGGCAGCCCGACGATGGATCCGGGCTGCGCCGAGGCGATCGCGCAGCGCATCGATGGCCACCGCCTGCGCGACCGCGTGGTGCTGCATGGCGAGTGCGATGCGCGCCAGCTCGAGGCGCTCTATGCGCGCGCCGACCTCTTCGTGCTGCCCTCGTTCCATGAGGGCTACGGCATGGCGCTGGCCGAAGCGCTGGCCCATGGCCTGCCGGTGATCAGCACCACCGCCGGCGCGATTCCCGACACGGTCCCGGCCGATGCAGGCCTGCTCGTGGCGCCGGGCGACGAGACGGCGCTGCGCGCGGCCCTCGCGCGGGTCCTGGACGTTCCCGCCGAGCGTGCGCGACTCGCCACCGGCGCACGCGCCGCGCGGCTGCGTCTTCCGAGCTGGGAGCAGAGCGTGGCGCGCTTCGCGTCGGCGCTGGAGGCCTTGTGCGGCGCACGCGGACAAGGATCGACCGCTGCCGCGCCGGAGAGAACCCCATGAGCGCATTCACCGCGGACTGGCTGGCCCTGCGCGAGCCCTTCGATCGCGCCGCCCGCGCCGCCGGCATGGCCTCGTTCGATCTGCGGCGGGTGGGGGCGGCGCTGCGCAGAGGCCAGGCCCGGCTCGGGGTGCTCGACCTCGCCTGCGGCACCGGCGCGAACCTTCGCGAGCTGGCGCCGCGGCTGGGCGGCCCGCAACATTGGGTGATGGTCGATCACGATCCGCACCTGCTCGCCGCACTGCCTCATGCGATGGCCGATTGGGCGAGCGCCTGCGCGCTCGCGATGCATGCGGGCGGCGAGCATCTGCGCATCACGGGGCCCGACTGGTCCGCCGACGTGGAGACACGGTGCCTCGACCTCGCCGCCCTGCCCGATGCCGCGCTCTTCGATGGCCCGCGCCTCGTCACCGCCTCGGCCCTGCTCGACCTCGTCTCGGCGCCGTGGATCGACGCGTGGGCGGGGCGGGCGCGCGCTTGCGGCGCGGCGCTGCTCTTCGGGCTGACCGTCGACGGCGGCGTCGATTGGCAACCGCCGCTCGAAGACGACGAGTCCGTGCAGCGCCTGTTCGCCGCGCACCAGGGCCGCGACAAGGGATTCGGTCCTGCGCTGGGTGGCGGGGCGGCGCACCACGCCGCCACCCGCCTCGCGGCGCTGGGCTACGAGGTCGTGCGATGCCCGAGCGACTGGCGCATCGACGGCCGCGCCGGTCCGCACGCTGTCGACCTGCTGCGCGCGCTGATCGAAGGCACGGCCGCGGCCGCGATCCAGCAGGCGCCCGCGCAGACCGCCCGGGTGCAGGCGTGGGCCGCGCGCCGGCTCGAGCGTGCGGGCGAGACGCGCCTGCGCGTCGGGCATTGCGAGCTGCTGGCGACGCTGCCCTGATCGGGCTGGCCGCTCAGTGCGGCGCGGTGTCGCGCAGGTCCAGGTCCCACAGCATGTCCGCGCCCATGGCAAAGACACGGGCGGCGGGCCGCAGGCAGTGGCGCATCGCGGTGCTGCGCGGCAGTTGAAGGCCCGGCCGGCCCGAGCCGATGACCACCGGCGCGATGCTCAGATGCAGCCGGTCCAGGCAGCCCTGGGCGAGGAAGCGCGAGACGGTGACGCCGCCGCCCTCCACGAACAGCACGCGCAGGCCGCGCTGCGCCAGCTCGTTGCACAGCGCGCGCAGGTTCAGCCCGCCGGCGTCGCCCACCAGTGCGGGTACGGCCAGCACCTGCCCGGTGCCGAAGCGCCGTGCCGCTTCGGCGGCGCGCTGGGCGTCGCAGGCGAGCAGGGTCGGCGCCACATGGTCCGACAACGCGCGCAGCGTGGGCGAAAGCCGCAGCGCCGGATCGATCAGCACCCGCACCGGATGACGCCCCGGCACATGGCGCGTGGTGAGCTGCGGGTCGTCGGTGGCGGCCGTGCCGGCGCCGACGATGACGGCATCGCACAGCGCCCGCAGCCGGTGCAGATGGATCAGCACCTGCGGCCCGTTCACGTAGTGCGAATCGCCGTTGTGCGTCGCCACGTAGCCGTCGAGGCTCTGGCCCAGCTGGCCAATCGCCCAGGGCGCGCCTTCGCGCGGACGGTCGAGCAGCGGCTTGACGAGTTCGAACAGCTCGACCGCGGCGTCGTCCCACACGCCGCGCAGCAACGTGCCGTGCACGGCGTCGACCGCCAGCGGCGTGTCCGGGCGCCACGGCAGGCGCGCGAGCCGGCCCCGGCGATGCTCGGCGATGTCGAGGCACAAGGGCCACAGCGCATCGACGCCGGGAAGGGTGGCGGGAGCGGGCATCATGGTGGGCGGATTCTGCGTGTCGAACCTCGGGGAGCCTGTCGGGAGGATGCGCGTGCGGGCGTGGCGCCGCGCTGACGCGCCGGGGCTACAGTGGCAGCTTCGCCCTCCCGCCTCGGGCGGGCCCGCCACGGACATTCATCATGCCATCGAACATCGTCATCATCGGCGGCGGCCATGCGGCCGCCCAGCTCTGCGCCGGGCTCGCGGAAGCGGGGCAGGGCGCGCGCATCCACCTGGTGTGCGAGGAAGCGGCCATTCCCTACCACCGCCCGCCGCTGTCGAAGACCTTCCTCAAGAGCCCCGACGAAACGCCTCAGTTGCACCGGCCCGAGGCGTGGTATGCGGAGAACGGCATCTCGCTGCACCTCGGCGATGCCGCGCTCGCGATCGACCGGGCAGCGCGCACCGTCACCCTGCGTTCGGGCGCGGTGCTCGGCTGGGAGCGGCTGGTGCTGGCGACCGGCACGCGGGCGCGCCGCATCTCGGCGCTCGATGGGCTGGAGAACGTGGCGCTCCTGCGCGCCGCCGACGAGGCCGTGCGCCTTCGCGCCAGGCTCGCCGCGGCCCGGCACGTGACGGTGCTCGGCGGCGGCTTCATCGGTCTCGAGGTGGCGGCCACCGCGCTGGCGCTGGGCAAGCAGGTGCTGGTGCTCGAAAGCGCGCCGCGCCTGCTGAGCCGGGCGGTGTCGCCCGAGCTGTCGGCGCACGTTCTCTCCACGCATCGCGCCGCCGGCATGGATGTGCGCGTCGGCGTGCGGACGGGCGTGCTGCAGGTCGATGGCAGCCACCTGACCGCGATCGAGGTCGATGGCCAGCCGCAGCCGGTCGACCTGCTGCTGCTGGGCATCGGCGCGGTGCCCGAGGTCGCGCTCGCGCAGGCCGCGGGGCTCGAATGCGCCGACGGCATCGTGGTGGACGCCTTCATGCAGACCAGCGACGAGGCGATCCTCGCGGTGGGCGACTGCACCCGCTTCCCGGACCAGCGCGGAGGGACGGCGCTGCGGCTGGAGTCGGTGCAGAACGCGAACGATCAGGCCCGCACGGCAGTCGCGACCCTCTCGGGGGCGCCGCGTCCGCACGACGCGGTGCCGTGGTTCTGGTCGGACCAGGGCGGCCTGCGGCTTCAGATGGCGGGGCTGGTGCCGGCCCCGGGCACCGCGGGCGCGAGCACGGTGCGGCGGCCCGGCGCGAGCGCGGCGTCGTTCTCGCTGATGCACTACGTGGACGCGCAACTGCGCTGCGTCGAATCGGTCAACGCGCCGCTCGACCACATGATGAGCCGCAAGTTGCTCGAGGCGGGCCGCAGCCCTGAACCCGCCGTCGCGGCCGATCCGGCCGTGCCGCTGAAGTCGCTCTTGGCTTAACGGGCGTCGCGTTCCGCCGGCGCCGCGACGTTCTTGCGGATCTCGGCGTCCATGATGCGCGTGCCGGCCGCGAGCGCGGCCTCGTAGGTGTCCGCACCGAACTCGGCGGAACGCAGCACCTTGCGCGGCGCGCCGCCAGCGTCGGTTTCGAGCAGCGTCCAGAGGAACGATCCGGGCGCAGGCTCGTCGATGACGAGTTTGATCGGGTTTTTCATGATGTATTGATGGTGGGCGCGCCCCCTTGGTTTTTCTGTAGGGCAATGCCTACGTTACGCCGGGGGCCGAGCCCTTGCGCTGACGACCGCGCGCTGTGCGGTTTTTGGCGGCTCGGGTATCTGCCGAGGCCCGCTACGTGCTCGCGCGTGTGTAACGGTAGTTAAAATGTATTACATGAATACCGACCGCGACAACTTCCACGACTGGCATCGGGACAAGCCGGACACCACGTCGTTCTCGGGTCTGCACCGCAACGAAATGCCTCTGCGCCACCCGCCCGTCGCGCGTTGGGGGCGGCTGGTGTTCTTCGCGGCGCTCGGCGTGGCGCTGGTCCTCGGCTTCAAGTACTTCGCGCGCCTCTGAGCCCGCGTTCGGCCACTTCGGTTCGCGCGGCACGCAGGCGCAGCACCTGAAGCGCGGCGCCGATGAGGAAGACCGCGAACAACCCGCCGATGACCCCCTGCAAGGCCGGCGAGGCATCCGGGCCCGCCACCCAGGGGGCTCCGAGCGGCAGGCGCGTGGCGGTCTCCGTCGCGCCCGGGGTCATGTGAAAGAAGAAGGTCAGCGAATAGCCGACCGTCGCCACATAGGGCGAGATCTCCCTGTAGCGGTGCGCGGGGCGCGCGAGCATGGAGCGTGAAGCGCCCGGCTCGCCATTCGTCGTTTGACGTATGGCGAGGCGGCTCCGCGCGCTTCCAAAACCAAACGGGCTCGTCTACGCTCGTCATCCGCTCCCGATCGGGCGCGCGTCTCGCTCCTGCCTCCCAGCACCACCACGGAAAGGACTCCATGAGCACCATCACCACCCCTGACGGCACCCAGATCTTCTACAAGGACTGGGGCCGAGGCCGGCCGGTCGTCTTCTCGCATGGCTGGCCGCTGACAGCCGATGCCTGGGATGCGCAGATGGTCTTCCTCGGCGAGCGCGGCTTTCGCGTGATCGCGCACGACCGGCGCGGCCATGGCCGATCGAGCCAGCCCTGGGACGGCAACGACATGGACACCTACGCCGACGATCTCGCCGCGCTGATGAACGCGCTCGACCTGCGCGACGCGGTGATGGTCGGCCACTCGACCGGCGGCGGCGAGGTCACGCGGTACATCGGCCGTCACGGCACCGCGCGCGTCGCCAAGGCGGTGCTGCTCGGCGCGGTGCCGCCGCAGATGCTGAAGACCGCCGCGAATCCCGGCGGCCTGCCGCTCGAGGTCTTCGATGGCATTCGCGCGGGCGTGACCGCCGACCGCTCCCAGTTCTTCATGGACCTGACGCTGCCCTTCTACGGCTACAACCGGCCCGGCGCGAAGGTCTCGCAGGGGGTGCGCGATTCGTTCTGGCTGCAGGGCATGATGGGCGGGCACAAGGGGCTGCTCGACTGCATCAGGCAGTTCTCGGAGACCGACTTCACCGAGGACCTGAAGAAGTTCGACGTGCCGACGCTCATCGCGCACGGCGACGATGACCAGATCGTGCCGATCGGCGCCTCGGCCATGCTGTCGTCCAAGCTGGTCAAGGGCGCGACGCTCAAGGTCTACCCCGGCGGCTCGCACGGCCTGGCCACGACGCAGGCGGACGCCTTCAACGCCGACCTGCTGGCGTTCATCCAGGGGTGAGCGAGCGGCGCGAGCGAATGGCGCCTACTTGACCTGCTGCTTGCCCAGCTTGCGCGCCAGCGTGCGCCGGTGCATGCCGAGCCGGCGCGCGGTCTCGGAGATGTTGAAGCCCGTCTCGGCGAGCGTCTCGTGGATGCGCTCCCATTCGAGCGTCTTGATCGAGGTCGAGCGGTTGGTCAGCTCGACCTCCGTCGTGCCTTCGGCGCGTCCGAAGGCCGCCTCGATGTCGTCGGTGTTGGAGGGCTTGGCCAGGTAGTGGCAGGCGCCGAGCTTGATCGCCTCGACCGCGGTGGCGATGCTCGCGAAGCCGGTGAGCACCACGATCAGCATCGAGGGGTCATGGCGATTGAGCGTCTGCACGCAGGCGAGCCCCGAGGCGTCGCCGTTGAGCTTGAGGTCGACCACCGCGTAGCCGGGCGAGTGCGTTTGGAGCAGCTGCGCCACCTGGTCGAGGTTCGAGGCATGCATGACGGTGTAGCCCCGGCGCTCGAACGAGCGCCCGAGCGTGCGCGCGAAGGCCGCGTCGTCCTCCACGATCAGCAGCAGGCGTTCAGCGTCGGTGTCCATCGTCTTCGTCGTCGTCCTCTTCCTCGAGCGTGATCGCGGCCAGCGGCAGGGTCAGCGTGACGACCGCGCCGCCTTCCGGACGGTTGCGCGCCGTGACGCTGCCGCCCAGCGTGCGCGCCACGTTGACCACCAGGAACAGGCCCAGGCCGCCGCCGGGACGGCCTTTGCTCGACTGGTAGGGCTTGCCGAACTGCGCCAGCATCTCGGGCGCGAACCCGGGGCCGACGTCCGAGACGGTCAGGGTCAGCGCATTGCCGTCCTGCGATACCGTGAGGCCCACCCACTGGGGCGAGGCCTCCAGCGCATTGTCGAGCACGTTGCAGATCATCTGCTTGAGCGCCGAATCCGAGACCATGGGCAAGTCGTGGCCGAAGCGGTTCTCGTAGGCGAAGGAACTCGCCGCGCGCGTCGTGCGCCATTCCTGGACCAGGTCGTCCAGGAAGGTGCTGACCGTGGTCTCCACCGAGTTCTCGCCGCGCGCCTCGCCCGCCGACAGCAGGATGCCGCTCAGGATGGTCTTGCAGCGCTGGACCTGGGCTTCCATCTCGATGACCTCTTCGAGCAGTTCGGGGTCGGAGGTGAAGTGGGGCAGATGGCGCCAGTCGCCCAGGATCACCGCGAGCGTGGCGAGCGGCGTGCCGAGCTCGTGGGCCGCGCCGGACGCCAGGAGGCCCATGCGGACGATGTGCTCCTCTTCGGCGGCGCGATGGCGCAGGTCGGCCAGGCGCGCGTCGCGCCCGCGCAGGATGCGGCTGATCCGCGTGATGAACACCACCAGCAGCGCCGCCACCAGCGCGAAGCAGATCAGCATGCCGACCACGTAGGGCCTGAACAGGCCCTGGCCGGCATCCAGCCGCTGCGGCAGCGGTTCCGAAAAGAGTGCGAGCCCCGCGAAGCACGCGATGGTCACGCCGACCATGGTCCAGGTCGACCACGATTCCAGCAGCACCGCCGCCAGGATCACCTGCAGCAGGTAGAGGAAGACGAAGGGGTTCGCCGCGCCGCCGCTCAGGTAGAGCTGGGCCGTGAGCATGCCGACATCGACCAGCAGCGCGATGAAGAGCTCGGTGTTGGTCACGTCGCGCGGGATGCGCCAGCGCAGTTGGCTCGCGGCGTTGAAGGCCGCCAGGCCGGCCAGCACCGCCAGCATCTGGTCGAGCGGCAGGCGGATGCCGAATCCGTAGTGCACCACCAGGATCGTGGCCACCTGGCCGACCACGGCGATCCAGCGCAGCTGGATCAGCTGCTGCATGTTCTTCAGGCCGGTGGCGTCGCCGAAGCGCGCGCCGGGCCGGGGGTCGGATCGGGGCGCCGGCGCGATCGCGATGGGGTCAGTCATGGCGCGCATCTTCGCGCATGCGGCTGCGGCGCACCCGCAACTCGTCGCGCGCCACGTAGCCTGCAGCTGCGAGGACCATGAGCGCCAGGCCGAACCAGGTGATCGCGTAGGTCAGATGGCTGTTCGGAAACTGGATGACCGTCAGGCCCGCGATGGGCCAGGCCGGTTCCTTCGCGGCTGCGGTGCCGGGGCCGGCGGGCGCTGCCTCGTCGATGAAGAAGGGCGCGACGCGGTTCAGCCCGCGCGCGGCCGCGATGGCCTGCACGTCGCGCGAGTACCAGAGGTTGGCTGCCGGATTGTTGTGGCGAAGGAAGCCGCCGCCGGGCTCGGTGATGCGCAGGAGGCCGGTGACGGTCGCTTCGCCGGCCGGCGCGCGGTCGCCGCGGGTGGCGCGGTCGCGGCGCTCGGGCGAAACGAATCCGCGGTTGACGAACACGATGCTGCCGTCGGCCTGCTGCAGGGGTGTCAGCACCCAGTAGCCGCCGCCGAGGGCGGTGGTGGCCTGCACCAGGGTTTCGCGATCGTGGAGGAAGGTGCCGCTCGCGGTGACGCGACGGTATTCGTCGGACGCGGCCTGGACCTGGGGCCATTGTCCGGGCCCCGGGACCGGGGCGGCGGGCGCGTGGACGCGCTGGTCGACCTTGGCGATGAGATCGAGCTTCCAGGCTCGCCGCTCGACCTGCCAGAGGCCGAGGGCGACGAGCCCGGTGAAGACCAGGAGCGCGCCGATCCCGAGCGCGATCAGGAAGGGCCCGGAACGGGGGCCGCGTTCGCTCAAGGCTTGTGCTGGTGCTGTTCCGTGGTCATGTGCGGCATCATGTTGCGGTTCATGTGGTACATGACCCACAGCGAGCCGCTCAGCGTGATGACGACCACCACCACGGTGAAGATGAACGCGAGCATGTTCCAGCCATGCTCGGCCTTCGAATCCATGTGCAGGAAGTACACCATGTGCACCACGATCTGCACCGCCGCGAAGGCGAGGATGACCATCGCCGTCGTGCTGGGCTTCTCGAACACGTTGCCCATCACCATCCAGAAGGGGATCGCCGTCAGGATGATCGACAGGACGAAGCCGGTCATGTAGCCCTTCAGGGTGGCGTGCGGTGCGCCATCGTCGTGGCCGTGGTGATCGTCGTGGTGGTGATCGCCGTGCGCGGGCGTTGCGTTGTGCGCGCTCATGGCAGCACTCCCATCAGGTAGACGAAGGTGAAGACGCCGATCCAGACCACGTCCAGGAAGTGCCAGAACATCGACAGGCACATCAGGCGGCGGCGGTTCTCGGCGATGAAGCCGTGCTTGGCCACCTGCGCCATCAGCACGATGAGCCAGATGATGCCGAAGGTCACGTGCAGGCCGTGCGTGGACACCAGCGCGAAGAACGACGACAGGAACGCGCTGCGCTGCGGGCCCGCGCCCTCGTGGATGAGGTGCGCGAACTCGTAGAGCTCGATGCCGATGAAGCCGGCGCCCAGCAGGCCCGTGATCAGCAGCCAGATCATCACGGCCTTCACCTTGTTGCGCTGCATCTCGAGCATCGCGAAGCCGTAGGTGATCGAGGACAGCAGCAGCAGCGAGGTGTTCAGCGCGATCAGGCGCAGGTCGAAGAGCTCGCCGCCGGACGGGCCGGCGGCGTAGCTGCGCCCGAGCACGCCGTAGACCGCGAACAGGCAGGCGAACACCAGGCAGTCGCTCATCAGGTAGAGCCAGAACCCGAGCAGCGAGCCGTTCTCGGGATGGTGCTCGGTCGTCAGGTAGTAGCGCGCGCTCGGGTTGGCGCTGAGGTCGGCACGCGGGGTGCCGGCGGGGGAGAGAGCGGTAACGTCAGACATGGGCGGCCAGGAGGCGGGTGCGTTCGCCTTCGGTACGGACGACCTCTTCCGCAGGGATGTGGTAGTCGCGCTTGTAGTTGAAGGTATGGATGATGACGGCGGCGAGCATGGCGACGAAGCCGATGCCGGCGACCAGCCACATGTGCCAGATCAGGCCGAAGCCCACGACCGTCGCGAGGGCCGCGATGATGAAGCCGGCGCCGGTGTTCTTGGGCATGTGGATCGGGATGAAGCCCTCGGTCGGACGCACGTAGCCGTGCTTCTTCATGTCGGCCCATGCGTCGTTGTCATGCACACGCGGCGTGAACGCGAAGTTGTAGGCCGGCGGCGGCGACGAGGTCGACCACTCGAGCGTGCGGCCATCCCACGGGTCGCCCGTGGTGTCGCGCAGCTGCTCGCGGCGGAAGAAGCTCACCACCAGCTGGATGATGAACGAGGCGATGCCCAGCGCGATCAGCACGGCGCCGAAGGCGGCGATCTGGAACCAGATCTGCAGCGACGGGTCCTCGAAGTGGTTCAGGCGGCGCGTCACGCCCATCAGGCCGAGCACGTACAGCGGCATGAAGGCGAAGTAGAAGCCCACCACCCAGAACCAGAACGAGCACTTGCCCCAGAACGGATCGAGCTTGTAGCCGAAGGCCTTCGGGAACCAGTAGTAGATGCCGGCGAACAGGCCGAACAGCACGCCGCCGATGATCACGTTGTGGAAGTGCGCGATCAGGAACAGGCTGTTGTGCAGCACGAAGTCGGCCGGGGGAACGGCCAGCAGCACGCCGGTCATGCCGCCGATCACGAAGGTGACCATGAAGCCGACGGTCCACAGCATCGGCACTTCGA
>JAGIBP010000035.1 GCA_017744285.1 Variovorax sp.
CTTCGGCTACGCCTCGATGGTGTACGCCACCTCGTCGATCGCGATCCTGTCGTTCATCGTGTGGGCGCACCACATGTTCACCACCGGCATGCCGCTCACCGGCCAGCTGTTCTTCATGTACGCGACCATGCTGATCGCGGTGCCCACGGCGGTGAAGATCTTCAACTGGATTGCCACCATGTGGCAAGGCTCGATGACCTTCGAGACGCCGATGCTGTTCGCGGTCGGCTTCATCTTCGTGTTCACGATGGGCGGGTTCACCGGCCTGATCCTGGCCGTCGCGCCGATCGACACGCAGCTCCAGGACACCTACTACGTCGTGGCGCATTTCCACTATGTGCTGGTCGCCGGCTCGCTCTACGCGATGTTCGCCGGCTACTACTACTGGGCGCCGAAGTGGACCGGCGTGATGTACAACGAGACGCGCGGGAAGGTCCATTTCTGGTGGTCGCTCATCTCGTTCAACATCACCTTCTTCCCGATGCACTTCCTGGGCCTGGCCGGCATGCCGCGGCGCTACGCCGACTATCCGATGCAGTTCGCCGATTTCAACGCGATCGCCTCGGTCGGTGCCTTTGCCTTCGGCCTGGCGCAGGTCTACTTCTTCCTCTTCGTCGTGCTGCCCACCATGCGGGGCAAGGGCGAGAAGGCGCCGCAGAAGCCGTGGGAAGCCGCCGAAGGCCTCGAATGGGAAGTGCCTTCGCCGGCGCCTTTCCACACTTTCGAGAACCCGCCCAAGCTCGATGCCACCGCCACCAAGGTGATCGGCTGAAGCACGCTCTCGCCATGACGCCCGAACAAAAGAGGAACAACCGCCGCCTGGGGCTCACGCTGGCCTCCATCGCGCTGCTGTTCTTCATCGGCTTCATCGTCCGCATGGTCTGGATCGGCCACTAGGAGCGGCGATGGGAATCGGCCAGCGCATCCGTCGGGAAAACGTCCGCATGGTCGGCAAGCTCGCCGTTGTGGCGGCCGGCATGTTCGCCTTCGGTTATGCGCTCGTGCCCATGTACCGCGCGATCTGCGAGATGACCGGCATCAACATCCTCGCGCGCTCGGAGCTCGAGGTGCCGGGCGGGCCGTCCACCGGCAAGACGGTGCGCCTGCCCGAGAACACCCAGGTGGACACGAGCCGGACCATCACGGTCGAGTTCGACGCGAACGTGCGCGGCCTGTGGGATTTCAAGCCTGCGCAGCGCTCGATGCAGGTGCATCCCGGCGAACTCAACACGGTCATGTACGAGTTCCAGAACGTGCAGAACCGCCGCATGGCCGCGCAGGCGATCCCCAGCTACGCGCCGCAGCAGGCTGCGCCGTACTTCAACAAGCTCGAGTGCTTCTGCTTCAACCAGTACACCCTGGATGCGGGCGAGAAGAAGCAGTGGCCCGTGGCCTTCGTCATCGACCCGAAGATCTCGAAGGACGTGAAGACGATCACGCTGTCGTACACCTTCTTCGAGGTCGGCGGCAAGACGCCCGCGGCACCGGTGGCCGCGAACGCCGCCAACCCGCAGCCGGCGGAGCCGCGATCATGACGGCACCTTCGCAGCCACCCCGCAAGGGCTCGCTGTGGCGGACCGCGAGGGCGGTCGGCTGGTCCTTCTTCGGCGTGCGCAAGAACAGCGGCTTCCAGGACGACATCGCCCGGCTCAACCCGCTGCACATCATCGTGGCCGGCATCGTGGCCGTGGCGCTTTTCGTCGGCGTGCTGATCCTGCTCGTGCGCTGGGTCGCCGCATCCTGAATGTGAAGATCAACCCCACAAGAAACTGAACCCGAGAGAGAAGAAAGCCGAGACCAGATATGAGTTCAACCACGCACGGCACTACGCCCTATTACTTCGTGCCCGGACCATCGGCCTACCCGGTGATGTCCGCGATCGGTCTTCTTTTCGTGATCCTGGGCGCCGCCCAATGGATCAACGGCCATCAATGGGGCGCGTGGTCGCTGCTGCTGGGCATGGTCGTGTGGCTCGGCACGCTGTTCAACTGGTTCCGCGCGGCCATCGGCGAGAGCGAGAGCGGACAGTACGGCCACAAGGTCGACCTGTCGTACCGCTGGAGCATGAGCTGGTTCATCTTCTCCGAGGTGATGTTCTTCGGCGCGTTCTTCACCGCGCTGTGGTGGGCGCGCACCCATGCGCTGCCGGCGCTCGGCAGCCTGGACAACGCGATCCTCTGGCCCGACTTCAAGGCCGTGTGGCCCACCGTCGTTCCCGGTGCGACGGGTTCGCCGGCCGACATCGTCGAGCCGTTCCAGACCGTGGGCCCCTTCTGGCTGCCGACGATCAATACCGCCCTGCTGCTGAGCTCGGGCGTAACGCTCACGATCGCGCACCACGCGCTGCGTGCCGGCCATCGCGCCCAGACCGTGCGGTTCATGTGGGTCACGGTGCTGCTGGGCCTGATCTTCCTTTGCGTGCAGGGCTACGAGTACCACCATCTCTACACCGAGCTGAACCTCAAGCTCAGCTCCGGCACCTATGGCTCGACGTTCTTCATGCTGACCGGCTTCCACGGCCTGCATGTGTTCATCGGCATGCTGATGCTGTTCTTCATCACGCTGCGGCTGCGTGCCGGCCACTTCACGCCGGAGCGTCACTTCGGCTTCGAAGGCGCGGCCTGGTACTGGCACTTCGTCGACGTGGTGTGGCTCGGCCTCTACTTCTTTGTCTACTGGCTTTGAACCTCATCGACGGCACAACAAAAAAGCGCCGCAAGGCGCTTTTTTCATGGTTCTCGCGCAACGGGCGCAGTGGCGATCTATTTGCCCACCGGCAGGCCCCCTGGCTGGATGTATCCGAGTTTCCAGGCCACCAGGATGCACAGGAACAAAACCACCGACAGTGCAATCCGAACCGTCAGCGCGCGCACCATGCCGCCGCTCTTCGCCCGGCCGTTTCTCCCGTCCTTCAGCATGAAGAACAGCGCGAACCCGAGGCTCGCCAGGATGCCCGCGAAGGCGAGGGCGACAAAGTACTTCATGAATCGCATTATCGGCCGCAGCGGCGGCCCCATGGTTTGAACACTGATATCCCCACCACTGGACCTGCGCGGCGCCGCGGCCGCTTCTGGCTCGTCACTGTCGTGGCTGTCATCGCCGTCGCTGCCACCGCGTCGCTCGGCCGATGGCAGCTCTCGCGCGCCGCGCAGAAGGAGGCGCTGCAGGCCGAGATCGAAGCGCAGAAGGCCCAGCCGCCGCTCGAGCAGCAAGACTTCCTGGCGCAGGCGGACGCGTCGGCTTCGCTGCACCGGCCGGTTCGTCTGCGCGGGCTCTGGCTGCAACCGCACACGGTGTATCTCGACAACCGGCAGATGCACGGCATTCCCGGCTTCTACGTGCTGACGCCGTTCGCGATCGAAGGCTCGGAGCAGACGGTGATGGTCCAGAGGGGCTGGATCCAGCGCAACTTCAACGACCGGACTCAGCTGCAGCCGGTGGTGACGCCCGCAGGGCTGGTGGAGATCACGGCGCGGATCGCGCCGCCGCCTTCGCATCTGCTGGAGCTCGGCAAGGAAGCGGGTGGCGCGCCAATGCCTGGCGGCGCGGGGTCTTCCCCCATCCGGCAGAATCTCGACCTGGGCGCCTATCGGACCGAGACCGGGTTGCCGCTGCGGGTCGACATCTCCCTGCAGCAAACCGGCGAGGCGTCCGAGGGCCTTCAGCGCGACTGGCCGGCGCCTGCGCTGGGCGTCGAAAAGCACTACGGCTATGCGTTCCAGTGGTTCGGATTGTCCGCGCTCGTGATCATTCTCTATGTCTGGTTCCAACTCATCGCCCCCTACCGTCGCGCACGCCGTCCAAGCCGTGGCTGACGAGCCGCTGGCCCTCACGGTGCACTCGATGCCGTCGCCGCGCCAGGCGCTCACGGGCGCCGAAGCACGGCGAACGGTGCTCGGCCGCTGGAAGATGGTGCTGGTCCTGCTGTGCTGCGCCGCGCCGGTGATCGCCTCGTACTTCACGTACTACGTGATCCGGCCCGAGGGCCGCAGTGTCTACGGCGATCTGATCGACCCGCAACGCCCGATGCCGTCTCTGGCTGCGACGGCGCCCGACGGCGCGCGGATCGAGCTCTCGTCGCTGCACGGCCAGTGGCTGCTGATCGCGGTGGGTGATGCCGCATGCGATGCCGTCTGCGAGCAGCAGCTCTACCTGCAGCGCCAGCTGCGCGAAAGCCTCGGCCGCGAGAAAGATCGCCTGGACCGCGTCTGGATCATCAGCGACGCCGCGCCGCTGCCGGCGCGCCTGGAGAGCGCCCTGCACGGCGCCACGGTCGTCCGGGTGCCGGCGGCCGAGCTGTCGCGCTGGCTGGCGCCCGCGGCCGGGCAGGCGCTGTCGGACCACCTCTACCTGGTCGATCCGATGGGCAACTGGATGATGCGTTTCCCGGCCCGCATGGATGTCGCTGGCGCGAGCCGCGCCAAGCGCGACCTCGACCGTCTCATGCGCGCTTCCGCTTCGTGGGACGAACCGGGGCGTTGATCGGGCCATGGACACCGCATCGCTCTACGACCTCACGCCGATCGCCTGGCTGCTCGCGGTGGGTGTGCTGCTCGCGCTCGGGCCGCTCGTCTGGGTGTGGCGGCGCAACGCGGGCGCGGGGCCGGCGCGCCGGCTGCATGCGCTCACCGTGCTGACCTTGTTCCTGACCTTCGATCTCACCCTCTTCGGCGCCTTCACCCGGCTGACGGACTCCGGCCTCGGCTGCCCCGACTGGCCGGGCTGCTACGGCAATGCGAGCCCGGTCGGCGCCCGCCACGAGATCGCGATGGCGCAGGCCGCGCAGCCGACAGGTCCGGTCACGCACGGCAAGGCCTGGGTGGAGATGATCCACCGCTACCTGGCCACCGGCGTGGGTGCCCTGATCCTGGCGCTG
This sequence comes from Variovorax sp., assembly GCA_017744285.1. Classification (GTDB taxonomy): domain Bacteria; phylum Pseudomonadota; class Gammaproteobacteria; order Burkholderiales; family Burkholderiaceae_C; genus Variovorax. The sequence goes on from JAGIBP010000035.1 coordinate 4,877, forward strand.
GCCGTGGCCACCTGGATCGCGCGGCGGCGCCAGCGGGCGACTGACACGGGCGCGCGACCCCTGAGCGCCTGGTGGCCCGCAGCGACGCTGGCGTGGGTCTGCCTGCAGGGCGCCTTCGGTGCGCTCACCGTGACCTGGAAGCTCTTCCCGGCCATCGTCACGATGCACCTGCTCGGCGCCCTGGTCCTGCTGGCGCTGCTCTGCATCCAGGCCGTGCGTTACCAGCAGGCGTCGATGCAGCGGGCGCCCACCGCGGTGCCTGCGGCGCTGCACAACCTGCTGGTCGCGACCACCGCCCTGCTGGTCCTGCAGGTGGCCCTCGGTGGCTGGGTCAGCACCAACTACGCCGTCCTCGCCTGCACGCAATTCCCGACCTGCCAGGACAGCTGGTGGCCGCCGATGAATTTCGCGCAGGGCTTCCAGATCTGGCGCCACCTCGGGGAAACCGCCGACGGCGCCCCGATCGACTTTGCGGCCTTGACCGCGATTCACTATGTTCACCGACTGATGGCCTACCTTGTCTTCATCGCCATCGCGATGCTGGTTCGTTCCCTCTTGCGCGTGCCTGCGCTGCGCGCCCAGGCGCGCTGGCTCGCGGGACTGGCGCTGCTGCAGCTCGCGACCGGGCTCGGCAACGTCTTGCTGGGCTGGCCGCTCGCGGCGGCCGTGCTGCACACCGGCGGCGCAGCGGCGCTCGCCGTTGTCCTGACGTGGACCTTGTGCGAAAGCCGGCGCGAGCGCGCCGCAGTGTCGGCGGGCGCCGCCGCCCGTCGCGAAAGGATGGAGGCCGCATGAGCGCACCCGCGTCCGTCCACGGCTCGCACACCGCCAGCGTGCTGCGGCAGTTCTATGCGCTGACCAAACCGCGCGTGGTGCAGCTGATCGTCTTCTGTGCGCTCATCGGCATGGTGCTCGCGGTGCCGGGCGTGCCCGGGCTGGCCGAGGTGCAGCAGGCGCTCCTGGCCTGCATCGGGATCTGGCTGGTGGCCGGTGCCGCCGCTGCGTTCAACTGCCTGGTCGAGAAGGGCATCGATGCGAAGATGAAGCGCACGGCGTGGCGGCCCACCGCGCGCGGCGAGCTCAGCGACCGCCAAGCGCTCGTCTTCTCGGTCGCCCTTTGTGCGCTGGGCTCGTCGATCCTCTGGTTTGCGGTGAACCCGCTGACGATGTGGCTGACCTTCGCGACCTTCGTCGGGTATGCGGTGATCTACACGGTGGTGCTGAAGCCGTTGACGCCCCAGAACATCGTGATCGGCGGCGCCTCCGGCGCCATGCCGCCGGTGCTGGGCTGGGCCGCGATGACGGGCGAGGTGAGCCCGGAGGCGCTGATCCTGTTCCTGATCATCTTCCTGTGGACGCCGCCGCATTTCTGGGCGCTGGCGCTCTATCGGGTCGAGGACTACCGCAAGGCGGGCCTGCCGATGCTGCCCGTGACGCACGGCAACGAGTTCACGCGGCTGCAGGTGCTGCTGTACACGCTCATCCTCTTCGCGGCCTGCCTGATGCCCTTCATCTACGGCATGAGCGGCTGGCTCTATCTCGTCGTGGCCCTCGGCGTGAGCATCGGCTTCACCGGCTACGCCTTCGCGCTGTGGCGCAACTATTCCGACGCGCTGGCCCGCAAGACCTTCCGCTTCTCGCTGATCCACCTGAGCGTGCTGTTCGCCGCGCTGCTCGTCGACCACTACCTCCGATGACTTCCTCCCTCACCAAGCGGCAGGCATTGCGCCGCATCGCCACGGCCGCCGGTTCGGCCGCCGTCGTCCTGGCGGGCCTCCCGCTCGCGGGCTGCACCGAATCCAAGCCGAGCTTCAACGCCGTCGACATCACCGGTGCGGACTACGCCAAGGACTTCTCGCTGGCCGACGCGAACGGCCGCACGCGCACGATGGCGGACTTCAAGGGCAAGGTGGTCGTGCTCTTCTTCGGCTACGCCCAGTGCCCGGACGTCTGCCCGACCACCATGACCGAGATGGCCCAGGTGAAGCAGCAGCTCGGCAGCGATGGCGACAAGCTGCAGGTGCTGTTCATCACGGTCGATCCGGCGCGCGACACGCCCGAGGTCATGAAGGCGTACATGGGCGCCTTCGATCCTTCGTTCGTGGCGCTGATCCCGACGGTCGAACAGCTGCCGCCGCTCGCCAAGGACTTCAAGGTCTACTACAAGAAGGTCGACGGCAAGACGCCGACGAGCTACTCGATGGACCACTCGGCCGCGAGCTTCGTCTACGACCCGCAGGGGCGGCTTCGGCTCTATGCGCGCTACGGCGCGGGGGTGCCGGCGATGGTGGCCGACATCCGGGCGCTTCTGAAGTCCTAGGCGGCGATCGGCCCGCGGTCGCGCCCGTAGATGCGGCGGATGCGCCGCTCCAGCGAGGGGTGCGAATCGAACCAGCGTTCGCGCTCGTCGTCCTCGCCCGCCAGCAGCATGTGCAGCACCGCGCCGTCCCACGACATGGCGCGCACCTCGCCCTGCTGGCCGAGGATCTTGCGCAGCGTGCCGCCCAGCCCCTCGCGGCTGCGGGTCCATTGCACCGCGCGCGCATCGGCCAGGAATTCGCGCTGGCGCGAGATCGCGGCCTTCAGCGCCTGCCCTGCGACCCAGCCGGCCCAGCCCAGCGCGAGGACGATGACACCGGGCAGAGCAAGCACGCGGCGGCGGCCGTTCTCGTCGGCTTCGCACATCGACAGGCCGAGGCCGAACAGCATCTCCAGTCCTGCGACCATGCCCGCCAGGTGCATGTTCATGCGCGTGTCGCCCTCGCGCAGGTGGCTCAGTTCGTGCGCGACCAGGCCCTGCAGTTCTTCCCGGGTGAGGCGGTCGAGGGCGCCGCGCGTGACGGCGATCACGGCATCGTCCTCGCCCCAGCCGGCGGCGAAGCCGTTGATCGACTCCGCACGCGGCACGACCATCACGAACGGCGCCTTCATGCCGGCGGCGATGGTGAGTTCGTCGACCACGTTGCACAGCCGGCGCTCCCCGTCGGCGCTGTCGGGCCGCGCCTCGCGGGCGCCGGCGCGCCGCGCAAGCGCCTCTCCGCCGGCCTGCAGGTTGGACCACTCGATCCACCAGCCGCCCAGCACCTGCAGCAGCAGGACGCCCGTGTTCACGGTGAAGAAGTGGGCCGGGTAGGGCGGCACCCCGCGCCATCCCCAGAGCAGGTGCCAGATCAGGGCGAGCCCGGCGTTGACCGCCAGCCCCAGCAGCACGACCGTGCCCGCAAAGACCAGGAGCAACCGGCGCGTGCGGCGGCGCGCGTCCTCCTGACGTTCGAAGAAACGCACTGTGGAAGGCCGGTGCTACAGCTGGACCCGGGGCGCTGCGCGCTCGGCGTCCGAATGCGTGCTTTGCAGCATCGCCGCCGGCGCGAAGCCGGCGAGCCGGGCGACGATCAGCGCCGGAAACTGGGTGGCCTCGTCGTTGAAGGACAGCACGTCGTCGTTGTAGGCCTGGCGTGCGAAGCCCACGCGGTTCTCGGTGCTGGTGAGCTCCTCGGACAGCCGCTTCAGTGTCTGGTCGGCCTTCAGTTCCGGATAGCTCTCCTGCAAGGCCAGCAGGCGTCCGAGCGAGCCGGCGAGTCCCTGCTCGGCCACCGCCAGCGCGCCGATCGCACCGGCGTCCGCAGGCCGGCCGCGCGCGGTTTCGGCCGCCGTCACCGCCGAGGCACGCGCGCGGGCGACGGCTTCGAGCGTCTGCGATTCATGCGCAAGGTATTTGCGCGCCACCTCGACCAGGTTCGGCACCAGGTCATGGCGGCGCTTGAGCTGCACGTCGATCTGCCCGAAGGCATTGGCGATGCGGTTGCGCGACTGGACCAGCCGGTTGTAGGTGGCGATGGCCCAGCCGATCGCGACCAGGGCCACGATCAGCGCGACGCCTTGCGTCAATGACATGCTGCTGCTCCTCCTCGAAGTGTGGAGCTTCAGATGTTACGGGATGTTGTGCGTGCAAAGAAAAAGCCCGGCATGGAGCCGGGCTTGCGTATCGAGGCGCGGGCCGCTCACGCGTATTCGGCGAGCGCCTTCTTCATCTTCTTCATCGCCGCCACTTCGATCTGGCGGATGCGCTCGGCACTCACGCCGTAGACCGCCGCGAGGTCGTGCAGCGTCATGCCGCCCGAGCCGTCGTCGTTCACCTTGAGCCAGCGCTCTTCCACGATGCGGCGGCTGCGATCGTCCAGCGCCTCCAGCGCGGTCGTGATGCCGTCCGTCGACAGCCGGTCGCGTTGCCGCGACTCGATCAGCGCGGTCGGCTCCTGGCTCGCGTCGGCCAGATAGGCGATGGGGCCGAAGCTTTCCTCGCCGTCATCCGACGGGCTGGGGTCGAGCACCACGTCGCCACCGGAAAGCCGGGTCTCCATCTCGAGGACTTCCTCGGGCTTCACGTTCAGGCGGGTCGCCATCTGCGTGACCTCGTCGGCGCTCAGCGTGTCGCGGTGGGTATCGCCGTCGATGGCGGCATCGGCCTTGAAACCCTGCTTCATCGAGCGCAGGTTGAAGAACAGCTTGCGCTGGGCCTTGGTCGTCGCGACCTTGACCATGCGCCAGTTCTTGAGGATGTACTCGTGGATCTCGGCCTTGATCCAGTGCATCGCGTAGCTCACCAGCCGCACGCCCTGGTCGGGGTCGAAGCGCTTCACGGCCTTCATCAGGCCGACATTGCCCTCCTGGATCAGGTCGCCATGCGGCAACCCGTAGCCCAGGTACTGGCGGGAAATGGACACGACCAGGCGCAGGTGCGAGAGGATCAGCGCACCGGCGGCTTCGAGATCGTTGTGGTCGCGCAGCTTGCGCGCAAAGCCCTGCTCTTCCTCGAGCGTCAGCAGAGGCAACCGGTTGGTTGCCGAGATGTAGGCGTCCAGGTTGCCCAGCGGGGGGACCATCGACCACGGATTGGCGACGGCCAGCTGGTTGGCAGAGGCTCCAGACAGTGTTGTCATTCGGGAAACTCCTTCGTTGTTGGCCATATTAGCACTCGGTTAGAGAGAGTGCTAAGGCAAGGGTTCCCCACGCCGGGCCGCCCGAAGGTGGCGGCCAGGAAGTATTACCAGCGGATACCGAAGCGCAGGAATATCCTGGAAAGTACAAAAAGCGGCCCAACCCAGAGATATTGGATGTCCTCGAAAAAAGAAGGCTTTCGGCCTTCGATCCGGTGTCCGACGAACTGGAAAACCCAGGCTACGACGAAGATGGCGGCGGACACCGGGAAAACAAGGCTTCCGAGGGCATGCACCGCGGCCATCAGCACTGCGCTGCCGATCAGCATGGTGATCAGGAAGGCCGGCGAGTGCAGCGTCGCGTAATACACCAGGCTCGCAGCGACGAAGATGTAGGCGACCGCCGGATGCAGCGCGAAGAGGAGGCCGACGATGCTCAGCATGATGGCGGGGATCGCGACCATGTGGATGGCTTCGTTGGTCGGGTGCCGGTGGCTTTCGCCGTAGTGGGCGAGCAGGCGGTCGACCTTGCGGTCGGCGTCGGTGAGCGGGGCGGCCGTGGTGTCCATGCAGTTCTCCTCGATCGGGTGCGCCGGCGATGTTGCCGGAGCAGACCAGAGGCGGCAAAGGGACGAACCCTAGCCGAGGAGCGCCTGCGCGAACTCGCGCGCGTCGAAGGTTTCCAGGTCTTCCAGCTTTTCGCCGACGCCGATGAAATAGACCGGAATCGGCCGCTCCCGCGCGATCGCGCACAGGACGCCGCCCTTGGCCGTGCCGTCGAGCTTGGTCACGATCAGGCCCGTCAGGCCGAGCGCCTCGTCGAAGGCCTTGACCTGCGCCAGCGCGTTCTGGCCGGTGTTGCCGTCGATGACCAGCAGCACCTCGTGCGGCGCGGTCGCGTCGGCCCGGGTGACCACCCGCTTGATCTTCTTGAGCTCGTCCATGAGATGGATCTGCGTCGGCAGACGGCCCGCGGTGTCGACCAGGACCACGTCCTTGCCGCGTGCCTTGCCGGCGTTGACCGCATCGAAGCTCACGGCGGCGGGGTCGCCGCCTTCCTGGCTCACGATCTCGACCGTGTTGCGGTCGGCCCAGACGAGCAGTTGCTCGCGCGCCGCGGCCCGGAAGGTGTCGGCGGCCGCAAGCAGCACCGAGGCGCCTTCGTTGGCCAGGTGCTTCGTCAGCTTGCCGATGGAGGTGGTCTTGCCCGCCCCGTTCACGCCGGCCACCATGATCACGGTCGGCGTGTACTGGCCGATCACGAGTGCCTTCTCGAGCGGGCGCAGCAGGTCGGCGATGGCGTCCGCCAGCAGCGCCTTGACCTGGCCGGCCTCGGTGGCCATGTTGCTCTTGACGCGCCGGCGCAGGTCCTCCAGCAGGTGCTCGGTGGCCTTCACACCGGTGTCGGCCATCAGGAGCGCCTCTTCGAGCTCTTCATAGAGGGCGTCGTCGATCTTGGCGTTGACGAAGGCTGCGGTGATGCTGTTGCCGGTCTTGCGCAGCCCGCTCCTGAGCTTGCCCAGCCAGCCGCTGCGCTCGGGCGCTGGCACGGGGGGTGCTGCCGGTGCCGGCACAGGCGCCGGAGCGGGTGCGGGCACAGGCACGGGTGCAGGTGCAGGTGCAGGTGCAGGTGGCACGGAAGTCGGCTCTGCCGGCTTCTGCGCCTCGGGGATCGCGACCGGCGCGGGCGCCTCGGTCGGCACGGAGGTCGCCGGCTTCTCGATGGTCGCCGGCGCGCTCGGGGGGGGGCCGGCGCCCTCGGCCTCGGGTGCCGGCGCGGCCGTCTTACCGAACCAGCTGGATGGCGAAAACACCGACCGGGCCGGCGCGGCGGGCGCCGGCGGCTTTTCATCCAGTGGAACCTCGGGCGAGGAGGGTGCCTGCGCGGCGTCGGATGGCGGCTTTTTCTTGAAGAAACTGAACATTGGCGCGTTTTTACAATCCGAGCCATTCTATGAAACACCCCTCGCCACGCCGCGCTGCGCTGGGTGCGGTGCTGGCCTCGGTGCTCCTGGCACCCTGCGCGCTGCCCGCGTTCGCGCAATCCCCTGCCGCCGCCTCCGCGGCAAACCCGTCCTCCAACGGCGCGCCCGCCGCGCAGAAGTTCACTCTCAGCAACGGCATGACCCTGATCGTGCAGCCGGACCGGCGCGCGCCCACGGCGGTCCAGATGCTCTGGGTGCGCGTGGGTTCGCTCGACGAGGTCGACGGCACCTCGGGTGTCGCGCACGCGCTCGAGCACATGATGTTCAAGGGCACCCAGAAGCTGAAGCCCGGCGAGTTCTCGCGCCGTGTCGCGGCGCTGGGCGGGCGCGAGAACGCCTTCACGACGCGCGACTACACCGGCTACTACCAGCAGATCCCGGCGGGCCAGCTCGAGCAAGTCATGAAGCTGGAGTCGGACCGCTTCGCCCACAACCAGTGGGCGGACGACGAGTTCAGACACGAGATCGAAGTCGTCAAGGAAGAGCGCCGCATGCGCACCGACGACCAGCCGCGCGCCCTGCTGGGCGAACAGCAGAACGCGGCGGTGTTCACCGCGTCGCCCTACCACCGCCCGGTCGTGGGCTGGATGAGCGATCTCGATGCGATGACCCCTGACGACGTGCGCGACTTCTTCAAGCGCTGGTACACGCCGGCCAATGCCGCGATCGTGGTGGTGGGCGATGTCGACGTGGCACAGGTCCGCGCGATGGCCGAGAAGTACTACGGCTCGATTCCGGCGCGCGCCGTGCCGGTGCGCAAGCCGCGCACCGAGCCGGCCCAGCGCGGCATCCGCCGCGTCGAGTACAAGGCGCCGGCCGAGCAGGCCTATGTCTCGCTCGCGTTCCGCGCGCCGCAGATCGATCCCGCCGACCCTTTCAAGGGCGAGATCGATCCCTATGCCCTGGTGGTGCTGGCGGCCGTGCTCGACGGCTATCCGGGATCGCGCCTGGACCGCGCGTTGACGCAGGGGCCGGATCGCATTGCCGACTCGGCCGGCGCGTACTCGGGCTTCGTGGGACGCGGCCCGCAGCTGTTCGTGCTCGACGGCGTCCCCGCCGCAGGCAAGACGCCCGAAGCGGTGGAGGCGGCCTTGCGCGCGGAAGTCGCCAAGATCGCCCGCGAGGGCATCGGCGCGGCCGAGCTCGCTCGGGTCAAGACCCAGTGGGTGGCCAGCGAAACCTACAAGCTCGATTCGGTCATGGCGCAGGCGCGCGAACTGGGCAGCAACTGGGTGCAGGGGCTGCCGCTCGATGCCAGCGCCCGCATCATCGAGCGGCTGCAGGGCGTCACGGCCGAACAGGTGCAGGCCGTGGCCGCGAAGTATTTCGGCGACGACCAGCTCACGGTCGCGACCTTGCGTCCGTTGCCCCCCGAAGCCAACCGCCGCCCGCGCGGGTTCACCGCGCCCTCGGGCGAGATGCGTTGAAGACGAGGCCGACCCCCATGATCAAGTCCCCGACCCTCGGCCTTCGCGCCCTTGTCTCCACTGCCGCGCTGCTGCTCGGCACCGGCGCCCACGCCGCCATTCCGATCCAGCACTGGACCCTGCCCAACGGCGCGAAGGTCTATCTCGCCGAGACGCACGCCTTGCCGATCGTCGACGTGCAGGCCGATTTCGACGCCGGTGCCCGCCGCGATCCGGCCGCGCAGTCGGGCCTGGCCGGCGTCACCGCCACCATGGTCGAGAAGGGCATCCGGTCCAACGGCAACGAGCCGGCCATGGACGAGAACGCCCTGGGCGAAGCCTGGGCGGATCTCGGCGCCAACTTCGATGTGGGCGCCGGCGCCGAGCGCACCAGCTTCACGTTGCGGACGTTGTCGCAGCCCGCGCTGCTCGACAAGGCGGTGCGGCTGGCCGCGCGCCAGATCGGCGAGCCGTCCTTTCCCGAGGACGTGTGGAAGCGCGAGCGCGAACGCCTCGATGCCGCCATCAAGGAGGCCAACACGAAGCCGGCCACCATCACGGAGCGCACGTTCGCGCAGGCGGTCTACGGCGTGCATCCCTATGGCGTCGACACGACCGAGGCAACCCTCGCGCAGATCGACGTGGCGACCATGCGCAAGCGCTACGAGCAGCTCATCGTGCCGTGCCGCGCCAAGATCAGCATCGTCGGCGCGGTGACGCGGCCCGAGGCCGAGAACATCGCCAGGACGCTGTTGTCGCGCCTGCCGGCATCGGCGTCGTGCCCCGACCTGCCCGCGGTGCCCGAGGTGGCGCCGCTCGCGGCCGCGAAGGAGGAGCGCATCCCCTTCGATTCGGCGCAGGCCCACGTGCTCATCGGCCAGCCCGGCTATCGGCGCGCCGATCCGGACCACTTCGCGCTGAACCTCGGCAACTACGTGCTCGGCGGCGGCGGATTCGTCTCGCGCCTCACCGAGCAGGTGCGCGAGAAGCGCGGCCTGACCTACAGCATCTACAGCGGCTTCTCGCCGGGCCTTCACGCGGGCGCGTTCCGCATCGGCTTCCAGACGCGGCCCGACCAGGCCGACGAGGCCGTGAAGGTCTCGCGCGAGGTGCTCGCGAAATTCGTCGCCGACGGCCCGACCGAGGCGGAGCTGAAGGCCGCCAAGGACAACCTCATCGGCGGCTTTCCGCTCCTGCTGGACAGCAACCGCAAGCTGCTCGGCAATGTCGCGAACATCGCCTGGTACGACCTCCCGCTCGACTACCTCGACACCTGGACGGCGCGCATGAACGCGGTCACGGTGGCGGACGTCAAGGCCGCCTTCGCGCGAAAGCTGCAGCCCGAGCGCATGGTGACCGTCATCGTCGGCGCCCGGCAGCCCTGACGAGCGCACGAGGCGGCGCGGGCGCCGCCATCGATCTGGTTAAGCTCGGGGCGTGAAACCGACGCCCCGCAAGACACCCACTCCCGCCAAGTCGCCGGCCGCATCGGCCAGGCTGGCCAAGGCGCCTCACTTCGTGCGAATCATCGGCGGCCAATGGAAGCGAACCCGCCTGGCGGTCGCCGACAAGGCCGGCCTGCGCCCCACGCCCGACCGGGTGCGCGAAACCCTCTTCAACTGGCTCGCGAGCGTGGCCGGCGCCGGCGACGGCGAACTGCCCGGATGGCGCTGCGTCGATGCCTTTGCGGGCACCGGCGCGCTCGGCCTGGAGGCAGCGTCGCGCGGTGCCGCGTCGGTCCTGCTGTGCGAGCAGGATCCGGCCCTGGTCGCCCAACTGCAGGCGCTGAAGGCCAAGTTGTCCGCCGAAGCGGTGCGCGTCGAGCGCGGCAACGGCGTGACCGCGCTGGAGCGCACGCCGGCCGGCAGCCTGCATGCCGTGTTCCTCGATCCGCCGTTCGACAACGCGGCCCTCTACGCGCCGGCCCTGGCCGCGGCCGCGCGGGCCTTGCGTCCCGGGGGCGCGATCTACCTCGAAGCCGCGCGGCGCTGGAACGACGACGAAATCGCCGGACAGGGGCTCGCGGTCTACCGCCACCTCAAGGCCGGCGCAGTACATGCCCACCTCCTTCGGCGCGTCGCGGACGCGACTGCATAATCCGCCGAACCAGGCCGCGAGCGGCTGCATGAGAGGAGCAAGCATGACCAGCAACGTGATCGCGGTCTACCCCGGCACATTCGATCCGATGACGCTCGGCCACGAGGACGTGGTGCGGCGGGCGACCCAACTGTTTTCCAAGGTCATCGTCGCCGTCGCCGCCGGACATCACAAGAAGGCGCTGTTCTCGCTGCAGGAGCGCATCGACATGGCGCGCGAGGCGGTGAGTGCCTACAGCGACCAGGTCACGGTCGAGAGCTTTTCGGGCCTCCTGCGCGATTTCGTGGTCGCGCGCGGCGGCAAGGCGATGGTGCGCGGCCTGCGCGCGGTGACCGACTTCGACTACGAATTCCAGCTCGCGGGCATGAACCGGTCGCTGATGCCCGAGGTGGAGACCGTGTTCCTCACCCCGAGCGACAAGTACCAGTTCATCTCCAGCACCTTCGTGCGCGAGATCGCCATGCTGGGCGGCGAGGTCGACAAGTTCGTGTCGCCGAAGGTGCAGGAGAGCCTGCTTGCCAAGGTCCGGAGCATATGAAAACACCCCCCGAGCCGCTTCGCGGCTCCCCCCTCTCTCGCCTTCGGCGGGAGGGGGGCGCACCCGGCGGCCCGGCCAAGCCGGTTCCGCGGGTGCCATGGGCTGGGCTACGCCGGTTTCACCGCGACATCGACAACTGACATGAGCGCCGCGGTGCCGCCTCGCCTGCACCCCCTCGGCGAGGCGGCGCTGGTGTGCGAGCTGCCGCCGCCGGCCACGCTGGCGCAGCAGCAGGTGATCTGGGCCCTCGCGGCCGAAGCCGTGCAGTGGCACGGCGTGCGCGAAGTGCTGCCGGGCATGAACAACCTGTGCCTGCTCTTCGATCCCGAGCGGATCGACGGCGTCGAACTCGAGATGCAGGTGCTTTCGGCATGGCCGCAGCTTGCGGCGGCGACCATCGACGGGCGGCGCATCGAGATCCCTGTCGTCTATGGCGGCGAAGCGGGTCCGGACCTGGCCGAGGTGGCCGCGCACACGGGGCTCACGCCGAAAGAGGTGGTGCGGCGCCACACCGAAGGCGAGTACGTGGTCTACCTGCTCGGCTTCCTGCCGGGCTTCGCGTTCATGGGCGGCCTCGCGCCCGAACTCGCCACGCCGCGCCGGGCCGAACCACGGGTCGCGGTGCCCGCGGGCTCGGTCGGCATCGGGGGCGAGCAGACCGGCATCTACCCCATGGTCTCGCCGGGCGGCTGGCAGCTGATCGGGCGCACGTCCGTGCCGCTGTTCGACCCGCTGGCCGAGTCGCCGACGCTGCTGCGTGCCGGCGACCGCGTCCGCTTCGTCGCGGAAAGGGTGGGGCTCTGATGGCGGCGGCCCTCACGGTCGTGCGCCCGGGCATGCTGGCATCGGTGCAGGACCTGGGCCGGCACGGGCATCGCCAGCTCGGCATCTGCCCCGGCGGCGCGCTCGACACGCTGGCGCTGGTGCTGGCCAATCGGCTGGTGGGCAATGCCGATGGCGCCGCGGGCCTGGAATTCACCATGGGCGGCGGCGAATTACGCTTCGACGCGCCCACGCGTGTGGCATGGACCGGCGACGACTTCGATGCCCGGCTGGACGGCCGGCCCGTCTGGCCGGGCTGGAGCCTGCCGGTGCGCGCGGGGCAGGTGCTGCGCTTCGGCCGCGCCAACCGCGCGCCCGGCAAGCAGGGCGTGCGCACCTGGCTGGCGGTGGCCGGCGGCATCGACGTGCCGGAGATCCTCGGCTCGCGCAGCACCGACCTGAAGGCGGGATTCGGCGGCTTCGAGGGGCGTGCGCTGAAGGCGGGCGACCGGCTGGTGTGCGGCGAACCCGCCCTCGGGGCCGAGCTGGTCGCGTCGCCCGCCTTCGGGGCGCACCTGCCGTGGTGGCCGGTCGACTCCGGCGACGGCGCGGTCGCGCTGCGCGCCATGCCCGGTCCCGAACTCGATCTGTTCACTGCCGCGTCGCGCGAGCTGCTGTGGAGTGCACCCTGGCGCATCACGCCCCAGAGCAACCGCATGGGCAGCCGGCTCGAAGGGCCCGAGCTCAAGCGCAAGCGACAAGGCGACATTCTCTCGTCGGGCGTGATCCCGGGCACGGTGCAGGTGCCGCCTTCGGGGCAGCCGATCATCCTGATGGGCGATGCGCAGACCACGGGCGGCTACCCGCGCATCGCAGTGGTCATTCGCACCGACCTCTGGAAGCTGGCGCAGGCGCCGCTCGATGCCCGCCTGCGCTTGCGGCCCGTCGACGCGGCCGAGGCGCTGGCCGCCTGGGACGCGCGGAGGCGCTATCTGGCGCATCTTGCGCAGGGCCTGGCCGCGAGGGGGTGGCCCGCGCCGGCGCAGAATGACATGCATGGAACATCGCAAGCGGATTGATCTCAACGCCGACCTCGGCGAAGGCTGCGGCAACGACGAGGCGCTGCTGGGGCTGGTGAGCTCGGCCAACATCGCCTGCGGCTGGCACGCGGGCGACGCGCGCACCATGCGGCAGTGCGTGCGCTGGGCCCTCGATCGCGGCGTGGCGGTCGGCGCGCACCCGAGCTTTCCGGACCGCGAGAACTTCGGCCGCAGCGAGATGAGCCTGCCGCCCGACGAGGTGGTCGCGGGCCTGCTCTACCAGATCGGCGCGCTGGCCGCGATCGTGAAGGCCGAGGGCGGACGGCTCGCGCACGTCAAGGCGCACGGCGCGCTCTACAACCAGGCAGCCAGGGACCCGATGCTGGCCGACGCGCTGTGCGAGGCGGTGCGGCGCTTCGATCCCACGCTGCGCTTCTTCGGCCTCGCGGGCAGCGCGATGATCGATGCGGCGAAGCGCGCGGGCCTCACGCCCGTGGAGGAAGTGTTCGCGGATCGCGGGTACCGGCCTGACGGCAGCCTCGTGCCTCGTAGCCAGCCCGGCGCACTGATCGAGGAGGAAGCAGAGGCGCTCGCCCAGACGCTCTCGCTGGTGCGCGACCACCGGGTCACCGCCATCGACGGCAGCGTGGTGGCGGTCAATGCGCAGACGGTGTGCCTGCACGGCGACGGCGCGCACGCGCTGGCGTTCGCGCGCCGCATCCGCGAGCGGCTCGGCGCCGAAGGCATCGTCGTCGCGCCGGCGGCCTGAGCGCGCTTCAGGCGCCGCCCGCCACCCGCGCCAGCCAGGGGCCGAGCGCCGCATTGACGGACGCCGGCTTCTCCATCGTCAGCATGTGGCCGCAGTCCTCGATCCAGACCAGTTCGGCATGGGGCATCAGGGACGCGATCTCGCGCGAGCAATCGGGCGGGGTGAGCCGGTCGCCATCGCCGCACACCACGAGCGTCGGGCAGCGCAGGCGCGCCAGGTGCGGCCGCGCGTCGGGCCGCTCCATCAGCGCGCGGTTCTGGCGAACCAACTGCGCGACGCCCGCATCGAGCACCAGATCGACGTAGCGCCGGATCAGCGCGGCGTCGCCGGCCTGCACCGGGTGGAAGGCGAAGCCGGCGTTGAGCTCGATCACGTCGCGCGCCTCGCCGCGCTCGAACAGCTCGATCGCGCTGGCCCGCAGCTCGACCATCTCGGGCGTCTCGGGGCGCGCGTTGGTGCCCAGCAGCGCCAGCCCGATGACGCGCTCGGGCGCCTGGCGCGCGGCCTCCATCGCGATCATGCCGCCCATCGAGGCGCCGCAGAGGATCAGCGGGCCGGGATGCTCGTCCAGCAGCGCCGAGGCCATCGCCTCGATGCGGTCGTGGCGCATGTGGACGTCGCTCACGTGGATCTCGAGCGACGGCGGCAGGGCGGGAATCTGGGCTTCCCAGAGGCGCTCGTCGCAGGCGAGCCCAGGCAGCAGGACAAGGCGTGGCATGCGCGGATTCTCGGCGATCACGGCTCGCTCATCGCGACTTCGTCCGGTACGCGGAGAATAGGGGCGCCTATGCCCATCATCCCCACCACCGAACTCATCCTGATTCGCCACGGCGAGACCGACTGGAATCGCGAACTTCGCTTCCAGGGCCACATCGACGTGCCTCTCAACGACATGGGGCACGAGCAGGCACGCCGGCTGGGCCTGCGGCTGGCGGGGGAGTCCGTGCAGTACCTCGTCAGCAGCGACCTGATGCGGGCGCAGCAAACGGCGGCCCCGGCCGCGCAGCAGCTCCAGATGGAGATCGTGACGTCGGCCTCCTTGCGCGAGCAGAACTTCGGCGTCGTCGAGGGCATGCGGGCCGACGAGATCCAGACCCTGCACCCGCGCGCCTGGGAAGACTGGCTGCAGTTCCGCGAAGACCACGCCATGCCCGAGGGCGAGTCGCCGCGGCAGTTCCATGCGCGGATCATGGATGCGCTCGCCGGCATCGCCGCCGCGCATGCCGGGCAGGTGGTGCTGGTCGTGACGCACGGCGGCGCGCTCGACATGGTCTGGCGCACCGCGCGCGGGCTGGGCCTGAACGGGCCTCGCCAGAGCGAGATTCCCAATGCCGGCTTCAACCGCGTGCGCATCGCCGACGCCGCCGCGCCGGAGCGCCTGGAGATCCTCGACTGGGCCGACACGCGGCACTTGGCCGACCTGCCGGCGCAGCCGACCTACGACCAGAGCCGGCACCTCAAGAACAACAGGTAGGCATCGGTAGCGCTATCAGCGCACGCCTAGAATGCGTGCATGAGCAACGATGGCGCGCCCGTTCGACGTTCCCGCCGCGGCAGCGGCGCGGTCACCCTGCACGATGTCGCCAAGCTCGCGGGCGTGGCGCCGATCACCGCCTCGCGGGCGCTCAGCTCGCCCACGCAGGTGTCGGCCGAGGTGCTCCGGAAGGTCACCGAGGCCGTGAGCCGCACGGGCTACGTGCGCAACGTGCTCGCGGGCGGCCTGGCCTCGACGCGCAGCCGTCTGGTCGCGGCGGTGGTGCCCACGATCGCGGGCCCGGTGTTCCTGCAGACGGTGCAATCGCTCACGGAGGCGCTGGCCGAACGGGGCTACCAGCTCATGCTGGGCCAGAGCGGCTATGTGAATTCGCGCGAGGATGCGCTGCTCGAAGCGATCATCGGCCGCCGGCCCGACGGCATCGTGCTCACCGGGATCCTGCATTCGCCCGAGGGCCGCAAGCGGCTGCTCGCGGCGGGCATCCCGGTGGTCGAGACCTGGGACCTCACGCCGACGCCGCTGGACATGCTGGTGGGCTTTTCCCACGTGGAAGTGGGCCGCCGCGTCGCCGGATTCCTGCACGCCCGGGGGCGGCGCCACCTCGCCGTGGTTGCGGGCGACGACGAGCGCTCGCGCCTGCGCCATGATGCCTTCGCCGAAGCGGCGCGCGCCGCCGGCCTGCCGCCGGTGCCGATCAAGCGCGTGCCGGCGCCCACCACGCTCAAGAGCGGCCGCGCCGCACTGGCCGAACTGCTCGCCGAGCATCCTGCGGTCGATGCGGTGTTCTGCAGCTCGGACCTGCTCGCGCTGGGCGTCATGATCGAGGCGCAGTCGCGCGGCATCGACGTACCGGGGCGGCTCGCGGTGGTCGGCTTCGGTGACCTCGAATTCGCTGCCGATCTGCAGCCTTCGCTGACCACGGTGCGCATCGACGGCGCCGCCATCGGCCGGCAGGCGGCGCAGTTCATCGTCGAGCGCGCGGAAGGGCGCCAGGTGGGCGAGCGCGTGGTGGACATCGGCTTCTCGATCGTCGAGCGCGACAGCGCCTGATCCACGTAAACCCCGAGGAAGAAGCCATTGCCGCTTTCTCCGGTAGCGCTATCATTTCACCGCAAGAGATAGCGCTACCATTCCAGAGAGAGACATCCACATGACCCTCAAGACCTTGCTGGCCGCCTGCGCCGTTGCCCTGTCCTTCGCCCCCGGCGTCCATGCGCAGGCGTGGCCGCAGAAGACGGTGACTTTCATCGTTCCCTTCCCCGCCGGCGGCTCGACCGACATGGTGGCCCGCGCCATTGCGCCCAAGCTCGGCGAAACGCTGGGCCAGACTTTCCTGGTCGACAACAAGGCCGGCGCGACGGGCACCATCGGCGCCACGCAGGTCAAGCGCTCGCCGCCGGACGGCGCCACCTTCCTGGTCACGTCGCTCGGGCCGCTGGTGATCGCGCCGCACCTCATCAAGGGCCTGCAGTACGACGCGCTCAAGGACTTCGACCTGATCACCGTGGCGGTGCAGGCGCCCAATGTGCTGGTGGTCCCCGCGAACTCGCCGCACAAGTCGGTGGCCGACGTCATCGCGCAACTCCGCGCGCACCCGGGCAAGATGACCTTCGCGTCGTCGGGCAACGGGTCGAGCGACCACCTCACGGCCGAACTCTTCTGGCAGCAGACCGGCACCAGCGGCCTTCACGTGCCCTACAAGGGCGGCGCGCCGGCCATCACCGACCTCCTGGGCGGCCAGGTCGACGCCTCGTTCCAGAACGTCAACGCGGTGGTGCCGCACATCAAGGCCGGCAAGCTGAAGGCCCTGGCTGTCACGGGCGCCCAGCGTTCGCCGGTGCTGCCCGAGGTGCCGACCACCGCCGAGGCCGGGGTCAGGAATGTCGAGGTCTATTCGTGGCAGGCCATCGTCGCGCCCAAGGGCCTGCCGACGGCCGTGCGCGACCAGGCCAACGCGGCCATGGTCGCGGCGCTGAACGACCCGGCCATCAAGAGCCAGTTCACTGCGATCGGCCTGGAGGTCGTCGCCAACACGCCGGCGCAGTTCGCCGCCTTCCAGCAGCAGGAGGATGCGCGCTGGAAGAAGGTGATCGAGACCGGCAAGATCACCGCCGACTGAACCCCAAGCCCGAATCCATGCCCCACGCTACGCCCCGCATCACCGAACTGCGCGTGATCCCCGTCGCCGGCCGCGACAGCATGCTGCTGAACCTCAGCGGCGCGCACGGCCCCTTCTTCACGCGCAACCTGCTGATCCTCACCGACAGCGCCGGCCGCGCCGGCGTGGGCGAGGTGCCCGGCGGCGAGAAGATACGCCAGACGCTCGACGATGCGCGCGAACTCGTCGTCGGCCAGACCCTCGGCAGCCACCAGGGCGTGCTGCAGCGCGTGCAGCAGGCCTTCGCCGACCGCGACGCCGGCGGCCGCGGCCTGCAGACCTTCGACCTGCGCACCACCATCCACGCCGTGACCGCGATCGAGTCCGCGATGCTCGACCTGCTCGGCCAGCACCTCGGCGTCCCGGTCGCGGCGCTGCTCGGCGAGGGCCAGCAGCGCGACGCGGTCGAGATGCTCGGCTACCTGTTCTACGTCGGCGACAAGGCGAAGACCGACCTGCCCTACGCGAGCGACCCGGGCGCCGGCAACGACTGGTTCCGCCTGCGCCACGAAGCCGCGATGACGCCCGAGGCGATCGTCCGGCTGGCCGAGGCGGCGCGTGCGAAGTACGGCTTCAACGACTTCAAGCTCAAGGGCGGCGTGCTGCGCGGCGATGAGGAAGTCGATGCCGTCGTCGCCCTGCACGAGCGCTTTCCGGAGGCGCGCGTCACCCTCGACCCCAACGGCGGCTGGCTGCTCAAGGACGCGATCCGCCTGGGCCAGCGCATGCGCGGCGTGGTCGCCTACGCTGAGGATCCGTGCGGCGCCGAAGGCGGCTTCTCGGGCCGCGAGGTGATGGCCGAGTTCCGCCGCGCCACGGGCCTGCCGACCGCGACCAACATGATCGCCACCGACTGGCGCCAGATGAGTCATGCGCTCGCGCTGCAGTCGGTCGACATCCCGCTGGCCGACCCGCACTTCTGGACGATGGCCGGCTCGGTGCGCGTCGCGCAGACCTGCCGTGACTGGGGGCTGACCTGGGGCTCGCACTCCAACAACCACTTCGACGTGTCGCTCGCGATGTTCACGCATGTCGGCGCAGCCGCGCCCGGGCGCGTGACGGCCATCGATACGCACTGGATCTGGCAGGACGGCCAGCGCCTGACGAAGGCGCCGCTGCAGATCGTCGGCGGTCACGTGCAGGTACCGAAGACGCCGGGCCTCGGCATCGAGCTCGACATGGCCGAGGTCGAGAAGGCGCATGAGCTCTATCTTCAGCATGGCCTCGGCTCGCGGGATGATGCGGTCGCGATGCAATACCTGATTCCGGGCTGGACCTTCGACCCCAAGCGCCCCGCCTTCGACCGCTGAGCGGGCCGGCCGGCGCTGCACGACATCTCTCGCCCGCTGAAGGCGGCGAAGGGTTGAGTTCAGGCCGGCAGGCCGAGGCGGGCATAGACCGCCGAGGCCTGCCGCAGCAGACGCAGGGACTCGGGCTGGCGGTTGAGCTGCTGCTGCAGCATGCCCTGCGCGCCGGTCAGCGCCGTCCTTCCGCCTTGCCTGACGAGGGCGTCGAGGAACACCTGCTCGAAGAGATCGCGCTGCGCGTGGCTGCCGCCGATCTCGAGCAGGCGCGGCAGGGCCAGACCCAAGGCCTCGATCGCGGTGCGCCAGTCGCCGCGCGCATGCGCGAGCAAGCCGCGCGCGGCCGGCACGCAGACGCGCTGCCAGGCATCGCGTGTTGAGGGCGGCGCGTCAGGCGCGAAGGCCTCGATGTTCTGCAGCAGCGTGTCTGCTTCCGGCCGGCCCGCGCGCGCCAGCCCGTAGAGATACTGCAGGTCGAGGAAGGGCAGCACGTGGTCGCCCAGGCGGTGCGCGAGATAGCCGGCCACGTCCTGCCAGCGATCACCCACGTCGATCCCGGCCAGTTCGAAGCGCGCCAGCAGCGACACCGCGCCGATCTGGTCCTGCGAGTAGTCCTTGACCACGCCCCATACATGCGCGTCATAGAGGGCCAGCGCCTCCGCGTCGCGCCCCAGGTCGATCAGGAAGAGCGCCACATGCCACCAGTTGTGCGTGACCATGAACGAGTTGAGCCCGACCCAGGTGTTGCTCACGCTCTGCATGAAGTCCAGGCCCTCCGCGAGCCGGCCCTCGGTGAGCATCACGTGGGCCAGCGCGTGATGCGCCCAGGGCTCCTTGCGTTCCATCGCGATCGCGCGGCGCGCGCTGGCTTCGGCTTCGCGCATCCGGTGGCACTGCTCGTGGCCGAAGGCGGCCATGCCGTGCAGGTAGGGCACGTCGCCTGCATGCGGCAGCGCGGTCAGCGCGAGGCGCAGCATGCCGGGGCAGTCGCCGGCATTGAAGCAGTGGTACTGCCCGAGCTTGAGCGAGGCGAGGTCGCGCGGGTGCTCCTTCGCCTGCTCCTCGTGCAGCGCGATCGCGCGCGTGATGTCGCCCTGCGCCCAGGCCGTGACGGCCGCGATGTAGCGCTGCTCCCGCGAGCTCGCGCGCGCGGTGCCGGCCTGCGCCCGCTCGAGGAAGGGGCGCGCGTTGGCCACTGCATCGCCGGACTCGGCGAACAGGTGCAGCGTCGCGCAGTACGCCTGCACGATGGGGCTCGTGTCCTGCGCGGCCGCGAGCACGTCGGCCGCGCGCGCTTCGCACGAGATGAAGCCTTCGACGAAGTCGTTGACCGCGCGCTGGCTTGCCGGGTCGTCGAGGCTGACCGGATTGCCGAGGCTGTCGCAGAAGCGTGACGCTGAACTCAAGGCGGCTCCTGGCGTGGATGGATGGGATGCCCGTCCATGTTGCCACGGCCGCACCGTGCACGGCGAATCGCTGCAGGGCTCGCGCGTCGCCTCGCGGTCGCGGCCTGCTTCAGGCGGCGGGTGGTTGCGGCCAGGGGCGCTGCGGTTCGCGGATGAGCTCGAAGGCGCGCGAGACCTGGAGCACGCCCAGGTCGTCGAAGCGCTGGCCGGCGATCTGCAAACCGATCGGCAGTCCGTTCGCCGCGTAGCCGCAGTTGATCGACGCGGCCGGCTGCTCGGACATGTTGAACGGCACCGTGAAGCCGATGTGTTCCAACGGCCGCAGCGGGTCGTTGGTGGGCGAGGGGGCCTCCGCGGCAGCCGGCATGTTGGGCGACACCGGCGAGATCACGTAGTCGTACTTCGCGCAGGCGGCGACGGCCGCGACGCGCGTCGCGTGGAACTGGCTGAAGGCGCGGAAGACGTACTCGCCGCCAAAGCCCTCGGCGCTGTCGGCCCAGGCGCGGATGTAGGGCAGCACCTTCTCGCGCTGTGCGGGCGCGAGCGCCTTCATGTCCACCAGCGAACGCATGCGCCAGAAGTGGTCCATGCCGTCGAGCATGGCCTGCGACATGAAAGGCGGCATCGGCTCGACGATGGCGCCGGCGCGTTCGAAAAGCCGCGCCGCGTGGGTGACCGCCTGCTGGATCTCGGGCTCGACCGCCAGGCCGCAGCCGGCGTCCAGCAGCAGGCCGATGCGCAGACCGCGCAGATGGTCGGCGGTGACGTCGAAGGCGTCCCAGTCGATCGGCTGCGCCGGCAGGCTCATGCTGTCGCGCGCATCGGGTTGCGCGAGCGTGTGCATCATCAGCGCGGCGTCCGATACGCTGCGCGTCATCGGTCCGGCCGCGCGGCCCATGTAGGGCGGATCGATGGGGATGCGGCCCAGGCTCGGCTTGAGCGTGAAGATGCCGCACCAGGCGGCCGGCAGCCGCAGCGAGCCGCCGATGTCGGTGCCGATGTGCAGCGGCCCGTAGCCCGCCGCCGCCGCCGCGCCGGCGCCGGCACTGGAGCCGCCGGGCGTCCTCGAGAGGTCCCAGGGATTGCGCGCGAGCGTATGGAAGCTCGACAGGCCGGACGACAGCATCCCGTAGTCGGGCATGGTCGTCTTGCTGAAGATCACCGCGCCGGCTTCCTTCAGGCGCGCGGCGGGTGGTGCATCGGCGGCGGCAGGCACCAGCGTGACCGCCGCCGTGCCGGCAGGCATCGGATCGCCGCGCGTCGCGATGTTTTCCTTGAGGGTGGTTGGCACGCCGTCCAGCGGACCGCAGGGTGTGCCGCGCCGCCAGCGCGCCTCGGAGGCGCGCGCCTGTTCGAGCGCCGCCTCCGGCCGCAGCAGCCAGGTGGCCTGCAGGTGCGGCTCCCAGCGCTCGACGTGGTCGAGCACCGATCGCGTGACCTCCACCGGCGACAGCTGCTGCTCGCGGTAGGCCGCTAGGAGCTCGCGCGCGCCCAGGTCGTGCAGGGCGCCGCTCACGCCCACGACAGCGCCGACAGGTCGTTGACGAAGATCGGCATGTCCTTCCAGAGCCCGCGCACGCCCTTCTTGGCCACGGTGGGCCACTGCGGCTGGAACAGGAATACGTTGGCCGCGTCGTTGGCCAGGATGCGCTGTGCATCGCCGATCAGCTTGTTGCGCTCGGCCACGTTCCCCGTGGTCTTGATCTTGTCGTAGACCGCGTTGAACTCCTTGGACTGGTAGCCCCAGTAGTAGTCCGGCTTGCTGTAGTTGCCGAGGTCGAAGGGCTCGACGTGCGAGACGATGGTCAGGTCGTAATCCTTGCCGCCCCCGTAGGTGCCGCTGAGCCACTGCGCCCATTCGACGTTCTGCAGCTTCACGTTGATCCCGATCTTGGCGAGCTGGGCCGCGATCACCTCGCCGCCCTGGCGGGCGTAGGGCGGCGGCGGCAGCGTCATCGTGAGTTCGAGCGGCGTCTTCACGCCGGCTTCGGCCAGCAGCTGCTTGGCTTTCTCGAGGTTGAAGGGGTTGACGCCGGTGGTGTCGACATAGCCCGGCGCGCCCGGCACGTAGTGGCTGCCGATCGGCACGCCGAAGCCCTCGACCGCGCCTTCGATCACGGCCTTGCGGTCGATCGCGGCGGAGATCGCGC
The DNA here is from genome assembly GCA_017744285.1 of Variovorax sp. GTDB lineage: Bacteria > Pseudomonadota > Gammaproteobacteria > Burkholderiales > Burkholderiaceae_C > Variovorax. The sequence continues at coordinate 26,924 of JAGIBP010000035.1, forward strand.
GCCGCACGCGCACGTCGTCGAGCGGCTTGCGCCGGTTGTTGATCGAGAGGATGGTCTTCGCGCGCGATCCGCTGATGATCACCTGGAACTGCGGGTTGGCCTTGAACTGCGCCACGATGCGCGGCGCCACGCGCGGGAAGGCGTCGATGTCGCCCGCGAGCAGCGACGCCGCCTGCGCCGCCGGATCGGAGATGAAGCGGAACGTGACCTTGCTGAGCTTGATCGAGCCGGCATTGCGGAAGCCGTCCCACTTGCTCACCACCACCGAGCTGCCCTTGTTCCAGGCGTCGAGCTTGTAGGGGCCGGTGCCCACCGGCTTGGCGGCGTTGGTGTCCGCGCTCTTGGGCTCGACGATCACCGCCGTGGCCTGGCCGAGCAGGAAGGGCAGGTCGGGGTCGATCTCCTTGTTGATGATCACCACGGTGTAGTCATCGACCACCTGGGTGCTCATGTTCGCGAAGGTGCGCTTGTCCTTGTTGGTGCTCTTCTCGGCGCCGGCACGGTCGAACGCGAACTTCACGGTCTGCGCGTTGAAGGGTTCGCCGTTCTGGAACTTGACGCCGCGGCGCAGCTTGAAGGTGTAGGTGCGCAGGTCGGGCGAGACCTCCCAGCTCTCGGCCAGCAGCGGCGTCACGCTGCCGTCGGAGTTGATCTTCGTGAGCGTCTCCAGGATGTTGTACTGCACGATCTCCGCGATGGAGGACGCCGCGCTGGCGGTGGGGTCCAGGCCCCCGGCGGGCTCGAGCCCCATGCCGATCACCATCGAATCCTTGCGCCCCTGCGCCTGTGCCATCTGCGGCAGGGACAGCGGCACGGTGGCGAGCGCAGCGGTGGTCAGAAGAGTGCGGCGATTCAGCATGGTCTCTGGGCTCCAGGGTGTGTGAGAAAACAAAAGTTACATCATCGCGGGCCGTGGCAGGCTCGGCAAGTAGATGCTCATGACGCAGTCACAGGCTCCGCGCGCGGCACCGCCGCCAGCAGGGCCTGCGTGTAGGGATGCTCCGCATGCGCGAAGAGCCGCTGCGGCTCGCCGCGCTCGACCACCACGCCGCGATGCAGCACGCAGACTTCGTCGCACAGGTGGTTGACGACCGCGAGGTCGTGGCTGATGAGGAGGTAGCTGATGCCGTACTGCTGCTGCAGGTCCTGCATCAGGTTGAGCACCTGCGCCTGGACCGACACGTCCAGCGCGCTCACCGGCTCGTCGGCGACGATCAGCCGCGGCCGCGTGATGAGCGCACGCGCGATCGCGATGCGCTGGCGCTGTCCGCCGGAGAACTCGTGCGGGTACTTGTGCAGGTCGGTCGTGCGCAGCCCGACGGCGGCCAGCGATTCGGCGGCCAGCTCGCTGCGCTCGGCGCGCGTGGTCTCGCCCAGCGCCTCCAGCGGCTCGGCGACGATCCGCTCGACCGTCTGGCGCGGGTCGAGCGAGCCGTAGGGGTCCTGGAACACCATCTGGAAGTCGCGGCGCGCCTTGCGCAGCGCGTCCTTGGCGAGCGCGTGCAGGTCGTCGCCGAGCAGCCGGACGGTGCCCGAGGTCGGTCGGTCGAGGGCCATCACGAGGCGCGCGATGGTCGACTTGCCGGAGCCCGATTCGCCCACGATGCCGAGGCTGCGGCCGGGCTGGACGCCGAAGCTCACGCCGTTGAGGGCCCGGACCATTGGCGGCTCGCCGAAGAGGCGCTCGCGCGGCAGCGCGTAGTGGCGCACGAGGTCGGTGACTTCGAGCAGGGGGGCTTGCGTCATGCGGCGACTCCTTCGCCGGTGGCGATCTCGCCCAGCCGGATGCAGCGCGCCAGATGCTCGTGCGGCAGACGCACGGCCTCGGGGCGCGCCGCATGGCAGGCGTCGATCGTGTAGCTGCATCGGCCCGCGAAAGGGCAGCCCCTGGGCAGGTCCACGAGCTCGGGCACGCTGCCCTGGATGGTCGCGAGCCGGGCGCCCCGGGGCGCGCCGAGCGCGGGCCGCGCCGCGAACAGCCCCCGCGTGTAGGGATGCGCGCGTTCGGCGAAGACGGCTGCCGTGGGGCCGCTCTCGACCACGCTGCCGCCGTACATCACGAGCATCTTCGACACGTTCTGCGCGATCACGCCGAGGTCGTGCGAGATCAGGATCAGCGCCATCCCGCGCTCGGCGACGAGACCTCGGATCAGGTCGAGGATCTGCTTCTGGATCGTGACGTCCAGCGCCGTGGTGGGCTCGTCGGCGATCAGCAGATCGGGTCCGCACGCGAGCGCCATCGCGATGCCGATGCGCTGGCGCTGGCCGCCGGAGAACTGATGCGGATAGGCGTCCAGGCGCGAGGCCGCGTCGGGGATGCCCACGCGTTCGAGCAGGGCCAGCACCTCCTTGCGCGCCTCGCGCGCGGACAGGCCCCGGTGCAGCCGCAGCGGCTCGCCCACCTGCCGCGCGATGGTGTGCACCGGGTTCAGCGCCGTCATCGGCTCCTGGAAGATCATGCCGATGCGGTCGCCGCGGATCCTGCACATCGCGCGCTCGGGCAGTCCGACGAGTTCGGTGCCATCGAAGCGGATGCTGCCGCTCACCTTCGCGGTCGATGGCAGCAGGCCCATCAGCGACTGCACCGTGATCGACTTGCCGCAGCCGGACTCCCCGACGATGCCGAGCGTTTCGCCGCGCGCGAGCGTGAAATCGATGCCGCGCACGGCTTCGGCCGGGCCGCGCTGCGTCTGCAGCTGGACGTGGAGATCGTTGACTTCGAGAAGTGCCATGTCGGTTCAGCGGGCGCGCGCAAGCCGCGGGTCGAGCAGGTCGCGCAATCCATCGCCCAGGAGGTTCAGGCCGAGCACCGCCAGCGCGATCGCCAGGCCGGGGAACACCGCGAGCAAGGGGGCCTGGAACATCATGGTCTGCGCCTCGCTGAGCATGCGGCCCCACGAGGGCTGCGGCGGCTGGGTGCCGAGGCCGAGATAGGAGAGGGCGGCTTCCGCGAGGATCGCGATCGCGAAGCGGATCGTGATCTGCACGATCAGCACCGCCGAGATGTTGGGCAGCACATGCTGCATCGTGATCGCGAACGATCCCTTGCCGCAGGCCCGCGCCGCCGAGATGTACTCGCGCGACCAGATCGCGTTGGCCGACGCGCGCGTGATGCGCGCGAAGGTCGGGATGTTGTAGATGCCGATCGCGATGATCGCGTTGACGATGCCCGCGCCGAAGACCGCGGTCAGCATGATGGCCGACAGGATCGCGGGAAAGGCCATCGAGAAATCGGCGAAGCGCATGATCGCCTCCTCGACCCAGCCGCGCCGCGCCGCCGCGAGCAGGCCGAGCGCCGTGCCGGCCACCAGGCCGATGCCGACGGCGATGACCCCCACGAGGATCGAGGCGCGCGCGCCCACCAGCAGCAGCGAGGCCACGTCGCGGCCGAAGCTGTCGGTGCCCAACCAGTGCGCGGCGCTGGGCTTCTGCAGCTTGCTCGCGATGTCCATCTCGTAGGGCGACCACGGCGTCCAGACCAGCGAGACGGCTGCGGCCAGCAGCAGCAGCAGCGTGAGCACGGCGCCGATGACGAAGCTGCGGTGGTGCAGCGCACGGCGCCAGAAGCCGGGAATGCGCAGGGCGGCTGCGCTGGGCACTGCGCTCATATGTCGTGTGCCTTGATGCGTGGGTCGATCACGGCATAGAGCACGTCGACGACGAAGTTGACGATCACCACCATCGCCGCGAGCAGCATCACGCAGTTGCGCACCACGATCAGGTCGCGGTTGCTGATGGCCTGGAAGATCAGGCGGCCGAGGCCCGGCAGGTAGAACACGTTCTCGACCACGATCGTGCCGGCCAGCAGCTCGGAGAACTGCATCCCCATCACCGTGACGACCGGGATCAGCGCGTTGCGCAGCACATGGCGCCAGAGCACCGCGCGCTGCGAGACGCCCTTGGCCCGCGCGGTGCGCACGAAGTCCTCGCGCATCACTTCGAGCACGGCGGAGCGCGTGATGCGCGCCAGGATCGCCGCTTGCACCACCGCGAGCGAGAAGGCCGGCAGCAGCAGCGCTTTCACTCCGGCGAGGACGCCTTCGTCCCAACCTTCGAAGCCGCCGGCGGAAAACCACTGGAGCTGCACCGAGAAGACAAGGATCAGCAGGATCGCGAACCAGAAATTGGGAATCGCGATGCCGACCTGGGTGAGCCCCATCAGCCCCACGTCGCCGAGCTTGTTGTGGCGCGCGGCAGCGGTCACGCCCACCATCAGCGCCAGGACCGTGGTGAAGGTCATGGCGAGCAGCGCGAGCGGAACGGTGAGCGCCAGGCGCTCGAGGATGAGGTCCACCACCGGAGAGCTGTAGGCGTAGCTGTCGCCGAGATTGCCCGTCAGAAGGCCGGCGATCCAGTGCCAGTAGCGGGTCCAGGCCGGCTGGTCGAGCCCGAGCTTGACCGCGAGCGCGGCCACCGCCTCCGGGGACGCGTCGGGACCCATGAGGATCTGGGCCGCGTTGCCCGGCAGGATCTCGAGCACGAGGAAAACGATGATGGAGGCGCCGATCAGTGTCGCGATCAGCGTCACGAAGCGCTTGAACAGGAACAAACTCATAAGGCGGGGCGCAGCATAACCGCAGATACGCAACGACCGTGCCGGTGCTTCCCTGGAGAGGCGACACGCTTGCGCCGCTTGTGGGGGCATCCGCCGCCCCCGCGGAGATGGCCCCGCGGGGCGGCGGATAATCGCTCCATGGCCCTCATGATCACCGACGAATGCATCAACTGCGATGTCTGCGAGCCCGAGTGCCCCAACGACGCGATCAGCATGGGTGCGGAGATCTACGAGATCGATCCGCACAAGTGCACCGAATGCGTCGGCCACTTCGATGAGCCGCAGTGCGTGCAGATCTGCCCGGTGGCGTGCATCCCGGTCCACCCGGAGCACGTGGAGTCGCGCGAGACCCTGTGGCAGAAGTTCCAGCGCCTCACGGCCGCCAAGCAGGCGGGCGAGGCGGGCGCCGCCTCGGCGTCCTGATGCCGGCTAGTTGCCGGCTGGGTTCTTTTTCTTCGATTTCGGGGCCGTCGAATTGGGGCTCGCGTAGAGCGTTTCCTTCTGGCTCCTGCGCGTCTTCGCCGCGGTCTTTTTGCCGGCGGCGCCCTGGGGGGCGACGTCCTGCCGCGCCGTGTTCTCGATGAGGGCCGGCCGGTTGCGTGCGCCGTCGGCTTCGAGGCGACGGCGATCGGCCTCCATGCGGCTGGCCGCCGAGTGCGCCTCGCGGATCGAGTCGTCGGCGTCGTGCTTCTGACGGGCGTCGCGGGTGTCGTCCACCTCGATTCGCTGGCCGCCCTTGCAGGGCTGGTCCGTGTAGGTATTGCCGCAGCGCCAGGTGCCGCTGCCCTCGGCCGCGACGGCGCTCCATGGGGCGAACGCCGCCATCAACAGTGCGGCGGCGATGGGGGTGGTGTGTGACAGCTTCATTTTTTTCTCTCCCTTTCTCTCTCTTCTTCCGCTAGCCCGCGGCAGGTGGGTTCCCACCGTCGGGCTCGCGCCTGGGCGGCTTGGGACGGGGCGGCTTGCTCGTGTGGATCAGCAGGGTCGCCTTGTCCATCTCTCCGGCGACGAGCGCCGGAAATGCGTGCAGCGTGCGGGTGATGGCGTCATCGATCGCCTCGCGCTGTTCCTTCAGAGGCTTCTTCAGCACCCAGCTCACCACCTCGGATTTCACGCCGGGATGTCCGATGCCGAGGCGAAGCCGCCAGTAGTCCGCAGTCCCGAGCTGCGCGTGGATGTCGCGCAGCCCGTTGTGGCCGGCATGGCTGCCGCCGAGCTTGAGCTTGGCCTGGCCCGGCACCACGTCGAGTTCGTCGTGCACCACCAGGATCTCGCGCGGTTCGATCTTGAAGAAGCGGGCGAGGGCGGCCACCGACTTGCCCGAGACGTTCATGAAGGTCTGCGGCTCCAGCAGCCAGACCGGTTTGCCGTTCACCTGCGCCCGTGCCGCCAGCCCGTGGTAGGAGCGTTCGGGCACGAGCGTGACCTTCAGATCGCGCGCGAGGGCATCGATCCACCAGAAGCCTGCGTTGTGGCGCGTGGCTTCGTATTCCGGACCGGGATTCCCGAGGCCGACGAACAACTTGATCATGCGTGGATTATCTGGGTTGGGCGATCCCCAAAACAAAATGGCCCGCACGAGGCGGGCCATCGAAGGCGCAGGGGATGCGCGAATTACTTCTTCTTGGCGGGCGTCTTGGCCGGAGCTGCCGCAGCGGCGGCGCCTTCGGCCGGTGCGCCTTCAGCCGGCGCTTCTTCGGCGACCACCGGCGACACGGCCGACACCACGACCGGATTGCCCTTGCCGTGGCTCACGAACTTCACGCCCTTGGGCAGCTTGAGGTCCTTGACCGTGACGGTGGCGTTCTTGGTCAGGCCCGAGAGATCGACTTCGATGAACTCGGGCAGGTCGCCCGGCAGGCAGCTCACTTCGAGTTCGGTCAGCACGTGGTTCACGAGGTTGTGGTCGAGCTTGACGGCGGTGGACTCTTCCTCGCCCTTGAAGTGCAGCGGCACCTTGACGGTCATGCGGGTGCGGGCATCGACGCGCTGGAAGTCGACGTGCTGCACGAGCGGACGGAAGGGGTGGTATTGCACGTCACGCAGCAGCACCTTCGAAACCTGGCCGCCGAGTTCCATCTCGAGGATCGATGCGTGGAAGGCTTCCTTCTTGAGGGCGTGCCACAGCGCGTTGTGATCGAGTTCGATCAGTTGCGGCTGGCCCTCGCCACCGTAGACGATGCCGGGCGTCTTGCCCGAGATGCGCAGACGGCGGCTCGCACCCGTACCCTGCTTGGCGCGCTCATAAGCGACGAATTTCATAGCTAACTCCTGTGGAAGTCGACCGCGACCAGTGCGACTCCGGTTTGAAAAAGGGCTTCCCGAAGGAAGCCCGGCTCTTGTTCGGACCTCGGCCTCAAAGGCTCAGAAAAGGTTTTCCTGGTCCGAGAACAAACTCATCACCGACTCGCCCTTGGCGATGCGCTGGATCGTTTCGGCGATCAGCGGCGCCACGGACAGTTGGCGGATCTTGGTGCAGCCGGTGGCCCCGGCGCTGAGCGGGATCGTGTTCGTGACGACCACTTCGTCCAGCGCGGTGCCCTGGGCGATGCGCTCGATCGCCGGACCCGAGAAGATCGGGTGGGTGCAGTAGGCGTACACCTTCTTGGCGCCGCGCTCCTTCAGCACTTCGGCGGCTTTGACCAGCGTGCCGGCGGTGTCGATCATGTCGTCCATGATCACGCAGTTGCGGCCATCGATCTCGCCGATCACGTGCATGACTTCGCTCACGTTGGCGCGCGGACGGCGCTTGTCGATGATCGCCAGGTCGCAATTGAGCTGCTTGGCGAGCGCCCGGGCGCGAACCACGCCGCCCACGTCGGGC
>JAGIBP010000036.1 GCA_017744285.1 Variovorax sp.
GCCCAGCCCGTGCGCGCGGGCGCGATCGCGATCGCCCTCGGCTCGCACGCCGGCACGCCGGTCGCGGCGGCCGGCGTGGTCTCGCTCGCCGGGCCGGCGTGGCGCAGCCTGCGCGGCGGCGACATCGACACGCGCATCGAGCTCGGCCTTTCGATGCGCCGCAGCGCCGAAGGCGGCCTCGCGCTCGACGCGGGCGGCCACGCGATCGGCATGAGCGTGTTCGGCCCGCGCGGGCGCGTGCTGGTGATCCCGGGCGCGACCGTGGACCGCGTGGCCGCGCAGCTCGCCGCGCACGGCCGCGTGCCGCGCGGCTACCTCGGCGCCGCGCTGCAGCCGGTGAAGGTCGATCCCGAAGGCATCGGCGCGATGGTCATGGGCATCGACCAGGGCGGCCCCGGCGCCGCCGCGGGCCTGCGCCAGGGCGACGTGATCCTGGCCTGGAACGGCGAACCGGTGCACAGCGTGCCGCGGCTCGTGCGCGCGCTCGGCCCCGCCAGCGTCGGGAGCAGGGCCCGCCTCTCGGTGCGGCGCGCGGGCGAGCCGGTCGATGTCGACGTGACCCTTGGAGAAAGGCCCGCCGATTGACTCCAGCGCGCTTCGCGGAACCGGTCGTGATCGCGATCGACGTGGACGATGCGGCGCTCGCCGAGCGGCTGCTCGCGTCGCTGGCCGACGCGCCCGGCCTGCGCATCGCCGAGCCCGGCGAGGCGGCCGACGCCACGCTCGTGCCCGCGCACGCGCGCCCCGCGCCCTCCGACGCGGAAGCCGCGCTGACGCCGCGCGAACTCGAAGTGCTGGCCCTCATGGCCGAAGGCGCATCGAACAAGGCCATCGCACGGCGGCTGGGCATCTCGGTGCACACGGCCAAGTTCCACGTCGGCTCGCTGCTCGACAAGCTCGACGCCACCGGCCGCACCGACGCGGTGGCGCAAGCGGTGCGGCAAGGCGTCATCCATCTGTGAGACAGGCAGACATCATGTTCGACGACACCGCCCCTTCCACCGCCGATGAATATCCGGCCGCCGCGCCGGACCCGGACGCGCTGATCGATGCCTACTCGCACGCCGTCGCGACGGTGGCCGACACGGTCGGCCCGGCCGTGGTTCGCGTACAGAGCGGCACGCCGGGTAAGCGCGGCGGACTGGGCTCCGGCGTGGTCATCGCGAACGACGGCCTGGTGCTGACCAACAGCCACGTGGTCGCGGGCGCGCGCCGCGTGCGCGTGGGCGGCACCGAGGCCGGCGAGCGCGAGGCCGAGGTGATCGGCGACGACCCGGCCACCGACCTGGCCCTGCTGCGCGTGGAACTGCCGCGCGGCGCCGCCACCGCGCGGCTCGGCGATTCGAAGCTGCTGCGGCGCGGCCATCTCGTGGTGGCCATCGGCAATCCGCTGGGGTTCGAATCGACCATCACGGCCGGCATCGTCTCGGCGCTCGGGCGCTCGCTGCGCTCGCAGAGCGGCCACCTCATCGACGACGTGATCCAGACCGACGTGGCGCTCAACCCTGGCAACTCGGGCGGCGCGCTGGTCGCGGCGTCCGGCGAGGTGGTGGGCATCAACACCGCGATGATCGCCGGCGCGCAGGGCCTGGCCTTCGCGGTGTCGAGCAACACGGCGGGCTTCGTGATCGGCGAATTCCTGGCGCATGGCCGCGTGCGGCGCGCGCACCTGGGCATCGCGGCGCAGACCGTGCCGCTGCCGCGCCGCGTGGCGCTGGCGATCCACGCGGGCGCGAACGCGGTGCGCATCGGCGAGGTGCAGCCCGGCAGCGCGGCCGACGAGGCCGGCCTGCGCGTGGGCGACCTGCTCGTGGCCCTGGACGGCGCGACCGTCGCCGGCGCGGACGACCTGCTGCGCCTGCTCGGCGCGGACCGCATCGGCCGCAGCGTGGAGGTGTCGGTGCTGCGCGAGGGGCGGCTCGTCACGCGGTCGGTCATGGCGCAGGAGCGGCCTTTTGGAGGTTTTCCACGCATGTTTGGCTAAACAAGGCGTAATGTGCGAACCTTGCAACCACGCAACCCCTTCACCCGAGCCAGCCATGACTGCCATCGAGACCCGCCTGATCGAACGACTCAAACAACTGCCGCCCAGCCGTGTGGCGGAGGTGGTGGACTTCGTGGAGTTCCTGGCTGCGCGTGAAGAACGCGCCGCCGCCGCCATCCGCCTGGGCAGCGCCTTCGCCAAGCTCGATGCGCTGGGTCTGCCGCCGCTGTCCGAAGAAGAGATCGAGGCCGAAGTGCAAGCCGATCGCCAAGCCCGCGACCAAGGCGCTTGAGCAATCCAGCGCCCATGCGCTTCGTCATCGACACCAACCTGCTCGTCTCGGGCGTCATCTCCTCGGGCCTACCGCGCCAACTGCTCGACGCCGCGCGCGCGGGCGAGTTCGAGCTTTGCACCAGCAACGTCCTTCTGGCCGAGTTGGAACGCGTGCTCTGCCGCGCCAAGTTCACCGCCCGGCTGACCCAGGCCGGGCTGACTCCGCAGGACATCGTGGACGATCTGCGCCGGCTGGCTGTCGTGGTCGTCCCCACCAGCGTGCCGCGCGTGGTACCCACCGACCCCGACGACGACCACGTGCTGGCCGCCGCGCTCGCCGGCTCGGCCGATCTCATTGCCTCGGGCGACCGGCGCGATCTGTTGCCGCTGGGCAGCTATGAAGGCATTGCGATCGTCACCGCCCGCGAGGCCGTGGAGCGCCTGACGCAGCCCCTCTAGCCGAGCGCTGCGCGCGCCGGAGCTAGTGGAAATCCCGGCTCGTGCTGCTGTCCGCCAGCCGCCCCAGGAGCGGCGTCAAGTCCTTGAAGCCGGTGGCGACCACGTGCTGGACCTTGCCGCCGTTGTCTTCGTCGCGCTGCCAGGTGCCCTGCACCGCCAGCAGCTTCGACTTGAGCAGCGGCTCGCGCCACGCTTCGACCAGGCTGCCCCACACGATCACGTTGACGTTGCCGGTCTCGTCCTCCAGCGTGACGAAGATGGTGCCCTTGGCGGTCTGCGGGCGCTGGCGGCCCTTGACGATGCCGCAGGCGCGCACGGTCTGGCCGCTGGGCAGCGGACGCAGCTGCTCGGCGGTCAGCAGGTGCATGCGCGCGAGCCGGGCACGCAGCAGCGCCAGCGGATGGCGGCGCAGCGAAAGGCCGAGCGAGGCGTAGTCGCCGACGATCTCCTCGCCTTCGGGCGCGGCGGGCAGCTGCAGGGCCGGCTCGTGGATGGGCACGCCGCGCAGCAGGGCCGGCGCGCGGCGCTGGGCGGTGGCGTCCCACACCTGCTGGCGGCGATGGCCCGAGAGCGACATCAGCGCATCGGCGGCAGCCAGCGCCGCCATGTCCTTGCCGTCGAGTTCGGCGCGCAGCGCGAGGTCTTCGGTGCTGGCGAAAGGCCCTCGCTCGCGGGCCGCGACAAGCCGCTTCGCCCCGGCTTCGCTCAGGCCCGCCACGCGGCGCAGGCCAAGGCGCACGGCCGGCTGGTTCGCGTTGCCCAGGCGCCCGGCATAGCGCGCATCGGTGCCGTGCGGCATGCGCGGCGCATCGGGCGCGCGGGGCTCGATGCGGCTGTCGTACTCGCTCATGCCCACATCGACCGGCCGCACTTCCACGCCATGGCGCCGCGCATCCTGCACGAGCTGCGAAGGGCTGTAGAAGCCCATCGGCTGGGCATCGAGCAGCGCCGCCAGGAAGCACGCGGGCTCGTAGTGCTTGAGCCAGCTGCTCACGCTGACCAGCAGCGCGAAGCTCGCGGCATGGCTTTCGGGAAAGCCGTAGTCGCCGAAGCCCATCACCTGCTTGAAGATCGCTTCCGCGAAGTCCGGCCTGTAGCCCTTCCTGACCATGCCGTTCACGAGCTTGCCGTGGAACTTGCCGAGGCCGCCCTTGCGCTTCCACGCGGCCATCGCGCGGCGCAGCTGGTCGGCCTCGTCGGCGCTGAAGTCGGCCGCGATCATCGCGATCTGCATCACCTGCTCCTGGAAGATCGGCACGCCCAGCGTGCGCTCCAGCGCGGGGCGCAGTTCGTCGTTCTCGTAGGTGATGGCCTGCCCCTGGCGCAGGCGCTCGCGCTGCTTCAGGTAGGGATGCACCATGCCGCCCTGGATGGGCCCGGGCCGCACGATGGCGACCTCGATCACGAGGTCTTCGTAGCAGCGCGGCTTCAGGCGCGGCAGCATCGACATCTGCGCGCGGCTCTCGATCTGGAAGACGCCGATGGTGTCGGCGTCGCAGATCATGTCGAACACCGCCTCGTCGTTGTTCGGGATGTGGTGCATCTCCAGCGCGGTGCCGCGCCAGCGGTTCATGAGTTCGAGCCCGCGCCGGATCGCGCTGAGCATGCCCAGCGCGAGCACGTCGACCTTGAGCATGCCCATGGCTTCGAGGTCGTCCTTCTCCCACTGGATGACGGAGCGATCCTTCATCGACGCCTTCTCGACCGGCACGAGCCGCGTGAGTTTCGTGTGCGTGAGCACGAAGCCGCCGACGTGCTGGCTCAGGTGGCGCGGAAAGCCCCTGAGCGCCTGCGTGAACTCGATCCACTGCCGGAGCTTGAGCTCGTCCTCCTGCACGCCCACGCGTTCGGCCGCGGTGCGCAGCTGATCGCCGAGCACGGCGTCGTCGAACCAGTAGTGGTCCTTGGCGAATTCGTCGACCAGCCGCGCATCGATGCCGAGCGCCTTGCCCACGTCGCGCAGCGCGCTGCGGGCGCGATAGCAGATGACGACGGCGGCGATGGCGGCGCGCTCGCGGCCGTACTTCTCGTAGATGTACTGGATGACCTCCTCGCGCCGCTGGTGCTCGAAGTCGACGTCGATGTCGGGCGGCTCGTGGCGGTGGCGGCTCAGGAAGCGCTCGAACAGCAGGTTGCCCTTGTCGGGATCGATCGCGGTGATGCCCAGGCAGAAGCACACCGCCGAATTGGCCGAGGAGCCGCGGCCCTGGCAGAGGATCTTCCGCGAGCGGGCGTAGCGCACGATGTCCTCGACGGTGAGGAAGAACATCTCGTACTTCATCTCGCGGATCAGCGCGAGCTCGCGCTCGATCTGCCCGGCCACCTTGGGCGGAACGCCGCCGGGGTACTTGCCGCGCGCGCCTTCCCAGGTCTTGCGCGCCAGCGTTTCGGTCGGCGTCTCGTGGCGGCCCAAGCTTTCGAGCGGGTAGTTGTAGTTCTCGCGGATCACCTCGGGGTCGAAGCGGCAGCGCTCGGCCACGCGCAGCGTGTTGGCGAGCATCTCGCCGGTGTAGAGGCCCGCGAGCCGCACGCGCTGGCGCAGGTGGCGTTCGGCGCTGGATTGCAGCGCGAAGCCGCAGTCGGCCACGGTGCGGCCTTCGCGCACCGCGGTGAGCACGTCCTGCAGGGGCTTGCATCCGCGTGAATGCATGTGCACGTCGCCGGCCGCGACGAGCGGTACGCCGGCCTGCGCGCCCGCCTCGGCCAGGGCGACGAACCAGAGGTCGTCGTCGAGCTCGTTCAGCATCTCGACGGCGAGCCAGAGATCGCCGCCATAGAGCGCCTTCGCGGCATAGAGGTCGTCGTGCAGCGTGGCGCGGTCGACGGCGCCGCCGGGCGGGCGGTCGGGCACGAAGAGGATCTGGCAGTGCCTGAGCGAGGCGACGTCGCTGCCCTCCCAGCTCACGCGGTAGTCGCCCTTGGGCAGCTCGGTGGTGCGCGCGGCGGTGATGAATTCGCAGAGGTTGCCCCAGCCCTCGGTGTCGTTGGCGATCACCACGAGCCGGAAACGCTCGAAGCGGAACTCGCTGCCGAAGAGCAGGCGGAAATCCGGGTTGCGCGCAATGGGCGGCTCTTCGGGATGCTCCTTCTCGTAGGCGTCGAGCTTGGCCGGCAGTTCGCGCAGGCCGACGTGCGCGCGCACGATGCCGGCCACCGAGCACTCGTCGGTGATCGCCAGCGCCGAATAGCCGAGCTGGTAGGCGCGCTCCACCAGCTGCTCGGGCGACGAGGCGCCGCGCTGGAAGCTGAAGTGGGTGACGCAGTGCAGCTCCGCATAGTCCGGCAGGCCCGGCACGGGCTGCGGCCGTTGCGGCAGCGGATGCACCTCGGACAGCACGAGGGAGCGCTGCTTCTTGTCGCTGAGTTCAGGCATAGAACCCCTGCAGGTACCAGCGCACTTCGCTGTCGGCGAAACGGACGGGCATGCGCTCGCGATAGATCCACACCAGGCCTGCCTCGGGGCTTTCGGCGATGTAGTAGTCGCGCACCGCCGGTTGGCCGCCGTCTTCCGTGCCGCCCCACCAGCCGGTCTCGATGCGCTGCGGCCCGACCAGCTTGCGCAGCGGGCCGTGCCAGCAGGGACGCTCGCCGTCCATGTCGAGCCGCAGGGGCGCAGGCAGCAGCCATGTCGGGTAGAGCGCATCCGGCCGGGAGGAGGCGGGGGCGGCAGCGGCGCGCGGCCGGCTTCCCTGCCGATGCTGCTGATGCAAGGCGGGCCGCCACGCCTGCATGCGCTCGGCGCGGTGATCGGCCTGCGGCACGGGCACCAGCACCTGCTGCGGGCCGAGCCGCGCGCTCAGCCGCTCGACCATCTCGTGGAGCTTGTCGCCCTTGCGGTTGTCCTCGGGCAGGAAGCTGGTGCTGGCGCCGGCCCACGGATCGGTGTCGAGCGAGCGCAGCCGCAGCCAGCTCGCGGGCGCGGCGAGCGTGGTGAGCGCGAGTTTCTCGGCCAGGAGCCGCCGCAGGTGCGCCATGTCCTGCGTGGGCTCGGCGGTGCGCACGGTGATGTGCTGGTGCGGCGGCAGGTCCACGCCGTTGAGGCGCCTGAGGTCGAGCGTCCATTGCAGCTCGATCGCGCGCGCGCCGCGCTGGCGGGCGCGCAGCCAGATCTGCAATGCCGCGAGCAGGCGGTTGGCCGACCACATGAGCGCGTGGGCGTTCTCGGCCAGCGCGGGCAGTTCGAGCTTCTGCTCGAACACGTCGGGCAGTTCGAGCCAGACGTGGGTCTCGGGGCGCTGCCCCCAGGCGAGGTCGAGCGCCTCGCGCAGCGGCGCGCCGAACCGCCGCGCGAACCCGCCGCGCGGCAAAGCGGCCACGTCGCCCCAGGTGCGGCAGCCCAGGCGCGCGAGCAGGTCGAGGTGGGCACGCGCGGCAGTGAGCGTATCGAGCGGCAGGCCGGCGGGAATGGCGTCGGGCCGGCGTTCGCCGCGCACGAAGAGCCGCAGGCGGGCGAGCGCCTCCAGGCTGGTGGCGCCCTGCGCGCCCAGCAGGCGGGTGCCGGGCGCGGGATGGGTGCTGGAGAGCTGCCGCATGAGGGCGAGGCGTCCGCCCCAGAGACGTTCGCAGGCGGCGACTTCGAGCATCAGCGCCTCGTCCAGCCAGGTGACGTGCGGCGTGAACTGCAGCGCCCACCAGCTCAAGGCGTCGGGGGGCGGCAGGGCTGTGGAGGCATCGGGCTCAGGCGACCACTGCAAGGCGATCCAATGCATGGCGCCCTTCCTTCTTCCACGTGTCGATGCGGACCACGGTGGTGGCCGGATCCGCCGCCACCGGCCCCGCCTCTTCCTGCAGCCGCATCTTGCGGCGCAGGCGCGCCGCGGCCAGCAGGGCGCTCATGCGCTCGCTGCGCGCCGGAGCCATCACCGGCGCCGCGAGCGGCGGCCCGCGGCGCTTGAGGATGTGGAGCTCCACCTGCCCCGCATCGGCCGCGCTGCGCACGATGCGCAGCCGCAGCCGCGCGGGCGAAGCCGATTGCGCCACCGCTTCGGGCCGGCACACGAACAGCAGCACATCGTGCTGCGCCGCCGCGAGCTGCAGTCGCCGCAACTCGCCGACCCGCGCCTGCGGCAGCCAGGCCAGCACGGCGCCCACGTCGGCGCAGCGCAGGGCCTGCTCGCAGGCCCACAGGCGCGCGGCCGGCGCGTCGCTGCGGACCCACATCAGCGACTCGGGCGCCAGCCCGTGGGCGGCCAGCGAGGCGCCGAAGGGCTCGCAGGGCGGGCCGATGAGCACCACCGGCCCGCCCCGTGCCTGCACCGCCTGCACCAGCCCGGGCAGCAGCAGCGGCCAGATCGGGTCCTGCGGGGCGGTCTGCAGCAGCTCCGTCATCGCACCCACCGGCCAGCCGCCGCCCGGCAACTGCGCATCGAGCGCGGCATGGCCGGTGCCGATGACGGGCGCCTCGGCGCTGCCGAGCTCGTCGGCATGCCAGACGCCCTGGTGGGCAGCGGCGGAGGAATCGAGGAAAGGGAGGCCCATGGCGGTGGAGTTTGACTGTATTTTTATACAGTATTCCAAGCCGGTCCGAGAGAATTTTCTTGAAATCCCGGGCGGCCATCCCGGGAACCCGCCCGCGCCAGCCCGCGCGCCCGATACTGTGCCGATGACGGATGCAGGCGCCCTCCTCCTCACGCGCGCCCGGCTGCTGCGGCTGGGCCTGGCGCTGGGGGCCGGCGCCGTGCTTCCGGCCCACGCGCAGCAGCAAGGCAGGCCCCGCATGAACACCCGCCCCATTCCCTCGACGCAGGAAGCCCTGCCGGTGATCGGCGTCGGCACCTGGATCGGCTTCGACCAGCGCCCCGGCACGCCCGAGTACCAGCGCCTGCCCGGCGTGCTCGACGCGCTGTTCGCGGCCGGCGGCTCGGTCATCGACAGCTCGCCGATGTACGGCCGCTCGGAAGAAACCACCGGCGAGCTGCTGGCCGCCTCGAACCGGCACGCCCACGCCTTTCTCGCCACCAAGGTCTGGACCTCGGGCCGCGAGGCCGGCATCGCCCAGATGGAGCAGTCCTTCGCGCGGCTGCGCGCCTCGCGCATCGACCTGCTGCAGGTGCACAACCTGGTCGACTGGCGCACGCATCTTGCGACCCTGCGCGGCTGGAAGGAGCGGGGCCGCGTGCGCTACGTCGGCATCACGCACTACACCGCGTCGGCCTACGGCGAGGTCGAGTCGGTGCTGCGCGCGCAGAAGCTGGACTTCCTGCAGATCAACTACTCGCTCGACGCCCGCGAGGCCGAGAAGCGCCTGCTGCCGCTGGCGGCCGAGCGCGGCGTGGCGGTGATCGTCAACCGGCCCTTCGGCGGCGGCGGGCTGCTGCGCAGGCTACAGGGCAAGCCGCTCCCGGGCTGGGCCACCGAGATCGGTTGCACGAGCTGGGCCCAGGTGCTCCTGAAGTTCGTGCTCGGCCACCCGGCCGTGACCTGCACCATCCCCGGCACCAGCCGCGCCGAACACATGGCGGACAACGCCGCCGCCGGCGTGGGGCCGCTCCCGGATGCGGCGTTCTGGCGGCGCCATGCCGAGGCGCTGACCTTCTAGCGCCGACGCCGCTCATTGCCTCGGGTCGGGACGCGGGTCGAGCGGACACATCGGAACGGCACGCTCGGGCAAGGGCGAATCCTGCCACTCGGGCAGATCGCGCTTCTCGTAGGACTCCAGCGTTGGATAGGCACGCAAGGCCCACATCGAGGACGGCCTGCTGTTTTCCTGCTGGATCTCGAGGACTTCGAAGCCGCATTGCCTGCTTGGCTTCTCGATCTGAACAGCGATTCTTGGAAGTTCATTCCTCGCTGCCACCTCCAGGACTTTGTACGGTCTGCGTTCGCAGGTATTCCACGTCGCATGCCATTCCACCGTTTTCTCGCGAAGGAACACCGCGCCGCCACAACCACGGCTCCAGGGCTTGTAGACGCCGATGTATGGCGCGGCGGGGTTTGGGGCTGCCGCGCTCGCCATCGCTGCAAGGAGGAGACCAATCCCGAGGATGACGACCCTCTTCATCGCGCCTCCGACTTGCGAATCACGTCGCCTTCCGAACCCGCAATCGTCGTTTTCATTTTTCTCCCTGAGTTCACTCCGCGCACCGTGCGACGGAGCGAACCTCAGGATAGCCGGGACACGCCGCTGACCGCCTGGCGCCGCCAGACCGCGGGCGCGGCGGCGAATGCCACGCCGTTGTATATTCACATCGGCATAGACCATATTTCGTATCTGATGCGCCACGTCTGGAAACGGGCGCCATCGATGTCCCATTGCCCGACGCCGCCGCCCCGGCAGCGGCTCGCGGCGAAGCCGCCACGGTCCCGACCCTCCCTCTCCCTCCCGACATGAAGAAGACGCTTTCCCTGGCCGCCACCCTGTTCCTCGTCGCCTGCGGCGCCGTCCCGGGCTGCAACACCGACATCGGCGACGGGCCACCGTCCGCCGCCGCGTCCCGGCCGGCCCAGCCGATCGACTGCTCCGTGGTGCTCTATGGCGACTCGATCATGCACGGCGGCTATGTCGACGGCACGGAGACGAAGCGCCATGCGCGCCACCTGTCGGCCGAACTGAAGGCGCAGCGCCCGGCCTGGACCGTCGACGACCGGACGGTCTCGGGCCAGTCGCTGGCGAAGATGTCGAAGATCTTCTACAAGGAAACGCGGTCCGCGCGCGTCGTGGTGCTGGGCAGCGGCATCGCCGAGGCCTGGTCGGGCGGCGACGTGAAGGCGCAGCTCGCGCAGCTCGTGCACGACGTGCGGGACGAGGGTCGCGTGCCGATCCTCACGGGCTACGCACGCCAGGTGCCCAACGGCTTCATGACGCCCGAGCGGCTGGCGGGCCGCGATCGCGCCGATGCCGACGTGGCGGCGCTGGCCGACGAACTGGACGTCACCTTCGCCGACTTCGGCGCCGCCGGGCCGGTGGAGATCATCGACGACGTGCACCCCACGCAGGCCTACAGCCTGCGCATCACCGAACAGCTGATCCGGGCGCTGGACAAGGCCGCGCCCGAATGCAACAACGCCGCGCTGGCGCAGTGACCGGGGCTATTCGAACTTGACGTTGTGCTCCCGCACGGTCGCGCCGAAGGCGTCGTACTGCTGGCGGAAGAAATCACGGAACTTCCCGGGGCTCATGCCGTAGCCCTCGAAGCCCTGCTGCGCGAGCTGCTTGCGCACCTCGGGCCGCTGCAGCGTGTTCTGCAGTTCGCGCGACAGCCGCTCGGTGATGGCCGCCGGCAGGCCCGGCGGGCCGAAGAAGCCGGCCCAGGGCGTGATCGTGAGCTTGCCGAGGCCGAGTTCGCCGCCGGTCGGCACATCGGGCAGCAGGTCGCTGCGCTCGGGCAGCAGCGTGACCAGCGCGCGGATGCGCCCGTCCTTCACGTAGGCCGGCGCGAGCGTGCCGGTGGTGAACATCATCTGGACCTGGCCGCCGAGCAGATCGGTCATGGCCTGCATGTCGCCCTTGTAGCGCGCATTGACCACCTTGCGCTCGCCCAGCAGCTGCAGCATCGCGAGCTCCGAGGCGCTGTTGCTCGAGGCCGAGTTGTAGGCGCCGGGACGCGCAGCCACCAGCGCGAGCAACTCGTTCACGCTCTTGGCCGGCAGGGTCGACGGCACCACCAGGAACATCGAGAACTGGCCGGCCGAGCTGATCGGCGTGAATGCCTTGAACGGGTCGTACGGCGGCGTGGGCCGCAGGGTGGGCGCGGCGACCATCGCGGTGTTGGTGCCCATCAGCAGCGTGTAGCCGTCGGGCTTGGCCGACGAGGTCGCCTGCGCCGCGAGCACGCCGTCGGCGCCGGGGCGGTTGTCCACGATCACCTGCTGGCCGAGTTGCTTGGCGAGGCCGTCCGCGATGATGCGGGTGAGCGCATCGGCGCCGCCGCCGGGCGCGAAGCCCACGATGAGGCGGATCGGCTTCTGCGGATAGGCCTCCTCGGCACCCGCCGCCAGGGGCAGGCTCGTCAATGCGGCCGCGCCCCAGAGGGCGGCGGCGGTCAGGGTTCTGCGTCGCATGGTCGTGTCCTTCAGGAAGTGGTCTTCTCGGTGCGCACCAGCACCGCGCCTTGCGACAGCGGCCCGACGTTGCGCCGGTATTGCTGAAGCCAGCCGGTGTCGTGCAGCGGCTGCGGTGGCTGCCAGCCCTCGCGGCGGGCCTGGAGTTCCTCGTCCGTCAGGTCCACATCGAGGCGCCGCGCATCGAGGTCGATCGTGACCACGTCGCCGTCGCGCAAGAGACCCAGCGGCCCGCCGAGCGCGGCCTCGGGCGACACCTCGGCCACCACCAGACCCTTGCAGACCAGGCCCGAGAGATGGCCGTCGGTGAGCAGCGCCACCTCGTCGCCAAGCCCCACGCCGTCGAGTGCGAACACCACGCGCGAGGCGCCGCCGCCCATGGCCGGCCCGCCGCAGGCGCCGGCGCCGCGCATCACCATCACCTGGCCCGGGACGATGTCGCCGTTCTTGAGCGCCGCGATGGCGGCATCGGAACTCCAGAAGCACACCGCGGGACCGGTGAAGCGCCGCACCTTGCGCTCGGCGATGCCGGTCTTGATGAGCCCGGACTCGGGCGCCAGGTTGCCCCGCAGCAGCACGATCGCGGGCAGCGGCGCCACCGGTCGGCCGATGGGGCGGATCACCTCGGGATTCGCGACCTCCACGCCGCTCAGGTTCTCTGCGACCGTGGCGCCGGTGACGGTGCGTGCGCCGGTGTCGAGCAGCGGTTCGAGCTGCTTGAGCAAGGCCCGGCAGCCGCCGGCGGCCTCGAAGTCCTCGATCGAGTTCGCGCCGATCGGCCGCACGCCGGCCAGCACCGGCGTGGTGGGGCCGAGCTTCTCGAAGAGCGCGTAGACATCGACGCCGGTCTGCCCTTCGGTCGCCACCGCCTGGAGGTGCTTGGCGGTGTTGAGCGAGCCGCCCACCGAGAGCACCGCGCGCACCGCGTTCGCGAAGGCGCCGGGCGTGAGGATGTCGCGCGGCTTCAGGTCGTCCCACACCATCTGCACGATGCGCGTGCCGGCGGCGCGTGCGTCGGCCATCATCTTCGGGCTCAGCGCGGCCACGGGCGCGCTGCCGGGCAAGGCCATGCCGAGCGCCTCGCACACGATGTGCATCGAGTTGGCGGTGCCCAGGCCCGAGCACACGCCGGGTCCGCGGATCGCCTCGCGGCTCATGCCCACGAGCTCGTCCACCGGCAGCTTGCCGGCCACCGCATGCATCGCGCCGATGAACACCTCCTCGATGTCGACGTGGTGGCCGCGGTACTCGCCGCTGGGCTGGTAGCCGCAGGGCACGAGCAGCGTGGGGATGTTCAGCCGCGCCGCCGCCATGAGCTGCCCCGGCACGGTCTTGTCGCACGAAGTGAGGCACACCATGCCGTCGAGCTGCGCGCCTTCGACCGCCACCTCGATGTCGTTGGTGACGAGGTCGCGCGCCGCCAGCATGTAGGCGCCGCGCGCGCCGGCACCGGTGATGAAGTCGCTGGGCGCGGCGGTGCGGATCTCGAAGGGCACGCCGCCGGCCGCGCGGATCGCCGCCTTCACCTCGGCGGCCACCGTGTCGAGGTGGCTGAAGCAGGCGGCCAGCTCCGAGGAGCTGTTGACGATCGCGATCTTGGGCTTCTCGCAGTCCTCTTCGGGAATGCCGAGCGCGCGCCAGTGCGCGTTGCGCACCGACCAGAGGTAGGAGCCGCGCGGGAAGTTGCTGCGCAGGGGGCGGGTCATGGGGTGTCTCCTCGTTGGGATTTGCGGGTGATCGTGACGACGCCGCGATCGGCGTCCACGCGCACCCAGTCGCCGGTCTCGATGCAGGCGAGCGGGTCGCGGTCGAAGCCGGTCATCGCGGGCGAGTGCGTGACCACCGCGCCGAGCGCCATCTTGGTGGTCATCTCGTTGAAGAGAAAGGCCGCGGGCGCGGTGTTCATGAGCCGCGTCATGTGGAACATGGCGGACCAGCCCGACGAGCCCTTGGCGCCTGGGAACACCAGCACCTTGCCCGCGAAGCTCTGCCCGCGCAGCGCATGCCGCGTCTCCACGACGGTGCCGGTGCGCGGATCGATGCCGCCCCAGCCCGAGATGCGGTCGCGCGTGACCAGGGCCTCGCCCTCCGACACGCCGCCGACGACCTTGCGGCCGCGAATGACGATGGTTTCTTCTGCCATGGCTGCCTCGCTCATCCGAGCACTCCATTCCAGCGGCCGGTGCAGGCCGCATCGATGCATTCGGCGGTGCTGCCGAACCAGGCCTGCACGCCGAGGATGGCGGGCAGGTAGTGGGCCTGCTTGGCCGAATCGAGCGCGACGGTCTTCGTGCCCTTGGGCACGGCGCGGCTCATGGCGGAGCAGCTGTCGGTCATCAGGATGCCGCCGGCGTCCTCGATGATCTTCGTGTAGCCGTTGCGGTCGGCCAGCGACTTGATCGCGCGCGGCGTGAAGATCCACAGCTCGCAGCCGGGGTGCACCTTGCGCCCTTCGAGTAGCTGGGCCGCTTCCCAGATCTGCTCGATCGTGTAGTGCGGGCAGCCGAGCATCACGTACTGCACCTCGGCGTCGCGGCCGGTGCTGTTGATCTTCTCGAAGGTGGCGCGGCGCTCGGCCTGGCCGTAGCGCAGCACCTCGACGGGCGCCCGGCCGCCGAGCGCCTGTTCGAGCGTGAGCGCCTCGGGCGTCACGCCGACGATGTGGTACATCTCCACGCCGCCCGAGGACGACGCGGCGGCGCCGAAGTGCTTGAGCCGCGGCAGGTTGGGCACGCGCGCGATGCCGCGCCGGCTGTGCACGATGGGCACGCGCTCCTGCACCTGCTCGCCGATGTAGTAGCCGAGCAGGCCCCAGTCCTGCACCGACTCGATCTCGATGTCGAGCTCGACCACGTGCGTGCCGTGGCGGTTCTCGTCGAGGTGGTAGCCCCAGTACGGGATGCGCCCGGTGAGCATCGCGGCGCCGGTGCTCTCGCGGCCCTCGGTGTTGGTGCGCGCGCCGAGCACCGAGTTGCAATACACCACCGCCGACGACTCCATCCACGCGCAATGCTCGCCGCGCGTCGGGATGTTGCCCACCTGGTAGGGCGTGCAGGTGTTCATGATCTGCGCGCCCAGGCTCGCGGCGTGCCGCTCGCTGCGCCCGTAGAACTGCACGATCTCCTCGCTCACGCCCATGCGCTCGGGCTGGCCGGGGTCGAAGCCCAGTTGCAGGTGGCTGGTGAAGACCTTGAACTTCGGGATCTCCACCGTCTCCTGGCTGTCGAGGCTGAACTCGGAGAACACCGCGTCCATGCCGCCCCCGCGGGCCAGCGCGAAGTCGCGCTGGAAGGGCGTGGTCGAGGTGATGGAGGCGCAGACGTTGCGTGTCTCCACGAGCCGCTCGGCGTCCAGCGCCTCGCCGTAGCGGATCAGCAAGTCCATCGCCTTCTGCACCGCCGGTCCGTCGCGGCCGTCGCGCATGGCCTTTTCTTCATCGCTCAGGTGCATGACCTGTGTCTCCGTTCTTCTGTGCGCATTCGTGGGGGATCCCCGCCGGGCGCGCTAGCCCGGCAAGGGTGTGGGGACGTGGCCGCCGATGTCGCGCGCGATGGTCAGCGCGATGTCGTGCAGCCGGGGCGCGAGTTCGTTGCGCAGCCGCTCTTCCGTGAAGACGAAGGCCGCGCCGCCGCCGTTGAGCGCCATGACATCGCCGTCCGGCCCGATGAGCGGCACGGACACCGAATTGATCTCGCGGTGGAATTCCCCGAGCGAGAGGCAAAAGCCCAGCCGCTTCGACTCGGCGATCGCGCGGTTCATGGCGGGCTCGATGCCGCTCCACTCGGGCCCGCGCAGCAGGCGCATCGAATCGACGAGCTGCTGGCGCTGCGCCTCGGGCAGGGCCGAGAGGTACGCGCGGCCGAGCGCGGAATTGGCCAGCGGCGCGCGCGAGCCCACGTCCAGCCGCGCCGACAGCATCGAGGAACGCGGCCGGCAGGCTTCGATCAGCACCATCTCCATGCCGTCGCGCACCGCGAGGTAGACCGACGCACCCATCTCCTCCGCCATCGCCTGCATGCTCGGGCGCGCCACCGCGCGCACGTCGAGGCTGCCGAGGAACACGCGCGCCAGCGACACCACGCCCGGGCCGAGCATGAAGCGGTCGGCCGCCGGCGCGGGCTTGAGCATGCCCATGGAGAGCAGCGTGGCGACGAGCCGGTTCACCGTCGGGCGGGGAATGCCGGTCATGCGCGCGACGTCGGCGTGGCCGAGCACGGGCTGGTCTTCGCTGAAGCAGCGCAGCACCGAGATGCCGCGCTCCAGCGCGCTGACGGTGTCGGAGCGCTCGCCGCGTGCGTCGGTCGCCTCGGCGGCGGTCATGGAGAGGTCGTTCTTGTCTGTGGACATGGTGATGGAAGCCTTGGGGAAGTGGCTCCAATGTAGAGGCTCGCGACGAGGCGTTCGCGCGCCTCAGGCGCCCGCTTCGGCGGTGGCCGCGGAAGCGGCAAGGCCCTGCCCCGCCCCGGCGCGCAGGTACACGCCCTGGCGCAGCAGCTCGGCCTGCAATGCGCCCACGTCGACCGCGCGCGGCGCGACCCCGCCGCGCGAGGCCAGCGCCGCCGCCGCGCCCGCGGCCTGCCCGGTGATCCAGCACTGCGGGATCTCGCGCATGAAACCGTGCGAATTGCGGTCGCACGAGATGTGGCGGCCGCAGGCGAGCAGGCCGTCGAGCTGCTGCGGCACCAGCGCGCCGTAGGGAATGGAGATGTTCGGGAACTTCGGCGACACCGCGGGCGAGACGCCGATCTCGTCCGCCAGCGCCACGCCCTCGGGCCACTGGCTGCGCAGCACCGCGCCCACGCCGGTCAGGCGGCGCGCGTGGCGCACGCCGATCTGCGGCGCGCTCAGCATCAGGAAGGCGTTCTCGAAACCCGGCGCATGGGCGCGGAAGTAGTCCAGGTGCGCCACCATCGCGCGGTGCGAGCGCACCTCCACCGCGGTGAGGTCGTCCACGTCGAGCGCCGAGTAGCCCGACTGGCGCGGCCCCATGAACAGCGCCACGTCGTTGCGCCACGACACGAAGGGGCGCTCGAACAGGCCGCACTGCTCGCGCCCGCCCGCCATGAAGGCCGAGAAGGCCTCGGGCTGGCCGGCCTTGAACTCGATCCAGCGGTTCATGTCGACTCCGCCGAAGAGCCACGAGGTGTTCATGCAGTGATGCACGTCGGCCTCTTCGATGTCGTTCACGTAGGCGGCGCCGGCGCGCGCGAAGAGGTCGCCGTCGCCGGTGGCGTCGACCACCACGTCGGCCATGATCGCCATGCGGCCTTCCTTGCTCTCGAACACCACGCCCTTGACCGCGCCGTCCTGGACGATCGGGATGGCGGCCCACGAGTGGTAGACGAGCTTCACGCCGCGCTCCAGCACGATCTCCTGCGACAGCTGCTTGAGGCGCTCGGGGTCGATGGTGGGCGACCAGGTCACGATGCCGTGGTAGGCCGCGGTGCGCTGCGACCAGTGCGCGGCCTTGCCCGCGTCCTGCGAGCCCCAGTCGGTGCGGGCGGGGCCGGCGATGGCGTCCGCGGGCAGGCGGTCGAACAGTTCCTCGGCAAAGCCGCGGATGACCAGCTGGCCTTCCCAGTCGGTCATGCGGTCGATCCAGATCACGAGCCCGCCGGTCGAGAGGCCACCCAGGTGGTTGTAGCGCTCCAGCAGCGTGACGTCGGCACCCGCGCGGGCCGCCGCCGCCGCGGCCGCGGTGCCCGACGGGCCGCCCCCCACGACGAGCACGCCGCACCGGTGGTAGACGGGGATCTGCTTGCCGGGCTCGGCCCAGTGGCCGTGGTCGGGCCGCTTGACCCGGTTGTCGCGTTCGAAGATGTCCGAGGACAGGATGCGCTCATCGGTGCGGACGATGGTTTTCATGCGGGCGGTCTGGGTTCGTGTTCGATGGAGAAGATGATATTTTGATTTCATCTTCCATTTTTCGAATTTTATAAGAGTTTTCTCAGGGTATTCCCTGTCAGATCATTTGTTTTCCGGACACGATGATTGATATCCATGAAAACCAGAGAGACAGCGATGAAGACATCCCAGCCCGGGCGCCGCAAGTTCTGCAGCGCGCTCGGCATCGCCGCCCTGTCGGGCCTGATCCCCGCGGCCGCGATGGCTCAGCAGGCCTTCCCCGCGCCTGGCAAGCCGATCCGCATCGTCGTGGGCTTCACCGCCGGCGGCGGCACCGACGCGCAGGCGCGCATCGTGGCGCAGAAGCTCGGCGAACTGCTGGGCACCAGCGTGATCGTCGACAACAAGCCGGGCGCGAGCACCATGCTGGCGGCCAGCGAGGTGGCGCGCGCGCCGGCCGACGGCTACACGCTGCTCTATGCGCCCTCTTCCACGATGGCGCAGAACCCGCACACCTTCGCGCAGGTGCCCTACGACCCGTTCAAGGACTTCACCCCCATCTCGATGGGCGGGCGCGGGCCGCTGGTGCTCTCGGTCAGCACCACGGTGCCGGCCGCCAACGTGAAGGAACTGGTCGCCTACGTGAAGGCGCATCCGGGACAGGTGAGCTACGCCTCGTTCGGCGCCGGCACCTCCTCGCACATCTACGGCGAGGCCTTCGTGAAGAAGACCGGCATCGATGCCGTCCACATCCCGTACAAGGGCGGCTCCGACGCGGCCAAGGACCTGATCGGCGGCCGCGTGCAGTACATGTTCGACTCGGCCTCGTCGGCCGTCATCACCTCGGCCACCGGCAAGGTGAAGATCCTCGCGGTGGCCGCCAGCGCGCGCATCGCCGCGCTGCCCGAGGTGCCGACCTTCGCGGAGCAGGGCTTCACCGGCCTGGACCTGCCGAGCTGGCTCGGCTTCTACGGGCCCGCGCGCATGCCGGCGCCCGTGGTCGCGACCCTGAACGCGGCGCTCGCCAAGGTGCTGGCAATGCCGCAGGTGCAGGAGTTCTATCGCAGCGGCGGCTACGAGGCCGGCGCCAGCACGCCGGACGAATTCGCCAGCATCACGCGCTCGACCTACGAGCGCTGGGGCACGATGGTCCAGCAAGTCGGATTGACCAAGCAATGAGCAACATGCCTTCACGAACGGACCTGAACCGCCGCCACGCCTGCGCCTGCGCCTCGCTCTTCGCGCTGTGCGCGGGCGCCCTGCCGCTCGCCGCGTCGGCGGCCACGCCCTTTCCGGAGAAGGGCCGCACGATCCGCATCGTGCTCGGGCTCGCCGCGGGCGGCGCCTCCGATGCGCAGGCGCGCTTCGTCGCCAACAAGCTCGGCGAGGTGCTGCAGACGCCGGTGATCGTCGAGAACCGCCCGGGCGCTAGCTTCATCCTCGCGACCGAGGAAGTGATCCGCTCGGCGCCCGACGGCTACACCTTCATGTACGCGCCCTCGTCCGTCGTGGCGCAGAACCCGCAGACGCTGGCGCAGGTGCGCTACGACCCGTTCAAGGACCTGACGCCGATCTCGCTCGGCGCGCGCGGGCCGCTGGTGCTCACGGTGCATGCGAGCGTACCCGCGAAGAACGTGCAGGAGCTCGTCGCCTACATCAAGGCCAACCCCGGCAAGATGAGCTACGCCTCCTTCGGCACCGGGACTTCGTCGCACATCTACGGCGAGGCGTTTGCGCGACAGGCCGGGCTCGACGTGGTGCACGTGCCCTACAAGGGCGGCGCGGATGCCGCGAAGGACTTCCTCGCGGGGCGCGTGCAGTACTACTTCGACGCCGCGCCCAATGCCATCCAGAACACGGCCACGGGCAAGGTCCGCATGCTCGCGGTGGCGGCGCCCAGGCGCAGCCCCATGCTGCCCGACGTGCCCACCATGGCCGAACAGGGCGTGAAGGGCGTGGACATGGCGAGCTGGCTCGGCTTCTACGGACCGCCGCGCATGCCCGAGGACGTGGTCGCGAAGCTCAACGCGGCGCTGGCGCAGGTGCTCGCCATGCCGGCCACGCGCGACTTCTTCCGCCAGGGCGCCTACGAGGCCGAATCGTCGAGCCCGCAGGCCCTGGCCGCGCTGACGCGCTCCACCTACGACGAGTGGGGCGACATCATCCGCAAGCTCGGGCTGACCAAGCAGTCGCAGTAGCCGCGGCGCGGCTCGGCCGCCATCACCGCGGCTCGGCGAGGAAGCGCAGCACCCGCGCGTTGACCTCGTCGGCGCGCTCGAACTGCACCCAGTGCCCGGCGCCATCGATCACCGCGCCCTCGCGCTGTGGATCGGCGGCGACCAGTTGCGCCACCAGCGGACGCGAATCGGCGGTGACATCGTGCTCACCCCACACCATCAGCTGCCGCCCGCCGATGGTGTCCAGCGCCGCCTGCAGGCCGCCCGAGAGCGAGACCTCCTTGCTGCGAAAACGCGTGCCGTGGCACGAGATGTCGTGGATCGCGAAGGCCAGCGCGTCGATGGCCGCGCGCTCGTGCAGCATCAGCGCCGCCAGGTTGTGCAAGAGCGCGGCGCGCTCCTCGTCGCGGTCCGCGGCGGCGCGCCAGTTGACCATCTCGACCGTCATGCGGCGCAAGGTGCCGTGGCCGCCGCTGCCCATCAGGACCAGGCGGCGGATTCGCCCGCGCCGCGCGCCGAGCTTGGACGCGATCAGGCCGCCGAAGGAGAAGCCGCCCAGGTCGATCCGGGTTTCCACGCCCACGAGGCTGTCGAGCGTGGCGTGAAGGGTTTCGAGAAAGGGCTCGAGCGTCGAGCCGCCCGAGTCCGGCGCCGGCATCGCATCGGAATCGTTGAAGCCCGGCATGTCGGGCAGCCACAGCGTGCGCCCGGCCGAGAGCGCCTCGATGTTGCGCAGCCAGTGCATCCAGCTGCCGTGGCCGCCGTGCAGCAGCACCAGCGGCGGCGCCGATGCGTCGTTGCCGAAGCGGCGCCAGCGCACCCGCACGCCCGCGTGCTCGACATCGTGGTGGGTGGCGAGCGCGTCGATGCGCTCGATCAGGCGAACGGCTTCGGCTTCCGCCTGCGGATTGAAAGTGGAGTAGTAAGGCACCGGCGCATTGTGACGCGCCGGCGGGTCGTCAGCCGAAGCGGAAGCTCGACACCGCGATGCCGCCCATGAAGTCGTCCTCGTGGTAGACGCGCTCGCCCGCGTCGTTCTCGGCCGCGCCGACGGCGACCATCAGCGGGATCAGGTGCTCCTCGCGCGGATGCGCGATGCGCGCGGCCGGCGCGGCCGACCATTGCAGCAGGCGCGCGTTGCGCGCGTCGCCGGTGGCGCCGAGCGTGGTGTCGCCCAGCCAGTCGTCGAAGGCCTTCGACACGTCGCGCGCCTGCGGGCCGAAGGCGCGCAGGTTGTGGTAGCTCAGGCCGCTGCCGACGATGAGCACGTTCTCGTCGCGCAGCGGCGCGATCGCGCGGCCCAGCGCGATGTGCTCGGCCGGATCGAGCCCGCGCCGCAGCGACAGCTGCACCACCGGCACGTCGGCCTTCGGGTAGATCGCGGCCATCGGCGAGAACATGCCGTGGTCGAAGCCGCGTTCGGAGTCGGTGCGCACCGGCAGCCCGGCGGCCTCGATCAGCGCATGCACGCGGCGCGCGAGCTCGGGCGAGCCCGGCGCGTCGTAGTGCACCTGGTAGGTGTGGGCCGGGAAGCCGCCGTAGTCGTAGATCATCGGCGGGCGCGGGTTGCCCATCACGGTGAATGCGGGCTCCTCCCAGTGCGCGGACACCATCAGGATCGCGTCGGGCGTGCGGCCGATCTGGCGCGGCATGTCGGCCAGCGAGGCTTCGAGCCGGTCGTAGGTGGGGCCCATCTCCTTCTTCATCCACGGCCAGGGGCCGCCGCCGTGCGAGATGAAGTAGGTGGGAAGACGTGGTTGGGTGTTGTTGCTCATGGATCGCTCCTTGGCATCCAGTCTAGAGATTTCCGGATAGGAAATCGATAGGCTACGATGCATCGATTCGTTTCACCGCAGGAAATCACCATGGACCGCCTGACCAGTCTGCGCGTGTTCCGCGAGGTCGTCGAATCCGGCAGCTTCGCGGCCGCGGCCGGGCACCTCGGGATCTCGCCGCCCATGGCGAGCAAGCACGTGGCCCAGCTCGAGAAGTCGCTGGGCGCGCGCCTGCTGCACCGGTCGAGCCGGCACCTGAGCCTCACCGAGGCCGGGCAGGCCTGGTACGAGCAGAGCGGCCGCGCGCTCGACCTGCTCGACGCCGCCGAAGCCGCCATCGGCCAGACCAGCGCCGCGCCGCGCGGGCAGCTCAAGGTCAGCGCGCCGGTGTGGTGCGCCACGCCGCGCTTCGCGCAGGTGCTCGCCGGCTACCGCGAACGCTATCCGGAGGTGGTGGTCGACATGCACCTGGAGAACCGCAAGGTCGACCTCGCGGCCGAAGGCTACGACCTCGCCCTGCGCGCGACGCAGGAGCCCTCGCCCGCGCTCATCGCGCGCCCGCTGTGCCGCCTGCAGTTCCACCTGGTCGCCGCGCCCGGATGTCTCGCGCGCAGCGGCACGCCGGCCACGCCGGCCGAGCTCTCGAGGCTCGACGCCATCGTTCCGAGCTACGTGAACCTGGACGGCTACGCCCTCAAGGGCCCGGGGGGACGGCAGGCGCCGCTGCGGCTGCAGGCGGTGATGAAGTCCGACGACACCAACCTGACGCTGCATGCGGTGCACGCGGGCATCGGCATCTCGTTCCTGCCCGAATGGCTGATCGCCGACGACCTGGCCGCCGGCCGGCTGGTGCGGCTGGTGCCCGAGTACGCGGCGCCGCCGGTCACGCTGTTCGCGGTGTACATGAGCCGGCAATACATGGCGCCCAAGCTGCGCAGCTTCATCGACTTCCTCGGCGGCACGCTCGGCGGCGCCTGAGCCGCTTAGCCCTCGATGCACACGCGGCGGCATGCGCCGGTACAGTCGGCCCCTCACCGGAGACCCTTCGCCTTGCTGTTTCGCTTCTTCGAAAAACGCCTCGACGCCTTCCCGCCCGCTGAACCCCTGCTGCCGCCGCACGGCCTGTTCGCCTTCGTGTGGTCGTGCACGCGCGGACTGCGCGGCACGATCGCGCTGATGGCGCTGCTCACGGCCGCGATGTCGGCCTTCGAGGCGCTGCTGTTCGCGATCCTCGGGCGCATCGTCGACTGGCTCGGCGGCCAGGAACCCGCGCGCCTGTGGGAGGAACGGGGCGCCACGCTGACGTGGCTCGGCGTCGCGCTGGTGGCGAGCATCGGCGTGGTCGCGCTGCAGACCATCGTCAAGCACCAGACGCTGGCGATCAACCTGCCGATGCGGCTGCGCTGGAACTTCCACCGGCTGATGCTCGGGCAGAGCATGGCCTTCTACCAGGACGAGTTCGCGGGCCGCATCACGGCCAAGGTCATGCAGACCGCGCTGGCGGTGCGCGACACGATCTTCGTGCTGGCCGACGTGCTGGTGGCGATGTGCGTGTACGTGGCGACGATGATCGTGCTCGCCGCGGTGCTCGACCGGCAGCTGATGCTGCCCTTCGTCGTGTGGCTCGCGCTCTACGTGGCGCAGCTGGCCTTCTTCGTGCCGCGCCTGGGGCAGGTCGGCAAGGCGCAGGCCGACGCGCGCGCGCTCATGACGGGCCGCGTGACCGATGCCTACACCAACATCGCGACCGTCAAGCTCTTTTCGCACGCGCACCGCGAAGCCGGCTTCGCGCGCGCGGCGATGCGCGAATTCATGCAGACCGGTTTCAGCCAGATGCGGCTGGTGAGCGCTTTCGAGATCACCAACCACACGCTCAGCATGGGCCTGACCGCCGGCATGGCGGGCATGGGCCTGTGGCTGTGGTCGCAAGGCACGATCGGCGTCGGCGCGGTGGCCGCCGCGACCGCGATGGCGCTGCGGCTGCAGGGCATGTCGCACTGGATCATGTGGGAGATGACCAGCCTCTTCGAGAACATCGGCACCGTGCAGGACGGCATGAAGACACTCTCGCGCCCGCGCACCGTGGTCGACGCACCCGATGCGGCCGCGCTCTCGGTGCCGCGCGGCGAGATCCGCTTCGAGCACGTGAGCTTCCGCTACGGCGACGCGGGCCGGCGCGTGATCGACGACCTCACGCTCACCGTCGCGCCAGGCGAGAAGATCGGCCTGGTCGGCCGCTCGGGCGCGGGCAAGTCGACCCTGGTGAACCTGCTGCTGCGCTTCCACGACCTGGACGGCGGCCGCATCCTGGTCGACGGCCAGGACGTCGCGCACGTCACGCAGGACAGCCTGCGCGCCCACATCGGCATGGTCACGCAGGACACCTCGCTGATGCACCGTTCGGTCACCGACAACATCGCCTACGGCAAGCCCGAGGCGAGCGCGGCCGCGATCCAGGCCGCGGCCGAGCGGGCCGAGGCGCACGCCTTCATCCAGACGCTGGGCGACCCGGCCGGGCGCAAGGGCTACGAGGCGCACGTGGGCGAACGCGGCGTGAAGCTTTCGGGTGGGCAGCGCCAGCGCATCGCGATCGCGCGGGTGATGCTGAAGGACGCGCCGATCCTGCTGCTCGACGAAGCCACCAGCGCGCTCGACTCGGAGGTCGAGGCCGCGATCCAGGCCAGCCTCTACCGCCTGATGGAAGGCAAGACCGTGGTCGCGATCGCGCACCGCCTGTCGACCATCGCCGCGATGGACCGGCTGGTGGTGCTCGACAACGGCCGCGTGGTCGAGGAAGGCGACCACAAGACCCTGCTGGCCAAGGGCGGCCTTTACGCGCGGCTGTGGGCGCACCAGAGCGGCGGCTTTCTCGGTGACGGCAGCGAGGACGAGGACACCGACCAGGCCGAGGCGCAGGCGGCCTGAAAGTCCTACAGCGGGCGTTGCACCCCGCCGACATCGACAGGGCGGCGCGATGGGCATTCTGGAATCGTCTTCACAGAGGAGTTTGAACCGTGAATTCCATCATCTACATCATCGGTCTGGTCGTCGTGGTGGTCGCCATCCTGTCCTTCTTCGGTTTGAGGTAAGGCACCCCCCGAGCCGCTTCGCGGCTCCCCCCTCTCTCGCCTTCGTTTCTCTCTTGCGCCTCGTGCTTCCATGAGGCCGCGCCCGCGGCCTTTTTTCGCTGCGACCACGGGCATAATTTCCGCTCCCCTCCGGCGTGCCGGAGTGCTCCGAGTCGTGAAAAAGAAAGCTGTCTGACCCCGTGGCGCCCCCCTCTTCGTTCCAGGACGCAACGCTCACCGAAGCGGTGCGGTTGATCGAAGAGGCCGGACCGCTCGACGACCCCGAGGCGCTGCGCGAAGCGGCGCGCCTCGCGCCCGACCCCGCTGCCCGGATCGCCGAGCGCGCTCGCCTTCTCGCAGGGCGCACTGGGCTCACCGCCGAACTCTCCCGTGCGCGCGCCTGGGCGCCCTGGGTGCTGCTGGGGCTCGTGGCGGTCATCGTGATCGCCGGCCTTTCGCTGGCGGGCAACGTCCTCGGCGGCAGCGAGAGGCGCATCAACGTGGTGGTCGCGCTCGCGAGCCTGCTGGGCCTTCACCTGGTCACGCTGCTGCTGTGGCTGCTCGGGCTGATGGCGTCGCCCCGCGCCTTCAACACGTCCTTCGGCTGGATCTGGATGGCGCTCACCGCGCGGGTCGCCGGCGGCCGCCGCGGCCAGGTGCCCGTGCTGCTGCGCGCGGCCACGCGCCTGCTCGGGCAGGCGCGGCTGCTGCCCTGGGCGCTGGGTTTCGTGAGCCATGCCGTCTGGGCGCTGTCGTTCGCGGTCGTGATCGCCGCCCTCCTCTTCGCACTGGCGTTCCGCCACTACACGCTGGACTGGGAGACCACGATCCTCGATCCCTCCTTCTTCGTGCACGCCGTGCAATGGCTGGGCCACGTGCCGGCGCGCCTGGGCTTTCCGGTGCCGGACGCGGAAGCGGTGCTGTCGCCGCTCGCCGCGGCATCGGGGCAGCGCGACTGGGCCCTCTGGTTCACCGGCTGCATCGTGGTGTACGGCCTGCTGCCGCGCATGAGTTTCGGGCTGCTGTGCGCGGCCGTCTGGCGCATGCGCAGCAAGGCGCTCGCGCCCGACCTGTCGCTGCCCTATTACCGAAAGCTCATCGCGCGCTTCGATGCGCTGGCGCCGCCGCACATCGTCGATGCCGATCCAGGCCAGCCGCCGCATCCCGCGGCGCACGGCCTCGCGCCGGGCGACACGACCGAGACGCTCATGGCGGTCGGCTTCGAACTGCCCGACGAGCTGCCCTGGCCGCCCGCCGCGCTCGAAATGCTCGGCGCCCGCGCCATGCGCGTCGACGGCAGCGCCACGGCGCGCCGCCAACTGCTCGACACGCTGGCCCGCCTGCGCCCGCGGCGCGTGCTGGTCGGCTGCCATGCGGGCTCCAGCCCCGACCGCGGCACCGAGCGCTTCCTGCGCGACGTGCTGGCGCTGTGCGGCGAGTGCCGCCTCTGGCTGATCGGCAACGCGCAGAACGACGAGGCGCGCGGGCGCTGGCACGCCTGGCTCGCCGATGCCGGCCTGGGCACGCTGACCGCCGGCGACGCGCTGGAGCCCATGCTCCACGACTGGACATGACGACACCCGACACGCCCATCCGGATCGCCGTGGTGGGCCACACCAATGCCGGCAAGACCTCGCTGCTGCGCACCCTCACGCGGCGCGTGAACTTCGGCGAGGTCTCGCAGCGGCCCGGCACCACGCGCCACGTCGAATCGGTGGACCTCGAAGTCGGCGGCCGCGCCGCCGTGCGCTTCCTCGACACGCCGGGCCTGGAGGATGCCGTGGCGCTGCGCGAGCACCTCGAAGGCTTCGACCGCAGCCTGATGCCGCCCGAACGCATCCGCCGCTTTCTGCAGGGCCCCGAGGCGCACGGCGTGTTCGAACAGGAGGCCAAGGTGCTGCGGGCGCTGCTCGACGTCGACGCGGCCTTCCTGGTGATCGACGCGCGCGAGCCCCAGCTGCCAAAGTTCCGCGCCGAGATCGAACTGCTCAACGCCTGCGCGCGGCCGGTGCTGCCGGTGCTGAACTTCCTGCACCACGCGGCCCAGCGCGAGACCGGCTGGAAGGAATTGCTGTCGGCCTATGGCCTGCACGTGGTGGTGCGCTTCGATGCGGCCGCGCCTTTCGTCGGCGCGGAGCGGGAGCTGTATCGCGACCTGGCGACGCTGCTGCGCGATCGGCGCGAAGAGCTCGACCGGATCGCTGCATCGCTCGACGCCGAGGCCGCGCAGCGCAGGGAGGCCGCCTGCCGGCGGATCGCCGAGCTGCTGGTGGACGCCGCCGCGATGCGGCGCACCGCCACCGCGGCGGAGTTCGCGAACGAGCAGGAACGCCACCGCCGCGTCGCCGAGCTGCGCCAGTCGCTCTTCGACAAGGCGCAGCGCTGCGCCGAGGACCTGCTGGCGCTCCACGGCTTTCGCGAAGGCGATGCGGACGAGGCGCCGCTGCCCATGGTCGAGGGCCGCTGGAGCATGGACTTCTTCCATCCCGAAGCCCTCAAGGACGCGGGCATCCTGCTCGGCAAGGGCGTGGCGGTGGGCGCGGCGGTGGGCGTGGTCGCCGACCTGGCGCTGGCCGGCCTGTCGCTGGGCACGGGCGCGGCGCTGGGCGGCGCGATCGGCGGTGCCATGTCGCAGGGCCTGGGGCCGCTGGGGCGCAAGCTCGCCAACAAGCTGCGAGACGTGCACGAGCTCACCGTCGAGGACCGCGTGCTGTTCGTGCTCCTGGGCTGGCAGCTGCGACTGCTGCGCGCGCTGGAGCATCGCGGGCATGCGGCGCTCGAGCGCATCGGCGCCGACGGACTGGGCGCGGGCGATCCGCAGGCGCTCGCCGACTGCGTGCGCAGCGCCCAGCCCGCGCGCAGCCACCCCGATTGGGAATCGGGCACGCGCCTGCGCTGGCGCGAGGCGCCGCAGCGGCAGGCGCTGGTGTCGCAGGTCGCGCGGCGCCTTGGCGAGGCGATTCCGGCATGATCGAAGGCATGCAAGACATCGACCCCCGTCCGCTCGCGATCATCAAGGTCGGCGAGACCTTCGAGCCGCTGCGCGAGCGCCGCGGCGACTTCGAGCACTGGATCGCCGCCGGCCTGGGCGACACCACGCTGCCGATCGTCGTGCTCGACCCGCGACGCGGCGACACCCTGCCGGACGCGTCGGCGATCTCGGGCGCCATCGTGACCGGCTCGCACGCCATGGTCTCGCACCGCGAGCCCTGGAGCCAACGCACCGGCGCCTGGCTCGCGACGCTCGTCGAGCACGGCACGCCGGTGCTCGGCATCTGCTTCGGCCACCAGCTGCTGGCCGATGCGCTCGGCGGCGAGGCGGGCGACCACCCCGTGGGCATGGAGATCGGCACGGTGCAGGTCGCGCTCACCCCGGAGGCCGCGGACGATCCGCTCGCCGGCGAACTGCCGCCGCGCTTCGATGCGCACGTGGTGCACCGGCAGAGCGCGCTGCGCCTGCCCGCGAATGCCGTGCGCCTGGCCGGCAACGACTTCGAGCCCACGCAGGCCTTCCGCATCGGCGAGACCGCCTGGGGCGTGCAGTTCCACCCCGAGTTCGACGACGACATCATGCGCGGCTACCTCGAACACCTGGCCGAGCCGCTTCGCGCCGGGGGCGCGGACCCGGCGGCGCTGGGCGCCCGGGTCAGGCCGACGGCGGCCGCGGCCGGCCTGCTCGCGCGCTTCGCACGCATCGCCGAGGCCCGCGCCGCCCGGCCGGAGGCCGCGCGACTACACGCGGCCGCTTCGACTTGCGCTAAGGTGTATTGAAGGTCCACCGAGGAACAACCCATGCCCGCCACCGCCCCCGGCACCCGCCCGCCCCGCAAGCACTTCTCGATGATCCGCGAGTTCCACCTCGCGGACGTCTTCACGCTCGCGAACGCCGCGTGCGGCGTGGGCGCGATCTTCCTGGCGATGACCTTCATTGCCAGCCAGTCGCTCGCTCACTTTCTCTGGGCCGCGGCACTCGCACCGGCGGCCTTCGTCTTCGACGTGTTCGACGGCCGCATCGCGCGCTGGCGCCAGACGCACTCGGCCCTGGGCCGCGAGCTCGACTCGCTGGCCGACGTGATCTCCTTCGGCGTGCTGCCCGCCTCGCTCGGTTTCGCGGCCGGGCTCGACGGCGGCTGGGACTGCGTGATCCTGATCTACTTCGTCTGCTGCGGCGTGAGCCGGCTCGCGCGCTACAACGTCACGGCCGAAGCGCTCTCCGAAGGCGCCGACAAGGTCAAGTACTTCGAGGGCACGCCGATCCCGACCAGCGTGGTGCTCGTGGGCATCCTCGCGCTCGCGGCCTGGCAGGGGCGCATCGGCGACGAGGTCTGGGGCGGCGCCTGGTCCCTCGGCCCATGGATCCTGCATCCCCTGGCCCTGCTGTTCGCGCTCTCCGGGACCCTCATGATCAGCAAGACCTTGCGTATCCCGAAGTTGTGAGGGCCGTCATGGCGCCGCGGCATCAGGTCCCTAGAATGCCCGCATCGTCATTGCCGGCCCGCATCGTGACCCTGACCGCTTCGCGCGTACTCGTCGCCTTTCTCCTTGGCCTGCTGCTCACCGGTTGCGCCAGCCTGCCGGGCCGGGTCGAGCGCACCGAGTCCACGGCACTGGCGAACACCGCCGACACGCGCCTGGGCCGCGAGGTCCGCAAGCTCGCGGCGGCGCACCCGGGCAAGTCGGGCATCCACCCGCTGATCGTGGCGGAAGACGCCTTCGCGGCGCGCGTGGTGCTGGCCCGGCTCGCCGACCGCAGCCTCGACCTCCAGTACTACATCTGGCACGGCGACACCACCGGCCAGCTGCTCTGGCAAGCCGTGTGGGAGGCCGCCGAACGCGGCGTGCGCGTGCGGCTCCTGCTCGACGACGCGAACACCGGCGGGCTCGAC
Source organism: Variovorax sp. (assembly GCA_017744285.1). Taxonomy (GTDB): domain Bacteria; phylum Pseudomonadota; class Gammaproteobacteria; order Burkholderiales; family Burkholderiaceae_C; genus Variovorax. The sequence continues at coordinate 29,467 of JAGIBP010000036.1, forward strand.
CCCACGCTCGCGGCGCTCGATGCGCATCCCAACATCGAGGTGCGGCTGTTCAACCCCTTCGCGAACCGCAGCTTCCGCGCCGGCGATTTCGTCGCCGACTTCTCGCGCGTGAACCGGCGCATGCACAACAAGTCCTTCACGGCGGACAACCAGGTCACGATCGTGGGCGGCCGCAACATCGGCGACGAGTACTACGGCGCCAACATGGAGATCGGCTTCCAGGACCTGGACGTGATGGCCATCGGGCCGGTGGTGCAGGAGGTCTCCAACGAGTTCGACCTGTTCTGGAACAGCGCCTCGGCCTATCCGGCCGCGAGCGTGATCGGGCCCGCCGAACCCGGCGGCGCCGAGGCCCTGCGCAGCGCATGGGAGCAGGTGCACCGTAACCCCGAAGCCGTGCAGTACCTCGACGCCGTGCGCAGGACGCCGCTGATGGCACAGCTCGCGAACAACCAGCTCGACTTCGAATGGACCACCGCGCGCGTGCTGCACGACGATCCTTCGAAGGTGCTCCAGCCGACGGACCGCGCCGACCTGCAGATGCTGCCGCAGCTGCTCAAGGCCATGGGCAGCCCGACGCGCGAGCTCGATCTGGTGTCGCCCTACTTCGTGCCCGGCGCCAACGGCACCCGCTCGCTGGTGCAGCTCGCGCAGAACGGCGTGAAGGTGCGCGTGCTGACCAACTCGCTCTCGGCCACGGACGTGAGCCCGGTGCACGCCGGCTATTCCAAGTACCGCCAGGAGCTGCTGCAGGGCGGCACGGTGCTCTACGAGCTCAAGCCCGGCTCGGCGGTGCCCCCGCCCGAGAAGGACGGCGACAGGCCCCGCGGGATGCCGGGCAGCGGCAGCCGCGGCAGCTCGGCCGCGAGCCTGCACGCGAAGACTTTCGCGGTGGACCGCGAGCGCATCTTCGTGGGCTCCTACAACCTCGATCCGCGCTCGGCCCGGCTCAACACCGAGATGGGCGTGGTCATCGACAGCCCCGCGCTCGCGGGCACGCTCTCGAAGCAGTTCGACACCGCGATCCCGACGCGGGCCTATCGCGTGCGGCTGCAACCCGACGGCAGGGGCATGGAATGGATCGATACAGAGCCCCAGGGCGAGACCCGCTACGCCACCGAACCGGGCGCGGGCCCCGTGAAGCGGCTGTGGATCGACTTCCTCGAAATCCTCCCCATCGAATGGCTGCTCTGAATTTCCAAGGATGACTTCCGGACTCCAACAACTCGCCGCGCTGGCGGCATCGCAACCGCTCGCGCCCGCGTGCGACCACTTCTACTTCCTGCGCCACGGGCAGACCGCATGCAATGCGCGGCGGATCTTCCAGGCGCCGGACGAGCCGCTCTCCGAACTCGGCGTGCAGCAGGCGGCGCGCGCGGCCGAGCTGCTGGCCGGGGAGCCGATCCGCACCATCCTCAGCAGCAACGTGCTGCGCGCCCTCACGACCGCGCACACGGTCTGCGCGCCGCACGGACTCGCGCCCCTGGAACTCGACGGCCTGCGCGAGCGCCACTTCGGCGCGCTCATCGGCAGTTCGTCGGCCCAGATCGACTGGGCCTGCGAGCCCGCGGGCGGCGAGACGCTGGGCGTGTTCGTCGATCGCTCGCGCGCCGCGCTCGACCATGCGCTGGCGCACCCGGGGCCGGTGCTCATCGTCGCGCATGGCGGCACGCTCTACGTGCTCGCGGCGCTGCTCGGCGTGCCGGTCGATTTCAGCGTGCTCGGCAATGCCCAGCCCTTGCGATTCGAGCGCGCGGGCGCCAACTGGAGCCTCAGGCCCCTCATGCGGCAGGTGGATGGCGGCGCCGCACTGGCCTGAAGAACAGCCCGCCGCCACACGACCAGGGATCCCGACACCATGGAATTCAAGGACTACTACAAGATCCTCGGCCTCGAACGCGGCGCCTCCGAAGACGACGTGCGCAAGGCCTACCGCAAGCTCGCGCGCAAGTACCACCCCGACGTCAGCAAGGAAGCCGACGCCGACGTGCGCATGCGCGAGATCAACGAGGCAAATGACGTGCTGCGCGACAAGGAAAAGCGCGCGGCCTACGACCAGCTCGCCGACCACGTGGCGCGCGGCGGCAGCCCCGACGGCGGATTCCAGCCGCCGCCCGACTGGGACCAGGGCTTCGAGTTCCATCGCGGCCCGCACGCCGGGCCGGCCGACCATGCGGAGTTCAGCGAATTCTTCTCGTCGCTGTTCGGCGCCGCGGAGCGGCGTGGCGCGCAGCGGCGGCACTACCGCGCGCGCGGCGAGGACCACCACGCCGCCATCGAGATCGCGCTGGAAGACGCGCTCAACGGCGCCGAGCGCGAGATCACGCTGCGCTCGCAGGAAATCGACGCGCAGGGCCAGCCCCAGTGGAAGACGCGGACGCTGAGCGTGAAGATTCCGCCCGGTGTGCACCCGGGCCAGTACATCCGCCTCGCGGGGCAAGGCATGCCGGGCCATGGCGGCGAGCCGGCGGGCGACCTCTACCTCGAGGTGCGCATCGCGCCGCACAAGCTCTACCGCGTGGAAGACCGCGATCTCTACATGACGCTGCCGATCACGCCGACCGAGGGCGCGCTTGGCGCCAAGGTGCAGGTGCCGACGCCGACCGGCGGCGTGGTCGAGGTGACCGTGCCGCCCAACGCGCGCAACGGCCTCAAGCTGCGGCTCAAGGAACGCGGCCTGCCGGGCAAGCCGCCGGGCCATCTCTACCTGCTGCTGGAAATCGCGCTGCCGCCGGCCGACACCGAGGCGGCCCGCAAGGCCTACGAGCAGCTCGCTGCCGCCGCCCCCTTCAACCCGCGCCGCCACCTGGGAGTTTGACCCCATGACCACCGTGACTGTCAGCACGACGGCGCTCAGCGCCTCGCATCCGCTCGTTGCCGCCGAACTCGCCCATGCCTGCGGTGCGGAGATCGAGTGGGTGGTTCAATTGGTGGAGGTCGGCATCATCGAATCGTGCGAGCCGGGCGAGCGCCCCGAGCAATGGCGCTTCCACAGCAGCGACCTGCAGTGCGCCCTCGAGGCGCGGCGGCTGGAGCGCGACTTCGGCGTCGGCCTCGACGCGGCGGCGCTCATCCTCGACCTCGAACACGAGGTGCGCCGGCTCAAGGCCGTGCTGCGCGCGCAGGGACTCGGCCGCGAGATCTGAACGATCCCATTCGCCCGCTCTCGATCTTCCACCCACCAACGACAGGAGCCGCCATGCCACCGCAACTCACCGCCCGGGATTTCGACCAGGAACTGCTCATTCTTTTCGACGCCTACGTGCACGGCAACCTGGACCGGCGCGGCTTCCTTGCCGGCGCGCAGAAGTTCGCCACGGCGGGCATGACCGCCGCCGGCCTGCTCGCCGCGCTGAGCCCCAATTTCGCCGCCGGCCAGCAGGTGTCGCCGAACGAGCCCCGGCTTCGGATCGAGCGCGTGAGCTACCCGTCGACCGCCGGCAGCGGCACGGTCAAGGGCTACCTGGCGCGCCCTGCCGACGCAGGCGACAAGAAGCTCCCGGCGGTGCTCGTGATCCACGAGAACCGGGGCCTCAACCCGCACATCGAGGACATCGCGCGCCGCCTCGCGCTCGACGGCTTCATGGCCTTCGCACCCGACGCGCTGACGCCGCTGGGCGGCTATCCCGGCGACGAGGACAAGGCCCGCGAGGCTTTCGCCAAGCTCGACCAGGCCCGCGCACGCGAGGACTTCATCGCGGCCGCCCACTGGCTCGAGAACCGCCCCGATTCCAGCGGCAAGATTGGCGCCGTGGGCTTCTGCTGGGGCGGCGGCATGGTCCACACCCTGGCCACGCGCCTGCCCGAACTGGACGCCGGCGTGGCCTTCTACGGCAACACGCCCGACCCCTCGGAGGCGGCCAAGGTCAAGGCGCCCCTGCTGATACACCGTGCCGAGATCGACGAGCGCATCAATGCCGCGTGGCCGGCGTACGAAGCGGCGCTGAAGGCCGCGAACGTGAGGTTCACCGCCTACCAGTACCCCGGCACGCAGCACGGCTTCAACAACGACACCACGCCGCGCTACGACGCGGCCGCCGCCAAGCTGGCCTGGTCGCGCACGGTGGACTTCTTCAGACAGCAGCTCGGCGCCTGAGCGCGCCGCCGAAGTAGGCGGCGGCTGGCAGACGGCGCGCCGCGCCCGGGTCACAGTGCGAACCCATGCCCGTGACCTGTCCCGCCTGCCAGACGGAGAACCGCGACAGCGCGATGTTCTGTCATGGCTGCGCACGCAAGCTGCCGAACTTCACCCCGACCCAGCCTTCGATGCTGGAGACCATGCGCGCGATGCCGTCGCGCCCCGTCGTCTCGACGTCGGCGGTGGCGACGCCCGTGGAGATCGAGCCCCGCTCCCTGATCGGGCTGTGGGTGGGCGCCGGCATGGCGGTGCTGCTGCTGGTGGCGAGCATCGGCACCTGGTATGCGCACCTGCTGCGCAAGCCCGCGGCGTCGACGGCCGTGACCGCCCCGGTCGCGCGGCCGCAGGCCGTGGCGGCGCAGAAGCCGCCGACGCCGACGCCGACGCCGGAGATCGTGTCGCTGGGCGCCTCGCTCGCGCCGGGCGAAGCAGCGATCCCGCCCGGCCAGGTCGCCGCGCCCGGCCCGGCGCCGGCGGCGCGGCCCGCGGATGAATCGCCGCCATCGGCCGCCACCAGCAGCAGCACCGCCATGCCGGCGCCCAC
>JAGIBP010000037.1 GCA_017744285.1 Variovorax sp.
CCACCGAGAACCAGGCGGTGCGGATCGGCCGCTTGCCGAAATGGCCGAGGTCGGCGTAGAGCGCCTCGGCGCCGGTCACGCACAGGATGATGGCGCCCAGGATGATGAAGCTGAGCCCCTGGTGTTCCTCGCCACGGCCGCCACCGTGATCGCGTCGCAGGCGCTCATCACCGGCGCGTTCAGCGTGACCCGGCAGGTGATCCAGCTGGGCTACCTGCCGCGCCTGAACATCGAGCACACCAGCGTGCGCACCGCGGGGCAGATCTACATGCCCTTCGTGAACTGGAGCCTGTTCGTTGCCATCGTGCTGGCGGTGGTCATGTTCCGCTCGTCGAGCAACCTGGCCGCGGCCTACGGCATCGCCGTGACCACCGACATGCTGATCACCACGGTGCTGACCTTCTTCGTGATCCGCTATGCCTGGAACTACCCGCTCGCGCTGTGCATCGCGGCGACGGGCGTCTTCTTCGTGGTGGACTTCATGTTCTTCGCGTCGAACCTGCTCAAGCTGTTCGAAGGCGGCTGGTTCCCGCTCCTGATCGGTGGTTCGGTCTTCCTGCTCATGCTGACCTGGAAGGAAGGGCGGCGCCTCATGGGCGAGGCCCAGATGGCCGAGGCGATCGACCTGCGCGGCTTCCTCGAATCGGTCTTCGTGAGCCCGCCGGCGCGGGTCGACGGCACGGCCGTGTTCATGACGGCCGAACCCGGCACGGTGCCGAACGCGCTCCTGCACAACCTCAAGCACAACAAGGTGATGCACGACCAGAACCTGTTCGTCACCATCCGCTACCACGAGGTGCCCTGGATCCCGATGGACAAGCGCATCGAGATGGAGCCGCTGGGCCACCACTGCTGGCAGGTGGTGGTGCACTACGGCTTCAAGAACGAGGTCGACATTCCGCGCGCGCTCGAGAACACGCGCCTGCGCGGCTGCCAGCTCGAGACCATGACGACCAGCTACTTTCTCTCGCGCGACGTCGTGATCCCGACCCTGGGCAGCGGCATGGCGCCCTGGCGCGAGAAGCTGTTCGCGCAGATGCACCACAGCGCCAGCGGCGCGGCGGACTTCCTCGGGCTGCCGAACAATGCGGTGGTCGAGCTGGGCTCCAAGATCGAGATCTGACGCGCCCCGGCACAATCGGGGCCATGCGGTTTTTCAAGGACCTGAGCCTGTCGGCCTTCACGGCCGGCTTCGTCGCGGTGCTCGTGGGCTTCACGAGTTCGGTGGCGATCGTGTTCCAGGCGGCGCAGGCCTTCGGCGCCACGCCCGAGATGATCTCCTCGTGGATGTGGGCCCTGGGGCTCGGCGTCGGGCTCGCCTCGGCCCTGCCCTCGCTATGGTGGCGCAAGCCCGTGATGATCGCCTGGAGCACCCCGGGCGCCGCCGTGCTCGCGGTGGCCGGCGTCGGCTATTCCATGAACGAGGCGGTCGGCGCCTTCATCGTCTGCGCGGTCCTGATGACGCTGGCGGGCGCCACCGGCTGGTTCGAGCGCGTGATGAACCGGATCCCGATGGCACTGGCGTCCGCCTTGCTCGCCGGCGTGCTGGCGCGGTTCGGGCTGCAGGCTTTCCTGGCGGCGCAGACGGCGCTGCCGCTGGTGCTGCTGATGCTCGGCACCTACCTGGTGGCCAAGCGGGCGCTGCCGCGCTATGCCGTGCCGCTGACCCTGCTCGCGGGGATCGTCTTCGCGGCGCTGCGCGGCGAGCTGGCCTGGAGCGCGGTGCATGTCAGCCTCGCCCTGCCGGTGTTCACGATGCCGGTCTTCAGCTGGCAGGCGGCGGTCAGCGTCGCGCTGCCGCTTTTCGTGGTGACGATGGCGTCGCAGAACCTGCCCGGCGTGGCGGCCATTCGCGCGGCCGGCTACGAGCTGCCTGTCTCGAAGCTCATCACCATCAGCGGGCTCTTCACACTGGTGCTTGCCCCCTTCGGCGCGTTCGCGCTCAACCTCAGCGCCATCACGGCGGCGATCTGCATGGGCCGCGAGGCGCACGAGGACCCGGCGCGCCGCTACACGGCGGCGGTGAGCTGCGGCGCGATCTACGTCGTGATCGGCCTCTTCGGCGCGGCCGTCACGGGGCTGCTGACCGCCTTCCCCAAGGAACTGGTGGCCGCCATCGCGGGCCTGGCCCTGCTCGGCGCCATCGGCGGCGGACTCGCGGCGGCGGTGCAGGACGAGTCGCACCGCGAAGCCGCGCTGATCACCTTCCTGGTCACGCTCTCGGGCGTCACGCTGCTGGGCATCGGCTCCGCCTTCTGGGGTGTGGTGGCCGGGGCGGCGGCGCTGGGCGTCCAGCAGCTCGGCCGCAGACCCTTCGCGGGCAAGGACATCGCCGCCGGCGGCAAGATCCGGCTCGACCCGCGCGCCGCCGACGAAGCGGCCGCGCCTCCCTCACCCTCCAAGCTCACCTGAACATGCACTTCCTCTTCGTCGCCGACCCGATCGAGCAGTTCAAGATCTACAAGGACACCACCTTCTCGATGATGCGCGAGGCCCAGCGCCGCGGCCATGCCGTCTCGGTGTGCGAGCCGCGCGACCTGGGCTGGCAACGCGGCCGGCCGGTCACGGCCCGGGTGCGTGCCATCACCCTGACGGGCTCGCCGGACGACTGGTTTCGCGAAACCTCCGTCCATGAGCGCCCGCTGCACGCCTTCGACGCGGTGCTCATGCGCAAGGACCCGCCCTTCGACGCCGAGTACATCTACGCCACGCATCTGCTCGAACAGGCCGAGCGCGAGGGCGCGCGCGTCATCAACAAGCCGCGCGCGCTGCGCGACCACCCCGAGAAGCTCGCGATCATGGAGTTCTCGGAGTTCACCACGCCGACCCTCGTCACGCGCGACGCGGCCGCGGTGCGGGCCTTCCATGCCGAGCACCAGGACATCATCCTCAAGCCGCTCGACGGCATGGGCGGCATGGGCATCTTCCGCGTCAAGGCCGATGGGCTGAACCTCGGCTCGATCATCGAGACGCTCAACAAGGACGGCGCCCAGACGATCATGGTGCAGCGCTTCGTGCCCGAGATCGCGCGGGGCGACAAGCGCGTGCTCGTGATCGGCGGCCGCCCGGTGCCCTTCAGCCTGGCGCGCATCCCGCAGGGCAGCGAGGTGCGCGGCAATCTCGCGGCGGGCGGCAAGGGCGTGGCCCAGCCGCTCACCGACGACGACCGCCGCATCGCCGAGGCGATCGGGCCGGTGCTCGCGCAGCGGGGGCTGCTCCTGATCGGCCTGGACGTGATCGGCGGCTCGCTGACCGAGATCAACGTCACCAGCCCGACCTGCTTCCAGGAGATCACCGAACAGACCGGCTTCGACGTGCCGGCCATGTTCATCGACGCGCTCGAAGCGCAACTCGCGACCTGACCCGTCCCCCAGGGAATCCCTGGCCGACGCTCAGCCGCGGCGGCTTCCGTCCACGAACACCGCGAGTTCCTGTGGCCTGAAGGCCGTCCAGTGCTCGTTGGTGGTCAGCGGCGCGGTCACGACGACGGCGACGCGGTCGCTCGGCGTGGTGTGGCGGGCGAAATCGATGCTCAGGTCCTCGTCGGCCAGCTGGGCGCTGAGGAAGGGGTGCTTGCGCTCCACGTACCAAAGATGCGTGGACGCGTGCGCCCAGAGCGCCTGCCCGTTCGAAAGCATGAAGTTGAAGGTGCCGTGTCCCGCGAGCCGCGGTGCCAGTTCGCGCAGGGTGAGCGTGAGCTCATCGACGCTGGGCACGTCCGCATGCGACTTGGCCAGCTCCTGCATGAGCCAGCAGAAGGCGTGTTCGCTGTCGGTGTTGCCCACCGGATGGAAGCTGCCGTGCAGCCGCGGCCGGAAGTCCTTGAGGTCGCCGTTGTGGGCGAACACCCAGTAGCGTCCCCACAGCTCGCGCACGAAGGGGTGGCAATTCTGCAGGTTCACCGCGCCCTGGGTCGCCTTTCGGATGTGGGCGATGACGTTGCGGCTCTTGATCGGATAGCGGCGGATCAGCTCGGCCACCGGCGAGTCGCAGGCGGGCTGGTGGTCGACGAAATGCCGCAGCCCGCGGTCCTCGAAGAAGGCGATGCCCCAGCCGTCCGCATGGTGGTCGGTGCGCCCGCCGCGCTGTGCGAACCCGGTGAAGCTGAAGGTCACGTCCGTCGGGGTGTTGCAGTTCATTCCAAGTAGCTGGCACATGCGCCAAGCTTACCCCCGGCCCCGGGTGCAGAGGGCGCCTACCCCGCCGGTTGTTCGTCCAGGCGGGGTGGGGCTTTCTCCCGCAGCTGCCATGCGGCGCACATCGCCAGCGCGCACAGGGCCGCGAGCATCATGAAGACCTCGTCGAACGCCGCCAGCCGGGCGGGGCTGCTGGCGGGGTTGGCGAGCGAATCGCCGTGGGCCGCGAGGCGCCATTCGAGAACGATCGCGCACAGGCTGACGCCCGCCGCGCCGCCGAGCATGCGCAGGAAGTTGATCGAACTCGCGCCCTGCGGAATGAGCGACTTGGGCAGCGGCCGCATCGAGCCGAGATTGAGCGAGGGCAGGATGAACCCGAGCCCGACGCGCCCGACGGCCGCGAACAGCACCAGGAGCCAGAGGCTGCTGTCCAGGTGCAGCACCACCATGAGCGCGAACGAGGCGGCCAGCAGCGTGAGCCCGATGCACACCAGAAGCCACGTCGGATGCCGGTCCGCCAGGCGCCCGACGCCCGCGATGGTGATCGCCAGCACGACGCCCGCCGGCAGCAGCGTGGTGCCCACGTGCGACGCGGACAGCTGCAGCCCCACCTGCATGTACACCGGCAGCAGATAGGTCGAGCCGAACAGCGCCGTGCCGTAGATGAAGGCGACGATGCTGCCCATCGCGAACTGTCGGTGCCTGAAGAGCGACAGGTTCATGAGCGGCTCCCCGCCCGAGGCCATGAGCTTGCGCTGCCAGGCCAGGAAGGCGCCGAACGCGAGGCCCGCCGCGCCCAGCAGCGCCGTGGCCTGCAGCGTCCCGTCGCCGCGCAGTTCGACCAGTCCGTTCAGCAGGCACAAGGTGCCGATGGTGCCGAGCGCGAGGCCGCCCCAGTCGAGCCGGCTGCTGCGCTCGGCGGCCACGCCGCCCGGCGCGGTGGTCGGCACGAACTTGTAGGCCAGCCAGATCGAGGCGATGCAGAACGGCACCACCATGAAGAAGATCGAGCGCCAGCCGAACAGGTCGACCAGCACGCCGCCGATGCTCGGCCCCACGGCCGGCGCCAGCACCACGCCCATGCCGAAGATGCCGCTCGCGCGCCCCTGCTCGTGCGGCTGGAAGGCGCGCAGGATGATGATGGCCGGGATCGGCTGCACCACGCCCGCGGCCAGCCCTTCGGCCACGCGGGCGAGCAGCACCAGCGTGAAATTCGTGGCCAGCCCCCCGGTCACGCCGCCGGCCAGGAGCAGCACCATCGTGCCGACGTAGGTGGCCCGGTAGCCGTGGCGCGCGAGCAGCCAGGGCGTGGTGAGCATCGACACCGTCATCGCCACCATGAAGCCCGAACTCACCCACTGCGCGCGTTCCTGGCCGAGCGAGAAATGGTGGCTCATGCCCGGGATCGCCACGTTCACGATGGTCGAGGACATGATCGAGGCCATCACCCCCACCATCACGGAAAACAGGAGCAGCCAGCGGTAACGTTCGCCGTAGCGGCTGCTCAGGGATTGCGCGGGAAGATTCATGTGGGCGAAGGAGCCGTGTCGGGCCGTCCTACAAGCATATCGGCGTTTGGGTGGGCGGCCGGCCCGCGGCTGCCAACCACAATGGACGGTCACCCGAAAGCGAGGAAGAAGCGCCCATGGAATCCCAGGACGACCCGCGCCTGAAAAGCAAGGCCGATGCCACGCCGCCCGAGGCGGCGGACCCGGGCGGCCCGACGCTGGCCGCCGAACTCCAGGCGCCGACCGTCACGCGGGCCTACCAGTGCCAGTGCGGGCGCCCCGTCTTCCTCGCCAACAGCCGCTGCCTCGCCTGCCAGACGCCGCTCGGCTACGTGATCGAGAAGCTCGGCGTGGTGCCGCTCGCGCCGGCCGTCCACGAAGGCGCCGAGCCCGACACCTTCACCGTGTTCGGCGATGCCGGCGGCAAGGCGTACCGGCACTGCGCCAACCTCCTGACGCCCGCCGCCTGCAACTGGATGGTGCCCGCCCCGCGCGACGGCGACGATCCCGCCTTCGGCACCGCGGGCCTCGCGCCCGGCCTGTGTCTGGCGTGCAGCGTCACGCGCACCATTCCGGATCTCTCGGTCGAAGGCAACGGCGAGCGGTGGCTCGCGCTCGAACTCGCCAAGCGGCGACTGCTGTCGCAGCTGCTGGCGCTGGGCCTTCCCGTCGTCACGCGGCTGAGCGATCCGGCGCACGGCCTGGCGTTCGACTTCCTGAGCAGCGTGCCCGGCGCGCCGCACGTGCTGACCGGCCACGACAGGGGTGTGATCACCCTCAATGCCGAGGAGGCGCAGGACGACGTGCGCGAGCGCATCCGGGCCGAGATGCGGGAGCCCTACCGCACGCTGCTGGGCCACTTCCGCCACGAGATCGGCCACTACTACTGGGACCTGCTGGTGCAGCCAGCGCCCTGGCTCGCGGACTTCCGCTCGCTCTTCGGCGACGAGCGCGAGGACTATGCCGCCGCGCTGCGCCGGCACTACGAGCAGGGTGCGCCGCCGGACTGGGCGGCACGCTTCGTCACCAGCTACGCGAGCGCGCATCCGTGGGAGGACTGGGCCGAGACCTGGGCGCACTACCTGCACATGGCCGACACCGCCGACACGGCGCTGAGCTTCGGCGTCGATGCGCGCAACGTCGAACTGGCGAGCGATCTCTTCGAGCCTGCCGACCTCTGGCAGCCCGGGCACCCGGAGGCGGCCCGCTTCCTCGACTTCCTCAACGGCTGGGTCCGGCTCACCAACGTGCTCAACGAGCTGTCGCGCAGCATGGGCCAGCCGGACTACTACCCCTTCGTGCTGCCGCGCGCGGCGGTGGGCAAGCTGCAGTTCATCCACGAGGTGATTGCCGAGCAGCGCGAGCGCGCCGCCGTGCCCGAGGCGTCGGACGCCCAGGCTCAGGCCTGAACCGCCGCCATCGCCGCGCAGCGCGCGCAGATGCAGGCGCGCCCGCGCTTCTCCTCGGGAACCGCCGCCAGCAGCTCGGGGCCGAAGCTGAAGTCCGCGCCCATGCACCAGCACGGCGGCTGCTTGCGGCCCGTCTCGCGCTCGACTTCCATCGCGCAGCGGTTGGACTCGCGGCACAGCGGACAGCGGGAGGCATCGAGCGTCGGCGCCGGCCCGCTCATCCGGCCACCTCGAAGGCCGGCAGCTTCTTCGGCACCGGGTGGTTCTCGAGCGTGACGTACACCGGCAGGCCGTCGCGGTAGGCCGGATAGTCCTCGCCCTGGATCAGCGGCAACAGGTAGCGGCGGCACTTCTCGCTGATGCCGTATCCGTCCTCCGAGATGAAGTCGCGCGGCATGAACTTCTCGGCGTTCGCGACCGCGTCGAGGTTGGCCGTGCCGATGCGGTACTGGTAGGGCTCGTCGGCGATCCGCTCGATGGTCGGCATCACCGCGTTGCGGCCTTCCAGCGCCAGCTCGACCGCGCGCTGGCCGAGTTCGTAGGCCTGCTTCACGTCGGTGGCCGAGGCGACGTGCCGCGCCGCGCGCTGCAGGTAGTCGGCCACCGCCCAGTGGAACTTGTGACCGAGCGCCGCCTTGATCATCTGCGCCACCACCGGCGCCGCGCCGCCGAGCTGCGCGTGCCCGAAGGCGTCCTTCGTGCCCTGCTCGGCGAGGAAGGTGCCGTCGGGGTGGTGGCAGCCTTCGGAGACCACCACGGTGCAGTAGCCGTGGTACTTCACCAGTGCGTCCACGCGCGCGAGGAAGGCCGGCTGGTCGAAGGGGATCTCGGGGAACAGGATGACCACCGGGATGCCCCGGTCGGCCACCAGGCCGCCGGCCGCGGCGATCCAGCCCGCGTGGCGGCCCATCACTTCGAGCACGAACACCTTGGTCGAGGTCGCGGCCATCGAGCGCACGTCCATCGAGGCTTCGAGCGTGGACACCGCCACGTACTTCGCCACCGAGCCGAAGCCCGGGCAGCAGTCGGTGACGGGCAGGTCGTTGTCGATGGTCTTGGGCACGTGGATGGCCTGCAGCGGATAGCCCATCGACTGCGAGAGCTGGCTCATCTTGAAGCAGGTGTCGGCCGAGTCGCCGCCGCCGTTGTAGAAGAAGTAGCCGATGCCGTGGGCCTTGAAGACCTCGATCAGGCGCTCGTACTCGCGGCGGTTCTTCTCGAGCGACTTGAGTTTGTAGCGGCACGAGCCGAAGGCACCCGAGGGCGTGGTGCGCAGCGCGGCGATCGCCTCGGCCGATTCGCGGCCGGTGTCGATCAGGTCTTCCGCCAGCGCGCCGAGGATGCCGTTGCGGCCCGCGTACACGGTGCCGATGCGGTCGGGGTGCCGGCGCGCGGTTTCGATCACACCGCAGGCCGAGGCGTTGATCACGGCGGTGACGCCGCCGGACTGGGCATAGAAGGCGTTGAGGGCGGGCATGCCGCGATTGTCCCGCGTCCCCCCGGGCGGCGCCAGCGAAACGCGCTCAGCGGCCGGGCAGGCCCATCGCGCGCGTGATCACCTCTTTCATGATCTCGTTGGTGCCGCCGTAGATGCGCTGCACCCGCGCATCGGCATACGCGCGCGTCACCGGGTACTCCCACATGAAGCCGTAGCCGCCGTGCAGCTGCACGCACTCGTCCATCACCTTGCACTGCAGGTCGCTGGTCCAGTACTTGGCCATGCTGGCGGTGGCGGTATCGAGCTGGCCCTGCATGAGCAGCTCGGTGCACTTGTCGACGAACACGCGCGCCACCTGCACCTCGGTCTGCAGCTCGGCCAGCGTGTAGCGGGTGTTCTGGTAGGCCGCGACCGGCTGGCCGAACACCTTGCGGTCCTTCACGTAGGCCACGGTCTGGTCGATCGCCGACTGCGACGCGGCCACCGCGCCGATGGCGATCTGCAGGCGCTCCCACGGCAGCTGCTCCATGAGGCAGACGAAGCCGCGGTTCTCCATCGCGGCGCCGCCGAGCAGCGCATCGGCGGGCACGCGCACGTCGTTGAAGAAGAGTTCCGAGGTGTCCTGCGCCTTCAGGCCCAGCTTCTTCAGGCGCTTGCCCTTCTCGAAGCCCGGCATGCCGCGCTCCACGAGGAAGAGGCTCGTGCCCTTCGCGCCGCCCGCCGGATCGGTCTTGGCGACGACGATCACCAGGTCCGCATGCCAGCCGTTGGTGATGAAGGTCTTGCTGCCGTTGAGCAGGTAGCTGCCGTCGGGTTGCTTGAGCGCGGTGGTGCGCACCGCCTGCAGGTCGCTGCCGGCCGAGGGCTCGCTCATCGCGATCGCGCCGATCATCTCGCCGCTCGCGAGCCTGGGCAGGTAGTGCTTCTTCTGCGCCTCGGAGCCGTAGTGCAGGATGTACGGCGCCACGATCTCGCTGTGCAGCCCGAAGCCGATGCCGGTGAAGCCGCGCGCCCACAGCTCCTCGAACTGGATCACCGAATAGAGCAGGTCGGCCCCCGAGCCGCCGTACTCCTCCGGCAGCGCCATGCAGAGAAAGCCGTTCTCGCCGGCCTTGTTCCAGACCGCGCGGTCCACATAGCCCTGGTCTTCCCAGGCCTCGTGGAACGGCGCGATCTCCTTGTCCATGAAGCGGCGGAAGCTGTCGCGGAAGGCCTCGTGGTCGGGCGTGAAGAGGGTGCGTTCGATCATCGGGTTCACCGTGGAGGGAAGACGGGGGCGCGCTTCTGCAGGAAGGCCATCACGCCTTCCGCGAAGGTGGGACGGTCGAGCAGTTCGCGCTGGCGCTCGCTCTCGTAGTGCAGCTGCTCGGAGAGCGTGTGGCGCTCCGAGGCCGCGAGGGCCTGGCGTACTTCGAGCACCGCATGCGCCGGCAGCCGCGCCAGGCGCTGGGCGATCTTCTGCGCCTCGAGCAGCAGCAGGGCGTCGTCGATGCTGGCCCAGATCAGCCCCCACGCCGCCGCGGTTTCCGCGCCCAGCTTCTCGTCGAGCAGCGCCATGCCCATCGCGCGCGCCGGTCCGACGCGGCGCGGAATGAACCAGGTGCAGCCGAGGTCCGGCACGATCCCCAGCCGGGGCAGGAAGGGCAGGTAGAAATACGCGCTGCGCGCCGCGATCACGATGTCGCACGCAAGCGCCAGTCCCACGCCCGCCCCCGCGACGGGACCGTTGACCGCGCAGACCACCGGCACCGGCAGCGCGCGGATCTCCTCGATGAGCGGGTGGCTCATCGACTGCATCCAGTCGGCGGTGCGGTCGCCGAGCGTCTTGCCGTCGCCTTGCGGGTTCATCGCGCTCAGGTCCGCGCCGACGCAGAAGGCCTTGCCCGCGCCGGTCAGCACCACCGCGCGCACCTCGGGGTGCATGCGCACCCGCGCGAGGCTGTCGCGCAGGCCCTGCTGCAGCTCCAGCGCGATCGGGTTCAGCTTGGCGGGCAGGTTCAGCGTGATCGTCGCGATGCCGCCCTCGACCTCGTGGAGGACGCTGTCGTTCATCTCACAGCCTCTCGACGATGGTCACGTTGGCCATGCCGCCGCCTTCGCACATCGTCTGCAGGCCGTAGCGCTTGCCGCGCTGGCCGAGCGCATGGACCAGCGTGGTCATGAGCTTGGTGCCCGAGGCGCCCAGCGGATGCCCGAGCGCGATCGCGCCACCGTGCACGTTGAGCCGCGCCGGGTCGGCGCCGAGCTTCTGCAGCCACGCGAGCGGCACCGGCGCGAAGGCCTCGTTGACTTCGTACAGGTCGATGTCGTCGATCTTCATGCCGGCGCGTCGAAGCGCGCGCTCGGTCGCGGGGAGGGGGGCTTCCAGCATGATGACCGGGTCGTGGCCCATCACGCTCATGTGGTGGATGCGCGCGAGCGGCTTCACGCCCAGCGCCTTCAGGCCGCGCTCGTTGACCACCAGCACGCCGCTCGCACCGTCGCAGATCTGGCTCGCGGTGGCGGCGGTGCAGCGCCCGCCCTCGGCGATGAGCTTCACGCCCGCGATGGCCTCCAGCGTGGCGTCGAAGCGGATGCCTTCGTCGATGGTGTGCATCTCGCCGCTGGCCGATCCGTCTGCCAGTCGGATCTCGACCGGCACGATCTCGTCCTTGAACGCGCCCTCGCGCGTGGCCGCGATCGCGCGGCGGTGGCTTTCGAGGGCGTAGCGGTCGAGCGCGTCTTTCTCGATGCCGTAGTTCCTGGCGATCATCTCGGCGCCCGTGAACTGGCTGAACTCCACGCCCGGGTAGCGCTTCTTCATCGCGGGGCTCATGTAGGTGCCCAGGCCCGCCTTCGCCGGCAGCGCGTTGGGCGTGAACATCGGCACGCGCGTCATGCTCTCGACGCCCGCGGCGATCACCGCATCCATCGCGCCGGACATCACCGCCTGCGCCGCGAAGTGCAGCGCCTGCTGCGAAGAGCCGCACTGGCGG
The DNA here is from genome assembly GCA_017744285.1 of Variovorax sp. Lineage (GTDB taxonomy): Bacteria > Pseudomonadota > Gammaproteobacteria > Burkholderiales > Burkholderiaceae_C > Variovorax. The sequence goes on from JAGIBP010000037.1 coordinate 11,467, forward strand.
TCCACCGACGTGCCGGGCACCGATTCCGGCAGCTTCGAGGCCAGCACCGCGTTGCGCGCGACATTGGTCGCCTGTTCGCCGACCTGGCTCACGCAGCCGAGGATCACGTCGTCGACCGCGGCCGGGTCGATGCCGCTCTTCGCGACCAGCGCGTCGATGACCTGCGCCGCGAGGTCGACCGGATGCCAGCCCGCGAGCTTGCCGCCGCGGCGCCCGCCGGCGGTGCGGCCGGCGGCCACGATGAATGCTTCTGCTGCCATGGGGAGTCCTTCGTCCGAGTGAGGGGACCCGGCGAGGACGGCTTCCAGGGCCGGGAGCGCCGATGGTTCGACGCCGGGCCCATCAGGTCAAGCCGGGGACATCCCGTGCAGCCAGAGTCGCCAAGGCGACGTGCCGCGGCGCGGCGCTTCTTCCTGCCCGACCGCGACCGACAGCCGTTTCGCCGAGAAGCGCACGCACGACGGCGCCAGCGCCGCGACCAGCGCACGCCGGTGCGAATCGCCTCGGAAGTGGTCGCCCGGCTCCAGCACGATGTCGCGCCGGTCGTGGTCGATCGTGATCCACACCGCGCCGCTCTGGCATTCGATGTCGACCTCGTGCGCGTCGGGCACGGTGAAGATCGCCTTCTTCGGCAGGCTGAGGGCGAGGCGCTGGGGACGGGCATTCATGGCGGCTCCTTGCATTCACTCTGCGAATGAATATAGTCATCGATCCCGCTCGTGTCATACGTTCGTTCGGAACTCATTGCATGCGACCAGCGAATGCGAAGCCTATTTCGCCAATGGCGGATCTGCCGCCGCTCGACCTCCTGCGCAGCTTCGAGGCGGCGGCGCGCACCCTGAGCTTCACCGGCGCGGCCGGCGAGCTCTTCGTGACCCAGTCGGCGGTCAGCCGCCAGATCCAGCAGCTCGAAGCGAGCCTGGGCGTGATGCTCTTCGAGCGCCGCCACCGCGCGCTGGCGCTGACGGAAGCCGGGCGCATCTACCAGCGGGCCGTGGTCGAAAGCCTGGAGCGCCTGCGCGATGCCGGGGCGCGCGTGCGGTCCTCGCCCGCGCCGAGGCAGATCGCGATCACCACCACGCCGGGCTTTGCTTCGCTGTGGCTCATCCCCCGGCTGGCGCGCTTCACGGCCGACCATCCGCTGGTCGACGTGCGCGTGTCGGCCACCCTGGAGGTGCTCGACCTCGAACGCAGCCGCCTCGACGTCGCGGTGCGCTTCGTGCCGATCGGGCGCGGCAGCGGGGCGCCGCTGTTCGAAGAGACGGTGATGCCGCTGTGTTCCCCGCCGGTGGCCGCCGCTTTGCGGGAGCCGGGGGATCTGGTCGGCCAGACCCTGCTCACGGTCGACCTGCCCCACCAAGCCGAGGCGCCCACCAGCGACTGGGAGCCCTGGCTCGAAGTCATGCATCTCAGCGACCTGCGCATGAAGAACACCCTGCGCTTCACCCAGTACCCGGATGCGGTCGCCGCCGCGGTGGCCGGGCAGGGCGTGGTCATCGGGCGGCTGCCGCTCTTGCGCGAGCTGGTGCGCTCGGGGCAACTCGTGGCGCCTTTCGGCGAGGGCGCGGCATCGCGCCGGGGCTACTTCATCGAGACCTCGCGCCGCGCCGGGCACAACGCCGACGCGCAGGATTTCGTGCGCTGGCTGCGCGCCGAAGCCGAGGCGGCCCGGCGCTGAGCCGGGCGCATTAAAGTGGAGGGCTTGGCCGTTTTCGCGGCCCCGCATCCACCACCCGATATTCCGATGACCCCGACGATCGACAACGACGCTGCCGCACCCGCGGCCACCGTGGCGCCCGACGCCCCTGCCGCACCTGGCGGCGCCCGCAAGCGCCGCCGCCGCGGCGGGCAGAAATCCAGGCCCGCCGAGGCGAAGGCCATCCCGGAACAGCAGCAGCCTGCGCCGCAAGCCGCGCCAAAGAGCCGCAAAGGCCCGAAGCCCGCACGCAAGGTGCACCCGGTGCTCGAACGGCTCTTCGAGCTCTATCCGAAGATGTTCGGCGCGCGCTTCCTGCCGCTCAAGCTCGGCGCCTACCAGGACCTGCTCGCGGCGCACCCGGACGAATTCAAGAAGGAAGACCTCAAGATCGCGCTCGGCCTGCACGCGCGCTCCACGCGCTACCTGGAGGCCGTGGCCGCCGGCGAAATGCGCCATGACCTGAACGGCGTGCCGGTCGAGCCGGTCGCGCCCGAGCACGTGCACCACGCGATCCTCGAAGTGTTCAAGCGCCGGCAGGCGCGCACGGCCGAGGACCTGCGTCCGAAGCTGCGCGAGCGGCTGGTGGCGGCCATCGAGGCCTCGGGCCTGTCGCGCGAGGACTATGTGTTGGCAATGCGCGGTGGCGACGAGACGTCGAACGCCGTGCTCGACGAGGCCTTCGCCGAAGTCGGCGCGCGCACCGCCAAGCGCGAGGCATTGCGCCGCGCGTTCGAGGCGAGCGGCAAGTCCGTCGCGGAGTTCGCCGAGATGTACGGGATGGCGCCTGAAGAGGTCGAGCGCACGCTGCAGCGTGCGGCGGCGCCCAAGGCGGCCTGAGGATCCGGCGCGCTCAACAAAAAAGCGGCACCCGCGGGTGCCGCTTTTCATGCCATCGGGAGAAATCAGCCCCCGGCCTTCACCTTCAACCGCCACGCATGCAGCAGCGGCTCGGTGTAGCCGCTGGGCTGCTCGACGCCCTTGAACACCAGGTCCTGCGCTGCCTTGTACGCGGCCGAGGTGTCGAAGTGGCCGGCCATCTTCTGGTAGAGCGGATCGCCCGCGTTCTGCTGGTCGACCACCGCGGCCATGCGCTGGAAAGTGGCATCGACCTGCGCCTTCGTCACCACGCCATGCAGCAGCCAGTTGGCGATGTGCTGGCTGGAGATGCGCAGCGTCGCGCGGTCTTCCATCAGGCCGATGTTGTGGATGTCGGGCACCTTCGAGCAGCCCACGCCCTGGTCGATCCAGCGCACCACGTAGCCGAGGATGCCCTGCACGTTGTTGTCGAGTTCCTGCTGGCGTTCGGCCTCGGTCCAGTTGACCGAGGGGGCGACCGGCACCTTGAGCAGATCGCCCAGGATGTTGTCGCGCTCGGCATCGGCGTCGATCTTTTCGAGCTGCTGCTGAACTTCAGCCACATTGACCTGGTGATAGTGCAGCGCATGCAACGTGGCAGCAGTGGGCGAGGGCACCCACGCGGTGTTCGCACCGGCCTTCGGATGGCCGATCTTCTGTTCGAGCATCGCGGCCATCAGGTCGGGCATGGCCCACATGCCCTTGCCGATCTGCGCCTTGCCGCGCAGGCCGCACGAGAGGCCGACCAGCACGTTGTTCTTCTCGTAGGCCTGGATCCACGGCGTGGTCTTCATGTCGCCCTTGCGCAGCATCGGGCCGGCGTACATTGCGGTGTGCATCTCGTCGCCCGTGCGGTCGAGGAAGCCGGTGTTGATGAAGGCCACGCGCGCGGCGGCCTCGGCGATGCAGGCCTTCAGGTTGACGCTGGTGCGGCGTTCCTCGTCCATGATGCCGAGCTTCACCGTGTTGGCAGGCAGGCCCAGCATCTTCTCGACCGCGCCGAACAGCGCGTTGGCAAAGGCCACTTCGGCCGGGCCGTGCATCTTCGGCTTCACGATATAGACGCTGCCGGTGCGCGAGTTGCCGCGGCGCTTCAGGTCGATGGTCGCGATGGTCGTGGTGATGACCGCGTCCATGATGCCTTCGGGGATTTCCTTGCCGCCGCCGTAGAGGATGGCCGGGTTGGTCATCAGGTGGCCGACGTTGCGCACGAACATGAGCGAGCGGCCGTGCAGCTTCACGGGCTTGCCGTCGGCGCCGGTGTACTCGCGGTCGGGGTTCAGGCCGCGCGTGAAGGTCTTGCCGGCCTTGGTCACCTGCTCGGTCAGCGTGCCTTGCAGGATGCCGAGCCAGTTCGAATAGGCGAGCACCTTGTCCTCGGCGTCGACCACGGCCACCGAGTCCTCGAGGTCGAGGATGGTCGAGAGCGCCGCTTCGAGCACCACGTCGCTCACGCCGGCCGCGTCGCTTTGGCCGATCGGCGTCTTGCGGTCGATCTGGATGTCGAGGTGGATGCCGTTGTGCCTGAGCAGCACCGAGCTCGGTGCCGCCGCGTCGCCCTGGTAGCCGACCAGCTGCGACGGGTCCTTCAGGCCGGTGCTGCTGCTCTGCAATGCCACGACCAGCTTGCCGTTCTCGACCTTGTAGCCGGTCGCGTTCTTGTGCGAGCCGTTTTCGAGCGGCGCGGCCTGGTCGAGCACGTTGCGCGCGAACTCGATCACCTTCGCGCCGCGCACCGGGTTGTAGCCCTTGCCCTTCTCGGCGCCGCCCGTTTCGGGAATCGCGTCGGTGCCATAGAGCGCGTCATACAGCGAGCCCCAGCGCGCGTTCGCGGCATTGAGCGCATAGCGCGCATTGAGGATCGGCACCACGAGCTGCGGGCCGGCCTGCAGCGCGAGTTCGGCGTCGACGTTCGTGGTGGTGGCCTTGGCGCCCTGGGGCTGCGGCAGCAGGTAGCCGATCTTTTCCAGGAAGGCGCGGTAGGCCGGCATGTCGGCGATCGGGCCGGGATGCGCCTTGTGCCAGGCGTCCATCTCGGCCTGGATGCGGTCCCGCTCGGCCAAGAGCGCGATGTTCTTCGGCGCGAATTCGCTGACGATGGCGTCGAAGCCCTTCCAGAAGGTGTCGCTCGCCACGCCGGTGGCGGGCAGCACGGTGTCTTCGATGAATCGGTGAAGCGCGGTAGCGACCTGGAGGCCGTGGACGGTGGTGCGGGCGGTCATGGTTCTTTCTCCTGGGGGAATAGGGGTCCGAAGAGGACTTTATTCGATACCTGGGTGGCGAGTAATAGCCGAAATCGGGTTTGATCAGTGACCAAAATGAAGGTAATCGAGGCGCGCGGTGCCACGTACGAGCGTACGCCCGGTCGCTGCCGGCTTCCAGCGCCCGGGGCCGAGCGGTCCCGTCCGGTCTACCGGGGCCGAAGGCCTACCATCGAGCCCTGCATCCGTGCTCCCGCACCCGCGCCTCCACCCTTCGTTTCGTTCTTCTTTCATGTCCGAATCCATCCCGCTGCCCTATGCCGGCATCCGCGTCGTCGAGTTCACCCACATGGTGATGGGGCCGACCTGCGGCATGCTGCTGGGCGACCTCGGCGCCGAGGTCATCAAGGTCGAGCCCATCGAGGGCGACAACACGCGCCGCCTGCTGGGCGCCGGCTCGGGCTTCTTCCCGACCTTCAACCGCAACAAGAAGAGCATCGCGCTCGACCTCAAGCAGCCCGAGGGCGTGGAGGCCGCGCTGCGCCTCGTGGCCACCGCCGACATCGTGAGCGAGAACTTCAAGCCCGGCACGATGAAGAAGCTCGGGCTCGACTACGAGAGCCTGCGCCGGCTCGACCCGCGCCTGATCTACGTGAGCCACAAGGGCTTCCTGCCCGGCCCCTACGACCATCGCACCGCGCTCGACGAGGTGGTGCAGATGATGGGCGGCCTCGCCTACATGACCGGGCGCGAGGGCGATCCGCTGCGCGCCGGCACCAGCGTCAACGACATCATGGGCGGCATGTTCGGGGCCATCGGCGCGATGGCCGCGCTGCGCCAGCGCGAACGGACCGGCCAGGGCTGCGAGGTGCAGTCGGCGCTGTTCGAGAACAACGTGTTCCTCGTGGCGCAGCACATGATGCAGTTCGCCGCCACGGGCCGCCCGGCCGATCCCATGCCCAGCCGCATCTCGGCCTGGGGCATCTACGACGTCTTCAGCGTGAAGGATGGCGAGCAGATCTTCCTGGCCGTGGTCAGCGACAAGCAGTGGGCGATCTTCTGCCGCGCCTTCGGGCTGGACGAGATGGGCGCCGATCCGCGCCTTTCGACCAACAACGACCGCGTGCTTGCGCGCGACTGGATGATGCCGATGCTGCGCGCGCGCCTCGCCGTCCACAGCGCGGCGGAGCTGAGCGCGGTGTTCGAGCAGAACGAGCTGCCCTTCGCCCCCATCACCCGGCCGCAGGCGTTGTTCGACGATCCGCACCTCAACGCGACCGGCGGGCTCGCGCCGGTACGCATGAACGATGGCAGCGAGTCGAAGGTGCCGCTGATGCCGTTCACGCTCGGCGGCGAGCGCCTGGGCATCCACCAGCAGCCGCCGCTGATCGGCGAGCACACCGATGCCTTGCTGCGCGAGGTCGGCTACGGCGACGCGCAGATCGCCGACCTGAAGTCGCGCGCCGTCACGCGCGGGAGCTGACGGTCTGCGCCAGACCGGCGCGAGCAGCGCGCGCAGGCATCATTGATGCCCCATGGACCGACTCAAGCAACTCGAATCCTTCGTCTCGATCGCCACGCGCGGCAGCCTCACCGCGGCGGCCAAGGCGGAAGGCGTCGCGCCCGCCATCATCGGGCGGCGCATCGACGGGCTCGAAGAGCGGCTGGGCGTGAAGCTGCTGGTGCGCACCACGCGCCGCATCACGCTCACCCATGAGGGCAGCGCCTTCCTGGAGGACTGCCAGCGCCTGCTGACCGAGCTCGCCAACGCCGAGGCCAGCGTCAGCGCCGGCGGCGTCAAGGCCAGCGGCCATTTGCGCGTCACCGCGCCGGCGGGCTTCGGACGCCGGCACGTCGCGCCGCTGGTGCCGCGCTTCCACGAACTGCACCCGGAGGTCACGATCTCGCTCAACCTGAGCGACCGCGTGATCGATGTCGCGGGCGAGAACTACGACTGCGCGGTGCGCGTGGGCGACCTGCCCGATTCGTCGCTCGTGAGCGTTCGCCTTGCCGACAACCGGCGCCGCTGCGTCGCCACGCCGGAGTTCGTGCGGCGCCACGGCGCGCCCAGGCATCCGTCGGAGCTGGCGCGATTCGCCTGCCTGAGCCTGTCGAGCGACGCCTCGCAAACGCGCGGCTGGGCTTTTCGCGTGCCCACCGGCCAGGGCGAGCACGAGGTGGTCCATCTCAAGCCTTCGGGACCGCTCGACTGCTCCGACGGGCAGGTGCTGCACGACTGGTGCCTGGCCGGCCACGGCATCGCCTGGCGCAGCACCTGGGAGATCGAGGCCGAGATCGACGCCGGCCTGCTGGTGCCGCTGCTCGACGAGTTCGCGGCGCCGCCGAACGGCATCTACGCCGTCTTTCCGCAGCGCAAGCACCTGCCGCTGCGGGTGCGGCTGTGGCTCGATTTTCTGAAGGCCCAGTATGCGCGGCCGGAGTTCTGGGGCGGCACAATCGCCCGGCCGTCGACTCCCGAGGAAACCCACCGATGACGCTCGAAGCGATCCTTGCCTATCTGCATCTCCTGGCCATCCTGACCATGGTCGTGTTCATCTCCAGCGAGGCGGCGCTCTGCCGCATCGAGTGGATGAACGCCGCGGTGGTCGAACGCCTGGCCCGGGTCGACATGGTGTACGGCATCGCGGCCATCGCGGTGCTCGCGACGGGCGTGGCCCGCACCTGGTGGGGCATCAAGGGCACGGCCTGGTACTGGACCAATCCGCTGCTGCACGTGAAGCTCACGCTCTTCATCATCGTCGGGGTGATGTCGATCTTCCCGACGCTCACCTACCTGCGCTGGCGCAAGACGCTGCGCGCCAGCGGCGCGCTGCCGGCCGAGGCCGAGGTGCGCAAGACGCGCAAGCTGGTGATGATCCAGGCGCACCTCATCGCGCTGATCCCGCTGGTCGCGGTGTTCCTGGCGCGCGGCTTCGGCGCCCGGGGCTGACCGCGCCCTGCGCAGCATCCGCGGGCTTCGCGCGAGCCCCGCGGCCGCCGCGCTGCGAGGGCCCGGGCCTCAGCCCTTCGCGTCGGCCTCGCACTTCTTCATGAAGCTGTTCTTGGCGGCGCCCGCCAGGGCCTTGCCGTTCTTGTCGACCGCCTTGGTGGCGCAGGTCGCCGCCGCGGCGGCCTTGGCGTCCTTCTCGCACTTCTTCACGAAGCTGGTCTTGGCCGCGCCGTTGAGCTTCTTCTCCGCCGCCTGGGCGTCGCAGGTCTGCGCGTGGGCGACGGCGCCGAAGGACAGGCAAGCGCCCACAGCCAGCAGGGAAAGGAGTTTTTTCATGATGGAGTAGATCCTTGAGGATGGGTTTGCGACAGGTGTTCCCCGCCCCCGGGGCTGCCCACCCTAACGGCCCACGTTGACCATTGGATGACGATCGTCACAGATCGTTATCTGGCCCCTCGTAAAATCCCGCGATGCTATTGGTCAAACAGGAGCTGCTCGCGGCACTCGCGGACACGCTCGAATCCCTCTCGCCCGGCGCCGGCAGCAAGGCCGCGTTCGAGTCCCCCAAGGTGGCCGCGCACGGCGACTTCGCCTGCACGGCGGCCATGCAGCTTGCCAAGCCGCTGTCGCGCAAGCCGCGCGAGCTCGCGGAACAGATCAGCGCCGCGCTGATGGCGACGCCCGTCTTCGCGCAGTGGGTCGACGCGATCGAGATCGCCGGCCCCGGCTTCCTGAACATCCGCCTGAAGACCGCCGCCAAGCAGCAGGTGGTGCGCGAGGTGCTCGCCGCCGGCGACCGCTTCGGCGTGCAGGCGGGGGGTGGCGAGCGCGTGCTGGTCGAGTTCGTCTCCGCCAACCCGACCGGTCCGCTGCACGTGGGCCATGGCCGGCAGGCCGCGCTCGGCGACGCGATCTGCAACCTGCTGGCCACGCAGGGCAACGACGTCTATCGGGAGTTCTATTACAACGACGCCGGGGTCCAGATCCAGACCCTGGCCAACAGCACGCAGCTGCGCGCCAAGGGCCTCAAGCCGGGCGACGCCGGCTGGCCCGAGCAGGCCTACAACGGCGAATACATCGCCGACATCGCGGAAGACTTCAAGGCGAAGAAGACCGTGCGCTCGGACGACCGGGAGTTCACCGCCAGCGGCGACGTGGACGACATCGATTCGATCCGCCAGTTCGCCGTGGCCTACCTGCGCCACGAGCAGGATCTCGACTTGAAGGCCTTCCAGGTCCGCTTCGACAACTACTACCTCGAGTCGAGCCTCTACACCAGCGGCCGCGTCGAGGCGACCGTGAAGAAGCTCGTCGAGGCCGGCAAGACCTACGAGCAGGACGGCGCGCTGTGGCTCAGGTCGACCGAGTACGGCGACGACAAGGACCGCGTCATGCGCAAGGGCGACGGCACCTACACCTACTTCGTGCCCGACGTGGCCTACCACATCGCCAAGTGGGAGCGCGGCTTCCACAAGGTCGTGAACATCCAGGGCACCGACCACCACGGCACCATCGCGCGCGTGCGCGCCGGCCTGCAGGCGGCGGGCGTCGGCATCCCGGCCGGCTACCCCGACTACGTGCTGCACACCATGGTGCGCGTGATGCGCGGCGGCGAAGAGGTCAAGATCAGCAAGCGCGCCGGCAGCTACGTCACGCTGCGCGACCTGATCGAATGGACCAGCACCGATGCGGTGCGCTTCTTCCTGCTCAGCCGCAAGCCCGACACCGAATACACCTTCGACATCGACCTCGCGCTGGCGCAGAACAACGACAACCCGGTCTACTACGTGCAGTACGCGCATGCGCGCATCTGCTCGGTGCTGGCCGCGTGGGGCGGCGACATCGCCGCGCTCGCGGACGCGGACCTGTCGCCGCTCGAGAGCCCGGCGGCCCAGGCGCTGCTGCTGCAGATCGCGAAATACCCCGCGATGCTCACCGGCGCGGCCAAGGATTTCGCGCCGCACGACGTCACCTTCTACCTGCGCGAACTGGCCGCGAGCTACCACAGCTACTACGACGCCGAGCGCATCCTGGTCGACGAGGAACGGGTCAAGCTGGCACGCCTGGCGCTGGTCGCTGCCACCGCCCAGGTGCTGCACAATGGCCTGGCTGTCCTCGGCGTGAGCGCGCCGCGCAAGATGTGAATTCGACCCTCCCCATGAAGCAAAGACAACGCGGCAACATCGTCATCGGCCTGATCATCGGGCTGGTGCTCGGTCTGGGCGTGGCGCTCGGCATCGCGGTCTACGTGACCAAGGTGCCGATCCCGTTCATGACCAAGACCCAGCGCAGCGGCCCCGAGCAGGACGAGGCCGAGGCCCGCAAGAACCGCGACTGGGACCCGAACGCGCCGCTGGCCGGCAAGTCCGGCCAGCCCGCGCGCGCGCCGGCTGCGCCCGCCACCGCGGCCGCGCCGCCGTCCTCTTCTTCCCAGCCGGCGACCGTCGGACCGCTCAATCCGCCGAGCGCGCCCGTGCCGGTGGTGGTGGCGCCGGGCGCGAGCGGCAGCAGCGATGCCAGGCCGGCCCCGCGTCCGCGCACCGCGCCCGTCCCGGCCGAGGCGAACGCAACGCCTTCGAGCGATCCGCTCGGCGACCTGGCGCGTGCGCGCGCGGGCATCGGCGCCAGCCCGAGCGCCGGCTCGGGCGCCAGCGCCGCCAGCGACCCCTTCATCTATTTCGTCCAGGCCGGGGCCTTCCGCACCTCGGAAGACGCCGAGGCCCAGCGCGCCAAGCTGTCGCTGATGGGCGTGGAAGCCAAGGTGACCGAGCGCGAGCAGGCCGGCCGCACCGTGTACCGGGTGCGCGCGGGCCCCTTCAACAAGAAGGAAGACGCCGACCACCTCAAGGAGCGGCTCGACGGCGGCGGCCTCGAATCCGCGCTGGTCCGCGTACAGCGCTGAATTTTTTACTTCGCGCGCCGGGGAACTCGCCCCGGGGCTCGGGCTCTGTCAGCCGCAAAGGAGAATCTCTGAAATGAAACGTCGTGACTTTTCGCTGGCCGCAGCTTCGCTGGGTCTACTTCCGCTGGTGTCCCAGGCCCAGCAGCAGCCGCCCAAGGCCGGGACCGACTACATCGTGCTGGGCAAGCAGGTGCCGGTCGACGCGCCGGCCGGCAAGGTCGAGGTGGTGGAGTTCTTCTCGTACAACTGCCCGCACTGCGCGGCCTTCGAGCCGCAGCTCGAAGCCTGGCTCAAGACGCTGCCGCCGCACGCGGTGTTCCGGCGCATCCCGGTGCCCTTCGTGGGCAACGACACCGAGGCCAAGCAGCGCCTCTACTACACGCTCGAGGCGATGGGCAAGGTGGACGAGTTCCAGCCCAAGCTCTTCGAGGCCATCCACAAGCAGCGCCAGCCGATCTTCGGCGACGAGGCGATCCTCGCCTGGGCCGCGAAGCAGCCGGGCCTCGATGCGAAGAAGTTCGCCGAGCTGTACAAGTCCTTCGCGGTGGTCGGCAAGGCCAAGCGCGCCGCCCAGCTCACCAACGACTACCGCGTCGCCGGCGTACCGGCCCTGGCCGTGGCTGGCCGCTGGTATGTGGACGGCGACACCGCCGGCTCGCTCGACCGTGCGCTCCAGGTCGTGAACTACCTGATCGCCGAAGCCAAGAAGGGCTGAGGCTTCCTCGGCGGGCGGCCCGCTCCCTTCTCGCGAAAGCCCGCCTCGGCGGGCTTTTTCATCGGGCGGCGCGCCGGCCTTGCCCGCCGCATACAATCGTGGAGCAAGTTTCGTGCCTTTATGAAATCGCCTATCCACCTTCCCACTCTTCGTCACCTCGGCCGCGCCGCCGTGCTGGCCCTGGCGCTGGCGGGCATTGCATCCGTCGCCCAGGCCGAAAAGGCCGACCGGGCCAAGCCGATGAACATCGAGGCGGACTCGATGCGCTACGACGATCTCAAGCAGACCAGCGTGTTCACCGGCAACGTGGTCGTGACCAAGGGCACGATCGTCATCCGGGGCGATCGCATCGACGTGCGCCAGGACCCCGAGGGCTACCAGTACGGGGTGGTGACCGCCGCGCCCGGCAAGCTGGCCTACTACAAGCAGAAGCGCGACTCCGGCAACGACGAGTGGATCGAAGGCGAGGCCGAGACCATCGAGTACGACAGCCGCGCCGACAACGTGAAATTCGTGCGTCGCGCGGTCATGCGCCGCCTCGTGGGTGCCACCCCCAACGACGAGAGCAGCGGCCCGCTGATCGTGTACGACCAGAGCAACGACACCTTCACCGTCAACGGCTCTTCGCTGCCGCCGAATGCCGGCGTGGCGAGCCAGCCGGGGGGCCGGGTGCGCGCGATCCTCACGCCCAAGCAGGCCACCGCGGCCCCCGCGGCGGGCGGCAAGCCGGCGGCTGCCGCGGCCGAGCCCGCGCCGTCCGGCAAGGGCTTGCGCGCCACGACCACGCTGGGCGGAGAAGCAAAGAAGTGATCGAAACCGCAGGCTTGAGCAACGGCACGGATCGCGACGGCAGCCGCCTGGAGGCGCGCGGCCTGGAGAAGTCCTATGGCAGCCGCAAGGTCGTCAAGGACGTGTCCCTGGCCGTCCAGAAGGGCGAAGTCGTCGGACTGCTCGGCCCCAACGGCGCGGGCAAGACCACCTCCTTCTACATGATCGTCGGGCTGGTGCGGGCCGATGCCGGCGAGATCACCATCGACGGCGAGCCGATCGCGCACATGCCGATCCACCGCCGTTCCCGCATGGGCCTGAGCTACCTCCCGCAGGAGGCCTCGATCTTCCGCAAGCTCTCGGTGGAAGAGAACGTCCGCGCCGTGCTCGAGCTGCAGCGCGAACCCGATGCCGACGGCCGCCTGGTGCCGCTGTCGAAAGAGCGCATCGACGAGCGCCTGGCCGAGCTGCTGGCCGACCTGCGCGTCGACCACCTGCGCGATTCCCCGGCCCTGGCGCTGTCCGGCGGCGAGCGCCGCCGCGTCGAGATCGCCCGGGCGCTGGCGACGCAGCCGCGCTTCATCCTGCTCGACGAGCCCTTCGCGGGCATCGATCCGATCGCCGTGATCGAGATCCAGCGGATCATCAGCTTCCTCAAGGAGCGCGGCATCGGCGTGCTGATCACCGATCACAACGTGCGCGAGACGCTCGGCATCTGCGACCACGCCTTCATCATCAGCGACGGCCGCGTGCTGGCGCAGGGCACGCCGTCCGAGATCGTCGACAACGCCGAGGTGCGGCGCGTCTATCTCGGCGAGCACTTCCGGATGTAAGGGGCGCCGGGGTCGTCATGAAGCAGGGTCTCTCGCTGCGCGTCTCGCAGCATCTCGCGCTGACTCCCCAGCTGCAGCAGTCGATCAGGCTGCTGCAGCTCTCCACGCTCGAACTCGCGCAGGAAGTCGAGCAGATGCTCGACGAGAACCCCTTTCTGGAGCGCAACGTCGAAGAGGCGCCGCGCGAGGAATTCGGCCTCGAGACCGCCGACGCGCCCGTGCGCGACGACGACCGGCTCGCGGAGAGCGGCGACGCCGACTTCGGCGCCGCGCCGGCAGCGTCCGGGTCCGACGCCACGGCCACCGAGTCCGGCGGCGACTCCGATGTGCCGGCGGAAGGCGCCGACGGCGAGCCCGACTGGGAAGGCGACGGCACCGTCGACCTCGCGCCCGACGACAGCGAATGGGGCGGCGACGCGCCCGCGCGCGCCAACAACCTGGACGACGAGCGCGCCGACGCGACCGAGCTCGCGCGCAGCCAGGAGTCGCTGCAGTCCTACCTGCACCGGCAGGCGCTGGCGCTGCGCCTTTCCGAGACCGACCGGGCGGCGCTGCGCTTCCTGATCGAATCGCTCAACGACGACGGCTACCTCGAAGACTCGCTGCCCGCGCTGGCCTCGGGCCTGGCCGGCGACGACAACGACCAGTTCGACGACCTCGTGCACCACTTCCAGGTGGCGCTCGGGCTGCTGCAGAGCCTGGAGCCCGTGGGCGTGGGCGCGCGCAACCTCGGCGAGTGCCTCACGATCCAGCTTCGCGCGCTCGCGCACGAGGACGAGACCGAGCAAGAAGAGCAGGTGCGCAAGACCGCGCTGGCGGTCTGCAAGCAGCCGATGGAGCTGCTCGCCAAGCGCGACTTCAAGCGCCTCGCCACCCTGACGCGCAGCAACGAGGACGAAGTCCGTGCCGCGCTGCAACTCATTGCCAGGCTCGAACCCAAGCCGGGCCGGCGCTTCGTCGACGTCGAGCGCAACGTGGTCGTGCCGGACGTGATCGTCACGCGCGTGGGCAACGGCGGCGGCGTCAAGTTCCGCGTCATGCTCAACCCCGAGGTCATGCCGCGGCTGCGCGTGCACGACATCTATGCCGGCGCGCTCAAGCAGCACAAGGGCGAGGGCAGCCAGGCGCTGTCGCAGCGGCTGCAGGAGGCGCGCTGGTTCATCAAGAACATCCAGCAGCGCTTTGACACCATCCTGCGGGTGTCCAACGCGATCGTCGAGCGGCAGAAGAACTTCTTCGTGCACGGCGAGCTCGCGATGCGCCCGCTGGTGCTGCGCGAGATCGCCGACGAACTCGGCCTGCACGAATCGACCATCAGCCGCGTGACCACCGCCAAGTACATGGCCACGCCCTTCGGCACGGTCGAGCTCAAGTACTTCTTCGGCTCCGCGCTCGGCACCGAGACCGGCGGCAACGCGTCGAGCACCGCGGTGCGCGCGCTCATCAAGCAGTTCGTGACCGCCGAGGACCAGAAGAAGCCGCTCTCGGACAGCCAGATCTCCGAGATGCTCAAGGAGCAGGGCATCGAGTGCGCGCGCCGCACCGTCGCCAAGTACCGCGAAGCGCTGCGCATCGCGCCCGCCAATCTGCGCAAGGCGCTCTGAGCCTCCGAGGTCGCGCGGGCGTCCGGGCCGTGGGGTGACGGCCTCCGGGTGAGTTCCGCGGGATGACGGCGACAATGGGGGGGTGAATGAACTCTCGCTCTTTCTTCCCTGTGCGGCCGGCGTCGAGGACTTCCTCGCGCAGGAAGTGCATGCGCTGACCGGGCGCGTCGGCCAGGACCTGCTCACGGCCCGCGGCGGCGTGCGCGTGCGGGCCGGCTGGCGCGACGCGCTCAAGCTCAACCTGCACAGTCGGCTCGCGCAGCGCGTGCTGATCGAACTCGCGCATGCGCCCTACCGCAGCGAGAACGACCTCTACGCCATCGCCAGCGGCGTCGCCTGGGAGATCTGGTTCACCCCGAAGCAGACCTTCAAGATCGAGACCACCGCCCAGCACAGCCCGCTGCAGAGCCTGAATTTCGCCACGCTGCGCATCAAGGACGCGATCGCCGACCGCTTCCGCGCCAAGGCGAACGGCGTGCGCCCCAGCATCGAGACGCAGTGGCCCGACGTGCGCGTGTTCGCGCACCTGACGACCGACACCTGCACGCTCTACATCGACACCTCCGGCGAGCCGCTCTTCAAGCGCGGCTGGCGGCAGGACAAGGGCGACGCGCCGCTCAAGGAAACGCTGGCCGCCGCGATGCTGGCCGCCAGCGGCTGGTGGAATCCGGAGACCGGCGCGGTGGCGCCCCAGGCGCTCTACGACCCCTGCTGCGGCAGCGGCACCATCGCCATCGAGGCGGCGCAGATCGCCAGTGGCATCGCCGCGGGGTCGCTGCGGCGCTTCGGCTTCGAGAAGCTGCTGCCCTTCCAGGCCCATGTGTGGGCGACGCTCAAGGCCGAGGCGGCGGCGCAGGCCGCTGGCGGCGACGCGGCGCCCAGGGTCTTCGGCTCCGATGTCTCGCACCGGATGGTCGATTTCGCCGAGCGCAATGCCGAGCGCGCCGGCGTCGCGCGCGCGGTGCAGTTCCGCGGCGGCGACGCGCTGCAGCGCATGCCGCCGGCCGAGTCGGGGGTGATCGTGCTCAATCCGCCCTACGGCGAGCGCATCGAGGTCGGCGGCGTGGCGCGCGGCGGGCGCTCGGGCGCACCGGCTCGTGGCCGCGAGGAGGCGCAGACCGAGGAAGGCGGCGAGTTCTTCGTGCAGCTCGCGAGCCACTGGAAGAAGCACTTCGCCGGCTGGACCGCCTGGGTGCTCACGCCCGACATGCAACTGCCCAGGCGCATGCGGCTCAAGGAGTCGCGCCGCGTGCCGATGTGGAACGGGCCGATCGAGTGCCGGCTGTTCCGCTTCGACATGGTGGCCGGCTCGGCCCGCGAGAAGGCTCAGCCGTAGCGCTTGCGGGCGAGCGCGGCGCCGTCGGCCAGCGCTTGCAGCTTCCTGAGCGCCACCTCGCGGTCCATCGGCGCCATGCCGCAGTTGGTGCAGGGCAGCAGCCGTTCGCGCGGCACGTGCTGCAGCGCCATGCCGATGGTGTCGGCGACCTGCTCGGGGGTCTCGACGGCGTCGCTGGCCACGTCGATCACGCCGACCATCACGTCCTTGCCGTCCAGCAGGCGCATCAGGTCCGGCGGCACGTGCGAGTGGAAGCACTCCAGGCTCACCTGGTCGATGCGGCTCCTGGCGAGTGCCGGGAACACCTGTTCGTACTGGCGCCATTCCTCGCCGAGCGTGGCCTTCCAGTCGACGTTGGCCTGGATGCCGTAGCCATAACAGATGTGGACCGCGGTGGTGCAGGTGAGGCCCTGCGCGGCGCGCTCCAGCGCCTTCACGCCCCAGTCGGCGGCGTCCTTCATGTAGACGTTGAAGGCCGGCTCGTCGAACTGGATGATGTCCACGCCGTCGGCCTGAAGCGCGAGCGCCTCCTGGTTCAGCAGCTCCGCGAAGGCCATCGCCAGCGCCGCGCGGTCGCCGTAGAAGCGGTCGGCCACGGTGTCGACGATGGTCATCGGGCCCGGCAGCGTGAACTTGATCCGCCGCCTGGTGTGGGCGCGCAGCAGCCGGGCCTCCGCGGCATGCACGCGGCCGGGCAGGCGCAGTGCCGAGACCACCTGCGGAACCATCGCGTCGTAGCGGTTGTCGCGGATGCCCATCTTCACCTTGTGCTCGAAGTCGATGCCCTCGACCTGCTCCAGGAAACCGTGCACGAAGTGCTGGCGCGACTGCTCGCCGTCGCCGATCACGTCGAGCCCGGCGTCTTCCTGCGCCTTGATCCACAGCAGCGTCGCGTCGGCCTTGGCCTGCGCGAGCTCGGCGCCCTCGGCCTTCCACCGCGGCCAGAGCTTGCCCGTTTCGGCGAGCCAGGCCGGCTTGGGCAGGCTGCCCGCGAGGGTGGAGCTGAAAAGACAACGTGACATCCAGGAACCTCCATCGAAGGCTCGGGAGCGTAAGCGATTCCCCGCCGTCGCACGCCCCGGAAATACCTGGGCCAGAATGCCGATTTCGGCCCGAACCCGCATCCCACGACAGACATGACTGATCTTTCCGCGTTCCCCATCACCAAGAAGTGGCCCGCCGCGCATCCCGATCGCCTCCAGCTGTACTCGCTGCCCACGCCCAACGGCGTCAAGGTGTCGATCGCGCTCGAGGAAACCGGGCTGCCCTACGAGCCGCACCTGGTCAGCTTCGAGACCCACGACCAGATGTCGCCGGAGTTCCTCTCGCTGAATCCCAACAACAAGATCCCGGCCATCATCGACCCGAACGGCCCGGGCGGAAAGCCGCTGGCGCTGTTCGAGTCCGGCGCGATCCTGGTGTACCTGGCCGACAAGACCGGCCAGCTCGTCCCCAAGGACCCGGCCGCGCGCTACCAGACGCTGCAGTGGCTGATGTTCCAGATGGGCGGCATTGGCCCGATGTTCGGGCAGGTCGGCTTCTTCCATAAATTCGCCGGCAAGAGCTTCGACGACAAGCGCCCGCGCGACCGCTACGTGGACGAGTCCAAGCGCCTGCTGCGCGTGCTGAACCAGCACCTCGAAGGCCGCGCCTGGATCATGGGCGACGACTACACGATCGCCGACATCGCGATCTTCCCGTGGGTGCGCAACCTGGTCGGCTTCTACGGCGCGGGTGACCTCGTCGGATTCGCCGATTTCCCGCAGGTGGCCCGCGTGCTGGAGGCGTTCGTCGCGCGACCCGCGGTGATCGCCGGGCTCAACATTCCGAGCCGCGGCTGAGCGCGAAGGGCGCCGCGCGCATGACCGTCGTCCTGGACACCAACATCGTTCTCGACCTCCTGGTGTTCGACGACCCGGCGCGCGCGCCGCTGGCCGCCGCGCTGGCGGCGGGCGAACTGCGCTGGCTCGCCACGGCCGCGATGCGCGATGAGTTCGCGCGCGTGCTCGGCTATCCGCTGATCGTCTCGCGCCTGGCCGCGCTCGGCCGGCGGGCCGCCGACGTGCTCGCGGACTTCGATGCGCGTGCCCACCAGGTCGAGGGCCTGCCCGCGCGCGCGCCCTGCGCGTGCAGCGATCCGGACGACCAGATCTTCATCGACCTCGCGGTCGCGCACCGGGCGCGCCTGGTGAGCAAGGACCGCGCGGTGCTGGCGATGCAAAAGCGGCTGGCGGCCCTGGGGGTCGCGGTGTCTTCGATCTAGAGTCGGCTCAGCGGCCGTACCAGCGCGCCAGCAGGCTCGCCACCGCGCGCACCCGCTGCGTGTCGCGGCCCCAGCGCCGGCCCGACGGCAGGTGCCGCAGCCAGCGCATGCGGCGCGCGGCGACGGCCAGGCGCTCGCGCACCTCGTCGCTCGCGTCGCCGAGCACCGCGTGCCAGTGCTGCGCGGCGGCGTGCGGCGAGGCGGCGTCGACCAGCATCGCGGTCGAGTGCAGGTAGCTCAGCCAGTCGCGCGCCTGGCATTCGGCCAGCGGCAGCGTCTCGCCCGGGTCGTCCTCGAAGTCGATGTAGCCGATGGTGCCGTCGGGGCAGTGCACCAGATTGCGGTCGAAGGCCTGGCTCAGGTAGGCATCGCGCGCATGGACCAGCGCGATCGCGCCCAGGCCCTCGCGCCAGACGCCGAGCAGCGCGGCCGGGCCGGCCGCGGCCGCCTGGTCGAGCCGCTCCTGCAGCACCACGGCCGGACGGCCGCTTTCGCCGAGGTCGGAAATCAGCATGCCGTCCGACTGCCGCGCCAGCACCGCCGGCACGCGCAGGCCTGCATCGCCGAGCTGGCGCAGGCGGCGCGCCTCGATCTCGATCGCCGCCTCGCCACCCGGGTTGGGCACCGGCGCCAGCACGTCGAGCCGCAGCACGCCGGAGATCGCCGCCAGCGCCTGGTAGCGCAGCTTGCCGTGGCGCGGCCCGGCTTTCTTGAGCCACACGCGCTGGCTGCCGAAGCGGTGGCTCGAGACCGCCTTGGTCTGCTGCGGCAGCATGACGCGCAGGAACTCGGCGTAGTCCTCCGGTTGCGGCGGATCGAGCGCCTCGAGGGGCGCCGGCGCGGACGCCGCGCTTTTTCGCATCTGAATGCGGGAGGAGGTCCCGCCCCGTCTCACGACGCTCATACGAAAAGGGTCAGCGGCAGGCGCGGATAGGGCGCCGCCTTTTCACGAAGCGAAAAAAGGGGACAGGCCGCTGCGAGCGGCGGAATCGACGGGGTAGAAATATCGGGTCTCCGGAACCTGTTGCATCATAGAGGGCTGCCCGCGCACCGATATGACAACCCTTCCCGACACCCCCCCAACCCCGCCCCAGGAGGCGCCCCTCGGCCCCGACGATTTCGACGCCCAGGACCTCGCCCTCGACGCGATGCGCGAACATGACGAGGAGATCCCGCAGTGGGAGTTCTGCGAGGGGTTCCTGGCCGCGCTGGTCTGCACGCGCCGCCCGATCGAGCCGGCCGAGTACTGGCCGGTGCTGCTCGGCGACGGTTTCGTGCCCGCGCAGCACATGGAGTTCGTCTGGCGCTGGAAGCGCCGCTGGCAGGAGATCGAAACCGCGCTCGACGCCAACGTCGAATCGCTGGAGGACGAGCGCACCTTCCAGCCCGAAGTGCTCGACACGCGCGGCGCCATCGCGGCGCTGCCCGAGGCCGAGCGCGGCGAGATGGACGGCGAGGCGATCCCGTCCTTCGCGCAGGTCTGGGCGCTCGGCTTCATGTATGCGGTGGAGAACTGGCCCGATGAATGGGCCGCGCCGCGCGACAAGGATGCCGCGCAGATGCTCGACGATGCGCTGGACACCATCGTCACGCTCACCGAGGACGACCAGGGCAAGCCCGCGCTCTCCATGTACGCCGAGGACGGCCCGCCGAGCGTGAGCCAGGAGCGCGTGGACGATTTCGGCGCCGCCATCTGGGCGGTGTACGACCTGCGCCAGCTGTGGCGCAGCATGGGTCCACGCGTGGAGACCATCCGCAAGGAAGCGACGCCCGGCCGCAACGACCCGTGCCCCTGCGGCAGCGGCAAGAAGTACAAGAAGTGCCACGGTGCCTGAGGCGAGCGCCAGCCTGAGGCCCCCCGCCTCCGCCCTGCCGGCGCGCGCCGCGTGGGCGATGGTGCTCGCGCTGTGCACCTCGTTCGCGCTGAGCCAGGCCTTCCGCACGGTGGGCGCGATCATGGCCGGGCCGCTCCAGAAGGAGTTCGGGCTGTCGGCGCAGGCGCTGGGCGTCTTTTCGGGCTCGTTTCACTTCGCCTTCGGCGCGATGCAGCTCTTCATGGGCATCGGCATCGACCTGTATGGCGTGCGGCGGACCTTGTTGACCGCGTTTCCGCTCGCGGTGGCCGGCGCGGTGCTCTCCGCGTTCGCGCCCGGCTACGGCACGCTCCTGGCCGGCCAGGTGCTGATCGGCGTCGGCTGCGCGCCGGCCTTCCTGGTGTGCACGGTGTTCATCGCGCGGCATTTCCCGGTCGCGCGCTTCGCCTCGGTCTCGGGGCAGGTGCTCGCCATCGGCGGCGTGGGGATGCTGATGACCGGCACGCCGCTCGCATGGCTGGTGCAGGCGCACTCGTGGCGCATGGGCTTCGCGGTGCTGGCGGCCGCGTCGGTGCTCGCGTGGTGCGCGGTGGCATGGTGGGTGCGCGAGCCCGCGGTCGAGCGCACGGGGCCGCGCGAATCGGTCGGTGCGGCGCTGCGCCAGTTCGGCGCGCTCTTCGTGATCCCGCACACGCTCGGCATCGTGGTGCTCGGCGCGGTGACCTATGCCGCGTTCATCTCGCTGCGCGGCCTGTGGCTGGGGCCGCTGCTCGTCGAGCGGCACGGCTTCACGCTGGTGCAGAGCGGCAACGTCGCGCTGGTCGTCTCGATCATCTCGCTGTTCGGCGCGCCGTTCTTCGGCCGCATGGACCGCGAAGGCCCCGGGCGCCGCAGGCGCATCGTGGCCTGCGCGATCGCCTATGCGGGTCTGTTCGCGGCCATGGCCATCCTGACGAGCGCGTGGCTCGACGTCGCCTGCGTGGTGCTGATCGGCTTCGTGTCGGGCTTCATCGTCTGGCAGTACGCCGACGTGCGCGCCGCCTATCCGAGCGCCATCACCGGCCGTGCGATGGCGGTCTTCACGATGGCGATGTTCCTCGGCGTGGCGCTGATGCAGTGGGTCACCGGCGTCGTCGCCTCGGTGGC
This sequence comes from Variovorax sp., assembly GCA_017744285.1. Lineage (GTDB taxonomy): Bacteria > Pseudomonadota > Gammaproteobacteria > Burkholderiales > Burkholderiaceae_C > Variovorax. The sequence goes on from JAGIBP010000037.1 coordinate 32,553, forward strand.
GCAGGCGCACGGCGCCGATCCGTTCCGGGCCGTGCTGGCGACGATCGCCGCGGTGCTGGTGGGGTCCGTGGCCGCGTTCGCGTGGCTGCCCGGGCCGAAGGCGGGCGGCTGAAGCCTCAGTCCGCGAAGCGGACGTCGCCGATCCAGTTGCGTTTGCGGCGCGCGAGCCGCGAGGCGGTGTCCTCGCCCTCGAAGGACGCGGGCTGCGGACGCAGCAGCGCACGGTCCACGCCGTCGAAGGTGTTGACGTTCACCACCGCGTAGGTGCGCCCGTCGAGCGAGCAGCTCACGAGCGGCACCACGCCGCAGCGGGCGCAGACGTGGAAGCGGCCGGTGCCGGTCCCGAAGAAATAGCCGGGGTCGAGCGCGCGGTCCCGCACCGTCACCTCGAGCGTCCCGGCCGGGTGGGAGGTCCAGACGCCGCCGTGCTTGACGCAGAAGGAGCAGCCGCAGGCCCGCGCCGGGATGTCGGCGGGATCCGGCTCCCAGGTGAGCACGTAGCTCAGGTTGCCGCAGTGGCAGGCGCCGTGAATCCGCATGGCATCTCCTTCGCCATTTCAGAAGGGCGGCGGCTGGCGCGAGCGCTGTGCGCGCGCCGCCTCGGTCCACCACGCGAGATCGTCGGCGAAGCGCCCGAAGGCGCGATCGAGCGACTGGCCCGCCGGGCCGGTGGGCTGGCCGTCGGCATCGAGGGTCTGCGAGATCGGGCCGACCGCGAGCGTGCTCGAGACCACCACCATGCCCATTTCCGAGAGGATCGAATGCCACACGGTGCCCGAGCGCACGCCCGAGAAGCGACCCGCGGAGTAGCTCGCGATCGCTGCCGGACGCCAGAACCATTCTTCGAGGAAGTGATCCGTCAGGTTCTTGAGCCCGGGCTGGGGGCCCCAGTTGTACTCGCCGGTCACGAAGACGAAGGCATCGGCGGCGCGGATCTTCCCTGCCAGCGCTTCCATGGCTTCGGGCGCGCTGCCCTTGGGGTATTCCTTGTACATGCGGTCGAGCATGGGCAGCCCGACTTCCTTGGCGTCGATGAACTCGACGTCCGCGCCGCGCGAGCGCAGCCGGGCCACGAGATAGTCGGCCAGCCGCACGCCCATGCGATCGCTGCGATACGAACCGTAGAAGACCAGGATCTTGTCGGCCACGTGGGTCTCCTCGCTCAGATGTTGAAGGCGCGGCGCGAGGCGGGTTGCACGATGTCCACGTACTCGGGGTGCTTCCGGATCCATCCCGCGATGAACTGGCACACCGGGATCACCTGCCGGCCCTGCGCGCGTGCCGTGTCGAGCACGTGCCGGGCGAGGGCCGAGCCGACGCCCTGGCCCTCGTGCGCGGGAAGCACTTCGGTGTGCGTGAACATGATCGCGTCGCGCAGCAGGTTGTATTCGCAGTAGCCCGCGAGGTCGCCGCCGATGGTGGCTTCGTAGCGGTGCAGTTCGGGGTTGTCGGTGATGGTGATGTCGGCCATGCGTGGCTCCTCGAGGTTCAGGGTTGGCGGGCGAGAAAGGCGGCGAGGTTGGCCGCCGCGGTCGCGCGCACCTTGTTGCGCAGCATCGGCGACCAGCCCAGCAGCAGGCCCGGGGTGCCGAGCGCCTGGCGCGACCAGCGCCAGAAGTCGAAGCGGTCGTGCTGGGTGGCGATCAGCCCTTCGGGCGTGAAGGTGAAGCGCGAGTCGATCGCGTTGTCCACGACGCGGCCCGTGGCGCTGAAGAGGTAGTGCGCATCCCAGTGCGCGCTGCCGCTCGCGGCGTCGGCGCGCACGTCGCGCCAGCTCAGCTTCCACACCGCGGCGCCCTTGGCGCGCGTGCCGCCGCAAAGCATCTTCCACATGCCGCCGATTTCGCGCGTGCCGCGCAGCGAGAAGGCCTCGTCGTCGAAGGTCGCGCCGGCGGCGTAGCAGCTCGCCATCGTGTCCGCGTCGAGTTGCGCGAAGGCGCCATAGAGCCGGTGGATCGTGGCTTCGGCGGTCATGGCATCACCTCCATGGGCTCATGCCGTCATCTCGGCCAGGGTCTGCAGGGCGTGGTGCACGGTGGCGGCGCGCACGGCAGCCCGGTCGCCTTCGAAGCGGCGGCGCTCGGTGCGCACCTGCCCGTTCACCGACCAGCCGAACCACACGGTGCCCACCGGCTTGTCGGGCGTGCCGCCCGTCGGCCCGGCGATGCCGGTGACCGCCACCGCGACCTGCGCCGGCGAGCGCGCGACCGCGCCTTCGGCCATCGCACGCGCCACCGGTTCGCTGACCGCGCCGTGCGCCGCGATCAGCGCGGGGTCGACGCCGAGCAGGTCGGCCTTGGCCGCGTTCGAGTAGGTCACGAAGCCGCGCTCGAACCAGTCGCTGGAGCCCGAGAGATCGGTGCACGCGCCGGCGATGAGGCCGCCGGTGCAGCTCTCGGCGGTGGACATCATCCAGTGCCGGGCCAGCAGGCGCGCCGCCAGCGCCTGCACGAGGCGGGGCGTGTCGAGATCGGTCAGGGAGGTCGTCGTCATCGGGGTCACCATGCGCGAAGGGCGGCGACCACGAGCAGGCTGCAGAAGGCCGCCACCAGGTCGTCGAAGAGGATGCCGAAGCCGGCCCGGATCCAGCGCGGCGATGTGCCGCTTTCGGGCTTGAACAGGCGGTCCGCCCAGCCGACCGGCCCCGGCTTGACCGCGTCGAAGAAGCGAAAGAGCGCGAAGGCGAAGGTCTGCGCGAGCAGCCCGGCCGGCATGACCAGCCACAGCACGATCCAGAAGGCGACCACCTCGTCCCACACGACGGCGCCGGGGTCGGCCACGTTCATGTGGCGCGCCGTGACGGTGCAGGCCCACCAGCCGATGGGCAGCGAGACCAGGATCACCCAGCCGATCGCCGCGCTGGACAGCCACAGGTGCATGACCAGGAAGGCGGCCCAGGCCCACAGCGTGCCGACCGTGCCGGGCGCCTTCGGCGACAGGCCCGAGCCGAAGCCCAGGGCGATGAGGTGCGCCGGGTGGGAGAACATGAAGCGCGCCGTGGCGCGGCGCGGGGGAAAAGCGGCGGACATGGCGCGAGTATGACGCGCGCCACGCCGGTGCCGGTCAGGCCGCGGCCAACTCCCGCACCGCCTGGCCCCGAAGCCGGGCCACCAGGGCGGCCGCGTCGGCGGGAATGCGGTCGCCGCGCCAGGCGACATGCTGGTCGGCACGGCAGAGCACGAGCCGGTGCCGGTACGCGGGCGGAATGTCCGCCGCGTCGACGTCGAGCACGGTCAGCGGCATGCCGCACGCGCCCGCGGCCTGCACGAGCGCCGAGACATCGGCCGCGCGGTCGAAGCGCAGCAGCGTGTAGCCTGGGCCGAAGGCGTCGTACAGCGAGCGAGCGTCGGCCAGCCAGAAATGGGGCGCGCGGCAGCCCGGCACCGTCGAGGGCGTGAAGGCGCCCATCGAATACGCGGGCGGCTCTTCGCCATCGGTCTCGATGATCGGCGAGCCGGTGTAGAAGTAGCCGAAATTGAGTCCGGCGCAGCAGAACTGCTGCACGTTGAGGTCGTAGGCCTCGCGGCCGACCTCGGCGCGCAGCGCGTCGCCTTCGGGGCCCGGCGCCTCGATGCCGGCGGGCACCGCGCGGCGCGCGCGGATCATTTTCTGCGCATGGTCCATCGCGAAGTGCGACACCTGCTCGGTGATCGGCTGCCGCTCGGCCTCGTAGGCGTCGAGGATGCGCTCGTCGGCCCAGCCTTGCACGCAGGCGCCGAGCAGCCACGACAGGTTCAGCGCGTCGGCGATGCCCGCGTTCATGCCGTAGCCGGCGTAGGGCACCCACAGGTGCGCGGCGTCGCCCGCGATGAACACGCGGCGGTCGCGGAAGCGGTCGGCGACGAGCCGGCGGCCGACCCAGTCCTCCTTGCTGATCACCTCGTAGTGGAAGTCGGGGCCGACGCCGAGGATCTGGCGGATCGACCCGTCGCGGTCCACCGAATCGAACTCCGGCTCGTCGGCGTTCAGGTGGTTGTGCACCAGCCAGGTCTCCTGGCCGTCGATGGCGAACACCGTGCCGCAGCGCTGCGGGTTGACCGCGTAGTACGACCACGCGGGCTTGCCGGGAATCATCGCGCGCAGCTGCGGCGCGCGGATGAAGGTCGACTGCACGCGCTGGATGACGGGCGTGCCTTCGAGCTTCGCGCCGATCTTCTTGCGCACGTTCGAGCTGCCGCCGTCGCAGCCGACCATGAAGCGGCAGCGGATGGTGCGTGCGCTGCCGTCGTCGAGGTCGAGCGCGGTGGCCGTCACGCCCTCGTCGTCCTGCGCGAAGTCCGTCACCTGCGTGCGGTTGAGCAGCGTCACGTTCGGCAGCGAGGCCGCGTGCCGCAGCAGGATCGGCTCGAGGTAGATCTGGTTGATGCGGTGCGGCGGCTCCGCCGTGGGCCACCAGGCATCGGGGCCCTCGGTCTCGGTGTAGCGGTCCTGGCGGCAGGGGATCGGGATGCGCGTGAGTTCGGTGCCGGTCACGCGGGTGCGGAACACCACGTCGTTGGGATAGTCGGCGGGCAGGCCGGCATCGCGCAGCTTCTGCGCCACGCCGAGGCGGCGGAACTGCTCCATCGTGCGTGCCGACACGTGGTTGCACTTCACGTTGGGCGGCTCGGCGAAGCGGCGGATCTCGGCGATGGCGACCTTCGCGCCGCGCGCCGCCAGGTCCATGGCCAGGGTCAGGCCCACGGGGCCGGCGCCGACGATCAGCACGTCGGCGTGGATGTCTTGGGTTGTCATGTCGTCAGTCCAGCTTGATATTGGCGGTCTTGATGACCTTCGCCCACTTCTTCGTCTCCGCGCGGATGTAGCTGTCGAAGGCCTTGGGCGTGCCCGGCGCGGGTTCGACGCCGAGGTTGCGCATGGCCGCCTGCACCTGCTCGTCCTTGAGCGCGGCGACGATCTCGGCGTTGAGGCGCGCGACGATCGGCGCGGGGGTGTCGGCCGGCGCCACCACGCCGAACCAGCCGGTGGAGTCGTAGCCCGGCAGCGCCGCTTCGGCGACGGTGGGCACGTCCGGCAGCATCGGCAGCCGCTCGGGACTGGTGACCGCGTAGGCGATGAGCTTGCCCGCCTTGATCTGCTGCAGCGATGCCGGCAGGTCGACCACGGCCAGCGGGATCTGGCCCGCGATCGCGTCGAGCGCCGCGGGGGCCGACCCGCGGTAGGGCACCTCGACCAGCTTCACGTCCGCCATCTGGCTGAACAGCGCCGTCGACAGGTGCATGGCCGTGCCGTTGCCGCCGTGGCCGATTGAAAGCGTGCCCGGCTTGGCCTTGGCCAGCGCGATGAGTTCCTTCAGCGTCTTCGCGGGCACGGAGGGATGGCCCACGATCACGAAGGGGATCGCGGCGAGCATGCCCACGGGCTTGAAGTCCTTCAGCGGATCGAAGGGCATGCTGGGGTACAGGCTCGAATTGGCCGACAGGGCCCCGGCCGCGCCCACGCCCAGCGTGTAGCCGTCGCCCGGGGCCTTCGCCACGACCGTGAGGCCCACGTTGCCGCCGGCGCCGGGCCGGTTGTCGACCACCACCGGCTGCCCCAGCCTGTCGTTGAGTTTCGGCACCAGCATGCGGACCACCGCATCGGCACTGCCGCCCGGCGGGAAGGTGACGACCATGCGGACCGGCTTGGCGGGAAAGTCGCTGCTGCCGGGGCCGGCGGCCGCCTGGCCGTGCGCGGGGCCGGCCAGCAGGGCGCCGGCGGCGGCGAAGAGCGCGAACGCGCGTGCGAAATGATTCATGGGATGCCTCTTTGTTGTCTCCAGCGCGCATTGGACGACAGCCAGATTCATTCGTAAATCAAAAATTTCCGAATGAAATATGATGAATTCTGATGAATCAGAACTTCAGTCCCACGATTCGCCAACTGCGCGCCTTCGTCTGCGTCCACCAGTTGCGCAAGCTCAGCGCGGCCGCCGAGAAGCTCTTCGTGACCCAATCGGCCGTGAGCATGCTCATCCGCCAGCTCGAGGACGGCCTCGGTACTCGGCTGTTCGACCGCACCACGCGCTCGCTGCAGCCCACCGCGGCGGCCGAGGAGATGCTGGCGACGGCCGAGCGCATCCTGCGCGACGTCGATTCGCTCAGCGCGGGCTTTCGCGAGCTTTCCACGCTGCAGCGCGGCCGCGTCTGCCTGGCCATCACGCCCACTGTCGCGTCGTTCCTGATGCCGCCGGCGATCCGGCGCTTCGGCCAGGCGCATCCGCAGGTGCGCGTGGTGGTGGATGACTGCGCGCCCGAGCAGTTCGTCTCGCGCATCATCGGCGAGCACGTGGACTTCGGCATCGGGACGCCCGAGCGGCCCGGCGCCGAGGTCGAGACCGAGACGCTGCTGCGCGACCACGTGAGCGTGGTGTGCATGCCGGGCCATCCGCTGGCCGGCAGGAAGACCGTGCGCTGGTCCGACCTGGGCGGCCATCCGCTGATCGCGATGCGGCCGGGCTACGGCATCCATTCCCTGATCGACCGCACGGCGCAGGATGCCGGCGTGCAACTCAATGTGGTCAACGAGGTGTCGTTCCTGTCGACCGCGATCTGGATGACCGAGAGTGGCATGGGCGCGTCGATCATGCCCTCGGCCTTCGCGAAGGCGGCGCGCAATCCGGCGCTCGTGATCAAGCCGATCAGCGGGCCGCGCGTGTCGCGCGACATCCTGATCGTGACCAAGCGCGGGCGCTCGCTGACCGGCGCGAGCCGCGCGTTCATCGAGGCGATGCGCCTCGCGCTCAAGGAGGAGGAGTGAGGGTCAGGCCGGCTGGAAGTGCTGCTCGATGCGCTGGGCCACCGCCCGGGGCGTGCGCCGCAGCGCCTCGACGGCGCAGGCGCCGAGGAACAGGCCTTCGAAATTCAGCTCGACGGCGGCGCAGTCTTGCGCCAGCGTGGCGGCCGCGTCGACCAGGCACTGCTCGACCGACGCGAAGCGGCCGCCCGTCTCCCGCAGGGTGACGCGGTAGGCGTAGGCGCCCGATTCAAGGCGGCGGATTTCGATCACGGGCTTCATGGCTCGGCGATGATCACGCAGCCCGCTTCGGGGGTAAATAGTCCATTCGGACCGGGCGGACATCGCTGAGAATGCGCGGGTCATGCTGCCGGCCCGACTCCTTCTCATCGATGACCATGCCATGTTCCGCTGCGGACTGCGAATGGTGCTCGCGTCCGGCATCCCCGACCTGGAAGTGGCCGAGGCCGGTTCGCTCGAAGAGGCCATGAAGACCGAGATGGCCGACCCGGCGCTGGTGCTGCTCGACATCCAGCTCCACGGCTTGAACGGCCTGGAGGGCATCGCGCTCGTCAGGCGCAAGTGGCCGGACGCGCCGGTGGTCATCCTGTCGTCCGACGCGGCGCCGCAGAGCGTGCGACTGGCGCTCGACCGCGGCGCCGCGGCCTTCGTCTCGAAGGCGGAGACGGCCGACAACATCCTCGCCGTCATCGGGCAGCTGCGGCGCGGCCAGGAGGTCGATGCGCCGTCGCACGCGAGCGCCGCCGCGGGCGACGATACCGATCGGCAACTGCTCACGCCGCGCCAGTTCGAGGTGCTCGACCTTCTGTGCCAGGGCCTGTCGAACAAGGTGATCGGGCGCCGGCTCAACCTGTCGGAGAACACCGTGCGCGGCCACGTCCAGGCGGTGCTCGCGGCGCTGCAGGTGTCCAGCCGTTCCGAAGCAGGCTTCGCGGCGCGCCGCCGGGGGCTGGTCGCCTGAGCCGCAGGGCCGCCCCAAGGCGAAGCCCGCAGCGCCGCTGCGCGCAGGGCTGTGCAATGCACCGCGGGGCCGCGCCAAGGCGAAGCCTGCTGCGCCTCGCCGACGGCCGCACGCTGGCCGAGCAGTTGCGCCTGCTCGCGGGCAACGTGGGCAGCTCGGTGGTGCCGACCATCCTCGTGGCCTTCCTGCTGGTCTGGGTGCTGTCGAACGACCGCAACGCCACCGCGCTTCGCTTGTGGGCCGGCACGGTGATCCTCTGCAAGCTCTGGTGCGCGCGCGAGGCCCAGCGCGTGCTCGGGGCCCCGGACATCCCCGCCGACCGCGCGCGCCGCCTGGTCTGGCGACAGGTGGTGCTCAATGCGGTCGACGGCGCCATCTGGGGCGCGCTGGCCTGGGCGGCACTGGGCACCACGAGCGCGGCGGGCACGGTGCTCGTGGTGGCGGTGCTCGCGGGCGTGGCGGGCAGCTCGATGTCGTCGCTGGCGCCGGTGCTGCCGGTCTTCATCGTCTTCGGCACGGCGGAGCTCGGCGTGCTCGCGTCGCGGCTGTGGACGCTGGACGATCCGGCCTACCACGCGCTCGGCGTGGCCGGCCTGCTCTACATCGCGACGCTGCTCGGGCAGGCGCGCAACAGCGCCCGTGCCGCGCTGGCGGCCATCACGCTGCGCTTCGAGAACGTCGAACTGATCGAGCGGCTGCGCGTCGAGACCGAGCACGCCCAGGCCGCGCACCAGAAGGCCGAGCAGGCCAACCTCGCGAAGTCGAAGTTCCTGGCGGCGGCCAGCCACGATCTGCGCCAGCCGATCCATGCGCAGGGGCTGTTCCTCGAAGTGCTCGCTCGCAGCAAGCTCTCGGCCTCGCAGTACGACGCGCTCGCCAATGCGCGCGTCACCTGGCAGGCCTCGGCGGAAATGCTCGACACGCTGCTCGACTTCTCGCGCATCGAGGCCGGCGTGGTCGAGCCGCAGATGCAGGTGTTCCGCCTGCAGCCGCTGCTCAACAAGATCGAGAACGAGCTCGCGCCGCAGGCCGACGCCAAGGGCATCGTCTACCGCTCGCGCGAAACGCACGTCGCGGTGCGCTCCGATCCCGCGCTGGTGGCGCTCGTGTTGCGCAACCTGGTGTCGAACGCGATCCGCTACACCGAGCGCGGCGGCGTGCTCGTCGGCTGCCGCGAGCACGGCGGCCGCGCGGTGATCGAGGTGTGGGACACCGGCATCGGCATCGAGCCCTCGCAGCACGAGGACGTGTTCCGCGAGTTCCACCAGCTCGGCAATGCGGAGCGCGACCGCCGCAAGGGGCTCGGGCTGGGCCTGGCCATCGCGCAGGGGCTGGCGCGGGCGCTCGGGACCTCGCTCGCGCTCGCCTCGCGGCCGGGCCGGGGCAGCGTCTTCCGCTTCTCCCTGCCGACGGCGCAGATGGACGGCGCGATCGGCGGCGCCGAGGTGCTGCCGAGTCATGCGCGGGTGTTCGACGTGCGGGTGCTGGTGATCGACGACGACGACGCGGTGCGCGCCGGCATGCGGCAGCTGCTCACCGCCTGGGGCTGCGAGTGCGACGTGGCCGATTCCCTCGAGGAAGCCCTGGCGCTCGCGCGGCTGCATCCGCCCGGCCTCGTCATCAGCGACTACCGCCTGCGCGGACTGCGCACCGGCGCCGAGGCGATCGCCGCGCTGCGGGCCGAATTCGGCGACGGCCTGCCCGCGCTGCTCATCACCGGCGACACCGCGCCGCAGCGCCTGCGCGAAGCCCGCGCGAGCGGCGTGCCGCTCCTGCACAAGCCGGTGTCGCCGAACCAGCTCTACCTCGGGCTGGTGTGCGTGCTGAACGACGTCGAGATCGACTCGTCCTTCGCGCGGCTCGAAGAGCGGCGCGTGGGCTGAGCTTTTCAGCCGAAGTGGTCGAACGAGGCGTAGCGCTGCGTGATCGGCCGGCCCTGCGCATCCACGATACGCAGGCCCGCCTGCGCCTCGATGCGGCCGATGCGGGTGACCGGCACCGACGCCTCGCGGCCCGCCTGCTCGACCGCCTCGCGCCGGGACGGCGGCGCGGTGAAGCACAGCTCGTAGTCGTCGCCGCCCGCGAGCGCGCAGGCGCGCAGCGTGTCGACGTCGAGCGCGTTCGTCTCTGCGCCGATCGCGACCTGCGCGGCGCAGGCGTCGGCGTCGAGCGTTGCGCCGACGCCGCTCGCCGCGAGGATGTGGCCGAGATCGCCGGCCAGCCCGTCGCTCACGTCGAGCGCTGCCGACGCGATGCCGCGCAGCGCCTGGCCGAGCGCGACCCGCGGCGTGGGCAGTTCCATGCGCGCGCGCGCCCGCTCGAAGAGCTCGCCGGGCAGCGACAGCGTGCCGCGGAACACTTCGAGCGCGAGCCGCGCATCGCCGAGCGTGCCGCTGACCCAGATGTCGTCGTCCACCTTCGCGCCCGAGCGCAGCAGCGCGCCGCCGGCCGGGACTTCGCCGAAGACGGTGATGCAGATGTTGAGCGGCCCGCGCGTGGTGTCGCCGCCAACCAGCTCGCAGCCGTGCAGGTGCGCGAGCGCGAACAGCCCGCGCGAGAAGCCCGCGAGCCACGCTTCGTCGACCGAGGGCAGCGCGAGCGCGAGCGTGAAGGCGAGCGGCTTCGCGCCGCAGGCCGCGAGGTCGCTGAGGTTGACCGCCAGCGCCTTGTGGCCGAGCCGCTCGGCATCGACCGTCGAGAGGAAGTGCCGCCCCTCCACCAGCATGTCGGAGGACACCGCGAGCTGCATGCCGGCGGCCGGCGCCAGCAGCGCGCAATCGTCGCCCACGCCGAGCGGCGAGCGCTTGGCGGGCCGCTTGAAGTAGCGCGCGATCAGGTCGAATTCACCCAGGCTCATGTCAGTGCTCCACTGCGCTTCGTGCGCCCCGCAACCCATGAAACCGGCGCTACCCAGCCCAGGGCGCGCAAGCGCCTCAAGGGGGTGTTCATGAGTTCCCCCGGAAGCGCAGTGCCGCCTGCCTGACCACCTCGGCCAGCAGCTTCTCGCGCCCCTGCCGCTCGCGCAGCCAGCGCGCGTCGTTGCGATTGGCCTCGACGCTGGTGCGCAGTGCGGCCAGCGACTGGGTCGCGTTGAGTGCCTCGCTGTGCCATTCGAGCTGCGTCATGGTCATCAGGATGTGGTCGCGCAGCGGCATGTGGTGGCCCGTCGCCGGGTCGACGTAGACCGCGTCGAGCCCGAAGCGGCAGGCCTGGAAGCGGTTGTAGGTGTAGACGAGGTAGTCGTCCTCGACCGGCGTGAAGGGCTGCTCCTGCAGGAACCACGCCGCGAGCGACTGCACGTAGCCCGCGAGCGCGGCGGCGCGCTCCACGGTGAGCGGCGTGTCGAACACGCGGATCTCGATGGTGCCGAATTCGGGCTTGGGGCGGATGTCCCAGTAGAAGTCCTTCATGCTGCGCACCACGCCGGTGCGGGTCATGCGCCGGAAGTAGTTCTCGAACTCGCGCCAGCTGAGCGTGAACGGCGCGCGCCCCGACAGCGGGAACGCGAACACGGAGTTCAGCCGCGCCGAGTCGAACTGCGTGTCCTGCCCCTGCACGTAGGGCGACGAGGCCGACAGCGCGATGAAGTGCGGGATGTAGCGCGACATGCGGTGCAGCATCAGGAGCGCCGCGTCCGCGTCGGGGCAGCCGATGTGCACGTGCTGGCCGAAGATGGTGAACTGCTTGGACAGGTAGCCGTAGAGCTCCGAGAGCTCGCGAAAGCGCGGCTTGTCGTAGATGCGGCGCTCGTGCCACTGCTGGAAGGCGTGCGTGCCGCCGCCGACCACCGCGATGTTGAGCTTGTCGGCCGCGCGCACCAGCGCGTCGCGGATCGGCGTGAGCTGGTCGATCACGTCCTCTGCCGAGTGGCAGACGCCGGTCGAGATCTCGATCATGCTCGACGTCATCTCCGGCACCACGCTGCCGGGCAGCGGGGTCTGCGCCATCAGCCGCAGCATGTCCTCGGCGTAGGGCGCGAGGTCGTAGTCGTGCGTGTTGACGAGCTGGAGTTCGAGCTCCACCCCGAGCGAGAGCGCCACCGAATTGTTGAAGCGCTCCATGTGCACTTCGCGGCTCGCGGGGGTCTCGGGCAGGCCGTCGGCATTGGACGGCGGCGGCGGTGGTGTGCGAAGGCTCATACGGCCCCCCCCGACTCGGCACTGCGTGTCCTCGCGGCCCCCCGAGGGGGCGCGAGCTTGCTTGGAGCGGTCCGGCGCTGCGCTCATCGTTGAGTGTCCTCCACGGCATGGAAAGCCTCCGGGAACCAGGGCCTGGAACTCTCGCCGGCGCCGTGGATGGCGCTCGTCGCGATCACCGCGCCGAGCACTTCCATCAGCAGGATCGCCGGCAGCGTGATCTGCGTGATCATCGCACCCAGGAGCGGCGAGGCGGTCACGAAAGCCGATGCGATCAGAAGGGCGATCGACGACAGCGGCGACATCGCGCAGCCGACCCAGAACGCCTGCTTCCAGCTCGCGCCGCTGCCCGGGTTGGCGATCGCGACACCGGCGACCTTGGCGACGGCGCGCACGCCGATCATGGCGAGCACCACGCTCGCGACCGGCAGGCTCCAGTCGGCCTGCGCGGCGACGGTGGAGACGAGCACGAACATCATCATCGTGATCAGCGAGGCCGCCGTGCCGAGCTGGCGCGGCCAGGCCCAGGGCTTGGGATTGAGCGCCTTGAGCAGCAGGCCGCCGATCAGCGCCGCGAGCGGCGCGGAGCCCCCGAAGTGCGCGGCCACCGCCGCGCCCGCGCCGATGATCGCCAGCAGCAGGATCGAGGTGTTCTCGCTGGTCGGGCTCATCACGCGCAGCGCCGAGCGCAGCGACAGCGCCATCAGCGCGCCCACCACGAAAGACATGCCGAGCACCACCGCCACCGGCTGCAGCTTCTGCACCACGCCCAGCGGCGCATGCTCGATCAGGCCAGCCTGCGCATAGCCCAGCGCGAGTGCGTAGAAGGTGTTGAGCGTGGCCAGCGTCATCGCGCGCTCGGTGACCGGGCCCGAGGCGCGCGTGTCGATGATGACGCGCATCAGCACCGCGGGCGAGGCGACGATCGCGATCAGCGCGACAGGCGTGGCCACCGGATCGGGCACGTCCAGGGCATGCAGCGTCCAGAAGACGGCGAAGTAGGTCAGCGTGGCCTCGCACAAGCTCTGCACCAGGATCATCGGATTGTGGCGGAACCAGCGCAGCGGCAGGCGCCCGCCGGCCTCGAACAGCACGATCGCCACGCCGAGCTCGACGAGGAACAGGCTGATGCCCTGCAGGGGCCAGATCGCGCCCTCGAAGCCCGCGAAGCCCACCACCGCGCCGACGACCGAATAGCCGACCACCTTCGGCATGCCGACGTAGCGCTGGACGAGGTGGCCGGCCGCCGCGGCGGCCGCCAGCAGCAGCGCCCACAGCACGGTGGGCAGGCCCGCCGAGGGACGGACCCATTCGGCCCAGAAACCCAGCACGTCGCTGGAAAAGAAAGAACTCATTCGATCCTCCGTCGCGCCTGGTGCGACTCTTGAAACCCGCATCACCCCGCCCGGGAACCGCGCGGACCCGGCTCTGCCGGGCCGTCGGGCCTGTCCCCGTGGAGGGGCGCGTCAGCGCCACACGAAGTGGGCGAGGCTGGGGGTGAACTAATGCAGCACGCGCGACGCGGGGACACCCCCCGCATCGGCTTCGAGCACGAACATGGGAATGGGCACGTCATGGCGCTCCGCCCGTTCCGTCACGATGAAGAAACTCCCGCGCATGGTACCGGTCGCCGCCTGCAGCCGGCAGCCGCTGGTGTAGCGGAAGGTCTCGCCGGGGGCGAGCAGCGGCTGCTGGCCGATCACGCCGAGCCCGCGGACTTCCTGCGTGTGGCCGGTGGCATCCTGGATGAGCCAGTGCCGCGCGATCACCTGCGCCGCCTGGGTGCCGTGGTTGGTGATCGTCACCGCGTAGGCGAAGGTGTACACGCCGTCCTCGGGCGAAGACTGGTCAGGCAGGAATCGGGGTTCGACCTGCACGGTCATCGGGAAGCTGGACATCCCGGACATCCTACATCGCTGCGACAATCCGGCCCCATGAGCAGCCCCTTCCGCATCGCCCCTTCCATCCTTTCCGCCGACTTCGCGCGCCTGGGCGCCGAAGTGAGCGACGTCATCGCCGCCGGCGCCGACTGGATCCACTTCGACGTGATGGACAACCACTACGTGCCGAACCTCACCTTCGGCCCCATGGTCTGCCAGGCCCTCAAGCCGCACGCGAAGACGGCCGACGGCACGCCGGTGCCGATCGACGTGCACCTGATGATCGAGCCGGTCGATGCGCTCGCCGCGGCCTTCGCGCAGGCCGGCGCCGACTACATCAGCTTCCACCCCGACGCTTCGCCGCACATGCACCGCAGCATCCAGGCGATCAAGGCGGCCGGCTGCAAGGCGGGGCTGGTGTTCAACCCCGGCGCGGGGCTGGAGGCGCTCGACTACGTGATCGACGAGATCGACCTGATCCTCATCATGAGCGTGAACCCCGGCTTCGGCGGCCAGAGCTTCATCGACTCGGCGCTGCGCAAGATCGAGCAGGCGCGCAAGCGCATCGAGGCGACCGGGCGCGACATCCGTCTCGAAGTCGACGGCGGCATCAAGACCGACAACATCGCGCGCGTGGCGAGCGCCGGCGCCGACACCTTCGTGGCCGGCAGCGCGATCTTCAACGCCAAGGATTACAAGAGCGTGATCACCGCGATGCGCGCGCAGCTCGACGCTTCGCTCAAGGCTTGACCTTCCGGTTGTAGACCTCGTCCACCACCGGGCCGCGGTCGGTGTCGACCCGGCCCTGCTCGATGTCCTGTAGCGCGCGGCGTCCGATGGCCGGCGGCTGGCCGTCCGGCGTCTGCTGGCTGTCGGACGACTGGTCGCGCTCATGCGGGAGGCGCGGGGCGGCCTCGCCCTCCTGCTCCACCTTGGTGTTGCCGCTGCGCGCGTCATTGCTGCGCGGTGCGGGCCTGGCGGGTTCATGCTTGCTGGTGGCCATGCGCGTGCTCCTTTTCCATCCCCCGGCTTGTCGCACGCCATGGCGGGAAACACGGTAGGACCCGCCTTCACGGCCCTGTAGGATGGCCGGCTCATGACCGCTTCCACCGCCGCGCTCACCGCCCACGACACGCTCCGGATCCACGGCTATGCGGCGCTCGACGCCGGGCCGCGGCTCGTGGTGCTCGGCGGCGTGCATGGCGACGAGACCTGCGGCACCGCAGGCATCGAGCGCGTGGTGGCCGAACTCGACGCGGGCACCCTGCGCCTCTTGCGCGGCGTGCTCACGGTGGTCCCCGTCGCCAACCCGCTCGCGCGCCGGCGCGGCCGCCGCGAAGGCGAGCGCAATCTCAACCGGCTCTTCGAGCCCAGCGTGCCGGGCCAGGCGCCGCTCGACAACGAGGCGCGCATCACCAACCTGCTGTGCCCGCTGCTCGACCGGCACGACGTGCTGCTCGACCTGCACTCGTTCCAGAGCGCGGGCGAGGCCTTCGCGATGATCGGGCCGCGCGACAACAGCGGCACGCTCGAGCCTTTCTCGCGCGCCTTCGAGGAGGGCCAGCTCGCGCTGCACCTCGGCACGCCGCGCGTGGTCGAGGGCTGGCTCGACATCTATGCGGCTGGCGTCGCGCAGCGCGCGGGCGGCAAGCCGGTCGATCCTGCGGAAGTGGCCTTCGGCAAGGGCACCAACGAATACATGCGAAGCCGGGGCGGCTACGGCGTCACGCTCGAATGCGGCCAGCACGAAGACCCGGACGCGCCCGGCGTGGCCTACGCGGCCATCCTCTCGGCACTGCGCCTGCTCGGCATGATCGCGCCGACGCCGGATGCGCCGCCGCCCGCGAAGCCCACGCTGCTGCGGCTTGTCAGCGTGGTCGACCGCCTGCATGAAGAAGACCAGTTCGTGCGCGAGTGGGCCACCTTCGACCCCGTCTCGCGCGGCGAGCCGATCGCGGTGCGCGGGGACGGGAGCGTGTTGCACGCCGAACGCGATGGCTTCATCGTGTTCCCGAACGGCGAGGCGCTGCCCGGGACGGAGTGGTTCTACTTCGCGGTGAACAGCGATCGCGATTTGACGAATGAAGCGTCATCGGTTTGACGCCTGCGTGGTGTGGAGGCCAAGATCAGTCGGCATTCTTTTTCCATCGCCCTGACTTCGACGGGTGGCGCATGGAGATGTTGACCACCAGTTCATCAAGGCCGCGCAGGCCGATAGGGGCCAGGATGGCACGATGGGCGCTTGGGGGCGTGGTGGTCCTGTGCATGGCGTTCGCGGCCTATTCCGTGCGGGAGTCGCGGTCTTACGATCTGACGACCACCTTCAGATACATGAAGTGGTCCAACCCTCCCTTCGACAGGCTGTTTCGCTACAACCTGTATGCCTTGCATCCCACGCCCGCCGAGGTGCTGGAGTTGAACCAGCATGCCGGTGCGTCGATCGTGCTCGGCATGGACGACGAGGCAGAGCGCGAGAAGCTGCTCTCCCATTTGATCGCAGCCGGGGTGGACATCAACGCGCAGGACGAGCGGACTTCGCTGACGGCCCTGCACATCGCCGCCGCAGCCGGAAGTCCCTCGGGCGTCGCGCTGTTGCTGGCTCATGGTGCACGGGCCGATCTGAAAAGCGCCGGGGGTTTGACGCCGCTGGATCGAGCGTTGATCTTCCAGCAGGAATCCCCCTCGCCCGACCGCGCGGAAGTCATCAGGCTTCTTCGCACTGCCGGGGGAGGCGAGTAGCGTGCCTCCCGCCTGCTGACACGAGATCGACTCGTGCGCCGGCATGACGTCGACGACGATCGTCAACCGCGCTTCGTCGCGATCAGCGGCTTCACGTCCGGCGCCTGCACACGCGGCCGGTTCGCCTCGACGGCGGGCAGCGGCGCGACTTCCTTCATGCTCGCGAGGCTGCGGCGCGTGAGGTCCTGGTAGGTCTTCGTGCCTTCCAGCTTCCAGGCCACTTCCTGGTCGCTCAGCTCGCGGATGACCTTCGCGGGAATGCCCGCGGCGAGCGATCGCGGCGGGATCTTCTTGCCCGCCGGCACGAAGGCGCAGGCCGCGAGGATCGCGGCCTCGCCGACCTCGGCCTCGTCCATCACGACCGCGTTCATTCCCACCAGCGCGTCGCGCCGCACGATGCAGCTGTGCAGCACCGCGCCGTGGCCGATGTGGCCGTTCTCCTCGACCACCGTGTCCTGCAGCGGAAAGCCGTGCACCACGCAGGTGTCCTGCAGGTTGGAGCCGCGCTTGAGCTCGATGCGCCCGAAGTCGCCGCGCAGCACGGCGCACGGGCCGACGTAGCACTCGGGGCCGACGATCACGTCGCCGATCAGCACGGCGGTCGGGTGCACGTAGGCGCTCGGGTCGATCACCGGCGTCACGCCTTCAATGGAATAGCAGGGCAAGGCTGTCTCCTTTTTTCGTGGGCGGCTCGATGCAAGGGTTAACCCCGAAAAGCTTTGGCTTGCATCAGGAATGGTCTCGATCTTATGATTCACCGACCGGTCGGTCAACAATACTTTGACGCTGATCAAAGCCCCCGGCCCGGCTTCCGCCCCCCGTTCCACGACTGGAGACACCGCTTGTCCGATGCACTCGTCCTCGCCTCGCAGGACGGCCCGGTTCTGACGCTCACGCTGAACCGGCCCGCCGCGCTCAACAGTTTCAACGGCGCCATGCACGAGCAGCTGCGCGCCGCGCTCGAGGCGGCGGCGGCGGATCCCGCCGTGCGCTGCGTGATCCTCACGGGCGCCGGCCGCGGCTTCTGCGCCGGTCAGGACCTGGCGGACCCGATGGTTGCGCCTTCGCCCGCCGGCGAGCCGCCCAAGGACCTGCGCCGCGCGATCGACCTGCACTACACGCCGCTCGTGAAGCGCCTGAAGTCGATGCCGGTCCCGGTGATCGCGGCCGTCAACGGCGTGGCCGCCGGCGCGGGCGCGAACCTGGCGCTCAATTGCGACCTCGTCCTCGCCGCGCAATCGGCGAGCTTCATCCAGGCCTTCGCCAAGATCGGTCTCGTGCCCGACACGGGCGGCACCTGGCTGCTGCCGCGCATCGTCGGCCGCGCACGCGCCCTCGGGCTCGCGATGCTGGGCGACAAGCTCCCGGCCGCCGAAGCCGAACGCATCGGCCTCATCTGGAAGTGCGTGGACGACGCGGCCCTGGCCGACGAGGCGCGCCAGCTCGCGGCGCGCCTGGCCGCCATGCCCGTGAAGGCGCTGGCCGCCACGCGCGCGGCCGTCGACGCGGCGCAGCACCTCACGCTCGACCAGGCGCTCGACCACGAAGCCGCGCTGCAGGCCGAGCTCGGCCGCGCGCACGACTACCTCGAAGGCGTGGCCGCGTTCGGCGCGAAGCGCGCCCCTCGTTTCACCGACCGCTGAGCGACCCCATGACCCCAGAACGCACCCCGCAACAGACCGCCGACCTGGTGCGCGAACGCATGTTCGCCAACGACCGCGCCGCCCGCAGCCTCGGCATGGAGATCGTCGACGTCACGCCGGGCCGGGCGACGATCACGATGACCGTGCGCCAGGACATGCTCAACGGCCACGACATCTGCCATGGCGGGCTCATCACGACGCTGGCCGACACCGCCTTCGCCTACGCCTGCAACTCGTACAACGAGCTCACCGTGGCCTCGGGCTTTTCGGTGGACCTGATGGCGCCCGGCCGCGAAGGCGACGTGCTCACCGCGCGCAGCTTCGAGGTCTCGAAGGCCGGCCGCACCGGCGTCTACGACTGCGAGATCAGCAACCAGCGCAACGAGCGCATCGCGGTGTTCCGCGGCCGTTCCTACACCCTCAAGGGCAAGCCGGCCGTTGCCGCGTGAGCCTTCACACGCCAAGCCCCAGGAGACCTCCATGCTCATGCCCGTGAAGCAACCCGCCCCCGGCGACCTCGAAGCCATCGAGACCGCGAGCCGCGACGAGATCCAGGCGCTGCAGCTGCAGCGCCTGCGCTGGACGCTCCAGCACGCCTACGACAACGTGCCGCATTACCGCCGCGCCTTCGACGAGAAGGGCGTGCATCCGTCGGACCTGAAGCAGCTCTCCGACCTGTCGAAGTTCCCCTTCACCAACAAGAAGGACCTGCGCGACAACTATCCCTTCGGCATGTTCGCGGTGCCGCGCGAGAAGGTCTCGCGCATCCATGCCTCGTCGGGCACCACGGGCAAGCCCACGGTGGTCGGCTACACGAGGAACGACATCGACACGTGGGCCACGCTGGTCGCGCGCTCCATCCGCGCCGCGGGCGGCCGCGCGGGCGACATCGTGCACGTGGCCTATGGCTACGGCCTCTTCACCGGCGGCCTGGGCGCGCACTACGGCGCCGAGAAGCTCGGCTGCACGGTGGTGCCCATGTCGGGCGGGCAGACCGAGAAGCAAGTGCAGCTCATCCGCGACTTCCAGCCCGACATCATCATGGTGACGCCGAGCTACATGCAGGTGATCGTCGAGGAGTTCGTGCGTCAGGGGCTCGATCCGCGCGAGAGCTCGCTCAAGGTCGGCATCTTCGGCGCCGAGCCGTGGACCGAAGCCATGCGCCACGAGATCGAGGGCAAGGCCGGCATCGACGCGGTCGACATCTACGGGCTCTCCGAAGTGATGGGCCCCGGCGTCGCGAGCGAATGCATCGAGACCAAGGACGGCCCGGTGATCTGGGAAGACCACTTCTATCCCGAGATCATCGACCCCGAGACCGGCGAAGTGCTGCCCGAGGGCTCCGAGGGCGAACTGGTCTTCACCTCGCTCAGCAAGGAAGCGCTGCCGATCATCCGCTACCGCACGCGCGACCTCACGCGCCTGCTCGCGCCCACGGCGCGCTCGTTCCGCCGCATGGGCAAGATCGTCGGCCGCTCGGACGACATGCTGATCATCCGCGGCGTGAACGTGTTCCCGACGCAGATCGAGGAGATCGTGCTGCAGCACGCCAAGCTCTCCGGCCAGTACCAGATCAACGTGAGCCGCGACGGCATCCTCGACGAGGTGGAGGTGCGCTGCGAGCTCCAGCCGCTCGCCGCGCCGAGCGTGGACACCGCGGAGCTGCGCGAGATCACGGGCTGGCTGCAGCACCGCATCAAGACGCTGGTGGGCATCAGCACGCGCGTGCAGGTGCTCAAGCCCGACTCGATCGAGCGCACGCTCACCGGCAAGGCGCGCCGCGTGATCGACCAGCGACCCAAGTGACCGTGAACGACTGAAAGGGAACCCCGCCATGTACACCCAGGCAATGGACACCATGGGCAAGGAAGACGGCCAGAAGAAGACCGTCCGCTCGGCCGAGGAAATGCAGCTCGAGGAGCGCTTCGACGCGCACATCGACGCCGGCGATTTCATCGAGGCCAAGGACTGGATGCCCGAGCACTACCGCAAGACGCTCGTGCGCCAGATCAGCCAGCACGCGCATTCCGAGATCGTGGGCATGCTGCCCGAGGGCAACTGGGTCACGCGCGCGCCGACGCTCAAGCGCAAGGCGATCCTGCTGGCCAAGATCCAGGACGAGGCGGGCCATGGGCTCTATCTGTATTCGGCGGCGGAAACGCTCGGCACCTCGCGCGACCAGATGCTCGACGCGCTGCACAGCGGCCGCGCCAAGTACAGCTCGATCTTCAACTACCCCACGCTGAACTGGGCCGACATGGGCACCATCGGCTGGCTGGTCGACGGCGCGGCGATCATGAACCAGGTGCCGATCTGCCGCTGTTCCTACGCACCCTATGCGCGCGCGATGATCCGCATCTGCCGCGAGGAAAGCTTCCACCAGCGCCAGGGCTACGAGGCGCTGCTCACCATGATGCAGAAGGGCACCGACGCGCAGAAGGCGATGGTGCAGGACGCGGTCAACCGCTGGTGGTGGCCCTCGATCATGATGTTCGGCCCGCCGGACGACCAGTCGCCCAACTCG
>JAGIBP010000038.1 GCA_017744285.1 Variovorax sp.
CGTCTGAAGGATGTTGTCGGTCTTCATGGGTGCTGGGCCTCGGCGGTGCGATGGATGAGAACGGGAGCGCCATTGTGGCGATAATCGGGGCGTGAAGCACGCCGGACCGCCGCTGGTGCAAGTCTCGAAAGAGCGCACTGGAGGAACGTCCGGACTGCACAGGACAGCGCAGGAGCTAACGGCTCTCCACCGCGAGGTGAGGATCAGAGCAACAGAGACGAGCCGATTCAGTTCGGGTGAAACGGGCAATCTCTGCGCGCAGCAACACCAAGTAGGCCAGCGTCGATGTGGTTCCGCAGAGCTGGCGGGTAGGTGGCATCGAGCCGTCTGGTGACAGGCGGCCCAGAGTAATGGCGGTCACGCTGGGGTTCGAGAGGATCTCAGTGCACAGAATCCGGCTTACAGGCGTGCTTCACACATTTCTTCTTCAGAACTTCTCGTGCGGCAGCAGGTAGCGCCACTGGCCGGGCAATAGGCCGGCGAGCGGAACGCGCCCGATGCGGATGCGTTTCATCGATTGCATGCGCAGGCCGGCCTCGGTGCACAGGTGGGCGATCTGGCCGGGCCTGGGGCCCTTGATCGCGAAGCGCAGGCCGGTGTGGCCTTCGCCGCGCTGGCCGACGCTCACGCGCGCCGGCGAGCGGTCGAAACGCGCGAGGGTCTCGGGCCCGACGGCGCCTTCCACATCCACCATGATCTCGTGCTCGATGATCGCTGCGTCCTCGTGCAGCCGGCGCTCGACGCGCCATTCCTGCGTGAAGACCACGAGCCCGCTCGCGCCGGTTTCCAGCGGGGTCATGCAGCGCTGCCCGGCCGCGTGGCGCGGCAGAAAGCGCAGGCCCGCGCGTCCGGGTTCGTGATGGTTCGCGGGCACCAGCAGGCGGTGCGCGTCGTCGGTCGGCATGCCGGCGGGCTTGTGCAGCAGCAGGGTGACAGGCGTCACCGGCTGCGGGCGCACGCCGGGCTCGATGTCCACGCGCTGGCTGGGCAGCACGCGCGTCTGCGGCAGCAGGGCGGGTTCGCCGTCGATGCGGACCGCGCCGTTCTCGATCAGCAGTTCGGCCTCGCGCCGCGAGCAGCCGGCCTGCGCCGCCACGCGCTTGGCGAGCCGGATGCCTTCATCCGCATCGGTCATGGCGAGCGCCTCGTTGCACGACGTTCGCGCGGCAGCGCTTCGGGATTCGCCATCGCAGCGTCCGGGCGGCTCATGCGGGGGCGCCCTGCCGGATGCGCTCGACATGCGCGGCGAGCGATCGCGCGGCCACCGGCCACATGCGCTCGGGCACGTCGTCGTAGGCGAGGGGAAGCCACTGTTCGAGCGTGCCTTGCGGGAGCTGGCGCATCGCGGCGGCGATCTTGGCTTCGCGCCTGAGGCGGTGCGCCTTCAGGTGCGCGATGGCCGCGCGCGCCTCGCCGAGCACGTAGCCGTGGGCCGGCAGGATGAAGGCGATGTCGCCCTCGGCGCATGCCTTGTCGAGCTTGTCGAGGGAGTCGAGGTAGGCGTTCATGTTGCCGTCCGGCGGGTCGATGACGGTGGTGCTGCCGTTGAGCACGTGGTCGCCGGAGAACAGCAGCCCGTCTTCCTCCAGCACCAGGCAGAGGTGGTTGGCCGCGTGGCCCGGCGTGTGCACCGCGCGCAGTGTGTGCGTGTGCGCGCCCGCTTCGAGCACGATGCGTTCGCCGTCCGCGAGTTCGCGGTCGGGCGTGAAGCGCGCGGACGAGCGCGCGGTGGGCGCCGAGGCCAGTCCGAGGATCGGCGGCGTCGTCTTGCAGAGTTTCTGCAGCGGCGCGGCGCCGGGCGAATGGTCGGCATGCGAATGCGTGCAGACGATCGCGCGGATGTCGCCCCCGGTCGCGCGCCAGAGCCTGTCGATGTGCCCGGCATCGTTCGGGCCGGGATCGATCACGACGTAGCCGGTGGCGGTATCGCCCACGATGTAGCTGTTGGTGCCGGGGCCGGTCATCGCGCCCGGGTTGCCCGCCGTGAGGCGCTGCACGTTCTTCAGCAGCGGCACGGGCGTGTCGCTCTGCCAGTCGAGCGTGTGCACGATCTGGCCGTCGGGGCTCACCAGCTTGAGCTCGCCGAAGGCCGATTCGTGTTCCATGTAGCGCGCGTCTTCCCCGCGCAGCAGGCCGGCGCGCGGGCAACTGGTCCACAGCGGGCCTTCGCCGCCCGTGCGGCTCGCGCAGGCGTCGAGCACCGCGTCGACCGTCGGGAAGGCCGCGAGGCGTTCCAGCGTGCGCACCGTCGGGAAGATCATGAAGAAGCTGCCGGCCTTGTGGCGCGCGAGCGCATCGGCGGGGCGCACCCAGCAGGGCTCGAACTGCTCGGCCTCGTCGGCGCTGGGGGTCTGGCCGTCGGGCATGCGCGCCACCAGGAAGGGCACGTCGAAGCGCTTGGGCAGGTCGCGGTCGGTGATCCAGTGCGCCAGGGTGAAGACCTGGTCGGTCGCGAGCAGCAGGCCGCGCGCCGCGCACTGCTCGGCGAAGGCGACCGTGGTGGCGGCGGTGCCGCGGTCCATCGAGGCGAACTCGCCGGGCGCGACGGGCCGCCCGTCCGGATGGCGCGCCAGCAGCACGCCCAGTTCCTCGAAGCTCTCGCGGATCGCGGCGATCGCCTGCGTGAGCTGTTCGTCGCCTTGCGTGCCGCGGCGCGTGGCGATCGCGCGCGCGGCGCTGTCGCGCTCGTCGATGCGTCCGCCCGGGAAGACGTAGGCGCCCGGCGCGAAGCTGGCCTGGGCCGAGCGGCGCGTCATGAGCACCTCGAGGCCATCGGGCGTGTCGCGCAGCAGGAGCACGGTGGCGGCGGCGTAGGTGGGCGCCGGTTCGCGCTGGGGATGAAGCAGTTGGGTGGGGCGTACCATGATCCGCGATTATCGGGAGAAGGCCGCGAGCCCGCGCCGGCGCCATGTGACACGGCCGGCGCCCGTCCCTAGAATGAAGCGATGAGGTCCGCCAGAGCATGGTTGACGGGACTGGTCCTCCTCGCCTGCGCGGCAGGAGCGGCCCATGCCCAAGCCGTGCCTGGTGCTTCGCCCGCCCCCCGGCCCGAGCCGCCGGCGGCCGCGTCCTCCGCCGTGACGGCGCGCGGCACCGTGGTCCTGATGGAACTCGAAGGTGCGATCGGCCCGGCGGCGGTCGACTACGTGCGCCGCGGACTCAAGCAGGCCGAACGGGCCGGCGCGCGGCTGGTGGTCCTGCAGATCGACACGCCGGGCGGGCTCGATGCCTCCATGCGCAGCATCATCAAGGACATCCTCGCCTCGCCGGTGCCGGTGGCCGGTTTCGTGGCGCCGAACGGCGCGCGCGCGGCGAGCGCCGGCACCTACATCCTCTATGCGAGCCACATCGCGGCGATGGCGCCGGCGTCCAACCTCGGCGCGGCGACGCCGGTGGCGATCGGGATGCCGACCCCGGCCGCGCCGAGCGCCAAGCCCGAGCCCGCCGGCAAGGGCGGCGAAGCCGGCGGCGACGCAATGACCGCCAAGCGCCTGGCCGATGCCTCGGCCTACATCCGCAGCCTCGCCCAGCTGCGCGGACGCAATGCCGACTGGGGCGAGAAGGCCGTTCGCGAATCCGTGAGCCTGTCGGCGCAGGAGGCGCTCGACCTGAAGGTCATCGACCTGGTGGCGCGCGACGTGCAGGACCTGCTGCAGCAGGTGAACGGACGCGAGGTGCGCACCATCGACGGCCCCGTGAAGCTGTCCACGCAGCGCGCCGAGCTGCTGATGGTCGACGCGGACTGGCGCAGCCGGCTGCTGTCGGTGATCACCGAACCCAGCCTCGCGCTGATCCTGCTGATGATCGGCGTCTACGGCCTGCTGTTCGAGTTCTCGAACCCGGGCTTCGTGCTGCCGGGCGTGGTCGGCGCGATCTGCCTGATGCTCGCGCTCTTCGGGCTGCAGATGCTGCCGGTCAACTATGCGGGGCTGGGGCTCATCTTCCTCGGCGTGGCCTTCCTCATCGCGGAAGCCTTCCTGCCGACCTTCGGCGTGCTCGGCGTGGGCGGCATCGCGTCCTTCTGCATCGGCGCGGTGCTGCTCATCGACAACGACGCGCCGGGCTTCGGCGTGCCGCTGTGGCTGATCGGCGTGCTGGCCGTGGTGTCCGCGGCGTTCATCCTGGTGGTCGGCGGCATCGCGGCGAAGACGCGCCGGCGCCCGCTCGCGGTCGGTGTCTCCACGCTGGTCGGCGCGACGGGCGAACTGGTCGAGTTCGCCGACGGCGAGGGCTGGGCGCAGATCCATGGCGACTACTGGAAGGTGCGCGGGCCGGCGGCGCTGCGGCCGGGGCGGCGCATCCGCGTCACCCGGGTCCAGGGCCCGGCGCTGCATGTGACCGACGACAACCCGGCAGGGGCCTGACCATGTTCATCAACTTCAGTCTCGTGCTGTTCGTCTTCTTCGTCGTGCTGCTGGCGCTGCTGGCGGCCTCGTCGCTGCGCATCCTGCGCGAATACGAGCGCGGCGTGGTGTTCCAGCTCGGCCGCTTCTGGAAGGTCAAGGGGCCGGGGCTCGTGATCCTGATCCCCGGCATCCAGCAGATGGTGCGCGTGGGGCTGCGCGTGATGGTGCTCGACATCCCGAGCCAGGACCTCATCACCCGCGACAACGTGTCGGTCAAGGTGAACGCGGTGCTCTACTTCCGCGTGATCGATCCCGAGAAGGCCATCATCCAGGTCGAGAAGTACTTCGAGGCCACCAGCCAGATCGCGCAGACCACGCTGCGCGCGGTGCTCGGCAAGCACGAGCTCGACGACCTGCTCGCCGAGCGCGAGCGGCTCAACCTCGACATCCAGAAGACGCTCGAGGCCCAGACCTTCGTGTGGGGCATCAAGGTGAACAATGTCGAGATCAAGCACGTGGACCTCAACGACAGCATGGTGCGCGCGATCGCCCGCCAGGCCGAGGCCGAGCGCGAGCGGCGCGCCAAGGTCATCCATGCCGAAGGCGAGCTGCAGGCGGCGGCCAAGCTGGCCGAGGCGGCCGAGATCCTCGGGCGCCAGCCGCAGGCGCTGCAGCTGCGCTACCTGGAGACGCTGACGGTGATCGCGGCCGACAAGAACTCGACCATCGTGTTCCCGCTGCCCGTCGACGTCATCGGCCCGTTCATGCAGGCCATGCAGCAGCGCAAGCCGGCCGAACCCGCCGCCTGATGAACGCCAGCGGCCGCGGCGGCCCGTGGCAAGATCGATCGTCTTCTGTTTCCGGGTGATCTGGCATGCTGGTCAACTGCGTCGTCTACGAAAACGGCAACAAGCTTGCCGACATTCCCGTCTCGAGCATCAGCGAGTACCTCACGCTGCCGGGCTGCTTCGTGTGGGTGGCGCTGCACGACGCGACGCCCGAAGAGCTTGCCGAAGTGCAGGAGGAGTTCGCGCTGCACCCGCTCGCGGTCGAGGACGCGCAGCATGGCCACCAGCGGCCGAAGGTGGAGGAATACGGCGATTCGCTCTTCGTCGTGATGCACCTGCTGGAGCCGCGCAGCGGCGGCGAGCCGAGGCTCGACGTCGGCGAGATCGACGTCTTCGTCGGCAGGAACTACGTGGTGTCGGTGCGCAGCCGCAGCGAGCACGGCTTCACCGAAGTGCGCGACCGGTGCGAGCGCGAGCCGGAGCTGCTCCGGAACGGGCCCGGCTTCGTGCTCTACGCGCTGATGGACGCGGTGGTCGATCGCTACTTCCCGGTCATCGATGCCTTCGAGGTCGAGCTGGAAACCATCGAGCAGCAGATCTTCACCAAGGGCGCGGCGCGCGAGAACATCCGGCACCTGTACGGACTCAAGCAGCGGCTCACGTTGCTCAAGCACGCGGTGGCCCCGCTGCTGGAGGGCACGGGCAAGCTCTACGGCGGGCGGGTGCCGCAGATCTGCGTCGGCACGCAGGCCTACTTCCGCGACGTGGTCGACCACATGGGGCGCATCAACGCGTCGACCGACACCATCCGCGACACCATCGGCACCGCGATCAGCGTGAACCTGTCGATGGTGACCATCGAGGACAACGAGGTCACCAAGCGGCTGGCCGCCTGGGCCGCCATCTTCGCGGTGTGCACTTCGTTCGCGGGGATCTGGGGCATGAACTTCAAGTTCATGCCCGAGCTCGAGTGGCGCTACGGCTATATCGTCGCGCTCGCGCTCATCGGCTCGCTCTGCGGCTACCTCTACTACCGCTTCAGGCGCGCCGGCTGGGTCTAGGGTCACGAAAGGACGACGATGGACGAAGAGCGAGGACACCCGATGAAGATTGCAGTGATGGGCGCCGGCGCGGTCGGCTGCTACTACGGCGGCATGCTGGCGCGGGCCGGCCATGCGGTGACGCTGATCGGGCGGCCGCAGCACGTGGAGGCGATCGGCCGCGACGGATTGCTGCTCGATACGCGCAGCTTCCGGGCCCATGTGCCGCTGGAGGCCAGCACCGAGCCGCACGCGGTGCGGGGCGCCGACCTGGTGCTGTTCTGCGTCAAGTCCACCGACACCGAGAGCGCCGCCGACGCGATGCGTCCGCACCTCGCGCCCGGGGCCCTCGTCCTCACGCTGCAGAACGGCGTGGACAACGCCGAGCGCCTGCAGGCACGCCTGCCGCAGGAAGTGGCGCCCACGGTGGTGTACGTCGCGACCGAGATGGCGGGGCCCGGCCACCTCAGGCATCACGGACGCGGCGAACTGGTGATCGCGCCCACCCGCGCCCTGCCGGACATCGCCCGGACTTTCACGCAGGCAGGCATCCCCACCCAGGTGTCGGACAACGTGGTCGGCGCGCTGTGGATGAAGCTCATCCTCAACTGCGCCTACAACGCGGTGTCGGCCATCGCCCAACTGCCCTACGGCCGCGTGGTGGAGGGCGAGGGCGTGGATGGCGTGATGCGCGACGTGGTGCGCGAGTGCGTCGCCGTTGCGCAGGCGAGCGGCGTCGTGCTCCCCGGCGATGCGTGGGCCGCCGTCGCGGGCCTGGTGCAGACGATGCCGACGCAGTATTCGTCCACCGCGCAGGACCTGGCGCGCGGCAAGCGCAGCGAGATCGACCACCTCAACGGCTTCGTGATGCGCCGGGGCGAGGCGCTCGGCGTGCCGACGCCGGTGAACCGCACGCTGTTCGCGCTGGTCCGGCTGATCGAGGGGCGCCAGGCGGCGGCCGGGCGCGCCGCAGCGTGACGCCGCGCAGCGGATAATTCCGCGATGCGAATCCGCTTCACCAAGATGCAGGGTGCCGGCAACGACTTCGTCGTGCTGGACGAGACCCGCGGCGCGCTCGGCCTTTCGCCGGCGCAATACCGTTTCCTGGCCGATCGCCATTTCGGCGTGGGGGCCGACCAGATCCTGTCAGTGCGGCCCTCGCCGGGCGAAGGCATCGACTTCCAGTACGTGATCCACAACGCGGACGGCGGCGAGGTCGAGCAGTGCGGCAACGGCGCGCGCTGCTTCATGCGCTTCGTGCACGAGCAGGGCCTCTCGCCCAAGCGCACCGTGCGCGTGCAGACGCTCTCCGGCGTCATCGAGCCGCGCATGGGCGACGACGGCCGCGTCACGGTCGACATGGGCGCGCCCGTCTTCGAGCCCGCCCGCGTTCCCTTCGACACCGCCGGACTCACCGCGCTGCACGAAAACGGCTGGCACCGGTGGCACCTCGCCCTGGGCACGCACGCCGACAGCGCGATCGTCTCGGTGGCCGTGCTGTCGATGGGCAATCCGCACGCCGTGCAGGTGGTCGACGACGTCGACACGGCGCCGGTGGCCGTGCAGGGCCCGCTGATCGAGCGCCATCCCCGGTTTCCGCAGCGCGTCAATGCCGGCTTCATGCAGGTGCTCGACCGCTCGCACGTGCGGCTTCGCGTCTTCGAGCGCGGAGCGGGCGAGACCCTGGCCTGCGGCACCGGCGCCTGCGCGGCGGTGGTGGCCGGCATCCGGCTCGGCCTGCTCGAGCCGCGCGTCGATGTCGAGACCCGCGGCGGCCTGCTCACCATCGAATGGGCCGGCGACGGCGCGCCGGTCCTGATGACCGGGCCGGCCGTCACCGTCTTCGAAGGCGACATCGACGTACCGGAACTGCCATGACGAATTTCAACCACGACGCCATGAACCCGATCACCGAAGACGACATTGCCAACTACCTGGCGAACACGCCCGATTTCTTCGAACGCCACGCGCAGCTGCTGGGCCAGGTGCAGCTCACCAGCCCGCACGGCAACCGGGCGGTCAGCCTGCAGGAGCGCCAGGCCGAAATGCTGCGCGAGAAGATCAAGGCGCTGGAGCACCGCGTCATGGACATGGTGCGCCACGGCACCGAGAACGCGATGACCGCCGACCGCCTCCAGCGCTGGACCCGCGCGCTGCTGGCCACCCGCGATCCGCGCCAGCTGCCGACGCAGATCGCCGCGCAGATCCAGAGCCTGTTCCTGGTGCCGCAGGCCGCCATCAAGATCTGGGACTGCGACAGCCTCTACAGCGGCGAGCCCTACGCGCAGGCCGTGAGCGACGACGTGAAGGCGCTCGCCACCTCGCTCACGGCGCCCTACTGCGGGCTCAATTCGGGCTTCGAGGCGGCCCAGTGGCTCGCCGAGCCGCAGGCCGCGGTCTCGATCGCGCTGCTGCCGCTGCGCTACGAGGCCGAGGCGCCGGCCTGCGGCTTGCTGGTGCTCGCCTCGCCCGACGCGCAGCGCTACAACGCCGAGATGGGCACCGACTTCCTGGAGCGCATCGCCGAACTCGCGTCGGGCGCGCTGTCGCGGCTGCGGTCTTGAAGCTCGCGCTCCGGCGCGGCCTCTGGGGCGCGCTGCTGGTCTTCCTGCTCGGCTATCTCGCGATCTCGTTCACCGTGTGGCGGCATGCGCGCGAGGCGCTGGCGCACCCGCCGGTGCGCGCGGCCGATGCGGCGCTCGTGCTGGGCAATCGCGCGTACCGCGACGGCAAGCCGAACCCCTGCCTGACCGGCCGGGTCGATGCCGGCCTCGCGCTGGCCAGGGAAGGGCTCGCGCCGAAGCTCGCCCTCAGCGGCGGCGTGGACTGGGAGGACGGCCGCATCGAAGCCGAGGTGATGGCGCAGCATGCGCGCGCCGCCGGCTACACCGGCGCGCTGCTGATGGAGCCGCACTCGTCGACCACGCGCGAGAACCTCTCGATGTCCGCCCCGCTGCTGCGGCAGGCGGGCGTGCGCAGCGTGATCATCGTCTCCGAGCCCTACCACCTGTGGCGCATCGAGCGTCTCGTGCGCGCATCGGGTTTCGACCGCAGCTTCGACGTGCAGTACGCCGCGGCGCCGACCTCGTGCTGGCAGCGCTGGGGCATGGTGTTCAAGGGTGCATTGCGCGAACCATTCGCGATCGTGAAGAATTCCGTCCACTTCTGATCCAGGGTCCAGGGTGTCCGGATTGATCGACAAATACCTCGAGTACGTGCGCGTGGAGCGGCGGCTGGCCGATCGCACGGTGGCCCTCTACGCGATCCACCTGAAGGCGCTGGCCGGCAAGGCACAGGCCGCCGGGGTGGCGCTCGACCAGGTGCAGACCGCCCATGTGCGGCGCTGGATGGCCGAGCTCCACGGCGCCGGGCGCGAGCCGCGCGGCATCGCGCTGGTGCTGTCGTGCTGGCGCAGCTTCTATCGCTGGCTCGGCCACGAAGGTCTGGTCGGCTCGAACCCCGTCCAGGACGTCCATGCGCCCAAGGCCGACCGCCCGCTGCCGAAGGCGCTCGCTGTCGACGAGGCGGTGCGGCTGGCCGACCTGCACGACGCCGAGGCCGACCCGTGGGCCGAGGCGCGCGACCGCGCCATCGTCGAACTGCTCTACGGCTGCGGCCTGCGGGTCAGCGAGCTGACCGGGCTCGACGAGCGTGCGAGCCACGCGGCGCGCGGCTGGGTCGACCTCGACGCGGCCGAAGCCCACGTGCTCGGCAAGGGCAGCAAGCGCCGCATCGTGCCCCTGGGAAGCAAGGCCGCCGAAGCCCTGCGCGCCTGGCTCGCGGTGCGCGGGGACTGCGCGGCGATCGAAGCGGCCCGGCTGCGCGACCCCGGCAACGCCGCGGCCCTCTTCATCGGCCGCAACGGCCTGCGCTACTCGGCAGCCTCCGTGTGGAAGCAGTTGCGCCAGCGCAGCCTGAAGGCGGGCCTCGCCGTGCCGGTGCATCCGCACATGCTGCGCCACTCCTTCGCGAGCCACGTGCTCCAGTCCAGCAGCGACTTGCGTGCGGTGCAGGAACTGCTGGGCCACGCGAACATCTCCACCACGCAGGTCTATACGCGGCTGGATTTCCAGCACCTCGCGCGCGCCTACGACGCCGCCCATCCGAGGGCGCGCGCCCGCGACGAGCAGCCGCCGTCCGCGAACCCCGACAAGATCAAGAGCAGCAAACCATGAAAGTCATCCGCCTGCGGCCCGGCAAGGAGCGTTCCCTGCAGCGGCGCCACCCCTGGGTCTTCGAGTCCGCCATCGCCAAGGGCGGCGGCGATGCCGGCGAAACCGTGCGCATCGAATCGGCCGACGGCCAGTTCCTGGCCTGGGCGGCCTTCAGCCCGAGTTCCAAGATCCGCGCACGGGCGTGGAGCTTCGACGAGAAGCAGCGCATCGATGCCGCCTTCTTCGCCGCGCGGGTGGCGAGCGCGGTCGCGGCGCGTGGCTTGTTCGATCTGCAGAGCGACGGCGTGCGGCTCATCCATGGCGAGGCCGATGGCCTGCCGGGCCTGATCGTCGATCGCTACGGCGACACGCTGGTGGCCCAGTTCCTGTCGGCGGGGGTGGAGCGCTGGAAGGGCGCGCTGGCGGATGCGCTGCTCGCGGCCACCGGCCTCGGGAAGCTCTACGAGCGCTCCGACGCGAGCGGTCGCGAGCGCGAAGGGCTGCCTTCCGTGACGGGCTGGCTGCGCGGCAGCGGCGAGACCGAACTCACGATCCGCGAGCACGAATGGCGCCTGGGCCTGGATATCGCGACCGGCCACAAGACCGGCTTCTACCTGGACCAGCGCGACAGCCGCAAGCGCTTTGCCGAACTGGCCGCGCGAAGGCGCTTCCGGCGCGTGCTCAACTGCTTCTGCTACACCGGCGGCTTCACCGTCGCCGCGCTGGCGGGGCTGAAATCGGCGGGCGCGGTCGAGGGCGCCGAACTGATCTCGATCGATTCGTCGCTCCCGGCGCTCGAGCGGGCGCGGGCGCACCTGGCGCTCAACGGCTTCGAGGCGGCGAACGCGCAGTTCCTCGACGCAGACGTGAACGCGTCCCTGCGCCGCTTCGTGGAGGAAGGCCGCCGCTTCGACGCCATCGTGCTCGATCCGCCGAAGTTCGCGCCGACCATCGCCCACGCCGAGCGGGCCGCGCGGGCCTACAAGGACCTCAACCGGCAGGCCTTCAAGCTGCTCGCGCCGGGCGGGCACCTGCTGACCTTCTCGTGTTCGGGCGGCATCGGCGCCGACCTGTTCCACAAGATCGTGGCCTCGGCCGGCATCGATGCCGGCGTGGACGGCTACATCACCGAGCGGCTCGGCGCCGCGCCCGACCACCCCATGACCATCGAGTTCCCCGAGGGGGAGTACTTGAAAGGGCTGGTCGTGGTGCGCAAATAGCGCTTAGACCCTGGCGCAGCGGGGCCGCGCGGCCGTCGCTAAACTTTCCGCCTTCCCCCGATTCCTGATCTCCGGAGCGTTTCCCATGGCCCTCATCCCCGCCACCATCCTCACCGGCTTCCTCGGCTCCGGCAAGACCACGTTGCTCAAGCGCATCCTGACGGAGGCGCACGGGCAGAAGATCGCCGTCATCGAGAACGAGTTCGGCGAGGAGAACATCGACAACGACATCCTCGTGACCGAGTCGAAGGAGCAGATCGTCCAGATGAGCAACGGCTGCATCTGCTGCACCATCCGCGAGGACCTGCGCGAAGCGCTGCAGCTGCTCGCGGCCAAGAAGCGCAAGGGGCTGCTCGACTTCGACCGCGTCGTGATCGAGACCACCGGCCTGGCCGACCCCGGCCCGGTCGCCCAGACCTTCTTCATGGACGACGAGATCGCCGAGAGCTACCTGCTCGACTCGATCCTGACCCTGGTGGATGCCAAGCATGCGCCCCAGCAGCTCAACGACCGCCAGGAGGCGCGCCGCCAGGTGGGCTTCGCCGACCAGATCTTCATCAGCAAGACCGACCTCGTCGCGGCCGACGAAACCGAGGCGCTCATCCATCGCCTCAAGCACATGAATCCGCGCGCGCCGCAGCAGAAGGTTCATTTCGGCGAAGTGCCGCTCAAGGATGTGTTCGACCTGCGCGGCTTCAACCTCAACGCCAAGCTGGACATCGACCCGGACTTCCTCAAGGAAGAGGACGAGCACGACCATGACCACGTGCACGGCGAGCATTGCGACCACCCCTCGCACCAGCACGAGGGCCACGGCCACCACCATCACCACGATGACGACGTGAAGAGCTTCGTCTATCGCGCCGACCGGCCGTTCGATCCTGCGCGGCTGGAGGACTTCCTCGGCGCGATCGTCAACATCTACGGTCCGCGCATGCTGCGCTACAAGGGCGTGCTGCACATGCAGGGCACCGAGCGCAAGGTGATCTTCCAGGGCGTGCACCAGCTCATGGGCAGCGACCTCGGCCCGGCCTGGGGGCCCGACGAAAAGCGCAACAGCCGGATGGTTTTCATCGGCATCGACCTGCCGCGCGAGATCCTGGAGCAGGGTCTGGAGCAGTGCCTGGTCTGAGGCCGCCGCCGGCCCGCCCCGGGGCGGACCGCGGCTTTCCGGCCGCGGCGGCGGCACGCCGCGCCGGACGTGGGGGCTGATCCCACCGGCCGCTCCACTTCTCTATACAATCGCGCGCCTGTTGCGGGAGGCACCCCGTCCCTCTTTTGGGTTGGTGTGTGACTTCCGGCACAAGACTGCGTGCGTTTTTGGGTCGTTTTCAGGGGTATAACCCTTGGGTTCGCCAGTGGCGAGCGCCCGTGGAATCCACGGGGGAGACATCCATTGAATGTGCGTTCGAGTTCGTCGAAGGAGCCAGTCACTGTGAAGAAACCTGTCGCCAAACAAGCAACGCCTGCCGTGTCGAAGCCGGCCGTCAAGAAGACGGCGGTTGCCAAGCAGGCTGTGCCCGCGGCGAAGAAGGTTTCCGCTGCAAAGTCCGCCCATGCCGCCGCCGAAGCCACGGCCACCGCCACGAGCAAGGCCAAGGCGGCGAGCGCAGGCGCCTCGTCTTCCAAACCGGCCGGTTCCCATTCCGCGCCATCTGCACTACCGACTCCCATGAAAAAAACGGCTGCTGCCTCCGAATCCTCTACCGCCACGGTGACTCCCGCCGCCACCGCCGCGTCCGTGCCCGCCCGCAGCGCGCGCCCGTCCTCCCGGCTGTCGCAGGTGACCGTGCCCTCCATGCCGCAGGCGGTCGCATCGACCGCCGCGAAATCCAGCTTCGTGCAGACCGCGTCCAATCCGCTGGTCCCGCCGCCGCCGGTCGCGATCAAGAAAGACCCCAAGCTCGCCAACAACTGGAAGGCGAAATCGGCCGAGGAACTCACCGACGCCGAGGTCATCGCGATGCCGGACTCGGAATACATGAACGAGAAGCAGATGGCGTTCTTCCGCCTCAAGCTGCAGGAACTCAAGCGCGGCATCCTCGAGAACGCCGGCGAGACGACCGAGCACCTGCGTGAAGACACCGTCGTGGTGCCCGATCCGGCCGACCGCGCGACCATCGAGGAAGAGCATGCGCTCGAACTGCGCACGCGCGACCGCGAACGCAAGCTGCTCAAGAAGATCGAGCAGTCGATCCAGCGCATCGACGCCGGCGACTACGGCTACTGCGACGAAACCGGCGAGCCCATCGGCGTCGGCCGGCTGCTGGCCCGTCCCACGGCCACGCTCTCGCTCGAAGCGCAGCAGCGGCGGGAACTCAAGCAGAAGATGTTTGGAGACTGAGGCCCTCGCGCATGGCCAAGGAAGAAGCCGGTCGCCTGCTGTCCAAGGTAGCCAAGTTCGTGCGCAATCCGCTGAAGGATTGGTCCGAGCTCGATGCCGATGATTCCTCGACGCTCGAGAACGGCTACAGCCGCGAGATGCTCAAGGAAATGATCGAGCGGCGGCAGCGCAACGACTTCGTGCGCCGCCGCGAGTTCGACATGCTTCGCAAGCTGCGGCAGCGCGAGGCCGCCGGCGGCCGCGACGGGGCGCTCACGCCGTCGTCCTTCAATGTCAGCAGCACCTCCGGCAAAACCGAGGGCCGCGCGCTCACGCTCAAGAAGATCGACGAGATCGAGGAGCAGATGTCGCAGCAGTGGTGGAAGGCCCGCAGCAGCACGCGCTCCGGCGAAGCGGCCGAGGACGCGCCCAAGGCCGAGCCGATGGCCGCGCAGCACGCGCGCGCCTACGCCGACACCGTGCCCGGCGTGCCGCAGCCCAAGGCCGCGGTGCCGCCCGGCGAGGTGCCCACGCACGATGGCAGCATCGAGGAGGCGTCGATCCGCTTCGCGCACGGCGACGACGTGGGCGCCGAGGCGATCCTTCTCCAGGCGCTGGCACCCGACAGCCCCGCCGGTGATCACGAGGACACCTGGCGCGCGTTGCTGGACTTCTATCGCGCCACCGGCGACGCCGAGAAGTTCGTCGCCACCAGCACGCGCTATGCGCAGCGCCTGAAGCGCACGCCGCCGGAGTGGATCTCGCTGCGCGCACTCGCGAACGCGGCGCGCGAGACGGCGAGCGTGCCGGATGCGCCGGCCACTCCGGCCGCGCCCCAGTGGGGCGGTGCGGACTGGTCGAGCCCCGCGCGCCTCACGCGCGAGGGGCTGATCGGCCTCACGCGCGCGCTGGGCGCCGCCGGGCCCTCCTGGAAGCTCGACTGGAGCGCACTCGACACCATCGAGGCCGATGCCGCCGGTCCGCTGCGTGCGCTGTTCAACCACTGGGCGGATTCGCCGGTCCAGCTGCGCTTTGCAGGCGCCGACCAGTTGCTGCTGGTTCTGGCCGAGGCGACGCCGGCCAGCGACCGCAGCGTGGATGCCGTCTGGTGGCAACTGCACATGGCCGCGCTGCGCGTGATGCACCGGGCCGATGAGTTCGAGCTGCTGGCGCTCAATTACTGCATCACCTATGAAGTCTCGCCGCCGCCCTGGGAAGACCCCAAGGGCGGCTATGGCGCGCTCGATACGCCGAGGGACGCCAGGCCTTCTTCCGGCGAGGCGCCGGCCGCACCGGCCCATGCCGAGGCCGCCGCGCTGGCGGGCGACCTGATCGGCGAGTCCGTGTCGACCTGGCAGCGCCTGGACGGCGCGCTGGGCGAAGCGGCGTCCCCGACCATCTCGTGCGCCGCCCTGGTCCGGCTCGACTTCGCCGCCGGCGGGTCGCTGCTGAACTGGGTGACGGCGCGCCACGCGCGCGGGCAGACCCTGCGGTTCGTCGATGCGCATCGCCTGGTGGCGGCGTTTTTCAGCGTCGTCGGCATCGCCGACCATGCGTCGGTGACGACCCGGGACTGAGCCCTGCGCGACAAGGCCGCCGGGGCGCATCGCCCCCTGGCGGGGGTGGGCGTCCACGCCCGGCAGGGCAGGCCGGGAGGCGACCAAAGATAATGTCGCATGGAACAATTTCACGGAACCACGATCGTCAGCGTGCGTCGCAAGACCGCTGGCGGCGACCAGGTGGCCATCGGCGGTGACGGCCAGGTCACCCTCGGCAACATCGTCATCAAGGGCAGCGCGCGCAAGGTGCGCCGGCTCTATCACGGCAAGGTCCTGGCGGGATTCGCGGGCGCGACGGCCGACGCGTTCACCCTGTTCGAGCGCTTCGAGGCCAAGCTCGAGAAGCACCAGGGCCACCTGGCGCGCGCGGCCATCGAACTCACCAAGGACTGGCGCACCGACCGCGTGCTGCGCCGCCTGGAGGCGATGCTGGCGGTTGCCGACGCCTCCACCTCGCTGATCATCACCGGCAACGGCGACGTGCTGGAGCCCGAGCACGGCATCGTCGCGATCGGTTCCGGCGGTGCCTATGCGCAGGCGGCCGCCAAGGCGCTGATCGACAGCACCGACCTGACGGCGGAGCAGATCGTCAAGAAGTCGCTGGAAATCGCAGGCGAGCTTTGCATCTACACCAACATGCACCACACGATCGAAAGCCTGTGAAAAATGACGCTCACCCCCATGCGCCTTCGGCGCTCCCCCTCTCCGGGGGCGCACCCAGCGGCCCGGCCAGGCCGGTTCCGCGGGCGCCCTGGGCTTGGCCTGAACCAGTTTCATGGGGCTTGAAGGCGCGTGACGCCGTGGAAAACTGACATGTCAATGACTCCCCAGGAAATCGTCTCCGAACTCGACAACCACATCGTCGGCCAGCCCGAAGCCAAGCGCGCGGTGGCGATCGCACTGCGCAACCGCTGGCGCCGCCAGCAGGTCGAGGAAAAGCTGCGCGCCGAGATCACGCCCAAGAACATCCTCATGATCGGCCCCACGGGCGTGGGCAAGACCGAGATCGCGCGCCGGCTCGCGCGGCTGGCCGATGCGCCGTTCATCAAGGTCGAGGCGACCAAGTTCACCGAGGTGGGCTATGTCGGCAAGGACGTTGATTCGATCGTCCGCGACCTGGCCGAGATCGCGGTCAAGCAGACGCGCGAGGCCGAGAGCGCCAAGGTGCGCATGCGGGCCGAGGACGGCGCCGAAGAGCGCATCCTCGACGTGCTCCTGCCGCCGGCGCGCCTGCCGGACGGCGGCAGCACCTCGGACGCCGGCAACGCCACGCGGCAGGCCTTCCGCAAGAAGCTGCGCGAGGGCGAACTGGACGACAAGGAGATCGAGATCGACCTCGCCGACACCAAGATGCCGCTGGAGATCATGGGCCCGGCCGGCATGGAGGAAATGACCGAGCAATTGCGCGGCATGTTCGGCCAGCTCGGCGGCGGCAAGCGCAAGACGCGCAAGCTCAAGATCTCCGAGGCGATGCGCCTCCTGATCGAGGAGGAGGCGGCCAAGCTGGTCAACGAGGACGAGATCCGCAGCCAGGCCATCCGCAACGCCGAGCAGAACGGCATCGTCTTCATCGACGAGATCGACAAGGTCGCCTCGCGCGCCGAAGGGCAGGGGGCCGACGTCTCCCGCCAGGGCGTTCAGCGCGACCTGCTGCCGCTGGTCGAAGGCACCGCCGTGAGCACCAAGTACGGCGTGATGCGCACCGACCACATCCTCTTCATCGCGAGCGGGGCCTTCCATCTCAGCAAGCCGAGCGACCTCATCCCCGAACTGCAGGGCCGGTTTCCGATCCGGGTCGAGTTGCAGTCGTTGTCGGTCTCGGATTTCGAAAGCATCCTGACCCAGACGCAGGCCTCGCTCGTCAAGCAGTATCAGGCGCTGCTCGCGACCGAGGGCGTGACGCTCGAGTTCACGCCCGACGGCATCACGCGCCTCGCGAGCATCGCCTTCGAGGTGAACGAGCGCACCGAGAACATCGGCGCGCGGCGCCTTTCGACGGTCATGGAGCGCCTGCTGGACGACGTGAGCTTCGACGCCACCCGGCTGGGCGGGCAGTCGGTTCGCATCGATGCGGCCTATGTGGATTCGCGCCTTTCGGCACTCAGCCACGACGAAGATCTCTCGCGATTCATTCTTTGATCCGTACGCGGTGTAACGGACGCTTCACGCAACACATTCATTGCGTGAGCTAAGTGCTTAATTTGCAACGAAATTCGGTTTTCCGAGGTTGCAAAAACACCGCTAAGTCCTTGATTCCATTACAAAAAATTCCGGCGACCGTGCGTTGCGGAGTAGGCGTTTCCTGCTACAGTGCAAAAAAGTGCAGTTAAGTGGGAAAAAGTGTCGAGAACTGCCGCATCCGGGCATGCGGCGGCTCTCCCAATCAGGGTCTTCAGGTCGTGTTTCAAGGCGCTTCATCGCTCAGTCTCGATGCCAAGGGGCGGCTCTCCGTGCCGACCCGGCATCGTGACGTCCTGAGCGCGACGGCCGGCGGCCAGCTGACGATCACCAAGCACCCCCACGGCTGCCTGATGGTGTTCCCGCGGCCCGAATGGGAAAAATTCCGCGAGCGCATCGCCGCCCTGCCGATGTCCGCCCAGTGGTGGAAGCGCGTCTTCCTCGGCAACGCGATGGATGTCGAGATGGACGGCACCGGCCGCGTGCTGGTCTCGCCCGAACTGCGCGCCGCCGCCGGCATCACGCGCGATGCCCTGCTTCTCGGCATGGGGAACCATTTCGAGCTCTGGGACAAGGCGACCTACGATGCCAAGGAGGCCGAAGCCACCCAAGGCCAGATGCCGGACGTATTCCAGGACTTTTCGTTCTGAGGCGCGCAGTGGACGAGGCATGGACTCACACGACCGTCATGTTGAAGGAAGCGGTGGATGCCCTCTTCCCCGACATGGCTGGCGCGCCGGCGCCCGGCGACGGCACCTATGTGGACGGCACCTTCGGCCGCGGCGGTCACAGCCGAGCGATCCTCGCGAGGCTGGGGCCGCAAGGCCGCCTCATCGCGTTCGACAAGGACGCGGAAGCGGTGGCCGAAGCAGCGCGCATCCAGGATGCGCGTTTTTCCATCCGCCACCAGGGATTCAAGGACCTGGGAGAGCTCCCGCCGGCCAGCGTGTCAGGCCTGCTGCTGGACCTCGGAATCAGCTCTCCCCAGATCGACAACCCCGCGCGGGGTTTTTCTTTTCGTTTCGAGGGCCCGCTCGACATGCGCATGGACACCACGCGCGGCGAGAGCGTGGCCGAGTGGCTGGCAACGGCCGACCAGCAGCAGATTGCGGAGGTGATTCGTGACTATGGCGAAGAACGGTTTGCTGTTCAGATTGCAAAGGCGATTGTTGCTCGCCGACAAGAACGGGGCCCAATTTCAACCACCACCGAACTGGCCGGGATCGTGGCTGGCGCGGTCAAAACCCGCGAGCCGGGCCAGAACCCTGCAACGCGCACATTTCAGGCTCTTCGGATTTTCATCAACGCCGAGCTTGAAGAGCTGCAACAGGCGCTAGAAGCGAGTCTCGTCGTGCTCAAGCCCCAGGGTCGGCTCGCGGTGATCAGCTTCCATTCGCTGGAAGACCGCATCGTGAAGCAGTTCATCGCGAAGCATTCGCGCGAGGTCTACGACCGCCGCGCGCCTTTTGCTGCCCCGAAGGCGATGGAGCTGAAGTCGCTGGGACGCGTGAAACCCTCGCAGGCCGAAGTGGACGGAAATCCCCGTGCGCGCAGCGCGATTCTGCGCGTGGCGGAGAGAACATGATCCGCCTCAACCTGCTCCTTCTGATCGCCGTGCTGGGCTCGGCGATCTACCTCGTGCACACGCAGTACATGTCGCGCCAGCTTTTCACCGAACTGCATCGCGTCGAGCTCGAGACGCGGCGCCTGGAGCTGGAGCAGGACCGCCTGCAGGTCGAGAAGCGCGCGCAGGCCACGCCGCTGCGCATCGAGAAGCTCGCCAAGGAGCAGCTCAAGATGCGCACCACCACACCCGCGATCACGCAGTACGTGCGCCAGGACGGCACGGTGATCCCCGCGGTGGCCGCGCCCGCCCCCGCCCCCGCCGCCGTGACAGCGCCCGCACGTCCGGTCGCCACGCGAGGAGCGCACTGATGCCGCGCCGCAGCGTCCAATACACCACGAGCCCCTTGCTCGCCAGCAAGACGCCGGTCTGGCGCAGCAAGTTCATCGTCGCGGGCATCGCGTTCGGCTTCGTGGTGCTGGCCGCGCGGGCCGCCTATGTGCAGGTCGTGGGCAACGCCTTCTTCCAGCGACAGGGCGAGGTGCGTTTCGCGCGCACGCTCGAGCTGCCCGCCAACCGCGGACGCATCCTCGACCGCAACGGTCTGCTGCTCGCGCAGAGCGTGGTGGCGCCGAGCATCTGGGCCATCCCCGAGGACGTGGAACGCGACGACCCGGAGGTGAAGGCCAAGCTGCGGCAGGTCGCCAAGCTGCTGGGCATGCCGCAGAAGGATTTCGACAAGAAGCTGGAGGACGAGGACAAGACCTTCGTCTGGATCAAGCGCCAGGTCGACGAGCCCGTCGCGAAGGAGATCGCCGCGCTCAATATCAAGGGCATCTACCAGCGCAAGGAATACAAGCGCCAGTACCCCGAGGGCGAATCGGCTGCGCACGTGGTGGGCTTCACGAACGTCGAGGACAACGGCCAGGAGGGCATCGAGCTGGCCTTCAACAAGGAACTCGCGGGCAAGCCGGGCTCGCGGCGCGTCATCAAGGACCGGCTCGGCCGCGTGGTCGAGGGCATCGGCGAGCAGGTGCCGCCGATGGAGGGCAAGGACATCCAGCTCAGCATCGACAGCAAGGTGCAGTTCTTCGCCTACCAGAAGCTGCGCGACGCGGTGACCTTCCACAAGGCCAAGGCCGGCAGCGTCGTGGTGCTCGACGCCATCACGGGCGAAGTGCTCGCGCTGGCCAACTACCCGAGCTACGTGCCGGACAAGCGCCAGAACCTCACCGGCGAGCAGCTGCGCAACCGCGCGCTGACCGATGTGTTCGAGCCCGGCTCGACGATGAAGCCGATCACGGTCGGCGCCGCGCTCGAGGCCGGCCGCATCAAGCCGCAGACCGTGATCGACACCGCTCCGGGGCGCTACAGCCTCGGCGGGTTCACGATCAGCGACACCCACAACTATGGTGCGCTGACGGTGGAAGGCGTGATCCAGAAATCGAGCAACATCGGCGCGCTCAAGATCTCGCAGAAGATGACGCCGCACGAGATGTGGGACGTCTACACCGCGCTCGGCTACGGCCAGAAGCCGCAGATCCAGTTTCCGGGCGCGGTCACGGGCCGGCTGCGTCCGTGGAAGTCGTGGAAGCCGGTGGAGCAGGCGACCATGGCCTACGGCTACGGCCTGTCGGCCTCGCTGTTCCAGATGGCGCACTCGTACACCGCGTTCGCGCACGACGGCGACGTGATCCCGGCGACCATCCTCAAGAGCACCGAGCCGGCGGTCGGCGTCAAGGTCTTCTCGGCGCAGACCGCCTTGGCGGTGCGGCGCATGCTGCAGATGGCGGCCGGCCCCGGCGGCACGGGCCCGCTCGCGCAGACCATCGGCTATTCGGTGGGCGGCAAGTCCGGCACCGCGCACAAGCAGGTCGGCAAGGGCTATGCGAGCCGTCAGTACCGCTCGTGGTTCACCGGGATGGCGCCGATCGAGAAGCCCCGGATCATCGTCGCGGTGATGATCGACGAGCCGAGCAACGGCTCGTACTTCGGCGGCATCGTGGCCGCGCCGGTGTTCAGCGAGGTCGTCCAGCAGACGCTGCGCATGATGAACGTGGCGCCCGATCTCGCGGTCAAACCCCTGGTGGTGACCAAGGGTGTGGAAGAGAGCTTCTGATGACGACGACGCTCCCCAGTCCCGACGAGGCCGCGCGCTGGCTGCGCTCGCGCGTGCGCGGCGCGCTGCACGCGGACAGCCGCGCGGTCGGCGCGGGCGACGGCTTCATCGCCTGGCCCGGCGCCGCGACCGATGGCCGCCGCTTCGTGCCGGCGGCCCTGGCGCAGGGCGCCGCCGCCTGCCTCGTCGAGGAAGATGGCAGCGCGGCATTCGGCTTCGAAGGCGACGCCATCGCGACTTACGCCGGTCTGAAAGCCGCGACCGGTCCGATCGCAGCAGCCTATTACGGCATGCCTTCGGACCAGCTCGATGTGCTCGCAGTGACCGGCACCAACGGCAAGACCTCCACCGCGTGGTGGCTTGCGCAGGCGCTGTCGCGGGCGGGCCGTCCGCCGTGCGGCGTCGTGGGCACGCTGGGCGTGGGCGTGCCGCCCGAGCTCAACTACACGGGCCTGACCACCCCCGACCCGGTGCTGCTGCAGCGCGAACTGCGTGGCTTCGTCGATCGCGGCTTCGGGGCCTGCGCGATC
This sequence comes from Variovorax sp., assembly GCA_017744285.1. Taxonomy (GTDB): domain Bacteria; phylum Pseudomonadota; class Gammaproteobacteria; order Burkholderiales; family Burkholderiaceae_C; genus Variovorax. Next base: position 21,822 of record JAGIBP010000038.1, read on the forward strand.
GAGGCCTCGTCCATCGGCATCGTGGAGCGCCGGCTCGACGGCACGCGCATCGCGGTGGCCGTGTTCACCAACTTCACGCAGGACCACCTGGACTACCACGGCAGCATGGATGCCTACTGGCAGGCCAAGGCCGAGCTGTTCCGCTGGCCCGGCCTGCGCGCGGCGGTGGTCAACATCGACGACGTGCACGGCGCGGCGCTGGTCGGCAACCTGGTCGAGACGGGCGTCGGCGCGCTCGATATCTGGACCGTGTCGGCCGCAGGCGCGCCCGCGCGGCTCATGGCCGAGGACATCGGCTACGACAGCGAAGGCCTGGGCTTCACCGTGGTCGAGCAGGGCACGCCGCCGCTGCGGCTCGCGACGCAGCTCATCGGACAGTACAACGTGTCGAACCTGCTGGGCGTGCTCGGCGCGCTGCGTGCGATGGGGCTGTCGCTCGAGGAAGCGGTGGCCGCATGCACGGGGCTGGACAGCGTCCCGGGCCGCATGGAGCGACTGGGCGGGCCGGGCCAGCCGCTGGCGGTGGTCGACTATGCGCACACGCCCGATGCGCTCGACAAGGCCCTCGCGGGGCTGCGACCGCTGGTGCAGCAGCGCGGCGGCGTGCTGTGGTGCGTGTTCGGCTGCGGCGGCGATCGCGACAGCGCCAAGCGGCCCATGATGGCCGCCGTCGCCGAGAAGCAGGCCGATCGCGTGGTCGTGACCAGCGACAACCCGCGCAGCGAGAAGCCCGCCGCGATCATCAGCCAGATCCTTCTCGGCCTCGCGAGCCCCGAGGCCGCGCAGGTCGAGCCCGACCGCGCCAAGGCAATCGCCGGCACGCTGGCGCAGGCGCGCGTGGAGGACGTGGTGCTGATCGCCGGCAAGGGCCACGAGGCCTGGCAGGAGATCGCGGGCGAGCGCATCGCGTTCTCCGACCGCGCGCACGCCCTCGATGCGCTGGCGCAAAGGAGTCCTGCATGAGCGCGACCCTGGCGCCGATGATGATCCTCGCCCAGGCCCATGCCTGGATTCCAGGCTCGCGCCTCGTCGGCGATCCGGCCACGCCGATCGTTCGCGTGCACACCGACACGCGCACGCTGGCCGCGGGCGATCTGTTCGTGGCGCTCAAGGGCGAGCGTTTCGACGCGAATCGATTCCTCGCCGACGCGAAGGCACGCGGCGCGGTGGCGGCCGTGGCGCATGGCGGGCTCGAAGCCGCCGGCCTGCCGGGACTCGAGGTGTCCGACACCCTCGCCGCGCTCGGCGCGCTGGCCGCGGGCTGGCGCAGCCAGTTCGAGCTGCCCCTGATCGCGGTGACCGGCAGCAACGGCAAGACCACCGTGACGCAGATGATCGCCTCGATCCTGCGCGTGGCGAGCGGCGAGGGCGCGCTCGCGACCGCCGGCAATTTCAACAACGAGATCGGCGTTCCGCTGACGCTGCTGCGGCTGCAGCCTCGACACCAGCGCGCGGTGGTCGAGCTCGGCATGAACCATCCGGGCGAGATCGCTCGGCTCGCCGCGATCGCCAGGCCCACCATCGCGCTGGTCAACAACGCGCAGCGCGAGCACCAGGAGTTCATGGCCACCGTCGAGGCGGTGGCGCGCGAGAACGCCTCGGTCTTCTCCGCGCTGCCCGACGGCGGCACGGCGGTGTTCCCCTTCGGCGACGAATTCACGCCGCTGTGGCAGGCCATCGCGCGCGAAGGCGCGACCCGACGCTCGCTCACCTTCGGCGAGCACCCGGACGCCGACATCGCGCTGGCGGCCGCCGAATGGCAGCACGGCGCCTGGCAGTTCGAGGCGCGCACGCCGGTCGGCGACGTGCGCTGCGCGCTGCGCATCGCGGGGCGCCACAACGTCGTGAACGCGCTCGCGGCCATCGCCTGCGCGCTGGCGAGCGGCGTCTCGCCGGAGCGCATCGGCGAAGGGCTGGCCGCGTTCGAGCCGGTCAAGGGCCGCTCCAAGGCCAGCGAACTGCGCCTGGCCGACGGCCGCACGGTCACTCTGGTCGACGACACCTACAACGCCAATCCCGATTCCATGCGCGCCGCGATCGACGTGCTCGCGAGCCTGCCCGGTCCGCGCGTGCTGGTCATCGGCGACATGGGCGAGGTCGGCGACCAGGGGCCGCAATTCCATTCCGAAGTCGGCGCGTGGGCGCGCGAGCGCGGCATCGAGACCGTGCTGGCCCTCGGCCGCGAGTCGGCGCACAGCGTCGCCGCCTACGGCACGCCCGCCCACGGCGAGGCCCGGCATTTCGACGACATCGAGGCGCTCAACGCCGCCGTGCTCGCCTGCTTGCCCCAGACCGCCAGCATCCTGGTGAAGGGCTCGCGCTTCATGCAAATGGAGCGCGTGGTGCAGGCCGTGGCTGCTTCGGTTCCAACACAACAAGACAACAGGGAGGCCGGTCATGCCGCATGAACCGCTCGGCCGCTCCGAAGGCGAATACCGAAGCGCTGCTGCGCGGAGGTTGGCTATTGACCCGGATTCGTTCACACCATGCTGATGACCCTCGCCCAATGGCTGCAGGCGATGTCGCCGGAATTCGGTTTCCTGCGCGTTTTCCAGTACCTCACGTTCCGCGCGCTGATGGCGGCCCTCACGGCCCTGCTGGTCGGCCTGGCCGCCGGCCCCTTCGTGATCCGCCGTCTCACTGCACTCAAGATCGGCCAGCCGGTGCGCGGCTATGCGATGGAGACGCACCTGACCAAGAGCGGCACGCCCACCATGGGCGGCGTGCTGGTGCTGTTCTCGATCGCGCTCGCGACGCTCTTGTGGTTCGACCTCTCGAACCGCTTCGTCTGGATCGTGCTGTGGGTCACGCTGGGCTTCGGCGCGATCGGCTGGGTCGACGACTGGCGCAAGGTGGTGCGCAAGGACCCCGAAGGCATGCGCTCGCGCGAGAAGTATTTCTGGCAGTCGGTGGTCGGGCTGGTCGCGGGCTTCTACCTGCTCTTCAGCATCTCGGAAAGCTCCAACTGGCGCGTGCTGGAACTCTTCTTCACCTGGGTGCGCTCCGGCTTCGACCTGAACTTCCCGCCCAAGATCAACCTGCTGGTGCCCTTCTTCAAGGAAGTGAGCTACCCGCTGGGCGGCATCGGGTTCGTGATCCTCACGTACCTCGTGATCGTGGGCGCGAGCAACGCGGTGAATCTCACCGACGGGCTCGACGGCCTCGCGATCATGCCGGTGGTGATGGTGGGCTCGGCGCTGGGCGTCTTCGCCTACGTCACCGGCAGCGCGGTGTACTCGCGCTACCTGCTGTTCCCGCACATCCCGGGCTCGGGCGAACTGCTGGTGTTCTGCTCGGCGATGGCCGGGGCGGGGCTCGCGTTCCTGTGGTTCAACACGCACCCGGCGCAGGTCTTCATGGGCGACGTGGGCGCGCTGGCGCTCGGCGGCGCGCTCGGCACCATCGCCGTGATCGTGCGGCAGGAGATCGTCTTCTTCGTGATGGGCGGCATCTTCGTGGTCGAGGCGATCTCGGTGATGGCGCAGGTCACCTACTTCAAGTACACCAAGAAGCGCTTCGGCGAAGGGCGGCGCGTGCTCAAGATGGCGCCGCTGCACCACCACTTCGAGAAGAGCGGCTGGCGCGAGACGCAGGTCGTGGTGCGCTTCTGGATCATCACGATGCTGCTGTGCCTCGTGGGTCTTTCCACGCTGAAGCTGAGGTGAGCGCGTGAAGCACCTGAAAGACCTTCACGTCCTGATCCTCGGCCTCGGCGCGTCCGGGCTGGCGATGGCGCGCTGGTGCGCTCGCCACGGCGCGAACGTGACCGTGGCCGACACGCGCGATGCGCCGCCGCAACTCGCGGCGCTGCGGCGCGAACTGCCCGAGGTGGCGTTCGTCGGCGGGCCGTTCACCGCGGCGCTCGTCGAGGGCACGCCGGTGCGCGCCGTCTACCGCTCGCCGGGACTGTCGCCGGCCAGCGTGTCGGCCGTGGTCGACGCGGCGCGTGCCGTGGGCCTGCCGGTGGGCGGCGAGCTCGATCTGTTCGCGCAGGCGCTGGCGGACCTGCGCATCGCCCCGGAAGCGGCCGAGGCCGTCGATCCCGCGGCGGCCGTCGAGGCCGCTGGCGAGGCGGAACCCGTCGAGCTGCCGCAGACGCCGGAGACGCCCGACGCGGATGCGGTGCCGCCGATGGACGAATCCGCGCCCGCGGCGCCCGCGCTGGCCGACGAGGACGACGATTCGTTCACGCCCGCGCCGGAACCCATCGCGCCGCCGCCCGAGCCCAAGGGCTACGAGCCCGCGGTGCTCGCGATCACCGGCACCAATGGCAAGACCACCGTCACCTCGCTGGCGGGCCAGCTCGTCGAGCGCGCGGGCAAGACGGTCGCGGTGGCCGGCAACATCGGCCCGACGCTGCTCGACACGCTCTCGGCGCACATGGAGGCCGGCACGCTGCCCGACGTGTGGGTGCTCGAACTGTCGAGCTTCCAGCTCGAGGGTGTGCAGGGCTTCGAGCCGACGGCCGCCACGGTGCTGAACATCAGCCAGGACCATCTCGACTGGCATGGCGACATGGCGGGCTATGCGGCGGCCAAGGCGCGCATCTTCGGCGCGCGGGGCACGATGGTGCTCAACCGCGACGACGAGGCGGTCATGGCGATGCGGCCGGCGCCCCCCGGCAAACTCGCGCGCGGGCAGAAGGCCCCGCCGCCGCGCAGCGTCATCACCTTCGGCTCCGGCATGCCCAAGCGGCCGGGCGACTATGGCATCGAGCGGCTCCACGGCATGGCCTGGCTGGTGCGCGCGCTGGAGGCCGACGAGACCCAGAAGCGCAAGCGCGGTGCGCCGGTCGAGGAAGAAGAGATCCACATCCAGCGCCTGATGCCTGCCGATGCCCTGCGTATCCGCGGCCGGCACAACGCGCTCAATGCGCTGGCGGCGCTCGCCCTGGCGACAGCGGCCGGCTGCCAGCTCGCGCCGATGCTCTACGGGCTGCGCGAATACCAGGGCGAGCCGCACCGGGTCGAGCCGGTCGCGATGATCGACGAGGTCGAATACTTCGACGACAGCAAGGGCACCAATGTCGGCGCCACCGTCGCCGCGCTGGTCGGACTCGGCGAGGACCGCCGCGTGGTCGTGATCCTCGGCGGCGACGGCAAGGGCCAGGACTTCGCGCCGCTGGCCGCGCCGGTGCGCCAGTACGCGCGCGCGGTGGTGCTGATCGGGCGCGATGCGCCGCGGATCGCATCGGTCCTCGAAGCCACCGGCATCTCGCTGCAGACGGCGGCCTCGCTGCCCGAAGCCGTGCGGCTGGCTTCCGAGCGCGCGCAGCCCGGCGATGCGGTGCTGCTGTCGCCTGCGTGCGCGAGCTTCGACATGTTCAGGGACTACGCGCATCGCGCGGCCGTGTTCTGCGAGACCGTCCAGGAACTCGCGGCCGAAGGAGGGCTTGCATGAGCGCCGCCGCCCCCGCGAGCAAGCCGGGCCGCTTCGCCGGCTGGTTCAGCCGCGCCAAGAGCGGGATCGACGCGCTGCCGATCCACCTGCCGGTGCGTCTCGGCAGCGCCGGCATGACGCAGACCAAGGCGGCGCCGGTGCGCGTGCTGGGGTTCGACCAGGCGCTGGTGTGGGTCACGGTCGCGCTGCTGGCCTGGGGGCTGGTGATGGTCTATTCGGCCTCGATCGCGATGCCCGACAACCCGCGCTTCGCCCGCGCGGGCTACAGCCCCACCTACTTCCTCACGCGCCATGCCGCCTCGCTCGTGATCGCCTTCGTCGCGGGCATGCTGGCCTTCCAGGTGCCGATGCGCACCTGGGAGCGCGCCGCGCCCTGGCTCTTCGTCGCTTCGCTGCTGCTGCTGGTGGCGGTGCTGATCCCGCACCTCGGCATCAACGTCAATGGCGCGCGGCGCTGGCTGCCGCTGGGCTTCATGCGCTTCCAGCCTTCGGAGCTCGCCAAGTTCGCGATGATCCTCTACGCGGCGAGCTACATGGTCCGCAAGATGGAGATCAAGGAGCGCTTCTTCCGCGCCGTGCTGCCGATGGGCGTCGCGGTGGTCGTCGTCGGGATGCTCGTGATGGCGGAGCCCGACATGGGCGCCTTCATGGTGATCGCGGTGATCGCGATGGGCATCCTGTTCCTCGGCGGCGTGAACGCGCGCATGTTCTTCGTGATCGCCGCGCTCGTGGTGGCGGCCTTCGCGACCATCGTGGCGACCAGCCCGTGGCGGCGCGAGCGGATCTTCGCCTACCTCGACCCGTGGAGCGAGGAACACGCGCTCGGCAAGGGCTACCAGCTGTCGCACTCGCTGATCGCGATCGGCCGTGGCGAGGTCTTCGGCGTCGGCCTGGGCGGCAGTGTCGAGAAGCTGCACTGGCTGCCCGAGGCGCACACCGACTTCCTGATGGCGGTGATCGGCGAGGAATTCGGCCTCGTGGGCGTGCTGCTCGCGATCGGCCTGTTCCTCTGGCTCACGCGCCGCATCATGCACATCGGCCGCCAGGCGATCGCGCTCGACCGCGTGTTCTCGGGGCTGGTGGCGCAGGGCATCGGCATCTGGATCGGGTTCCAGTCCTTCATCAACATGGGCGTGAACCTGGGCGCGCTGCCGACCAAGGGACTCACGCTGCCGTTGATGAGCTTCGGGGGCTCGGCCATCCTGATGAACGTGATCGCACTCGCGGTGGTGCTGCGCATCGACTACGAGAACCGTGTCCTCATGCGGGGAGGACGTGTATGAGCGCAGCGCCGGGCCGCCCCAAGCAAGCGAACGCCCCCTCGGGGGGCAGCGAGGACACGAAGTGCCGAGCGTGGGGGCTGCCATGACCACCCGAACCGCACTGGTCATGGCCGGCGGCACGGGCGGCCACATCTTCCCGGGCCTCGCGGTGGCCGAAGCCCTGCGCGAGCGCGGCTGGCGCGTGCACTGGCTGGGCGCGCCCGGCAGCATGGAAGAAAAGCTGGTGCCGCCGCGCGGCTTCGCCTTCGAGCCGGTGCAGTTCGGTGGCGTGCGCGGCAAGGGGCCGCTCACGCTCGCGCTGCTGCCCATGCGGCTGCTGCGCGCCTTCTGGCAGAGCCTGGCCGTGGTGCGCCGCGTGCGGCCCGACGTGGTCGTGGGCCTCGGGGGCTACATCACCTTTCCCGGCGGCATGATGAGCGTGCTGCTGGGCAAGCCGCTGGTGCTGCACGAGCAGAACTCGGTGGCCGGCCTGGCGAACAAGGTCCTCGCGGGCGTCGCCGACCGTGTCTTCACCGCCTTCCCGAACGTGCTCAAGAAGGCGCAGTGGATCGGCAATCCGCTGCGTGCCGCATTCACCTCGCAGCCGGAGCCGTCCGCGCGATTCGCGGGCCGCACCGGGCCGCTCAAGCTGCTCGTCGTCGGCGGCAGCCTGGGCGCGCGGGCGCTCAACGCGGTGGTGCCCAAGGCCCTCGCGCTGATCGCGCCGGGCCAGCGCCCGCGCGTGACGCACCAGAGCGGCGCCAAGCAGATCGACGAGCTGCGCGCCAACTACGCCCAGGCGGGCGTCGAGGGCGAGCTCACGCCCTTCATCGACGACACCGCGCGCGCCTATGCCGAAGCCGACCTCATCGTCGCTCGCGCCGGCGCGAGCACCGTCACCGAAATCGCGGCCGTCGGCGCAGCAGCGCTGTTCGTGCCTTTCCCATCCGCTGTGGACGACCACCAGACCACCAACGCGCGCTTCCTCGTCGATGCGGGCGGCGGCTGGCTCGTCCAGCAGACTGAACTCACACCCGAATTGTTGGCCGACCTGCTACAGAAAACGGGGCGCGATGCGCTCCTGGAAAGGGCCTTGAAGGCCCGGACGATGCGCAAGACCGAGGCGGTGGACGCCGTGGTCCATGCGTGTGAAGAACTCAGCCACGGAGGTCGCTCATGAAGCACGCGATCCGTCACATCCACTTCGTGGGCATCGGTGGCTCCGGCATGAGCGGCATCGCCGAAGTGCTGCTCAACCTGGGCTACAAGATCTCGGGCTCCGACCTCTCGGACAGCGCGACGCTGCGCCGGCTCGCGAGCCTGGGCATCACGACCTTCGTGGGCCACGACGCGGCGCACATCGCGGGCGCGGACGCCGTCGTGACCTCGACCGCCGTGAACGCCGGCAACCCCGAGGTCGTCGCCGCGCGCGAGAAGCGCATCCCGGTCGTGCCGCGCGCGCTCATGCTGGCCGAGCTGATGCGGCTCAAGCAGGGCATCGCGATCGCCGGCACGCACGGCAAGACGACCACGACCAGCCTCGTCGCGAGCGTGCTCGCCGCCGCGGGGCTCGACCCGACCTTCGTCATCGGCGGGCGCCTGAACAGCGCGGGTGCCAACGCGCAGCTCGGCAGCGGCGACTACATCGTGGTGGAGGCCGACGAATCCGACGCCTCGTTCCTGAACCTGCTGCCGGTCATGGCGGTGGTCACGAACATCGACGCCGACCACATGGAGACCTACGGGCACGACTTCGCGAAGCTCAAGAAGGCCTTCGTCGACTTCCTGCACCGCATGCCCTTCTACGGCGTGGCGATTCTCTGCACCGACGATCCGGCGGTGCGCCAGATCGTGACCGAGGTGTCCTGCCCGGTCACCAGCTACGGCTTCGACGAGGGCGCGCAGGTGCGCGCGGTGAATGTGCGGGCCGTCGGCGCGCAGATGCATTTCACCGCCCAGCGCCGCAACGGCGTCACGCTGCCCGACCTGGACATCGTGCTGAACCTGCCCGGCGAGCACAACGTGCGCAACGCGCTGTCGGTGATCGCGATGGCCGTCGAACTCAACATTCCCGACGAGGCGGTGCAGCGCGGGCTGGCCGATTTCAAGGGCGTGGGCCGGCGCTTCCAGCGCTATGGCGAAGTCGCCTTGCAAGGCGACAAGGGCGGCAGCTTCACGCTGATCGACGACTATGGCCACCACCCGGTGGAAATGGCCGCGACCATCGCCGCCGCGCGCGGCGCGTTCCCCGAGCGGCGCCTGGTGCTGGCCTTCCAGCCGCACCGCTTCACGCGCACGCGCGACTGCTTCGAGGACTTCGTCAAGGTCATCGGCCAGGCCGACGCGGTGCTGCTCGGCGAGGTCTACGCGGCCGGCGAGGCGCCGATCGTGGCCGCCGACGGCCGCACGCTGGCACGCGCGCTGCGCGTCGCGGGCAAGGTCGAGCCGGTGTTCGTCGACGACATCGCGGCGATGCCGCAGGCCATCCTCGACAACGCACGAGACGGCGACGTGGTGATCTGCATGGGGGCGGGCTCGATCGGCGCGGTGCCTGCCAAGGTGGTTGAACTCGGCGCTTCGGCGCTGAAGGGGAGTGCGCCGTGAGCGTGAGAGATCCAAAGTCCTTCGGCAAGGTGGCCGTGCTGTTCGGCGGCACTTCGGCCGAGCGGGACATTTCCATCATGTCGGGCACCGGCGTGCTCGCGGCGCTGCAGGCGAGCGGCGTCGATGCCCATCCCTTCGACCCAGCCGAGCGCGACCTGGCCGAACTGCGCCGCGACGGCTTTCAGCGCTGCTTCGTCGCGCTGCATGGCCGCCACGGCGAGGACGGCACGGTGCAGGGCGCGCTGGAACTGCTCGGCATTCCCTACACCGGGTCGGGCGTGATGGCGTCCAGCGTGGCGATGGACAAGGTCATGACCAAGCGGATCTGGCAGGCCGACGGTCTGCCGACGCCGCACTATGTCCGCCTCGCCTTCGACCAGCAAAGCCGCGAGCAGATCAACGCCGTGCCCGACGTGCTCGGCCTGCCGCTGATCGTGAAGCCGCCGCGCGAGGGCTCCTCGATCGGCGTGACCAAGGTCGAGGGTTATTCGCAGATGCAGGATGCGGTGGCGCTCGCGGTGCGCTACGACCCCGACGTGCTGTGCGAGGAATTCATCGAGGGCGAGGAAGTCACCTGCGCGGTGCTCGGCAGCGGCCTGGACGCGGTCGCGCTGCCGGTGGTGCGCATCGCCGCGCCCGAGGGCGCCTACGACTACCAGAACAAGTACTTCACCGACGACGTGAAGTACCACTGCCCGAGCGGCCTGCCGGCGGCGGAAGAGGCGGAGATCCGCCGCATCACGCTCGCGGCCTACCACCAGCTCGGCTGCCGCGGCTGGGGCCGCGCCGACCTGATGATCCGCGCGAGCGACCGCAAGCCGTTCCTGCTCGAGATGAACACCTCGCCCGGCATGACCAGCCACTCGCTCGTGCCGATGTCGGCGCGCGCGGCCGGCATCGGCTACGAGGAACTCTGCCTGCGCGTGCTCGCCTCGGCGACGCTCGATTCGGGTCCTGCACGCAAGGAAGCCTGACCGACATGGCCGACAGCATCCCCGTGCCCTTCGACGTCAAGCTCATGAACGTGACCGCGAGCCTCGTGTTCGCGCTGTTCGCGCTCATGATGCTGGCCGCGGGCGCCTGGTGGGTGCTGCGCCAGCCGTTCTTCCCGCTCGCCGGCATCAAGGTCGACGGCGAGGTGACGCACAACAACGCCGTGACCCTGCGCGCCAACGTGGCGCCGCAGCTCGCGGGCAACTTCTTCACGGTCGACCTGGCGCGCGCGCGCACCGCCTTCGAATCGGTGCCGTGGGTGCGCAAGGCCGTGGTGCGGCGCGAGTTCCCGAACAAGCTGCGCGTGACCCTCACGGAGCACCAGCCGGTCGCGCATTGGGGCGACGAGGCCGACTCGCGGCTGATCAACGGTTATGGCGAAGTCTTCGACGCCAACGTCGCCGAAGTCGACGACAACCTGCCGCGCCTGGACGGGCCGGTCGAGCAGGCCGGCCAGGTGCTCGGCATGTACCGCGTGCTGGCGCCGCTGTTCCAGTCCTACGAACTCGCGATCGACGAGCTGTCGCTGTCCAGCCGCGGCAGCTGGCGCGCGACGCTCGATTCGGGCGCGGTGCTCGAACTCGGGCGCGGGCGCGGCGAGGAGGTGGTGGCGCGCACCCAGCGATTCCTGCGCACGGTGAAGCCGGTGGCGAGCCAGTACGGGCGGACCATGGCTTCGGTCGAGGGCGCCGATCTCCGGCACAACGAAGGCTATGCGCTGCGTCTTCGCGGCGTGACCACGGTCGTGCCCGACCCGAAGAAAAAGTAAGCACAAGAGAAAGCGAACAGAGGAAGCTTCATGTCCAAAGACTACAAAGATCTCGTTGTCGGCCTCGACATCGGCACCGCCAAGGTGATGGCAGTGGTCGCCGAAGTGCTGCCCAACGGCGAGCTCAAGCTGGCGGGGCTGGGGGTGGCGCCGAGCAACGGCCTCAAGCGCGGCGTGGTGGTCAACATCGATGCGACCGTGCAGAGCATCCAGCAGGCGCTCAAGGAAGCCGAGCTGATGGCCGATTGCAAGATCGGCCGCGTCTACACCGGGATCACCGGCAGCCACATCCGCGGCATCAACTCGAGCGGCATGGTGGCGGTGAAGGACAAGGAAGTCACGCCGGCCGACGTGGCACGCGTGGTCGAGACGGCGCGGGCGATCAACATCTCGAGCGACCAGCGGCTGCTGCTCGTGGAGCCGCAGGAGTTCGTGATCGACGGCCAGGACGTCAAGGAGCCGATCGGCATGAGCGGCATGCGCCTGGAGGCCAAGGTGCACATCGTGACCGGCGCGCAGAGCGCGGCGGAGAACATCATCAAGTGCGTGCGCCGCTGCGGCCTCGAAGTCGACCAGCTCATGCTCAACCCGCTGGCATCCAGCCAGGCGGTGCTGACCGAGGACGAGCGCGAGCTCGGCGTGGTGCTGGTGGACATCGGCGCGGGCACGACCGACGTGGCGATCTTCACCAACGGCGCGATCCGGCACACGGCCGTGATCCCGATCGCGGGCGACCTGATCACCAGCGACATCGCGATGGCCCTGCGCACGCCGACCAAGGACGCCGAGGACATCAAGGTCGAGAACGGCTTCGCCAAGCAGCTGCTGGCCGACCCCGAGACGCAGGTCGAGGTGCCCGGGCTCGGCGACCGTGGCCCGCGCCTTCTGAGCAAGCAGGCGCTCGCGGGCGTGATCGAGCCGCGCATCGAGGAGATCTTCTCGCTCGTGCAGCAGGTGATCCGCGAGTCGGGCTACGAGGAGGTGCTGTCCTCCGGCGTGGTGCTCACGGGCGGCAGCGCCGTGATGCCCGGCATGGTGGAACTCGGCGAGGACATCTTCCTGAAGCCGGTGCGCCGGGGCATTCCCAAGTATTCGAGCGCGCTGTCCGACATGGTGGCGCAGCCGCGGGCGGCCACCGTGATGGGCCTGCTCGAAGAGGCGCGCTATGCGCGGCTTCGCGGCTTCAAGGTCGCTCAGAAGAGCGGTTCCGTGAAGACGGCCTTCGGCCGCTTCAAGGACTTCATCGTGGGGAACTTCTGATGAACGGCGCTGTTCTCTGGCTGGCGCGCGCGGGGCCGCCACTGCATTTCAACGAGCGATGGCGAAGGACCGGGCCGCCACGCTGAAGGGCATGTCAACGTTTCCAACAACAAATTCATTCACAAACATGGCAACTGCATATTCAAGGAGTCAGAACATGGCAATCGAAATGATCGAGATCGAGGAGTTCAATCAAGGAACCCAGATCAAGGTGATCGGGGTGGGCGGCGGCGGCGGCAACGCGGTCGCGCACATGATCGATCGGGGGGTGCAAGGCGTTCAGTTCATCTCCGCGAACACCGATGCGCAGGCACTGTCGCGCAGCAACGCGCACAAGACCATCCAGCTCGGCCTCAACGGCCTGGGCGCCGGCAGCAAGCCCGAGAAGGGCCGCGATGCCGCCGAGGCCGCGGTGGACGAGATCCGCGAGGCGATCACCGGCGCGCACATGCTGTTCATCACGGCCGGCATGGGCGGCGGCACCGGCACGGGCGCGGCGCCCGTCATCGCGCGCGTCGCCAAGGAGATGGGCATCCTCACCGTGGGCGTGGTGACCAAGCCCTTCGACTGGGAAGGCGGCCGCCGCATGACGAACGCCGAGAACGGCCTGTCGGAACTCGAAGCCAACGTCGATTCGCTGATCGTGGTGCTCAACGAGAAGCTGCTCGACGTGCTCGGCGAGGAAGTGACGCAGGAAGAAGCCTTCGCGCATGCCAACGACGTGCTCAAGAACGCGGTCGGCGGCATCTCGGAAATCATCAACGAGTACGGCGGCGTGAACGTCGACTTCGAAGACGTGCGCACCGTGATGGGCGAGCCCGGCAAGGCCATGATGGGCACGGCCGCCGCCAGCGGCCCGGACCGCGCGCGCATCGCCGCCGAGCAGGCCGTGGCCTGCCCGCTGCTCGAAGGCATCGACCTCTCGGGCGCCAAGGGCGTGCTGGTGCTGGTGACCGCGTCGAAGGCGTCGCTGAAGCTGAGCGAATCGAAGCTCGCGATGAACACCATCCGCGCCTATGCCTCGCCCGACGCGCACGTGATCTACGGCGCCGCCTACGACGAGAACCTGGGCGACGAGATGCGCGTGACCGTGGTCGCGACCGGCCTGTCGCGCCAGGACGCCCGCCGCCAGGCGCCGGCGCTCGAAGTGATCCGCACCGGCACCGACAACATCCCGTTCACGGTTCCGACCCTGGGCACCGGCGGCCACGCCGGCGCCCAGCCGAACTACGACGGCATGGCGGTTCCGAGCGTGTGGCGCACCAACCGCACGATGGCCGCCGCGAAAGTGGACGCGCTGTCGTCGGGTGGCATGGACGACTTCGAGATCCCGGCCTTCCTGCGCCGTCAGGCCGACTGACCTTGGACCGGGGTGAGCGGTGGAAGCTATCGCGGACATAGCGAGGCGGGCGGTACGCCGGACGCCTCGCGCTCTTAAAATCCCGCCCGTGCTTCCCCAACGTACCCTCAAGTCGATCACCCGCGCCGTCGGCGTGGGGCTCCACAGCGGCCAGCGCGTGGAGCTCACGCTGCGCCCCGCGCCGGTCAACCGCGGCATCGTGTTCCGGCGCGTGGACCTGCCCGAGCCGGTCGAGATCCCGATGACCGCCGAGGCGGTGACCGACACGCGGCTCGCGTCCACGGTGTCGTCCGGCGGCGCGAAGGTGCAGACGGTCGAGCACCTGATGTCCGCCTGCGCGGGCCTGGGCATCGACAACCTCGTGATCGACATCACGGCCGACGAGGTGCCGATCCTCGACGGCTCGGCCTCGTCGTTCGTGTTCCTGCTGCAAAGCGCGGGCATCGAATTGCAGAACGCGCCGCGCCGCTTCATCCGCGTCACCCGTCCGGTCGAGGTGCGCGAGGGCCAGGGCGCCGACGAGAAGTGGGCCCGTCTCACGCCTTACCACGGCTTCAAGCTCAGCTTCGAGATCGACTTCGACCACCGCGTGGTCAATTCGACCGGCCAGCGCTTCGAGTTCGACCTCGGCAGCGGCTCCTACAGCCAGGACATCGCGCGCGCCCGCACCTTCGGCTTCACCAAGGAAGTGGAGTACATGCGCTCGAAGGGCCTGGCGCTCGGCGGCGGGCTCGACAACGCGATCGTCATGGACGACACCAAGGTGCTGAACGCCGGCGGGCTGCGCTACGACGACGAGTTCGTCAAGCACAAGATCCTCGATGCGATGGGCGACCTCTACGTCATCGGCCAGCCGCTGCTGGCCGCCTACAGCGCCTTCCGCTCGGGCCATGCGCTCAACAACAAGCTCCTTCGCGAGCTGCTCGCGCACGACGACGCGCACGAGATCGTGACCTTCGACGACGAGCGCCGCGCGCCGGCCGGCTTCGCGGAAGTCGCACGCGCCTGGTAGGTCCACGGCACGATGCTCCTGTTCCGCTGGGCCATCCTGCTGCTTCTGCTCGTGGCCGGCGTGTCGTTCGCGTTCTATGCGGGCACGGGGCAGCTCAAGTTCCGGCGCTTCGGCTGGATCGTGCTCAAGTGGACGCTGCTGGCCGCGTTCGGCTTCTTCGCCGTCCTGATCGCCGAACGGGTGCTGTAACGAGCGCCCTGGTCAGCGCGGCACCGCGGGCCCGTCCACGAACACATCCGCGTGAAAGTCCGCCGCGTCGAGGCCGCAATGCCGGACGGCGACGTCGCGCACGGCCTGCACCATGGCCGGCGAGCCACAGGCGTAGACCTCATGGCCGGCCAGCGCGGGGCACTGAGCGGCAAGCGCTTCATCGGCACGACCCAAGAAGGTGCCGGCCATCTGCTGCTGCTGCTGCTGCTGCGTGTCTTCGCTGAGCGCGGCGATGAAGCGGAAGTCGGGCCACTGGCGCTGCCAGCGCTCGACGGCCGGCCGCAGGTAGATGCCGTCTTCGCGGCGCGCGCCCCAGATCAGCGTGATCGGCCGCACGATGCGTCGCTTCGCCATGTCGTCGATGATCGACTTGACCGGCGCGAAGCCGGTGCCGCCGGCCACGAACACGATGGGCCGCGCCGTGGCGCTGTCCAGGGTGACGGCGCCGAAGGGCAGCTCGACGTCGAGCGGATCGCCCTGCTGCAACACCGGCACGCGCTGGCTGAAGGCGCCGCCGGGCACGTGCCGGATGTGCAGCGTCAAGGCGTCGCTCTCGTGCGGCGCGTTGGCCATCGAGTAGCGGCGCGTGGTGCCGTCGTCCAGCCTGATCTGCAAATACTGTCCGGCCTGGAATTTGGCGCGCTGCCCGGCCGGCAGCCGCAACTGGAGCACGGACACATCGGGCGCCGCGAGCTGGTTGCGGAAGACCTTCGCCTGGAAGCGTTTGCGCGCCGCCGGATCGACGCGGCGCCACGAGGCTGGCGCCATCCCGATGTCGGAGCGCGGCGCGCACATGCACAGGAGCACCTGGTCCGGCAGGCAGGCTTCATTGCGCGTGACGCCGCCGCCGAGGCCGGCGACTTCACCGCTTTCGACGCGCCCGGCGCAGTTTCCGCACACGCCCTTGCGGCAGGAATAGGGCAATTCGATGCCCGCGCGCAGTGCGGCATCGAGCAGGGATTCGGTCTCGGCGCAGTCAAAGGCGACGTCGCTGCCGGTGATGGCAACACGGTGGGTCATGGCATCAGTGTTCAGTTCAGGAAAGAGCAGGTGCGCCCGAGAGCAGGGCGATGGTGCGCAGAAGCGCCGTGCAGTCGGCCACGCCGCGGCCGGCGATGTCCATGGCGCTGCCGTGGCCCACGCTGGACAGCAGCACCTCGGCGCCGATGCTGAGCGCGCTCGCGGCATTCGGCGCGAGCAGCTTGATCGGGATGTGGCCCTGGTCGTGCAGCATCGCGACATAGAGGTCGTGCCGCCGCTGCGCGAGCAGCATGTCGGCGCCGGCAGGGCCGTCGATGCGAAGGCCATCGGCGCGAAGCAGGCGTGCGGCGGGTTCGACAATCGCGCCGTCCTCGGGGCCGAACAGGCCGCCTTCGGACGCGTGCGGATTGATGCCGAAAAGGCCGATGGCCGGATCGGTCACACCCAGCATCGCGCAGGCGCGCGCGCCCGCGCGCGTGGCTGCGGCGACCAGTGCGGGCGTCAGCCGGGCCAGCGCCGAGTGCACGCTCTCGTGCAAGGTCGCATGCACGATGCGCAGCCCGCCGCCGACCAGCATCAGGAACACGGAGTCCTCCGGCACGCTGCAGACCCGGGCGACGAGCGAGGGGTAGCCGCTGAAGGCGATGCCTGCCTGGTGGATCGCGGTCTCGTGATGCGGGCAGGCGATCACCGCATCGACTTCGCCGCGTCGGCAGGCCTCGATGGCGGCGGTTGCCGACGCGACCGCCGAGGCGCCTGCTGCGGCGCCGATGAGGCCCGGCTGGGCGTCGGCGTGCGGCAACGGGCCGGCATCGACGATATGCAACTCTTTCAGGAGCGGTGCCTCGCCGAGCATCGCGGCCGTGATTTCGAACACGCGCTCGGGGCCGTAGAGCGCGATGTTCGCGCGCGCTTCGGGCGACAGGGCGGCCAGGGCCTTCAGGGCGATTTCCGGCCCGATGCCGTTGGGGTCGCCGGCCGCCACCGCGAGGCGGCGCGGCGGCAGTGCGGCGGTGGTGCTCACAGCGGCAGCGCGAGCAGCGTGTCGGTCACCGTGCTGTCGCAGACGGCCACGCGCGACTTCAGCAGCAGCCGCCCGTCCTGCCGCACGAAATGGTCCTGGTAGTAGCCGGTGGCGAACAGTTGCATCTCGCCGGTCGCCATCGTGCGCGCCACCATGAAGGGGGTGCGCGCTTCGGCCTCGTTGGCGCCGGATGTGAGCAGCAGCGGCACGCCCAGCATGTGGCGGTAGCGCTGGCGCTCGTAGATGTTGGCTTGGCGCAGCGAGGTGACGCGGTCTTCGAGCATGGCGCGCGAGTCGGCGTAGACCAGGCCGGCGGGCAGGCCCTCGCGCTCGTTCTCGATGTGCGTGATGCGGTAGTGCGCGTCGTCGGCGAAGAAGCCGGGCCATTGCTCCAGCGCATCGCTGTCGATGGCGTCGGCATAGGCGGCATGGAAGGCGCAGAGGGCCAGAAGGTCGATCATCGAAGTTCCCCGTGTCAAACGGCCATGTGGCGGCGATAGGCTTTCCAGAAGCCGCGCACCGACGCTTCGGTCGCGCGGCCCTCGCTCGATGCGGCGCTGTCGCCGCCCATTTCGACCACCGCTTCGAGGTCGCGCGCTCCGGCGATGCCGCGCTGCACGAAGCCGCCGACCGCGCCGTCCTCCATCGAGACGAAGCCGGCCGGGCCGATCAGGTTCGACTGCTTGAGCCGCACCTGCCGTTGTTCGGGCGTGTCTTCGGCATAGCCCAGGTAGGTCCAGTTCAGCGCCGTCTGCGCGAGGCCCTGGGGCAGCACCTGCCGAATCGCGAGGCAGTTCTGGATCTGCTGAAGCACGAAGCCCGGGAAGACCGAAAGGATCTGCAAGGTGATGCCGTCCGGGAACTCCGCAAAGCCCGCCAGCAGGCTGGTGTCCTTGAGCCGATGGTCGGCATCGGAGCGCAGGCCCTGCTCCCGGTACGAGGCGTCCTTGGCTTCGGGGTCGGTCATCGAATAGCTCACATGGTGGCCGCCGCTCTCGTCGACGATCACGCCGCCTTTCTGCGACAGGCGGTTGAGTTCGAACGTGGTGAAGAACAGGTGCAGCAGGCTCGCGTGGTAGCTGTCCTTGACGTTCTCGAAGTAGAGCTTCCAGTTGTTGGGCAGCGCTTGCGTGAAGCGGCCGATGACCTCGACCGGCTTGTGCAGCACGCGCTCGATGCGCTGGCAGATCTCGGGGCCGAGGTAGTCCTCGATGCCCGGCACGTCGTCGCTGAAGCTGCCGAAGACCAGGCCGCAGAAGACCGCGATGCGCAGCTTGCGCGGGTTGTGGTCTTCCTTGCGGAAGCCCGCAGGCATGCCGCCCTTGCCCTTGACGCCCCGCTCGAAGGCGACGCCGGTGAGGTCGCCCTGGCGGTTGTAGCTCCAGGCGTGGTAGACGCACTGGAAGTCTTTCGCCGTGCCCGATTTCTCGAGCGCGATCAGCGCGCCGCGGTGTGAGCAGCGGTTCTCGAAGGCGTAGATCTCGCCGTCGTCGTCGCGCGTCACGACCACGGGCGTTTCACCGACGAAGGTGGTGCGGTAGCTGCCGGCTTCGGCCAGATCGGCTTCGAGGCACAGGTAGTTCCAGGTGTCGCCGCGGTAGATGCGCGCCTGCTCGGCGGCGGCGGTCTGCGCGTCGTCGTAGAGCGCGTAGGGGATGCGCGTGAGGCCGGGCGTCGGCCACTGGACGGAGGTTGAAGTCGTAGCGGTCATGGTGTGTATCAATCGACGGTCACGTTGGCGGTCTTGACGACCTTGCTCCACTTGGCCGATTCGGCCTCGATGAATTGCGCCGTGCGCGCGCTGTCCCAGCCGCGCGGCTCGGCACCCTGTTCGGCGAACTGCTGTTTCACCTCGGGCAGCGCGAGCGCCTCGGCAAAGGCCTTCTGCGTGGCCTGCACGCGGGCCGCGGGCGTGCCGGGCGGCGCCACCAGCGCGAACCAGGTCACGGCGTTCATGGCCGGCAGCTTCTGTTCGGCGAAGGTCGGCACCTCGGGCAGCGCGGGCGAGCGCTGCGCGTCGGCGATCGAGACGATGCGCAGCTTGCCGCTCTGATGGAAGGGCAGCGAGGAGCTCAGGTTGTCGAAGAACAGATCGACCTGCCCGCCGATCAGATCGACCAGCGCCGGCGAGGTGCCCTTGTACGGCACATGAACCATGCGCGTGCCGGTCAGTTGCATGAACAGCGCGGCCGTCAGATGCGAGGTCGTGCCGTTGCCCTGCGAGGCGAAGCTCAGCTTGCCTGGATTGGCCTTCAGGTAGGCGATGAGTTCGGGCACGTCGCGCACCGGCAGCTTCGGGTTCACCACGAGCACGTTCGGCACCGTCGCGATCATCGTCACCGGGACCCACTTCGCCGGATCGAAGGCGAGCTTGCGGTAGAGATGCTGGTTGATCGCGATCGGGGCCGGTGGCGACGCCATCAGCGTGTCGCCATCGGGCGGCGCATTGAACACCGCTTCGGCGCCGATGTTGCCGCCGGCGCCCGGGCGGTTGTCGATCAGCACGCCGGCGGGAAAGGCGCCCTGCAGCTTGGCCGCCACCGCGCGCGGCAGGATGTCGGCCGTGCCGCCTGCGGGGAAGGGCACGACGATACGCAGGGGTTTGCCGCCTTGGGCTGCGGCGGTGCCGATCAAGAAGAAGGCGCTGGCCGCCAGGGCGGCGCCGAGGCGGCGAGCGAAAAGTTTGAGCATCTGGCTGTGTCTCCCTGTTGCTGCAAGAAGCGGACGAGTGTCTTGACACGACATCGCCGCGACAAGCTAGATTTGCGCTATGCGCACAAAGGAAGAAGGGGTCGCGCCGCGCCCCGAAGCACGGGACAAGAGCTATGTGGCCTCGCTGCAAAAAGGGCTCGACGTCCTGACCTGCTTCGGGCGCCAGCACAGCCGGCTGACGGTCTCGGATGTGGCGAGGCTCATGGGCGGGTCGGCGGCCTCGGCGCGCCGGTCGCTCCTGACGCTGCGCGCCCTCGGCTACATCGACAGCGACGGCAAGCGCTTCTGGCTCAGCCCCAAGGTGCTGCTGGTCGCGCACGCCTATCTCTCGTCGCGGCCGATGCCTTCGATGGCGCAGCCCTTGCTCGATGCACTGTCGGAGCGCACGAGGGAATCCGCGTCGCTCGGCACCTTGCAGGGGGACGACGCGATCATCATCGCGCGGTCCACCGCGCGGCGAAGTCTCAGCATCGGCCTGGGCATCGGTTCGCGGCTGCCGGCTTACTGTTCGTCGCTTGGCCGCGTCCTGCTCGCCAGCCTGCCGCCGCCAGAGGCTGCGCGGCGCATACGCGCCATGGCGCGCGACGCGCTCACCTCGCGCACCGTGTTCGCCGCGAACGAGGTGATCGGGCTGATCCAGCGCTGCCGCGAAGAGGGCCATGCCTGCAACGATGGCGAGCTGGAGTTGGGCGTGCGTTCGATGGCGGTGCCGGTGCTCGACCGCACGGGCGCCACCGTGGCCGCGATGAGCATCGCGGTCCGCGCCGAGCGGATGGCGCTGGGAGAATTCCGCGATGCCTTCCTGCCGGTATTGCGCAAGGCTGCCGTGACGCTGACCAGCCGGCTCTATCCTGAGTGAACGGGCGTCGTCTAGCGCGTGCGCCCCTGGCGATAGCGCCCGCTCAAGTCCTTCCCCAGCGAGGCCGCCGTTTGCAGGCGCGCCATCGAGCTGCCCACATGCGCGTGCGTGATCGCGATGCCCAGCGCATCGGCCGCATCGCTGCCGGGCAGGCCGGGGAGCTGCAGCAGGCGCCTGACCATCTCCTGCACCTGGGCCTTGGCGGCACTGCCGTGCCCTGCGACCGCCTGCTTCATCTGCAGGGCGGTGTACTCGGCGACGCTCAGGTTGCAGGCGACCAGCGCCGTGAGGCACGCGCCGCGCGCCTGGCCGAGCAGCAGCGTGGATTGCGGGTTGACGTTGACGAAGATGATCTCGACCGCCGCCGCATCGGGCTGGTAGCGCGCGTTGATCTCGCCGATGCCGTCGAAGAGCACCTTCAGGCGCGCGGGCAGCTGGCTCTTGCCGAGGTGGCGCGTGCTGATCGTTCCGCTGGCGACATAGCGCAGCGACTGCCCCTCCACGTCGACCACGCCGAAACCGGTGGTCTGCAGGCCCGGGTCGATGCCGAGAATGCGCATCGGCGTCTTATGCATCGAAGTACCACCGCACGGCATGGAAGAACACCGGCGCCGCGAAGCAGAGCGCGTCGACGCGATCGAGCAGCCCGTTGGCGCCGGTCACGCCCACGCCGCGCTGGCCCCAGTGCGGGATGCCGCGGTCGCGCTTGAGCGCCTTCATCACCAGGTGGCCCATCGACCCCGCCGCGCAGGCGATGAGCGACATCGCGAGCGCCTGGCCGAACTTGAAGGGCGTGATGAAGGACAGCAGCGTCCCGAAGAGGCTGGCGATCACCATGCCGAGCGCCCAGCTGGTCCAGTTGAAGCTGCGGCTCACGTGGGGCGCGAACGCCGGCTGCATGAAGAGCCGCTGCCGCAGCGGCCCCAGCCAGCCCGCGGGCTTCTCGTACGCGGGGGCGCCCACGAGCGGCATCGACCTGCGGCGCGACACCAGGTGCTGCACCAGCATGCAGGTCTGCACCACCACGACGAGGAAGAAGACCAGGAACGCGTTCTTGCCCTCGTAGCGCGGGAATGAAAGCAGGAGCAGCGCCGGCACATGGCTCAGGCCGTAGACGCAGACCATGATGCCCCACTGGAGCTTGGCGTTGCGTTCGAGGAACTGGCTCGGATCGTCCGCGAGCGCGCTCACCACCGGGATCGCGAGGAAGACGTACACCGGAATGAACACCGTGAAGAGATCGAAGTGCGCGGTGGCGACGAGCCAGAACTGGATCGGCAGCACGACGAAGAAGGCAAGGATCAGGCTGCGATGGTCGCCGCGCCGCGTGGGCGACAGCGTGATGAACTCGCGCAGTGCGAAGAACGAGATGAGCCCGAAGAGCACCGTGGCGACCGTCTCGCCGAGCGCCCAGCCGATCCAGAAGACGATCGCCATCACCCACGTCGTGCGCAGCAGCGAACGCAGGTGCTGGAGTTCGCGCTGCCAGATCTCGTCGTGCACGGGATTGCGCTGTTCGCGAAAGGTCAGCAGGAACGCGATCGTGCTCACGATGAACAGGAGTCCGAAGACGATGAGGAACAGGGCCGCCACCTGATGGGCCGGCGAGAGGTTGCGCAGGAACTCGTACATGGGGCCTCAGACACTCCGCAATGCGATCACCGCCTCGCGGGCGCGGTCGAGAAAGGGGCGGCGCTCCTCGCCTTCTTCGAGCCGGATCGGCGCGCCGAAAGTGACCGAGCACAGGATCGGCACCGGCACCACTTCGCCCTTGGGCATCACGCGCTGGACGTTGTCGATCCACGCCGGGACCAGCACCACCTCGGGGAACATCTGCGCCAGCGTGAAGAGCCCCGACTTGAACTTCTGCGGCTCGCCGGTGTGGCCGCGCGTGCCTTCGGGAAAGATGATGATCGAGTCGCCGCTTCGCAGGGCCTCGATCAGCGGCTGCAACGGGGCCATGGCCTCGGCGCTCCCCGGCGTGATCGGCGCCGCGGGCGGCACGGCCTCGGCGGCCGGCTGCGCGAGCGGCAGTTCGCCTTGCACGGTCCACGGCTCGACCTCGGAAGCGGGCGCTTGCTCAGATGGCGCGGCAGGCTGGGTGCCCACCGGCGGCGCGTCGTCGAGCGAAGGCTCGATGCGCGGGCGCTCGGACGGCGGCGGTGCCGGCGGGACGCCGGGGGCGCCGCCGCGCTCGACGTAGATCGCGTTGAACACTTCGGTGGTGATCCAGCGCTTGAACGGCGTCGTCGCCCAGTAGTCGCGCGCCGCGATGGGACGCGTGATGCTGCGCAGCTCCTCGGGCAGGGCGGCCCAGATCATCACGAGGTCGAGGTGGCTTTGATGGTTGGCGAAATAGATCCGCTGCTCGGCCTTCGGCGGACAGCCCCACCAACGCGCCTGGGCACCGGTGAGCAGGCGGATGGCGGTCAGCAGCCCCCATCCCATGAACTTTGCAAGCATGGCCGATCATAGGTGGCTCGCCCCGCTGTCCCCTTCGGGCCTACAGCAGGATGCGCCAATTCCTACAGGGCGCATCGCGAAAACGGTTGCAAGGTGGGCGGCCGCGCCCGTCCGGGCGGATCCCAGCGCGAAGGAGTCCCGATGAAGCCCCAGCCGCCGGCCGAGGCGCGACTGGCCTATGTGCCTGCGCTCGACGGAATCCGTGCCATCGCGATCTCGATGGTCGTCATCTTCCACAGCGGGTTCCACCCCACCGGCGGGGGTTACCTCGGCGTGGACGTGTTCTTCGTGCTGTCGGGCTTCCTCATCACCAAGCTGCTGGTGAGCGAGATGGCGCGCGACGGGCGGGTCGACCTCCTGCGCTTCTACCTGCGACGCGCGCTGCGGCTGTACCCGGTCTTCCTGCTGGTGCTGGCATGCGTCGCCCTGCCGGCCGCGGCGCTGTGGCCAGGCCTGCCGGTGCGCCGGCAGGCGCTGCTGGCGGGCCTGTACCTCACGGACTATGCGCAGGCGATGCACTACCTGCCTTCGCCGCTCACCTACACCTGGTCGCTGGCGGTCGAAGAGCATTTCTACGTGCTGTGGCCGCTCGCCCTGCCGTTCGTCTTGCGCGCGCGCGAGCCGATCAAGGTGATGCTGATGCTCTACCTGCTCGCGTTCATGTGGCGTGTGTTCAACCTCACGACGCTTGGCTGGTGGGCGACCTATTTCCGCTTCGACACGCGCGTGAGCGGCATCCTGCTCGGCTGCATGCTGGCGCTCATGCGGACGCAGGCGCCGCCGAAGTACGCCGGCTTCGTGGCCTTCGGCGTGCTGCTGCTGGTCGCGGCGCCGCCGAGCTGGGGGCTGCTCTTCGGGCTCGGGCTCGCGACGCCGGTCGCCGAGGTCGCGGCGGCGACGCTGGTGCTCTGCGCCTACCACGCGTCCCCCGAGGAATCGCGCGTCCTGGGTTGGGCGCCGGCGGCCTATGTGGGCAAGCTCTCGTACGGCATCTACCTGTGGCATGCGCCGGTGATGTACTTCTTCAGGGAAGGAGGCTACGGCCTCGTCGTCACGCTCGTCGCGGGCGGTGCCATCTCGGTGGCGCTGGCGGCGCTTTCGTACCACCTGGTGGAGCGGCCGGTCCGTGCCAAGGGCCATGCGGCCCTGGCGCGCTGGGCACGCGGCAAGGCGAAGCCGCCTGCGGACCCTGTCGCCGACGCCTCCGCCGATGCGGGGCTGGCGGCGGATCAGGGCAGTTCTGCCGCGGGCATGCGCGCCACGATCGACGCGGTGCGCCCCGCGAGGTAGCCGGAACCCTGCCGGCGCTCGAAGAACTTGGGGCTCGGCAGCATGACCGCGAGCCGCGCCGCCTCGGCCGCGCTCAGGCGCGCGGCCGGCTTGCGAAAGTAGTGCTGCGCAGCGGCCTCGGCGCCGAAGATGCCTTCGCCCCATTCGACGTTGTTGAGGTAGATCTCCAGGATGCGCTGCTTGCTCAGCAGGATCTCCAGCGCGGTCGCCAGCGCCAGCTCCTGCGCCTTGCGCAGCATGGTGCGTTCGCTCGACAGCAGCAGGTTCTTCGCGAGCTGCTGGGTGATGGTCGATCCGCCGCGCAACTGCGGCGCCCGCGGCTCCTTGCCGCGCGCGCGCATCTGCGCAGCGCGCTTCGCGGCGGCCTCCTCGGCCTTGGCGTTGCGCTGGCGGGCGCGCTCGATGGCTTCCCATTCGACGCCCTGGTGATAGATGAACTCGCTGTCCTCGCTGGCGATCACCGCGCGCTTGAGCGAGTCGGAAATCCGGTCATAGGGCACCCAGCGCTGCTGCCATTCGCGCTCGCCGTTGGCGCGGCCCTGGGTGGCGACACGCCAGGCTTCCGACCGCTGGAAGGCGGTCGATTCGGGATCGATGGCCGCCATGGCGGCGATGCGCAGAACGAAGAAGAGTTGCAGCGCGAAGGCCGCGACCAGCAGGCAGCCGAGCCAGCGAAGAATCGGCCTCACCGGGCCTCGACGATGGCTCGAAGTTCGGCGAGCACCCCCGCCGTCGGCGGGCGCACGCCGCGCCAGGTCTGGAAGGCTTCAGCCGCCTGTTCGACCAGCATGCCGAGGCCGTCTCGCGGCGTGGCGCCGTGCTCGCGCGCCCAGTCCATGAATTCGGCCGCGGCGGGGCCGTACATCATGTCGACCGCGAGCGCGCCGTGCTTGAGCACGCTGGCGGCCACCGGCACCTCGCCGCCCGCCAGGCTCGAAGCCGTGGCGTTCACGAGCACGTCGAAGGCGCCGGGAATGGCGTGCAGCTCCTGCGCCTCGAGCACCACGTGGTGCTGCAGCGCCAGCGCGGCGTGCCGCTGCACCAGCGCAATGGCCTTGGCGAGCGTGCGGTTCGCCACCACCAGGCGGCGCGGGCCGGCCTCGATCAGCGGGCCCAGCACGCCGGCGGAGGCGCCGCCCGCCCCGAGCAGCAGGAGGTCGCTGCCCGCGATTGCGACACCCGCGTGCAGCGTGATGTCGTTGACGATGCCGACGCCGTCGCTGTTGTCGCCGTGGATGCCGTCCTCCCGGAATGAGAGCACGTTGACCGCGCGCGCCAGCGCGGCGCGCGGCGTCAGGTGCTGCGAGAGCGCGGCCGCATCGAACTTGAACGGCACGGTGACATTGCAGCCGCGCGCGGTGCCGGCGCCGTCGCGGCGGAACGCTTCCACGGCCGCCTCGAAGCCGCCGAGCGGCACGAGCCGACGCCCGTACTCGAGCGCCTGGCCGGTCAATTCGGCGAAACGACCATGAATCCACGGCGAGCGGCTGTGCTCCACCGGGTTGCCCATCACGCAATAGAGATCCATGCGGCCTCCCTCGTCGTCATTGTCGGGACGAGAGCTGCGTCTCCAGCGTCTCGTCGTGGGTGAACTTGAATCGCGACGGCAGCACGATCTGGTCGGTCTGCCGCCGCATCGCGTCGGTGAACTTGCCGAAGTTGCCGATGCTGCGCACGATGGCCTGCGCGCGGCGGTCCAGCACCTTGTTGCCCGAGCTCTCGACGATGTCGGTCGCGAGGATCGAGCCGTCGTGGTTGACGGTCACCATCATCGTGAGCTCGCCGTACAGCTTCTTGCCCGCGTTCTCGGGGAAGTTCTCGGTCCCGCGCACCTCGATGCGGCGGCGCAGCGCATCGACGTAGGCCGCATAGGCGGCCTCGCGCGTGGCGGGGCTCAGGTAGCGCTTCTTGGGGCGCGCGTTTTCCTCGTTGACGCGGCGCTCGATCTCCGCGAGCAGCTCGATGAGCTGGCGGCGCTTTTCTTCGCGCGCGGCGGCCTCGCTCGGATTGCCGGTGCTGCGCGGATCCGGCGTCGGCATGGCGGCCAGCTGCTGCTTGAGCTGCGCGAGCAGCAGCATCTGCTGGGCCTGCATCGCATCGACCTGCCGCTGCGCGTCTTCCATCGAATCGCCGATGGTGGTGAAGGTGGAGGGCGGCAGCGGGCTGGTCGCGCGGCCGCGGTCCAGGTCGCCGCCGCCGGCCAGCGAAGTCTGGGCGACGGCCCGCGCCTTGTCCGGGCGCTCGTGGGTCTTGGCGTTGACGAGGATCACCTCCAGCGGCGTCTCCTTGAAGACGCGGTTGAAGGATTCGGGGTCCACGAAGCGGACGGTCAGCAGCGCCGCATGAACGACGACCGACAGGCCGAGGGCGATCTGCAAGGTGCTGAGGTCACGAAGGTTCATGGGGAGGCTTCGTCGTCAATCGGTCCATGCCTGCCGGTCCGGTCAGGACGGCGCGTTCTCCGGGGCGGGCTCGCCGTCGGCCAGGTCGACCGCGATCGCGATCGGGCCGGCCACTTCTTCCTCGTCCTCGCCGCCTTCATCCTCGGGCGTTGCTTCGGCCGCGTCGGCATCCAGACGCTCGATCACGGTGCCATGCACGTCGAGCGCGATCTCGTCGATCTCGCCGAGCTTGACGCGCACCCGCGCGCCGCGCGCCAGGCCCTGCGTGCCCGTCACCTGGAACACCAGCGGCAGCGTGTCGGCGCGCACCATCGCGCCATTGGGCAGGTCCTTGATCAGCGTCGCCTCGAGCTCGGCGATGCCTTCCTGCGCCAGGTACTTGAGCGTCCAGAAGCGCTCCATGCCGCCCTGGTGCGCGTTGTAGGCGCTGTAGGCCGCGTCGAAGCCCGAGAGGATCGAGAACAGGTCGGCATCCTTCGGCTTGAAGGGCGCCGCGAGCGCGGCCGTCTTGCCGTGGCGCGCGGCCGCGATGATCTGCCACTGGTTCACGAGGTCGGTGTAGCGGCGCAGCGGCGAGGTGCTCCAGGCGTAGCTCTTCACGCCCAGGCCGGCGTGCGGCAGCGCGCGCGTGCCCATGCGCACCTTGATGCCCGGCGCCAGGCTGGCCTGGCTGCGGTAGAGGCCAGGCACGCCGAGCTCGGCGAGCCAGCCGCCCCAGCTGCTGTTGGCCAGGATCATGGCCTCGGAGACGATCAGGTCGAGCGGCGCGCCGCGCTGCCGGGTGCTGATCTCCACCTGCTCGTTGCCGGTGGGCTCGCCCTCGTGGCCGACCAGGCGGAAGGTGTAGTCGGGGCGGGTGAAGGTCTCGGGCTTGCCGCGAACCACCTCGCGCTGCGCCTTGAGGTGCTTCGCGAGGCGGAACAGGAAGGCCAGCGGCTCGCGAACGCGGGCCGCGGCCTCGGGTGTGCTCGCGGCCTGCAGCGATGCGTCTTCCAGCCACGCCTGCGAGATCACGGTGTCGAGCTGGTCGTGGCGCAGGTTGGCGACGATCGGCACGCGTTCGAGCCGCGTCTCGGTCGCCTTGAGTTCGAGCGTCGCTTCGTCGAAGCTCGCGTAAAGCGATACCGCCGGGCAGTCGCGGCCTTCCTGCAGGGTGTAGGCATCGACCACGTGGTCCGGCAGCATCGTGATCTTGTAGCCCGGCATGTAGACCGTGGACATGCGCGCGCGCGCCACCTGGTCGATCGGGCTGCCCGGCACGAGCGCGAGCCCCGGCGCGGCGATGTGGATGCCGACCACCACGGTGCCGCTGCCCAGGCCCTGCACCGACAGGGCATCGTCGATTTCAGTGGTGTGCGAATCGTCGATCGAGAAGGCCTGGACGTTCGCCACCGGCAGCTCGTCCGCGATCGCCGGCGCGTCGAGCGCCGGGAAGCCGGTGCCCTTGGGGAAGTTCTCGAACAGAAAGCGGTGCCAGTGGAACTGGTAGGACGAATCGATCGCACCGGCCTGCTTCAGCAGTTCGAGCGGCGGGCGCTGCGTGGCGCGGGCCGCTTCGACCACGGCCTTGTACTCGGGCGCGTTCTTGTCCGGCTTGAACAGGATCTTGAAGAGCTGCTCGCGCACCGGCGCCGGGCAAACGCCTGCCGCGAGCTGGGCCGCCCATTCGGCGATCTGCGCCTGGATGGCCTTTTTCTTCTCGATGGCGGCGAGCGCCTGCTGGAGGATCTCGGCCGGCGCCTTCTTGAAGCGGCCCTTGCCGGCCCGGCGGAAGTAGTGCGGGGCCTCGAAGAGCGCGAGCAGCGTCGCGGCCTGCTGCACCAGCGTCGGCTGGGCCTGGAAATACTCGGACGCGAGCTCTGCGAAGCCGAACTCGCCCTCGGGCGCGAATTCCCAGGCGAGGTCCAGCTCGACGCCGGCCGCCAGCGTGCGCGCTTCGGCCAACAGCTCCGGAGGGGCCGGCTTCTCGAAGCGCAGCACGATGTTGGCGCCCTTGACCTTGACCCGCTTGCCGGTCTCGAGCTCGACCTGGGCCGACGATTCGGCCTCGGACAGGACACGGCCGCCGAGGTACTTTCCGGCTTCTTCGAACAAAACAAACATGGCGCGGATTGTCCCATGCAGCGTGGGCGCTTCCGGCCAGCGGCGTGTTCACACGTTCTCAAGCGGGGTTGAGGAAAGCCAGCACCTCGTCGAGGTGGCTGCGCTCGAAGTCGCTCAGGGCGTGATCCTCCCCCTCGACGATCTTCAGGCGGCTGCCCGGGTAGCGCGCGGCCATTTCCCGCCAGTCGAGCACCTCGTCGCCTTTGGCGATCACGGCGAACACGCGTTCCGGATGCGTGAGCGGGCCGACCTCGAGCGCGGTCAGTTCGTCGATGTATTCCGGCCGGAAGTAGAAGTGCTCGGTGGGATCGTGCCAGGCCACCTGGTCGCCGATGTGCCGCGCCAGGTCGCGCGCTGGATGAACCGCAGGGTTGAGAAGGACCGCGCGGCAGCCGGTCGCCTCGGCGATGTGGGTCGCATAGAAGCCGCCGAGCGACGAGCCGACAACGCCCATCGACATGCGCGGCCAGCCGGCGATGCCCGCCGTCACGAGTTCGATGGCGGCCTTCGGCGACGGCGGCAGTTGCGGGCACCACCAGGCGACCCCCGCGTGCTCGCGCGCCACGTGCTGCGCCATCAGCCGGGCCTTGGTCGATTGCGGGGAGGAGCGAAAGCCGTGCAGGTAGAGCAGGTGGGTGATGGGCGCGGAGGTCATTCGGCCATTATCTGAATGCGCCTTGAACGGCCCCGATAACCAATCGCGACGAAAGGTCGCCGCGGCCACTCTGGCTGGGGCGGCAGGCCGGTGCGGGGGATAATCGAAGGCTATGTCAGCCGTCCTTCACCAACCCTCGCTCGCTCGCCGCCTCTTGCCGGTGTTCCAGGGGTTCGATGGCTATCTGCTCTTCGCCGTTCTCCTGCTCGCCGGGGCCGGCATGCTCACGATGTACTCGTCCGGCTACGACCACGGCACCCGCTTCGTGGACCATGGCCGCAACATGCTTCTGGCCGGCGCGATCATGTTCGTGGTGGCGCAGGTCCCGCCGCAGCGCCTCATGAAATTCGCGCTGCCGATCTACGCGGTCGGCGTGGCCCTGCTGGTGGCGGTCGCGCTCTTCGGCATCACCAAGAAGGGCGCTCAGCGCTGGATCAATGTCGGCGTGGTCATCCAGCCGAGCGAGATCCTCAAGATCGCCACGCCGCTGATGCTCGCCTGGTGGTTCCAGCGGCGCGAGGGCCAGCTGCGTCCGCTCGACTTCGTGGTGGCGACCGCGCTGCTCGCGCTGCCGGTCGGCCTCATCATGAAACAGCCCGACCTGGGGACCGCGCTGCTGGTGCTGGCCACGGGCCTGTCGGTGATCTTCTTCGCGGGCTTGCCCTGGAAGCTCATCGTGCCGCCGGTCGTGATCGGGCTGATCGCGGTGGCGCTGATCGTCGGCTTCGAGTCCCAGCTCTGCGCGGACGGCTTCGACTGGCGCATTCTTCACGACTACCAGAAGCAGCGGGTGTGCACGCTGCTCGACCCCACCAAGGATCCGCTCGGCAAGGGCTTCCACATCATCCAGGGGATGATCGCGATCGGCTCGGGCGGCGTGTCGGGCAAGGGCTTCATGCAGGGCACGCAGACGCACCTGGAGTTCATCCCCGAACGCACCACCGACTTCATCTTCGCGGCCTATTCCGAGGAGTTCGGGCTCGCGGGCAACCTGTTCCTGATCGCGTCCTTCATCTTCCTGATCTTCCGCGGCCTGATGATCGCGATCGATGCGCCCACCCTGTTCTCGCGCCTGCTGGCCGGCGCAGTGACGATGATCTTCTTCACCTACGCCTTCGTGAACATGGGCATGGTGAGCGGCATCCTGCCGGTGGTCGGCGTGCCGCTGCCCTTCATCAGCTATGGCGGCACGGCCATGGTCACGCTCGGTCTGGGGCTTGGGATATTGATGTCCATCGCGCGGGCGAAGCGCCTCGTGCAGACTTAGCGCGAATGTGGGGGCGAGCCTAGAATCCCCCGATGATCTCCCGCGAACCGACCATCGAGCGCCTTGCCACGGCGCAGCACCTCCTGCTCACGCCCTTCGGCCTCGACGAATCGCACCTGGCGCGTGCCCTCGCCGAGATCGCCGCGCACAAGGTGGATGACGCCGATCTCTATTTCCAGTACACGCGCAGCGAGGGCTGGAGCCTCGAGGAAGGCATCGTCAAGACCTGCAGCTTCAGCATCGACCAGGGCGTCGGCGTGCGCGCGGTGAGCGGCGAAAAGACCGCATTCGCCTATTCGGACGATATCTCCGAGGCTTCGCTGCTCGATGCGGCGCGCACCGTGCGCAGCATCTCGGCGGCCGGGCGCTCGGCCCGCGTCAAGGCGCCGGCGCGCAAGGTGGCGGGCAGCCGGTCGCTCTACGGCGGCATCGACCCGATCGCCTCGCTCGACAGCACCGGCAAGGTTCAGTTGCTCGAAAAGGTCGAGAAGCTCGCGCGCTCGCGCGATCCGCGCGTGTCGCAGGTGATGGCCGGGCTCGCGAGCGAGTACGACGTGGTGCTGGTCGCGCGCGCCGACGGCACGCTCGCGGCGGACGTGCGCCCGCTGGTGCGGCTGTCCGTGACCGTCATCGCCGAGCAGAACGGACGCCGCGAGGTCGGCTCCGGCGGCGGCGGCGGGCGCTTCGGGCTCGCGTATTTCGACGACGAGCATATTGCCGAGTACGTGGACCAGGCCGTCAAGTCGGCCCTCACCAATCTCGATTCGCGGCCCGCGCCGGCTGGCGAGATGACCGTCGTGCTCGGCCCGGGCTGGCCGGGCATCCTGCTGCACGAGGCCATCGGCCACGGGCTCGAGGGCGACTTCAACCGCAAGGGGTCGAGCGCCTTCTCCGGCCGCATCGGCGAGCGCGTCGCGGCCCAGGGCGTGACCGTGCTCGACGACGGCACCATCGCCGACCGCCGCGGCTCGCTCAACGTGGACGACGAAGGCAATCCGACGCAGCGCAACGTGCTCATCGAGGACGGCATCCTCAAGGGCTACATCCAGGATTCGCTCAACGCCCGCCTCATGAAGACGGCCCCCACCGGCAACGGCCGGCGCGAGAGCTACGCGCACGTGCCGATGCCGCGCATGACCAACACCTACATGCTGGGCGGCCAGCACGAGCCGGACGAGATCGTGGCGAGCATCAAGAAGGGCCTCTACGCCACCAACTTCGGCGGCGGCCAGGTCGACATCACCAACGGCAAGTTCGTGTTCTCGGCCAGCGAGGCCTACTGGGTCGAGAACGGCAAGATCCAGTACCCCGTCAAGGGCGCGACGCTCGTGGGCAACGGCCCCGACGCGCTCACCCGCGTGACGATGATCGGCAACGACATGGCGCTCGACTCGGGCGTGGGCACCTGCGGCAAGGAAGGCCAGAGCGTGCCGGTCGGCGTCGGCCAGCCCACGCTGCGCATCGACGGCCTCACGGTCGGCGGAACCGCCTGAGCGAGGCGGCATCCGTCTTTTGCCTGTGCTACAGTCATCCTCCATGTCCGCAGTCCGCGCTTATTTCTTTGCCTACTTTTGGTTCCCGAACATCGGCGGACGAGAGGCGCGCGCGTAAAGCAAGCAGACAAGCAGAATCCCTCCAAACCGCCGGTGCCAAAAGCCCGGCGGTTTTTTCTTGCCCTCACGAATCACACATCACCTAAAGGACCAACACATGAGCTCGAAAGCCGCCGCGCCTAGCGACACCTGGTATGCGAACGTCGAAAAGACCAGCCGGACCGACGACGAACGCATCAAGGACATCACTGTGTTGCCTCCTCCAGAGCACCTGATCCGCTTCTTCCCGATCCGGGGGACGCAGGTCGAAACGCTGATCACCGGCACCCGCCGGGCGATCCATCACATCATGGCCGGCAAGGACGACCGGCTGCTGGTCGTCATGGGGCCGTGCTCCATCCATGATCCGGCCGCGGCGCTCGAGTACGCGCGCCGCCTGAAGGCCGAGCGCGACAAGTACGCCGGCACGCTGGAGATCGTCATGCGCGTGTATTTCGAGAAGCCGCGCACCACGGTGGGCTGGAAGGGCCTGATCAACGACCCGTACCTCGACGAGAGCTACCGCATCGACGAAGGCCTGCGCATCGCGCGCCAGCTGCTGATCGAGATCAACCGCATGGGCCTGCCGGCGGGCAGCGAATTCCTCGACGTGATCTCGCCGCAGTACATCGGCGA
>JAGIBP010000039.1 GCA_017744285.1 Variovorax sp.
CCCCTCTCCCCAACCCCTCTCCCGCGAGGGGAGAGGGGCCCAAGACGGGGCGTGGGTGGGACCATGCCCTGTCGCTCGCAAAGGACTTGGGCATCCGTCCGACAAGGCCCCGCGGCTTTGCCGTCCGGGCGCCGCCAGGGCGGCGGGGTACAACATATGTTGCCCATCAAGCCCGCCGGCCCCCATGTCCCAACTCCCTGCTCCGTCGTCCCGATTCGGTCCCCTGGATGTGCATCTGCTACGCGAGGGAAGCCACGCCCGCCTGTATGAACGGCTGGGCGCGCATCCCGACGACGACGGCACCTTCCACTTCGCCGTCTGGGCGCCCAATGCCAGCCGCGTCGCGGTGATCGGCGACTGGAACGGCTGGAACGACGAGGCCGACGCCCTGCAGCCCCGGCCCGACGGCAGCGGCGTGTGGGAGGGCGAGGGCATCCCGGCGCAGCCCGGGCAGGCCTACAAGTACCGCATCTGGGGCCCGGATGGCCGCTACGTGGGCGAGAAGGCCGACCCCTTCGCCTTCAGCGCCGAACTGCCGCCCGCCACGGGCTCGCGCATCTGGGCCGGCACGCACGAATGGGGCGACTCGGCATGGATGGCCAGCCGTGCATCGCGCAACGCGCTCGACGCCCCCATGAGCACCTACGAGCTGCACGTGGGCTCCTGGCGCCGTCGCGACGGGCAGTTCATGGGCTACCGCGAACTGGCTCACGCCCTGGCCGAATACATCGGCTGGATGGGCTTCACGCATGTGGAGCTGATGCCGGTCACCGAGCATCCCTTCTATGGCTCATGGGGCTACCAGACCACCGGCTACTTCGCGCCCACGTCGCGCTACGGCTCGCCGGAAGACTTCATGTACTTCGTCGACCACCTGCACCAGCAGGGCATCGGCGTCATCCTGGACTGGGTGCCCTCGCACTTTCCCACCGACGCGCACGGCCTGGCCGAGTTCGACGGCACTCACCTGTACGAGCATGCGGATGCGCGGCAGGGCTTCCATCCCGAATGGAACTCGGCCATCTTCAACTACGGCCGCAACGAGGTGCGGGCCTTCCTGATCTCGTCGGCGCTCTTTTGGCTCGACCGCTTCCACATCGACGGCATCCGTGTCGACGCCGTGGCCTCCATGCTCTACCTGGACTACGCGCGCCAGCCCGGCGAGTGGGTGCCCAACGTGCACGGCGGCCGCGAGAACCTGGAGGCCGTCTCCTTCCTGCAGGACCTCAACCGCGCCGTCTACCGCGAGCATCCCGACACCTTCACGGTGGCCGAGGAATCGACCGCCTGGCCGCGCGTGTCCCGCCCCATCGAGATGGGCGGGCTGGGCTTCGGCATGAAGTGGAACATGGGCTGGATGCACGACACGCTCGACTATGTGCATGACGATCCGGTCTACCGCCGCTACCACCACCACCGGCTGACCTTCTCGCTGGTCTATGCCTTCACCGAGAACTTCGTGCTGCCGCTCTCGCACGACGAAGTGGTCTACGGCAAGGGCTCGCTGATCGGCAAGATGCCCGGCGACGAGTGGCAGCAGTTCGCCAACCTGCGCGCGCTGTTCGGCTACATGTGGGCCCATCCGGGCAAGAAGCTGCTCTTCATGGGCGGCGAGTTCGGCCAGCGCCGCGAATGGACGCACGAAGGCGAGCTGGAATGGTGGGTGAGCGACCAGTGGGGCCACCGCGGCGTGCAGCAGTTCGTGCGCCAGCTCAACCGGCTGCTGCGCGAGGAGCCGGCGCTGCACCAGATCGACTTCGACCCGGCCGGCTTCCAGTGGCTGGAGGCCGACGATGCCGAGCGCAGCGTCTACATCTTCCTGCGCAAGCCCAAGGACGGCGGCGCGCCCGTGCTGGTGGTGTGCAACATGACGCCGGTGCCACGCCCGGGCCTGCGCGTGGGCGTGCCGGTGGCCGGCACCTGGACCGAGCTGCTCAACAGCGATGCACAGGAATTCGACGGCAGCGGCTGGGGCAACCTGGGTGGCGTGGACACCGTGCCGGTGCCGGCCCACCGCCAGGCGCAGTCGCTGGTGCTGGCGGTGCCGCCGCTGTCCACGCTCTACCTGCGCGCACCGCTTTCGCCCGACACCGATTCCGAGAAAGGTCTCCTCCGATGAGCGCTCCGGCCTCCCTGCTCAGTGCCCAGCCGCTGGTGCGCCCCATCGGCTTGGCCGATGGCCGGCAGCGTGCCGTCATCGATGCCGTGCTGCCCTGCGTGGACAACGGCCGCTTCGCCGCCAAGTGCGTGGCCGGCGAACCCTTCGCGGTCGAGGCCCACTGCTTCGCCGAGGGCCACGACATGCTGCGCGTCATGCTGCACTGGCAGCACGAGGGCGAGGCCACCTGGACCGAGGTGGAGATGGCGCTGAAGTGGAACGACGAATGGCATGCCCAGTTCGTGCCGCCGGTGCCCGGGCGCTACCGCTACACCGTCGAGGCCTGGGTGGACGCCTTCGAATCCTGGCATCACGAGCTGGAGCGCCGCGTGGATGCGGCCGACATCCGCATCGCCGCCCGGGTGGGCGCCGCCGAGATCCTGGCCGCCGCCGGCCGGGCGCGCGATGCCGGCCAGGCCCAGGACGCGACCCGCCTGCAGGGCTGGGCCCTCGCGCTGGAGGCCCGCGCCGCCGATGCCGGCGAGGACGCCGCCCTGCTCAAGGCCCAGGCGCTGGACGAGGGCCTGTCGGCCATCGTGCGCCGCTATCCCGACCGGCGGCATGCCACGGCGCTCAAGCCCGGCTTTCCGCTGGTGGTCGACCGGCCGCTGGCGCGCTACTCGACCTGGTACGAACTCTTTCCGCGCTCCGCCTCGCCCGAGCCGGGCCGCCACGGCACCTTCGCCGATGTGCAGGCCCTGCTGCCCGGCATCGCGAAGATGGGCTTCGACGTGCTGTACTTCCCGCCCATCCATCCGGTGGGGCGGATGCAGCGCAAGGGCCGCAACAACGCGCTGGTGACGGAGGACGGCGACGTCGGCAGCCCCTGGGCCATCGGCGCGGAGGAGGGCGGCCATGACGCGATCCTGCCCGCGCTGGGCACGCACGAGGACTTCCGCGCGCTGGTCACGGCGGCGCGTGGGCATGGCCTGGAGATCGCCCTGGACATTGCCTTCCAGTGCGCGCCCGACCATCCCTGGGTCAAGGAACATCCGGCCTGGTTCAAGTGGCGGCCCGACGGCACCGTGCAGTACGCCGAGAACCCGCCCAAGAAGTACCAGGACATCTATCCCTTCAACTTCGAGAGCGAGGACTGGGAAGGTATGTGGCTCGCCCTCAAGGGCGTGCTGGACCACTGGATCGCCCAGGGCGTGACCGTGTTCCGTGTCGACAACCCCCACACCAAGGCCTTCCCTTTCTGGGAATGGGCCATCGGCGAGGTCAAGCGCAGCCATCCGCAGGTCATCTTCCTGGCCGAGGCCTTCACCCGGCCCAAGGTGATGCACCGGCTGGCCAAGCTGGGCTTCTCGCAGTCGTACACCTACTTCACCTGGCGCAACACCAAGGAAGAACTGGTGGCGTACTTCACCGAGCTGTCCAGCCGGCCCGGGCTGGACTACTTCCGCCCCAACGTGTGGCCCAACACGCCCGACATCCTGCATGCGCAGCTGCAGACCGGCTCCGACGCCATGTTCCGCCTGCGGCTGGTGCTGGCCGCCATGCTCAGCGCCAGCTACGGCATCTACGGTCCGGCCTATGAGCTCAAGGAGCATCTGCCGCGGCACGAGGGCAGCGAGGAATACCTCGACTCCGAGAAGTACCAGCTGCGCCACTGGGACCGCGGCCGCGCCGACAGCCTGGCGCCCTACATCGCGCACCTCAACGCCATCCGCCGCGCCCATCCGGCGCTGCAACGCAACGAGGGCCTCGTCTTCCTGCCCATCGACAACGACCAGCTCATCGCCTGGGTCAAGCAGTCGCCCGACGGGCAGGACGTGATCGTCAATGTGGTCAACCTCGACCCGCACCATGCCCAGTGGGGCTGGCTGCAGTTCGACCCGGCGGCGATGGGCTTCGGCGTGGAACCCGGCCAGTCCTTCCAGATGCACGACCTGCTCGGCGGCGAGCGCTTCATGTGCCAGGGGGCGCGCCACTTCATCCGGCTCGACCCGGCCGTCAGCGTGGCCCATGTCATGCATCTGCTGCGCAAGACGCGCAGCGAGCGCGACTTCGACTACTACCAATAACAGCAACAAGTCACTTCTGAGGAGGCGCGCCGCATGACGCAGACCGCACCCCGCCTGGCCCTGGAGAACGTCGAGATCGACAGCTCCGAGGATCCCACCTGGTACCGCGACGCGGTCATCTACCAGCTCAACGTCAAGGCCTTCAACGACACCAACGGCGACGGCATCGGCGACTTCAAGGGCGTGACCGAACGCCTGGACTATGTGAAGGAGCTCGGCGTCAACACCATCTGGCTGATGCCCTTCTACCCCTCGCCGCTGCGCGACGACGGCTACGACATCAGCGAGTACTGCGCGGTCAATCCGCAGTTCGGCACGCTGGAGGACTTCAAGGAGATGCTGGACGCGGCCCATGACCGGGGCCTGCGCGTGATCACCGAACTGGTGATCAACCACACCTCCAGCGACCATCCCTGGTTCCAGCGCGCGCGCCAGGCCCCAGCCGGCTCGCCCGAGCGCAACTTCTATGTCTGGAGCGACACCGACCAGATCTACCAGGGCACGCGGATCATCTTCACCGACACCGAGACCAGCAACTGGGCCTGGGACCCGGTGGCCAAGCAGTACTACTGGCACCGCTTCTTCAGCCACCAGCCCGACCTCAACTTCGACAACCCCGACGTGCTGGAGGCGGTGTTCGGCATCATGCGCTTCTGGCTGGACATGGGCGTGGACGGCTTCCGCCTGGACGCCATTCCCTACCTGATCGAGCGCGACGGCACGACCAACGAGAACCTGCCCGAGACGCACGAGGTCATCAAGCAGCTGCGCGCGGCCATCGACGCCAACTACACCAACCGCTTCCTGCTGGCCGAGGCCAACATGTGGCCCGAGGACGTGCGCGGCTACTTCGGCGAGGGCGACGAGTGCCACATGGCCTACCACTTCCCGCTGATGCCGCGCATGTACATGGCGATCGCGCAGGAGGACCGCGATCCGATCGTCGAGATCATGCAGCAGACGCCCGACATCCCCGACAACTGCCAGTGGGCCATCTTCCTGCGCAACCACGACGAACTCACGCTCGAGATGGTGACCAACCGCGAGCGAGACTACATGTACACCACCTACGCGGCGGACATGCAGGCGCGCATCAACCTGGGCATCCGGCGCAGGCTCGCGCCGCTGATGGACAACGACAAGGACCGCATCAAGCTCATGAACAGCATGCTGCTGTCGATGCCGGGCTCGCCGATCATCTACTACGGCGACGAGATCGGCATGGGCGACAACGTCTTCGTAGGCGACCGCAACGGCGTTCGCACGCCCATGCAGTGGAGCCCCGACCGCAACGCCGGCTTCTCGCGCGCGGACCCGCAGCGGCTGTACCTGCAGCCGATCATGGACGCGATGTACGGCTACGAGGCGGTCAACGTCGAGACGCAGCTGCGCGACAAGAGCTCGCTCCTGCACTGGACGCGCCGCATGCTCGCGGTGCGCAAGACCAGCCGCGCCTTCGGCCGAGGGCGCCGCACCTTCCTCAAGCCGGGCAACCGCAAGATCCTCGCGTACCTCAGCGAGTACGGCGACGACGTGATCCTCTCGGTGTTCAACCTCTCGCGCGCCGCGCAGCCGGTGGAGCTCGACCTCTCGGCGTTCAAGGGCCGCGTGCCGGTGGAGATGCTCGGGCGCACTTCGTTCCCGCCCATCGGCGAGCTGCCCTACCTGCTCACGCTGCCCACGCACGGGTTCTACTGGTTCAAGCTGACCGACGAGGCGCCGATGCCGAGCTGGCACCAGGAAGGCGTGGCCCTGCTCGATCGGCCGGTGCTGGTGCTCTTCGACGGCTGGACCAGTCTCTTTCGCGAGCGCGTTGTGCCCTGGCGCATCGGCTTCGCGGACCGCCTGTGCAAGCAGGTCGAGACCGACACGCTGCCGCGGCACATCGAGGCACAGCGCTGGTATGCGACCAAGGGCGACATCGTCGAACGCGCGCAGTTCTGGGACCATGCCGTGTGGCAGGTCGACCGCGTGAGCCGCACGGCCGCCCCGAAGGCGAATCCCGAAGCGCCGCTGCGCGAGGGTGCGCCAGTGAGCTGGATGCTGCCCCTGCTTTCGCTCGAAGGGCCGCCCGAGGCGCCGATCTACTTCATGCCGCTGGCGCTGGCCTGGGAAGACACCGACGAAGAGCGCATGAAGGCGCTGCAGCCGGCGGCGATCGCCAAGGTGCGCCAGCAGGCCAACGTGGGCGTGATGGCGGACGCCTTCTACGACGAGCGCTTCTGCCGCGAGGTGATCCGCGCCGTGGTGACCGACGCCACCCTGCCGATGGCGCACGGCAGCCTGCACTTCCGCCCGACCGCGCTGGGGCGCGAGTTCCCGGTCGAGGCGATCGACGAACTGCGCGTGAGCCAGCCCAGCCCCGTGAGCAGCAACACCGTCGTCACGCTCGGCGAGACCCTGTTCCTCAAGGGCTATCGGCATGTGCGCCGAGGCGTCAACCCCGAGCTCGAGATGGGGCGGCACCTGGCGGAAGAAGCCGGCTTCGTGCACGGCGTGCCGGTCATCGGCGCGCTCGAGTACACCGGCAGCGACGGCAGCCAGATGACGCTCGGCCTGCTGCAGGCCTACGTGCCCAACCAGGGTGACGGATGGGACTACACGACCAGCTATCTGGAGCGCGTGCTCGACGAATTGCGCGACAGCGACGGCGCGGCCACCGCCGACGCGCACGGCGCCTTCATCGCGCTGATGGAGATCCTCGGGCGCCGCACCGCCGAGCTCCACAACGCACTCGCGCGGCCCACCAGCAACGCGGCCTTCGAGCCGGAGCCGCTGACTGCGCAGGACCTGCAGCGCCTGCGCGACGCCGTGCGCGCCGAGGCCGCGGCCACGCTCGCGCGGTTGCGCGACTACCTGCGCAGCGCACCGAGCGCCTCGGTGGCCGAGGATGCGAACCGCCTGCTGGCCATGCAGGATTCGATCCAGGCCTTCATCGACGAAGCGTCGATCTACGGCAAGACCGGCCTGCGCACCCGCTTCCACGGCGACTACCACCTCGGGCAGGTGCTGGTCACCCGCAACGACTTCGTCATCATCGACTTCGAGGGCGAGCCCGCCCGGCCGATCGAGGAGCGGCGCAAGAAGCAGTCGCCGCTGCGCGACGTGGCGGGCATGCTGCGCTCGTTCAACTACGCGCGCTGGAGCGCGCTGCGCCGCGCCGCGCAGAACGCGGGGGAACTCGCGCGCCTGGACGCCGCCGCGCGCGAGTGGGAGACCGAGACCCGCGCCGCCTTCCTCGCCGGCTACCGCCAGGCGCTCGCGCCGGTGCTGGGCGCGGTCGACGAGCAGCTGCTCGACCTCTTCGAACTCGAGAAGGCGTTCTACGAGCTGCGCTACGAACTCGACAACCGCCTGGACTGGGTGCCCGTGCCGCTGCAGGGGATCCTCGCCATGCTCGATCGCACCGCCGTGCGCTGAACACAGGAGGGCTCCATGGAAAGCCTATCGTTTCACCTGGAACCGCTGCGCGCGTTCCTGTTCCAGATCGGCGCGCTCCTTCCGCGCCTGCTCTTCGCGGCGCTCGTGGTGCTCGTCGGATGGCTGCTCGCCAAGGCGGTGCGCTTCGCGGTGGTGCGCGGCCTGCATGCCATCAACTTCCAGGTGCTCACCGAGCGCTCGGGCCTGGACAACTTCCTGCGCCAGGGCGGCATGGTGCCCGACGCCACCGCCGTGTTCGGCGTGCTCGCGTACTGGATGGTGATCCTCGCGGCGCTGGTCGTCGCCTTCAACGGCCTCGGCCTGAGCTACGTGACCGACCTGCTCGGCCGCGTGATGTGGTTCGTGCCCAACCTCGTCGTGGCGCTCCTGGTGCTGACCTTCGGCGCCTACTTCGCCAGGTTCGTGGCCGACGCGGTCACCAGCTACGGGCGCGGCGCCGGCATGCAGGATGCGCTGCTGCTCGGCAAGGTCGCGCAGTACGCGATCCTGCTCTTCGTGGTGCTGATCGCGCTCGACCAGGTCAAGATCGGCGGCGACATCGTGCGCCAGAGCTTCCTCATCATCCTCGCGGGCGTGGTGTTCGCGCTCGCGCTGGCTTTCGGGCTGGCGGGCAAGGACTGGGCTGCGCGGCGCATCGAGGAATGGTGGCCGCAGAGCCGGGCCGCCGCGCCCCGCAGCGCCCTGCGCGATCCGCCGCCGCGCGAGGTGCCCGCGCCCCGGCCGCATGCCGCCAGCACCTGGCCGCTCCGCGGCGCCGACCACGAACGGCCGCATCCGTGACCAAGCGCGACCACGTTCCCCTGACGGCCATCTGGCCGGGCAAGCCCTACCCGCTGGGGGCCACCTGGGACGGCCAGGGCGTCAACTTCGCGCTGTTCTCGCGCCACGCCGAGGGCGTGGAGCTGTGCCTGTTCGACGACAAGGGCCGCCACGAGCGGCAGCGCATCGCGCTGCGCGAACGCACCGACGAAGTCTGGCACTGCTACCTGCCCGAGGCGCGCCCCGGCATGGCCTATGGATACCGGGTGCACGGGCGCTACAAGCCCGAGGAAGGCCACCGCTTCAACCCGCACAAGCTGCTGCTCGACCCCTACGCGCGCGATCTCGTCGGCGAGCTGCGCTGGAGCGACGCGCTCTACGGCTACTCCATGGGCAGCAAGCGCCAGGACCTGTCCTTCGACCGGCGCGACAGCGCGGCCTTCATGCCCAAGAGCCGCGTGCTCGAAGCGGCCTTCACCTGGGGCGACGACCGGCGGCCCGAGGTGCCGTGGCAGGACATGGTCATCTACGAGATGCATGTGCGCGGGTTCAGCAAGCGGCACCCCGACATCCCCGAGGCCCTGCGCGGCACTTATGCGGCGCTGGCCTGCGCGCCCGCCATCGAGCACCTCAAGCGCCTGGGCGTCACCACGATCGAGCTGCTGCCGGTGCATGCCTTCCTGAACGACCGCCACCTCGCGGAGCGCGGCCTGCAGAACTACTGGGGCTACAACACGCTCGGCTACTTCGCGCCGGAAGTGCGCTACAGCGCCTCGGGCAAGGTGAAGGAGTTCAAGACCATGGTCAAGACGCTGCACTCGGCGGGCTTCGAGGTGATCCTCGACGTGGTCTACAACCACACCTGCGAGGGCAACCACCTCGGGCCCACGCTGTCGATGCGCGGCGTGGACAACCTCTCCTACTACATCGCCAACGCCGCGCAGCCGCGCTACTACGACGACTTCACCGGCTGCGGCAACACGGTCAACCTCGAACAGCCGCGCGCGCTGCAGCTGGTGATGGATTCGCTTCGCTACTGGGTTGAGGAGATGCACGTCGACGGCTTCCGCTTCGACCTGGCCTCGGCGCTCGCGCGGGAGGCCGGCAAGGTCGAGAACCTCGGCGGCTTCTTCGACGCCATCCGGCAGGACCCGACGCTCAACCACGTCAAGCTGATCGCCGAGCCCTGGGACCTCGGCCACGGCGGCTACCAGGTCGGCAACTTCCCGCCCGGCTGGGCCGAGTGGAACGACCGCTACCGCGACGGCATGCGCGGCTGGTGGAAGGGCGACGAAGGCCTAGCCGGCGAGGTCGCCAAGCGGCTCGCGGGCTCGCAGGACCTCTATGGCTGGTCGGGCAAGGGGCCGCACGCCAGCATCAACTTCGTCACCGCGCACGACGGATTCACGCTGCGCGACCTGGTCTCCTACAACCAGAAGCACAACGAGGCCAACGGCGAAGACAACCGCGACGGGCACGACAACAACCTCTCGTGGAACTGCGGCGCCGAAGGCGACACCGACGACCCGGACGTCAACGCCCTGCGCCAGCGGCAGATGCGCAACCTGCTGGCCACGCTGCTGCTCTCGCAGGGCGTGCCGATGCTGCTGGCGGGCGACGAGCGCGGCCACACCCAACGCGGCAACAACAACGCCTACTGCCAGGACAACGAACTCACCTGGCTCGACTGGACGCCCTCGCCCGAGGCCGACGCCCTGCAGGCCTTCGTGGCGCTGCTGATCCGCACGCGGCGGCGGCATCCGTCGTTCCGGCGCCGCAGCTTCTTTCGCGGCGAGCCGGCCAATGCGGGCGAGCCGAAGGACGTGGTGTGGCTGCGCCCCGACGGCCAGGAGATGACGCCGCCCGACTGGGGGCCGCACGTGCGCTGCCTCGGCATGCTGTTCTCGGGCACCGGCATCATCGACGTCGGGCCGCGCGGCGAGCCGCAGCAGGACAACGACTTCCTGCTCCTGCTGAACGCGTACCACGAGCCCCTGCCGTTCGTGCTGCCGAACTCGGGCCGCCGCTGGACGCGCCTGATCGACACCGCACGGGACGATGGCACATTCCCAGCGCTCACCGAACCCGCGTACGCATTGCAGGACCGCTCGCTCGTGCTGCTGCGCCGCAACCTGGGCACGCCATGAAGCACATGCATGTCATGCCGTTCGGGGCCGTGCCCCTGGAGGAAGGCGGCGTGCGCTTCAGGCTCTGGGCGCCCGACGTGCCCATGGTCACGCTCGAATGGACCAACACCCTGACCCGGCGCAACGCCACCATGCCCGGCACCGCCGACGGCTGGCACGAATGCGTGATCCCCGATGCCGCGCCCGGCGACCGCTATCGCCTGCGCCTGCCCGACGGCCTGCGCGTGCCGGACCCGGCGTCGCGCCGCAACCCCCGCGACGTGCACGGCGCGAGCGAGATCGTCGATCCGCGCGCCTATGAATGGCACGACGACGCCTGGACCGGCCGCCCCTGGAAAGAGGCCGTGATCTACGAGATGCACGTGGGCACCTTCACCTCCGAGGGCACCTTCGCCGCCGCGCGCGTGCGGCTGGCGGATCTCGCCGCGCTCGGCATCACGGCGATCGAACTGATGCCGCTCGCCGACTTTCCCGGCGGCCGCAACTGGGGCTACGACGGCGTGCTGCCCTTCGCGCCCGACGCCGCCTACGGGACGCCCGACGAGCTCAAGGCCTTCGTCGATGCCGCGCACGGCCTGGGCCTCATGGTGCTCATCGACGTCGTCTACAACCACTTCGGGCCCGAAGGCAACTACCTGCACGCGTACTGCCCGCAGTTCTTCAAGCCGGCGCAGCAGACGCCCTGGGGCGCGGCGCTCAACTTCGACGGCGAGGCGTCGCGCACGGTGCGCGACTTCTTCGTGCACAACGCGCTCTTCTGGATCGAGGAATACCGCTTCGACGGACTGCGCATGGACGCGGTGCATGCCATCGTGGACGCCTCGGCGACACCGATCGTCGAGGAGATCTGCGCCGCGCTGCGCCAGGGCCCGGGCCGCCACCGCGAGGTCCACGTGGTACTGGAGAACGACCGCAACGAGGCCCACCGCCTCGAACGCGACGGCGAAGGACGGCCCCTGGCCGCGACCGCGCAATGGAATGACGACCTCCACCACGCGGCCCACGTGCTGCTGACCGGCGAGACCGACGGCTACTACGCCGACTACGCCAGGCGGCCGCTGGAGCAGTTCGGACTGGCACTCGCCCAGGGCTTCGTCTACACCGGCCAGCCTTCGGCGTTTCGCGGCGGCGAGCCGCGGGGCGAGCCGTGCGAGCACCTGCCGCCGGCTGCCTTCGTCTCTTTCCTGCAGTCGCACGACCAGATCGGCAACCGCGCATTCGGCGAGCGCATCGACGTGCTCGCCGACCGCGCCTGCCTGCTCGCTGCACGCGCCTGCGTGCTGCTTTCGCCGCACACCCCGATGCTCTTCATGGGCGAGGAATTCGCGGCGACCACGCCTTTCCAGTACTTCTGCGACTTCGGCCCGGACCTGGCCGCCGCCGTTTCCGAAGGGCGGCGCGCGGAGTTCTCGGGCTTCGCCGCCTTCGCGGGCGAGACCGCGCCGACGCGCCCCATTCCCGACCCGAACGACTATGCGACCTTCCTCGCGTCGAAGCTCGACCCGGACGACGCCGACGAAGGCTGGCACGCCGAGGCGCTGCGCGAGACCGGCGCCTTGCTCGCACTTCGGCATGCCGAGCTCGTGCCGCGCTTCGGGC
This sequence comes from Variovorax sp., assembly GCA_017744285.1. GTDB lineage: Bacteria > Pseudomonadota > Gammaproteobacteria > Burkholderiales > Burkholderiaceae_C > Variovorax. The sequence continues at coordinate 12,132 of JAGIBP010000039.1, forward strand.
CGCGCACCCGCGTGCAGAACTGGTCCTGCGAAGGCGATGCGCTGCGCATCGCGTGGGCCTTCGGCGACACGCAGGGCGGCGCGCACCCGGGCGCCGCCCTGCACCTCGTCGCGAACTTCGGCAGCGCGGCGTGCCGCGTGGCCTGGCCGCCGGGGCGGGTCGTGCACCTGCTGCAGGCCGCGGAAGCCGCTGGCGACGCGTCCCTGCTCGAACTGCAGCCGGGTGGCCTGTGCGCGACGATCGAGGAGATGCAGGATGGATGACCCCGGCACTCGCGCCGCGGGCGAATCGGAAGCGCTTCTCGCACTCTGCCGGCGCCACGGCATCGCCACGGACTACGTGGATGCCTTCGGCGAGCGGCACGCGGTGTCCGGCGACGCGCTCGCGCGGCTCCTGGTGGACGGCGGCTTCGTGGCGCCGGGTGTTTCCTTCGCGGCCGCGGAAGCCGCCGCCGAGCGCGAGGCCTGGCGCCGGCCGCTGCCACCGGTGCAGGTCATCGGCCCCGGTGTGCAGGCGTTCGTCGTCGACCTGCGCCTGCCGGCACGCTTCGCGCACATCGGATGGCAGGTGGTCGACGAGAGCGGCGCCCGCCACGAGGGAGCGGCGCACGCGCAGGACCTCCACGTCGTCGAGCGCGCGGACGTCGATGGCGAGCCCCATGCCCGCTACCGGCTGCCGATCCCCCTCGCGCTGCCCGAGGGCTACCACCGCCTGAGCCTCGCCGGCATCCCGGGCGAGGCCCTGCTGGTGCGCGCACCGGCATGCTGTCACCAGCCCGAGGCGCTCGCCGACGGCGCGCGGGTCTGGGGATTCACGCTCCAGCTCTACGGACTGCGGTCGCGGCGCAATTGGGGCATCGGCGATTTCAGCGACCTCGCGGCGTTCGCCGCCCAGGCGGCACGCGAAGGCGCCGACGTCGTCGGCCTCAATCCGCTGCATGCGCTCTTCCCGCACAACCCGCTGCACGCGAGCCCCTACAGTCCCTCCTCGCGCGCGCAGTTGAACCTGCTCTACCTCGATGTCGAGGCCGTGCCCGACTTCGACGATTGCGTGCGCGCGCGCGAACGCGTCCGCTCGCCGGCCTTCCAGGCCCGGCTGCGCGCGCTGCGCGCCGCGAGCCTCATCGACCATGCCGGCGTGGCCGCCGCCAAGCACGAGGTGCTGCACCTGCTGCACGCGCACTTCCGCACGCGCCGCGCGGACGATGCCGAATCGGTGGCCTTCGCACGCTTTCGCGAAGAAGGCGGCGAGGCGCTGCGCCAGCACGCACTCTTCGAGGCCCTGCAGGCGCACTTCCATGGCCTCGATGCCGAGGTCTGGGGCTGGCCCGCATGGCCCGAGCCCTACCGCGACCCCGCGTCGCCCGCGGTGGCCCGCTTCGCGGCCGAGCACGCCGCGCAGGTCGGCTACTTCGAGTACCTGCAATGGCAGGCCGCGCGCCAGCTCGAAGCGGCGGGCGCGCGCGCACGTGCCGCCGGCATGGCGCTCGGCCTCTACCTGGACCTGGCGGTGTCGGTCGATCGCGCGGGCTCCGACGCATGGCGCCACCAGCGCAGCTTCGCGCTCGCCGCGCGCGTCGGCGCGCCGCCCGACGCCTTCAACCCCGAGGGGCAGGACTGGGGCCTGCCGCCCCTTGCACCCGACCGCCTGCGCGCGTCGCACTACGGCGCGTTCGTCGAAGCGCTGCGGGCCAACATGCGCGGCGCCGGCGCGATCCGCATCGACCACGTGATGATGCTGATGCGCCTCTTCTGGATTCCCGCGGAGGGCACCGCGCGCGAGGGCAGCTACGTGCACTACGCGGTGGACGAGCTCTTTGCGATCCTGGCGCTGGAGAGCCAGCGACATCGCTGCCTGGTCATCGGCGAAGACCTCGGCACCGTGCCCGAGGCGATGCGCGAGACGCTCGCGCGCCATGGCGTGCTCTCCTACCGGCTGCTGTACTTCGAGCGCGATGCCGGCGGCGGATTCCGCGCCCCGTCGAGCTACCCCCGCCACGCCGTCGCGGCCGTGAGCACGCACGACCTGCCCACGCTGGCGGGATGGTGGTGCGCGCATGACCTCGAACTGCGGCACGCGCTCGGCCTCCTGGACGCCGATGCGCTCGAACACGCGCGGGGCGAGCGCGCGCGCGACCGGCAGCGCCTTGCCGAGGCCGTGCGCGCCGCCGGCCACGCGGTGCAGGACAGTGCCGTCGGCGAGGCGCCGCCAAGCCCCGACGACGTGGCGGCCATCCATGCCTTTCTGGCGGACGCGCCTTCCAGCCTGCTGATGCTGCAGCTGGAAGACGCGCTCGGCCAGCTCGAACAGCCGAACCTGCCAGGAACCACCACACAGCATCCGAACTGGCAGCGCAAGTACGCGCACCCGATCGAGACACTCTGGGACGAGCCCGCACTGCGCCCGCCGGTCGCGGCGCTGGCCCGTCTGCGCACGCGCCACGGCCGCGCCGCATCGCCAAGTGGCCGTGCACCCGCGCGCGTGCCGCGCGCCACCTACCGGCTGCAGCTGCATGGCGGGTTCGGTTTCGACGAGGCGGCGCGCATCGTGCCCTATCTCGCGCGGCTGGGCATCAGCCACATCTACTGCTCGCCCATCCATCGCGCGCGCCCGGGCAGCCTGCACGGCTACGACGTGGTGGCGCACGACGAGATCAACCCCGAGCTCGGAGGGCGGGCCGCCTTCGAGCGCTTCGCCCGCGTGCTCCGGCAGCACGACATGAACCAGCTCATCGATCTGGTGCCGAACCACATGGGCGTGCTCGGCAGCGACAACCGATGGTGGATGGACGTGCTCGAACGCGGCACGGGCTCGCGCTATGCGCGGCACTTCGACATCGACTGGCATTCGCCGACGCCGGGCCTGGCGGGCAAGGTGCTGGTCCCGGTCCTCGGGGCGCCCTACGGCGAGGTGCTGGGGCGCGGCGAGCTGCGCATCGAGCGCGACCCCGGCGAGGGCGCCTTCCATGTCCGCTACCACGAGCACCGCTTCCCCCTCGCGCCGAAGAGCCAGCGCGCGCTCGCCGCCGGGGCCTTCGACGCCATCAACGACCCGGGCCGCCGCGACGCGCTGCACGCGCTGCTCGATGCGCAGTCCTATCGCCTCGCCCATTGGCGCGTCGCGGCGGACGAGATCAACTACCGGCGCTTCTTCGACGTGAACGAACTCGCGGCGCTGCGCACCGAGCGCGAGGCGGTCTTCGAAGCCACCCATGCGCTCGCGCTCGACCTCGCGGCGCGTGGCGAGGTGGAGGGGTTGCGCATCGACCATCCCGACGGGCTGCTCGATCCGGCGCAGTACTTCCAGCGGCTGCAGGATGGCTTCGCGCTGCGCTGCGGCGCCAGGCCGGGCGGCATCGGGGTGGACGGCCGGCCGGCCAGGCCGCTCTACGTGGTGGCCGAAAAGATCGCCGCGCCGAACGAGGAAGTGCCCGAAGGCTGGGCGATCCACGGCACCACCGGCTACCGGTTCGCCAACGTGGCCAACGCCGTGCTCGTCGAGCGGCGCTCGGCCGTGCGGCTCGAAAGAACCTGGCGCGCCTTCACCGGCCTGCGCCAGCCCTACCTGGAGATGGTGCGCGAGGCCAAGCACGAGGTCGCGCACGGCGCGCTCGCCGCCGACCTGGAAGTGCTCGCCCTCACCTTGCTGCGCATCGCCAAGAGCCACCGACGCAGCCGCGACCACACGCTGAACACGCTGCGCGAGGTGATCGCGACAGTGGCTTCCTGCCTCATGGTATACCGCACCTACAACTCCGACCGCTCGACGGCACAGGACCGGCACTACATCGATCAGGCCGTCGAGGCCGCGCGGCAGCGCCTGCAGCTGCCGGAAGACTCCGTCTTCGGCTTCGTGCGGCAGGCGCTTCTGGGGCGGGCGCCCGAGGGCGCCGGCGCCGGCGTGGCTCAGCTGGCGGTGCGCTTCGCACGACGCTTCCAGCAGTTCAGCGCGCCCGCGGCGGCCAAGGGCGTGGAAGACACCGCGTTCTACCGCTACTTCCCGCTGTGCTCGGTCAACGAGGTGGGCGGCGAGCCGGATCGCATCGGCATGCCGCTCGCGCAGTTCCACGAAGCCAGCGCCGATCGCCAGCGGCGCTGGCCGCACACGATGCTGGCCACCTCGACGCACGACAACAAGCGCTCGGAAGACGTGCGGCTGCGCATCGACGTGCTCTCCGAATGCCCGGGCCTGTGGCGGCTTGCGCTTCGCCGCTGGCGCGCGATGAACGCGGCCCACCGCGGCGCGGTGTCGGCGATGCACGAGTACCTGCTCTACCAGACGCTGCTCGGCACCCTGGATGCGGCCGATGCCGAAGGCACCGCGCACCGCGCCTATGCCGAGCGCATCGAGCGCTACATGCTGAAGGCCGCGCGCGAGGGCAAGCGGGGCACGTCGTGGACGCGCCCCGATGCCGCCTACGAGCAATCGCTTGCGCGCTTCGTGCAGGGCGTTCTCGCGCCGGCGCCTGGCAACGCCTTCCTCCCCGAACTGCGGCGCGGGGCTGCCGCGCTCGACCACTACGGGGCACTCAACGGCATCAGCCTCACGCTGCTCAAGTTCTGCTCGCCGGGCGTGCCGGACATCTACCAGGGCTGCGAGCTGATCGACCGCAGCCTGGTCGACCCCGACAACCGCCGCCCGGTCGACTATGACCTGCGTGACAGGCGCTTGCAGGAATTGCAGTCCCTTGCCGCGCGGGACGACCTGGAGGCCGAGGTGCGGACGCTCGCGGCCGGCGCCACCGACGGACGCGCCAAGTTGTGGCTCATCTGGCGGCTGCTCGCGCTGCGCACGCAGGAGCCGGCATTGTTCCGCGACGGCAGTTATGAGCCGCTCGAAGTGCATGGCCCGCTGGGGCGCCACCTGATCGCCTTCATGCGCCGCCACGGCGGCCGCACGCTGGTGATGCTCGCCGTGCGCTTCTTCGCCGCACTCGACGGGCCGGCGACATGGCGCGTGCCGGGCCCCCGCCCCCCTTGGTCGGCCCACGCCTGGGAGGGCACCGAACTGCTCCTGCCGCCCGGCGAATTCGATGATTGCGTCACGGGTTTGCGCCACCTCAACGACAGCGGGAGGCTGCCGGTGGCACAGTTGCTTCGCTCCTTTCCGGGAGCCGCGCTGCTCAGCAGCAGTGCAGCCGAGGTGCGGAACGCCGCGTAGGAACGTGCTGACATCCGGACCCGCCCGCCGCTGCTGCCGCCTGCGCGCGACGGGTGCGATCCAACCAGGGCCCCCGCGACTCGGGGGTGTTTGCTCAGACGGAGACATCCATGGCAACAGAGGCCATCTATTGTTTCGACACCGCGACAGTGCGGTTCGCGATCTATCCGGTCGCGAGCCGGCGGGTCGTGTGCGAGATCAGCGAAGATCCCTTGCGGGACTTCTTCGGTGCGGACGGCGGCGGAGACAGCCTGGTGGCGGCCTACGCCCGAAATGCAGACGTGATCAACGCACGGGCGATCGAGCGCCACCTCGCAAGCGGCGGCCGGCCCGTGTGCCTGGAGTCGACGGACTTCGCGCTCCTCGAGCACGACACCTGTTGAGCGTCAACCGCTCCCCATTCCAGTCGGCACGCCGAGCCGATCGGCGAGGTTCGCGGCGTCGAACGGCGCGTACACCTTGGCGTCGTTGTCGAAGTAGCAATACACATCGCGCCGTGCGCCCCGAGGCGCGGGCGCGGTCGACGCCTTCGCGCCCCCGGCGGCCTCGCGCCCATGACGCCAGGCCTCGATGCGGTCGGCCCAGCGATCGAGCGCCGGCTCGCCATAGCCGCTGGCATACAACTGCTTGTCGCCGTGCAGCCGCACATAGACGAAATCGGCCGACACGTCCTCGATCAGCGGCCAGCGCCCGGCCGTATCGGCCACGACCAGCGCCACGCGGTAGCGGCGCAGCAGTTCGATGAACTCCGGCACCACGAAGCTGGGATGGCGGATCTCCACCGCGTGGCGCATGCGCTGCCCGCGTGGCGCCTTCAGCCACGCGCGGCCTTCCAGCCGCGCATCGTGTTCCCGCGCGAGCGACAGCGCCGCCGAGGTGTCGGCCGGCAGCAGCGCGAGGAAAGCCTCCAGGCGCTCGGGCTCGAAGGCGAAGTTCGGCGGGAACTGCCACAGGATCGGACCGAGCTTGCGGCCCAGCGCGAAGATGCCGGAGGCCAGGAAATTGGCGAGCGGCACGCGCACTTCCTTCAGGCGCAGCAGGTGCGTGATGTAGCGCGATCCTTTCACCGCGAACAGGAAGTCGTCCGGTGTCTCGTCATGCCATGCGCGGTAGGACTCCGGCCGCTGGAGCGAATAGAACGACCCGTTGATCTCGATGGTCGGCAGCATGCGCGAGGCAAACGCAAGCTCCTCGCGCTGCGGCAGACCCGTCGGATAGAACTTGCCCCGCCACGGCGCATAGCGCCAGCCGGAGATGCCGATGCGGACCTCGCCGCCGCCGCGCTTTCGATGTCGTGTGGTGGTCATGGCAGAACGCTACCTGCGCATCTGCAGCCTCGAATGCGGCAGGGCTTCACCGTGTAGGCATCGGCGCGCAGCGCGCGTCGGATCGCGGCGCGGCGCAGCCGAGCAAGGCACTGCCTACAGAAGGATGACGCCCAGGCTGATCGGCCGCCCCCGCACGCCGCGAGATACCTGCTTGCCAAGGGACCTTCGATTCGCATGCCGGCTCGTCCCGCCGGCGCACACATGGAGCATCCGCATATGAGCACTCTCACAGCCACCGCCGACGTCATCTCGTCCGACCGCGTCGAGGGCACCAGCGTCTACAACACGAGCGGGGACAAGCTGGGCACCATCGACGATCTGATGATCGACAAGGTTTCGGGCCAGGTCCGCTACGCCGTCATGGAATTCGGCGGGTTCCTCGGCATCGGCACCGACCGCTATCCCGTCCCCTGGAGCATGCTGAAGTACGACACGGGACTGGACGGCTACGTGGTCCCTTTGGACAAGGCGACTCTTGAGCGCGCGCCGCGCTACACCGACGACAAGATGCCCGCCTACGACGACGCCTACAACAGCAGCGTCAACACGTACTACGGGCTGTAGGCGCCGCCCGCTTCTTCAACGATGGCTGAAGGCCGGCGCCCGCTTTTCGAGAAAGGCCTTCATGCCCTCGTGCGCATCGGCGCTGGCGAAGCGCGCGTGCAGTTGCCTGCGCTCGAAGCCGATGCCTTCGGCGAGCGACCCCTCGAAGGCGCGGTTGACAGATTCCTTGATGGCGATGAGCGCCGGCAGCGAGAAGCCCGCGATCCTTGACGCCAGCGCGAGGCTCTCGGCGAGCAGCGCTTCGTCCGGCACCACGCGCGAGACCAGCCCATGCCGGTCCGCTTCCGCTGCGTCGAGCGTGCGGGCCGCGAGGCACATCTCCATGGCCTTGGCCTTGCCGATTGCGCGTGGCAGCCGCTGCGTGCCGCCGGCGCCGGGCAGCATCGCCAGCTTGACCTCGGGCAATCCGAAGCGCGCGCTCTCGGCCGCCACGATGATGTCGCAAGCCAGCGCCAGCTCGCAGCCGCCGCCCATCGCGAAGCCCGCGACGGCCGCGATGACGGGCTTGCGCACGCTGCGGATGGTCTCCCAGTTGCGCGTGATGAACTCCGAGCGCACCACATCCATATAGCTCCAGTCGGCCATCGCCGCGATGTCGGCACCGGCGGCGAAGGCCTTCGCATTGCCGGTGATCACGATCGCGCCGATCCCCTCGTCGGCATCGAAGGCGCGCAATGCGGCGCCGAGCGCGTCCATCAGCGCATCGTTGAGCGCGTTCATTTGCCGCGGCCGGTTCAGCGTGACGACGCCGACGCGGCCGCGGGTCTCGAGGAGGACGGGCGACTCTTCTTCCATGGGGCCTCGCGCGCTCATTCGACGACGATCTTCTGTTCGCGGATCAGCGTGGTGAGCCGCTGGCCCTCGTCGGCCAGGAGCGCCTTGAACTCGGCCGGGCTCATCGCCGCCGTCTCGGCGCCGAGGTCCGCGTAGCGCGACTTGACCGCCGCCTGCGCCATCGCCTTGCCGAGTTCGCGATTCAGGCGCGCGACGATCTCCGGCGCAACCCCGTTGGGCGCCCAGAGGCCGAACCAGATGTCCAGGTCCGCCTCCTTGAAGCCGAGCTCGCCGACCGTGGGCACGTCCGGGAAGAAGGGCGAGCGCTTGGCGCTCACGATGCCCAGCAGCTTGACCTTGCCCGCGCGGATGTGCGGGAACGCGATGCCGGGATCGCAGACGAAATCGGCCTGCCCCGACATCACGTCCTGCAGGGCCGGCGCGGCGCCGCGGTAGGGGATGTGCGTGATGTAGGTGCCCGAAGCGACCTTGAACATCTCGCAGGCGAGATGCGGCGGCGTGCCAGTGCCCGCCGACGCATACGACAGCTTGCCGGGCTGCGACCTCGCCAGCGCGACCAGGTCCCGCGCGTCCCGCACCGCGAGCTGCGGCTTGGCCACCAGGTACATCTGCGTGCGGCCGATGGTGCCCACCGGCGTGAGGTCGCGCGAGGGCAGGATGCTCGACTTGAAGAGCGAGGGATTGGCCGTCTCGACCGAAGTCGGCGCGATCAGGAAGGTCTGGCCGTCGGGCGCGGCGCGGATCACTTCGGCCGCCGCGATGTTGCCGCTCGCGCCCGGCTTGTTGTCGATGACGACCGGCTGGCCCAGCGATTCGGTGAGCTGCTGCGCGAGGATGCGCGCCATGACGTCGGTGCTGCCGCCCGGCGCGAAGCCGACGACGATGCGCACCGGCTTGGCAGGCCAGGCCGTCTGTGCCTGGGCGGCCGTGCCGAAGAGCGCCAGGCCGGCGGCGAATGCAGCCGCTGCGCAGAGCGGCCGGGTGATGCGAATGGTCATGCTCTTGTCTCCGTTCCTTGTGATGGGTCCGTCAGGCCGCTTCGCCGCGCAGCGCCTCGCGCAGCTTGAATTTCTGGATCTTTCCCGAGGGGGTCGATGGCATCGCGTCGCGCACCACGAGGCGCTCGGGGATGTACTGCAGCGCCACCTTCTGCGCCTTGAGGAACTCGACGATCGAAGGCAGGTCGATGCTCTGCCCCGGCCGCGGCACCACGACGGCGCAGGCCCGCTCGCCGAGGCGCTCGTCGGGGTAGGCGACGATGGCCGCCATCTGCACGGCCGGATGGCGATACAGCAGCGCCTCGATCTCGACCACCGGCACGTTCTCGCCGCCGCGGATGATCACGTCCTTGCTGCGCCCCGTGATGCGCAGGTAGCCGCGCTCGTCGATGCGCGCCATGTCGCCGGTATCGAACCAGCCCTCGGCGTCGGTGCCGTTGAGATGCGCGCGCTTGAGATAGCCGCCGAAGTTGGAGCACGAGCGCAGCATCAGTTCGCCGGACTCCCCCGGCGGCAGGCGCTTGCCGTCGGCGTCGACCACCTTGATCTCGACGCCCCGCAGCGGCCGGCCGTCGGTGTTGAAGGCGCGCTCGTCGTCGTCGTCGAGTTCGATCAGCGTGACCGCGCCGTTCTCGGTCATGCCCCACGCCGAGACGATCTTGGTGCCGAGGGCGCCGCGCGCCTGCTCGACCAGCGCCCCGGGGATCGGCGCGCCCGCGCACAGGAAGGTGCGCAGCGTCGGCACCGCCTGCCCGCTTTCGGCCACCGCGCGCGTCAGGTCGCTCAGGAATGGCGTCGACGCCATCGTGAAGGTGACGCGCTCGGTCTGGATCAGCGCGACCGCGCGCTGCGGGTCCCAGAGGTCCTGCAGCACCACGCTCGCCTTGAGCATGATGGGCATCATGAGGCCGTACATGAAGCCGGTCTGGTGCGCCATCGGCGAGGCCATCAGCACCACGTCCTCGCTGCCGAGCCGCAGGCGCTCGGCGTAGGGAATGATGTTGGCCATCGTGGTGTTGGCCGAGTGCATCACGCCCTTGGGCTCGCCGGTGGTGCCCGAGGTGTAGATGAGCTGCATCACGTCGTCCGGCGACGGCCGGCTGGCGGTGAGGATCCGCTGTGCGTCGGCGGCCTCTTCCCAGGGCGGGCCGCTGAGCAGCGCCTCGAAGCTCCCGGGGCCGTCGCCGCCGACCACGACCACCTGCAGCAGATCGGGCAGCTGGGGCTTCAGGTCCGCCATCATCGCCTCGAAGTCGAAACCCCTGAAGCGCTTCGGCACGATCGCCACCTTGGCTTCGCCGTGCTTGAGCATGAACGAGAGTTCCCGCTCGCGGAAGATGTGCATGAGCGGATTCATCACCGCGCCGATGCGCGCGCAGGCAAGGCAGGTCAGCGTGAACTGCCACCAGTTGGGCAACTGGCAGGCCACCACGTCGCCGCGCCCCACGCCGAGCCGCGCGAGGCCCACCGCGATGCGATCGGCCATGCGGGCCATCTCGCGGTAGGTGAAGCGCCGGGTCTCGCCCTCTTCCACCCGCAGCGCGGTGAGCGCCACCTTGTCGGGGCAGGCCGCGAGGCAGGCGTCGAGATCGTCGTTGATGGTGCGGTCATGCCAGAGGCCCTCGGCCACCATCCTTTCGCGGCGCGGGGGAATGAGTACGGCGTCGAATTCCATGCTGTGTCTCCTCGTTGTGGTTGTGGGATCGGTGGCACCTCAGGCCGGTACGGCCTCGCGCCCGGCACGCGTGCGGGCGATGATGGTTTTCATGATCTGCGCCGTGCCGTCGCCGATCTGGAAGCCCAGCACGTCGCGCAGGCGCTGCTCCATCGGGCCCCGGTCGTAGCCGCCGTGGCCGAAGCTCAGCAGGCACTGGTGGATCACGTCGTAGGCGAGCTTGGGCGCCCACCACTTGCACATCGCAGCCTCGGCGGTGTGCGGCGCGCCCTTGTCCTTGAGCCACAGCGTCTGCAGGCACAGCAGGCGCGCGGCCTCCACCTGCGTGTCGAAGTCGGCGAGCGGGTGCGACACGCCCTGGAACGCCGACAGCGGCTTGCCGAAGGCTTCGCGCTGGGCGACGTACTCCCAGGTTTCCTCCAGCGCCACGCGGGCGACGGCCAGCACCTGCAGGCCGATCAGCGCGCGCGAGAAATCGAAGCCCTGCATCACCTGCACGAAACCCTTGTTCTCCTCGCCGAGGCGGTGGTCGGCCGGCACGCGCACGTTCTCGAAGAAGAGCGAGCCGCGCCCGATCGCGCGCTGGCCGTGGCAGTCGAAGCGGTTGCGCGTGATGCCGGGCAGGTCCATGGGCACCAGCAGCGCGGTCACGCCGTGCGCGGCCGATTCGACCGTGCCGGTGCGCCCGAACACCACCGCGGCGTCGGCCTGGTCGGCGGCGGAGATCGAGGTCTTCTCGCCGTTGATGACGTAGTCGTCCCCCACGCGCTCGATGCGCAGGCGCAGGTTGGCGGCGTCCGAGCCGCCGCGCGGTTCGGTGAGCGCGATCGCGAAGAGCGCCTCGCCGCGCGTGAGTTTCTCCAGCCACGGCCGCGCCACCTCGGGCCGACCATGCTGCGAGAGGATCTGCCCGTTGAGCGATGCCAGCAGGTTGACATAGCTCAGGCTCAGGTCGGCGCGCGCGATCTCTTCGTGGATCACACCGGCCGCGAGGCAGCCCATGCCCTGCCCGCCCTGTGCCTCGGGCAGCTCGGGCGCGATGAAGCCCATCTCGCCCATCTCGCGCATCAGCGCGCGATCGAGCACGCGGGTCTTGTCGCGCTCCAGGAAGCCGGGCGCCACGCGCTTGCTGGCAAAGCGGCGCGCGTGCTCGGCCAGCGCCGCCAGGTCTTCGTCGATGTAGGGGTTCATCTCTCGTCTCCTTCGGGGCGCCGGCGCGGAGCCTACTTGGCGTATTTGCGGAAATCGGGCTTGCGCTTTTCCATGAGCGCGGCCACGCCCTCGCGCGACTCGTCGGTGTCGTAGTACAGCTTGAGCGCGTACATGCCCATGCCCGCGATGCCGGCCTGATGGGCCGTGTCCATGTTGAAGCTGCGCTTGGCGATGGCGATGGCGGTCGGGCTGCGCTCGCAGATGGTCTCGGCCCACTCCTGCACGGTCTCGTCGAGCTTCTCGGGCGGCACGCAGATGTTGGCGAGGCCCATCGCGACGGCCTCCTGGCCCGAGTAGCGCTTGTTGAGATACCAGATCTCGCGCGCCTTCTTCTCGCCGACCACCCGCGCGAGAAAGGCCGTGCCGTAGCCCGGATCGACCGAGCCCATCTTCGGTCCGACCTGGCCGAAGATCGCCTTCTCGGAGCAGATGGTCAGGTCGCAGATGGTGCACAGCACGTTGCCCCCGCCGATGGCGAAGCCCTGCACCCGCGCGATCACCGGCTTGGGCACGTCGCGGATCGCGGTGTGCAATTCCTCCATCGGCAGGCCGATGGTGCCGCGGCCGTCGTAGTTGCCGTTGTGGGCCGACTGGTCGCCGCCGGTGCAGAAGGCCTTCTCGCCCGCGCCTGCGAGCACGATCGCGCCCACCTCGCGGTCATAGCCCGCCCGGTTGAGCGCGCGGATGATCTCGTCGCAGGTCTGGCCGCGGAAGGCGTTCATCTTCTCGGGCCGGTTGATGGTGATCCACGCCACGCGGTTGCGCACTTCGTAGAGGATGTCTTCGTATTCCATGGTGTTCTTTCGCTGAGAAGGTGGGTGAAGGAGGGTCGGTCTTAGCCGTTCATCGTGAGGCCGCCCGAAACGCTCAGCACCTGGCCGGTGACGAAGGCGGCGTCGTCGCTGGCGAAGAAGACAATGGCGCCGGGCAGGTCCTCCGGCTGCCCGATGCGGCCGAGCGGGATCGAGCGCGTGAAGGCTTCCATGAGCTTCTCGGGGTTGCCCGCGCCTTCCTTGTAGTCGGCGAAGAGCGCGGTGTCGGTCGGCCCCGGGCACACGACGTTGACCGTGATGCCATGGCGCGCATGCTCGCGCGCCAGCGTCTTCGAGAACGCCACGAGCCCGCCCTTGCAGGCCGCGTACACCGCCTCGCCCGACGAGCCGACGCGCGCCGCGTCGGACGCGATGTTGACGATGCGCCCCGCCTTGCGCGCCACCATGCCCGGCAGCACCGCGTGGTGCATGTGCAGCGCGCCGGTCAGGTTGATGGCGATCAGCTTGTCCCACTGCGCGGGCTCGGTCTTGGTGAACGGGCGGAACACGTCCCAGCCGGCGTTGTTGACCAGCACGTCGATCGGGCCGAGCTTCTGGAGCGTGGCCTCCACCGCCGCATCGACGCTCGCGCGATCGGTGATGTCGCAGCGCAGCGCCACGGCCTCGCCGCCCGCGTCGCGGATCTGCCCGGCCACCTTCTCCGCGGCCTCGGGGTTCAGGTCGTAGATCGCGACCTTCGCGCCTTCGCGTGCGAAGCGGCGGCAGGTGGCGCCACCGATTCCGCCACCCCCGCCGGTCACCACCACGGTCTTGCCTTCGAATCTCTGCATGTCGGTTCTCCTTGCGTCTGAATGCTTGCTATCGTCGGTGCAGTTCAGCCGGTGGCCGACTGCATTTACGTCAATGTGTTGTCATATTATTGGCAGCACCGCAAATGCTTTGCAAGCCCCCTTTCGTGAGAATTTTTATGGCAAATGCTAGGGAAAACAAGGATTCCGCTCGAATGGAACTCGCCAACCGCGTGTTCTTTCGCCTGTACCAATGTGCCAATATGTTGCACAAAACCGGGACCAAGGCGGTCGAAGCCGAGGGATTGACCACGCAGCAGTGGGCCGTGCTCGGCGCGCTGTCGCGGCCGCAGGCCGAAGCGGGAATGAGCGTGGGGGATCTCGCGCGCTACCTGATGGTGAGCCGGCAGAACCTCTCCGGGCTGCTCAGCCGCATGGAGCGCGACGGGCATGTGGGCATCGCGCCCGACGGACGCGACCGCCGCGCGAGGCTGATCACGATGACCCCGTCGGGCCGCCAGGTGTGGCTGAAGGAGGCTCAGCCGAAGATCTACGACTACTACGAGCAAGCGCTCGCGGGCTTCTCGGTGAACGACATCACCCACACCCTGCACTACCTGCTCAAGATGCTCGAGAACATGCAGCGCGTGGACGAGATGCAGGGCGGCGCCGGGGAAACAGGCGACTAGCGCCGGATCGGACGTCGAGTCGTCGAGACCTTCCGGATCGGCCCGGAACGTGGCATCCTCTGGCGCAACGGGTGCCCCGAACGTTCTGGAGACTCGCATGCCTGCTCGCTCGATCGCGTCGTTGTCGCTCAGCTTCGGCCTGGTGTCGATTCCCGTGAAGCTCTACTCCGCCACGGAAAGCTCCGCCACGGTCAGGTTCAACCTCCTCACGCCCGACGGCTCGCGCGTCAAGCAGCAGTACGTCTCGGAGAAGGACCCTTCGGTCGTCGTGCCGCGCTCGGAGATGGTCAAGGGCTACGAATTCGAGAAGGACCGCTACGTGCTTTTCAGCGCCGAGGAACTGAAGGCGCTCGAGGAAAGCGCCTCGCACACCATCGACATCGTCGCCTTCATCCCCGAGAAGGCGGTTGACCCGATCTACTACGACAAGGCCTACTTCATGGCCCCCGACAAGCGCGGCGGCAAGCCCTACACGCTGCTGATGGCCGCGATGCGCAAGAGCGGCCAGTGCGCCCTCGCCAAGTGGGCGTGGAAGGGCAAGCAGTACGTCGTGCAGATCCGCGCCGCCGAAGACGGCCTGGTGCTGCAGCAGTTGCTCTATGCCGACGAGGTCCGCTCGATGAAGGAACTCCAGATCGAGCAGATCACCCCCTCGGAAGCCGAAGTGAACCTCGCCCTGCAGCTGATCGAGCAGATCTCGCAGGACAGCTACGACCCGCGGCAGTTCGTCGACGAGGAAAAGCAGCGCGTGCTCGCGGCGATCGACGCCAAGATCGCGGGCAAGCAGGTGGTGGCCGTCGAGCACCACGAGGAGGCGCCCGCAGGCGGGCAGATCATCGACCTCACGGAGATGCTGCGCGCGAGCCTTGCGAAGTCCGGTGCCGGCGCGGCCCGGCGGCCGGCGCGCGAGCCGGCCGGCGAAGTCGTCACGCCGCTCGTGGCCAATGAACGCAAGGGCGCCAAGCGCGCGCCCAGAACCGCGGCCGCCGCACCGGCTCCCGCCAAGGCCCGATCCAGGAAGTGACCCGCCACCACCTGGAGACGCCCCACACCCTGCGCAGCATCCAGGAGATGCTGGGCCTCTCGCGCAGCGCCATCGCCGGACTGATCGCCAACGGCTTCGTGAGCCCAGCGCGCGGACCGCGCAATGCCTTGCGGTTCTCGTTCCGCGACGTGGTGCTGCTGCGCACCGCCCACGACCTGCAGGCGGCCGACATCCCGACGCGCAAGATCCTGCGCGCCCTGCAGCGCCTGAAGGCGACGCTGCCCGAAGAGCTGCCGCTGACCGGGCTGCGGATCACCGCCGTGGGCAGCTCCATCGCGGTGCGCGATCGCGAGAGCCAGTGGGAGGCCGAGACCGGCCAGCTGCTGATGGACTTCGACGTCGCCGCCACGCGCGGCGCGGTGGCGTTCGTGGATCGACGGCGGGACGCTGTTGCGCCTGCGTCCGCCGATGCGCTGTTCGAACAGGCGGAAGCGCTCGAGGCGACCGACCCGGGCGCCGCCGAGGCCGCCTACCGCCAGGTGCTGGCGCAGGCGCCCGACCATGCCGATGCGTACCTGAACCTCGGCGCGATGCTCTGCGAGTCGGGCCGTCCGGCCGAGGCCGCCGCGCTCTGCGACGATGCGCTGCGCAGGCTGCCGGACGTGCCGCTGCTGCACTTCAACCGCGCGGTGGCGCTCGAGGACCTGGGGCGCCCGGGCGATGCGATCCAGTCCTACGAACGCTGCCTGCGGCTCGACCCCGCCGTCGGCGACGCGCACTTCAACGCGGGCCGGCTGCATGATCAGCTCGGCCATCGGCGCGAGGCGATCCGGCACTTCAGCGCCTACCGCCGTCTTCAGCGATAGGGCGTCTGCGCCGTCCTCAGCGGATCAGCGCCTGCAGCTCCTTGAAGCGCGGGTGCTCGGCGCTGCGCACCCACTCGAAGCCGACCATCTCGGTGGTCACCAGCTCCGCGCCCGCGCCGGCCAGGCGGTCGAAGGCCGCGTCGCGATTGCGCTCGGTGCGCGAGCTGCAGGCATCGGTCACGACCCACACCTCGAACTCGTCTTCGAGCAGGTCGAGCGCCGTCTGCAGCAGGCACACATGCGCCTCGCAGCCCGCGATGACGATCGTGTTGCGCTCCTCGGCGGGTTGCTGCTGCTTCTGCAGATGCTTCGGAAGGCTTCGTGCATTGCCCTGCGGCGCCTTCGCGGGCGCGCGCAGCCATTCGCCGAGACCTTCTTCGGCACCGCTGAAATGCATCTTGGCGAGGGTGCGCTGGCACAGCGCGCGAATGTCGGGCAGGTTCTCGCCGAGCTTGGAGGGGTTCTGTTCGGTGCCGAACACGGGCACGCCCACGAGTTGCGCGAGCTTGCCCAGGCGCACGGCATTCTTCGCGACCGCCTCGGACTCGAAGATCGCGGGCATCAGGCGCGCCTGATAGTCGACCAGGACCAGTTGGGATTGCGAGGCATCGAGGAGCATGGGGTATCGTCTTTCGGAGGAGGCAAGGCACAAATTATCGAACAGCCTCCGATGCCCACCACGAAGGAAGAGACAACGATGAACGCTCCGCTTTCCACTGCCGCGCTGATGTCCGGCGACGACTATCGCGAATCGCTGCGCCGCTATCACCCTGCCGTGTTCGTCGACGGGCGGCAGGTCGAGAGGGTCGCCGACGAGCGGGCCTTCCAGCCCGGCATCAACGCCATCGCGCTGACCTACGACCACGCACGCAAGGCGCAGTACGAGCCCGTCATGACCGCGGTGCAGCACACCAGCGGCAAGCGGGTCCACCGCTTCTCGCACATCAACACCAGCTCGGGCGACCTGCTCAACAAGCTCGAGGCGGTGCGCCTCGTCTGCCAGGAAACCGGCTGCGCCCAGCGCTACCTCACGCACGACGCGCTCAACGCGATCGCGCAGGTGTCGGCGCGCATCGACGACGCGCGCGGCACGCGCGAGCACACCGCGCGCTTCACCGAGTACCTGCACCGCATCCAGGACCAGGACCTGACCCTCGGCGTCGCGATGACCGACGCCAAGGGCGACCGCAGCAAGCGCCCGCACGAGCAGGCCAACGCCGACAGCTACGTGCACATCGTGGAACGCAACGCACAGCACTACGGCGTGCGCGGCATCCTCATCTCGGGCACCAAGGCGATCGTGACCGGGGCACCCTACGTGCACGAGCTGCTCGTCATGCCCTGCCGCAACATGGGCCCCGAGGATGCCGACTTCGCCGTGTGCTGCGCGGTGCCGCTGGACGCGCCGGGCCTCACGATCGTCGCGCGTGCGGCCGGGCGCCCGGGCGAGAAGCTCGAGCACGGCGATGCGCTCTTCAGCCGCAAGTACGGCCAGAGCACCGGCGTGTGCATCTTCGACCGCGTCTTCGTGCCGTGGGAGCGCGTCTTCTATGCCGGCGAGTGGGAACACAGCAGCCATCTCACCTACAGCTACGCCACGCACCACCGCCACAGCTGCATCGGCGCGCGGGCGGGCTTCGGCGACCTGCTCATCGGCGCGGGCGCACTGATGTGCGAGGCCAACGGCTTCGATCCCGGCCGCGAATCCCATCTCAGGGAGCAGATGGTGGAACTCATCACCATCACCGAAAGCTTCTTCGCCTGCGGTGTCGCCGCGAGCGTCTACGCCAAGGCCGATGCGCACTGCGACGTCTTCATGCCGGAGCCCGTCTTCAGCAACATCGGCAAGCTGCTGCTCGCCACCAAGATCTACGACATGCACCGTATCGCGCACTATGTGAGCGGCGGGCTGATCGTCGCCCTGCCCGGGCCCGACGAGGACCACAACCCGGCCACGGCCGCGCGCCTGGCCGACGTGCTGCGCGCGAACCCGGACGTGCCCTACGAGCAGCGCATCGAGACGGCGCGCTTCATCGAGGATCTGACCGCCGGCTACCAGGGCGGGTGGTACAGCACGATCAGCCTGCACGGCGGCGGCTCGCCGGCCGCGATGAAGCAGGAGATCTACCGCCACTACCCCGTCGGCTCGAAGGTGGAACTGGTGGAGCGCATCCTGGAGCGCGGCATCGCGGCCGACGGTTCGCCCGCCGCCGCGCCGCACGATCCGGCGCGGCCGATCACGCGCAACCGCCAGCCCGGCAAGTGCTGCGACACCGGCTGCACCACGCCGGGCCAGCCGGTGATGGTCGACCTGCCCCCGCCGCACGGCGGCGCGGACCGTGGCGGCGTGCGCTGATCACTCCGGCATCAGCCGGATCAGCTTGCCGTTGGACTCGTCCGTGAGCACGTAGAGGTAGCCGTCGGGCCCCTGCTTCACGTCGCGGATGCGTGCGCGCAGATCTTCGAGCAGTTTGTGCTCGGCGGCCACCTTGCCGTCCTTGATCTCGATGCGGTCGAGATAGCCGAACTTGAGCGAACCGATGAAAAGGTTGCCCTTCCAGGCCGGACCGTAGCGGTCGCTGGTCAGGAAGGCCATGCCCGAAGGCGCGATCGAGGGCACCCAGTAGTGCAACGGCTGCTCCATGCCCTCCTTGTGCGTGATCCCCTCGCCGATCTTGCCGCCGCCGTAGTTCTCGCCGTAGGTGATGACCGGCCATCCGTAGTTGTGCCCCGCCTGCGGGACATTGATCTCGTCGCCGCCCTGCGGGCCGTGCTCGTGCATCCACAGCCTGCCGTCGGGGCCAAGCGTGGCGCCCTGGCCGTTGCGATGGCCGTAGCTCCAGATCTCGGGCAGCGCGCCGGGACGGCCCACGAAGGGGTTGTCCTTCGGCGCGGCTCCGTCCTTGGTGACGCGCACGATCTTGCCCAGATGGTTGTCGAGCTTCTGTGCATCTTCCTTGCGGCTGAAACGTTCGCCCAGCGTGAGGAAGAGCGTGCCGTCGGCCGCCTCGACGATGCGGCAGCCGAAGTGATTGCGGCTCGCCACTTTCGGTTGCTGGCGGAAGATGATCTTCAGTTCGTCCACCTGCGCGTCGTCCTTCGACAGCTTGGCACGCGCGAGCGCCGTGCCGTTGGCGGCACTGTTGCCGGGATCGGGCTCCGAGAAGCAGAAGTAGATCGTCCGGTTCCTGTCGAAGGCGGAATCGGCCAGCACGTCCAGCAGCCCGCCCTGCCCGCCCGCGGCCACGGACGGAACCCCCTTGAGCGGCGCGCCGAGCTTGCCGTCGGGCGCGACGATGCGGAGCCTGCCCGGCTTCTCCGTGACGAGGAAGCGGCCGGCCGGAAGGAAGGTCACGCCCCAGGGGTTCTCCAGACCCGAAGCGACCACCTCGGCCCGCGGCGTCGCGACTGCGGCTCCGGCCGCGGCCGCCAGGCCCCAAAGACACTTTTCAAACCAGGCGCGATATCTCATTGGAAATGATTTCATACGGCTCTCCCGAAGAACACCAGTTTGCAACCAATGGTGTTTCCATCCAAATTCAAAGACTTTTGCATTACACGGCTTGCAACGCTTATGCCCAATAACCGAAACCTTTACATTTTTTGATGTGAGAGGACGAAAAAAACCTATCAATGACAACAGCTTAGGTGCAAAATCCCGAACTTGCCTGAAATTGACACCCCACCGTGTCATCCATATCCTTACGCGCCATGCGATTCACCCTCCTCACCGTCAGCCTGCTGCTCGCGCTTTCGGCCCACGCCGCGCCCGCGTCGCATCCGGAACTGGGCAATGACACGGCGGAGCCGCAACTGGTCGACAAGAGCCTGCGGGGCCAATTCCACCAGGTGCGCCAAACCGTCGTGGACCGCACCTCCGACCTCGTGGTCACGACCATGGGTTTTCTCGGTGTGCCTTATCGCCGCGGCGGCAACACGGTCGAGACCGGTTTCGACTGCAGCGGCTTCGTGCGCGCGATGTACAACCAGACCATCGGCCACCTCCTTCCGCGCCGCGCCGAGGAACAGGCCGCGGCCACCCAGAAGATCGACCGCAGCGAACTCAAGCCCGGCGACCTCGTCTTCTTCAACACCATGCGCCGCGCGTTCAGCCATGTCGGCATCTATGTCGGCGAAGGCAAGTTCATCCATTCCCCCAAGCCCGGCGCTCAGGTCCGCGTGGAAGACATGAGCGGGAGCTACTGGCAGCGCCGCTTCAGCGGCGCACGCCGCGTCATCTCCGCCCAGGACGACGGGCTCGGTACCTCGGGCGACTGACCAGGCGATCCGTCCGCCCATGAAAAATCCCGCCAGCGGCGGGATTTTTTTCGTGGGCGCCCAGGGGCGCCGCCTTCACTTCTTCCTGACCGGCGGCACGTCCGTGCAGGTGCCGTGCGCGATCTCCGCCGCCATGCCGATGCTCTCGCCCAGCGTCGGGTGCGGATGGATCGTCTTGCCGATGTCGACCGCGTCCGCGCCCATCTCGATGGCCAGGGCCACTTCGCTGATCAGGTCGCCCGCGTGCGTGCCGACGATGCCGCCGCCCAGGATGCGGCCGTGGCCATGGGCCTCGGGCGAATCGTCGAACAGCAGCTTGGTGAAGCCCTCGTCGCGCGTATTCGCAATCGCGCGGCCCGAGGCCGACCACGGGAAGTGGCCCTTCTTGATCGCGATGCCCTGCGCCTTGGCCTGGTC
>JAGIBP010000003.1 GCA_017744285.1 Variovorax sp.
GCACACGCCCGCGTTGTTCAACGCCTCGAAGGCCATGCCGGCGGTGAGCGCGCCGTCGCCGATGATCGCGACCGAATGGCGATCCTCGCCCTTCTGCCGTGCCGCCAGCGCCATGCCGAGCGCAGCCGAGATGCTGGTCGACGAGTGCGCGGTGCCGAAGGTGTCGTACTCGCTCTCGGTGCGTTGAGGAAAGCCCGAGATGCCGCCCAGCTGGCGCAGCGTGGGCATGCGCTCGCGCCGCCCCGTGAGGATCTTGTGCGGGTAGGTCTGGTGGCCCACGTCCCACACCAGCCGATCGTGCGGCGTGTTGAAGACGTGGTGCAGCGCGACCGTGAGCTCCACCGTGCCGAGATTCGAGCTGAGATGCCCCCCGGTGCGCGACACGTTGTCGAGCACGCAGGTGCGCACTTCATCGGCCAGTTGCTTGAGTTGCGCGCGGTCCAGTTGCCGCAGTTGGGAAGGATCGTGGATGGTGGGAAGCAGCGGAGCCATGTGCTTGTCGAGTCTTGTCGTCGTTATCGATCGCGATCCACGACCATGTGGGCGAGCGCGCGCAGCGCGCCCGTGTCGGCCAGCTCGCTGCGCTCCAGCGCATCGAGCGCCTGCGCCAGCAGCCGGCGCGCCTCTGCGCGCGCGCCGTCGAGGCCGAGCAGCGACACGTAGGTGGGCTTGTCGCTCGCGGCGTCCTTGCCCGCCGTCTTGCCGAGCGTGGCCGAATCGGCGGTCACGTCGAGGATGTCGTCGACCACCTGGAATGCCAGGCCAACGGCCGCGCCGTAGTCGCGCAATGCCGCGAGCGTGACGGGCGCGACGCCGCGGCCGCAGGCCGCGCCCATTTCCACGCTGCCCTGCAGCAGCGCGCCGGTCTTGAGCCGATGCATGTTGCGCAGTTCGGCTTCGCTCAGGGCCAGCCCGACGCTGGCGAGGTCGATCGCCTGTCCGCCGGCCATGCCCTGGCTGCCGGCCGCGCGCGCAAGCAGGCGGCACAGCGACGCCTGCACGACCGGCGATATGCCGGTGCCGTCAGGCGTCAGCAATTCGAAGGCGAGCGCCTGCAGGGCGTCGCCGGCGAGGAGCGCATCGGCTTCGCCGAACTTGACATGCACCGTGGGCTTGCCCCGGCGCAGCACGTCGTTGTCCATGCACGGCAGGTCGTCGTGCACGAGCGAATAGGCGTGGATCAATTCGACCGCGCAGGCGGCCCGCAAGGCCGCATCGGCATCGCCGTCGACCGCCTCGCTGGCGGCCAGCACGAGCAGCGGCCGCAGGCGCTTGCCGCCGTCGAGCACGGCATAGCGCATCGCGTCGCCGAGCTGCACCGGCGCATCGACGCCGACCCATCCGGAGAGCGCGGATTCCACGCGCGCGAGCAGCGGCTCGCTCCACGCGGCCAGGCGTGCGGCATCCCACCGCGGGATCCCGGCGACCGTCATTCGGCGGTCCACACCTTGAGGCTGCCCGCGTCGAGCACCTTGATCTGGTCTTCCACCGCCTGCAGCTTGTCGCGGCAGAATGCCAGCAGCGCAGCGCCCCGCTGGTAGCTCCCGAGCAACTGGTCGAGCGGCAGCTGGCCCGCCTCGAGCTCGGTGACGAGCTGTTCGAGCTCCTGGAGGCCGGCCTCGTAGGTGGCCGGCAACGCACCGGTATCGGGCACGGCGGACTCGGCCGGCTGGGAGGAAGAAGGCACCTTGGGCATGCGGGCTAACGGGGGTGAAACCTTACATTTTAGGGCGGGGACCCTGACCGCATGCCGGAGGGTACAATCACCGACTCTCCGGGCCGGCGGATGCCGACCCATTTTCTTGGGGCCGCCGCACGTCACCGCACGCCATCCACGGCAGCCATCCGTTCTTTCTCTCTCCCTGTGGGGAGCTTGGTCAGGTCACCCATGTCTGATTTAAGTCTTCAACTGCAGCAGGCTTCGAGCCAACTTCCGGTTTCAGCGTATTTCGACGAGGCGCTCTTCGCCCGCGAGATGCAAGCCTTTTTTGCCGCTGGCCCGCGCTATGTCGGCCACCGCCTCGCGGTGCCCGAACCGGGCAGCTTCCACACCCTGCCGCAGGAGCAGCAGGGCCGGGTGCTGGTCCACACGCCCAAGGGCGTCGAGCTGATCTCGAACGTCTGCCGCCATCGGCAGGCGCTCATCCTCCAGGGCCGGGGCACCCTCGGCCCGACCAGCGGGGGCAACATCATCTGCCCCCTGCACCGCTGGACCTACGCCGCGGCGGACCCGCGCACGACCGGCACGCTGATCGGCGCGCCGCATTTCGAGCAGGACCCCTGCCTCAACCTGCACAACTATCCGCTGACCGAGTGGAACGGCCTCCTGTTCGAACAGAGCGCGAACCCCGGCAGCCGCGACGTCGCGGCCGATCTCGCCAGGCTCGGCGCGCGCGCGGACCTCGACTTCACAGGCTATGCGCTCGACCGCGTCGAACTGCACGAGTGCAACTACAACTGGAAGACCTTCATCGAGGTCTACCTGGAGGACTACCACGTCGGGCCGTTCCACCCCGGCCTGGGCAGCTTCGTCACCTGCGACGACCTGCGCTGGGAGTTCGGCCGCCACCATTCGGTGCAGACCGTGGGCGTCGCCAACCGGCTCGGACGCGCCGGCAGCCCCGTCTACCAGCGCTGGCAGGAACAGCTTCTGACGTACCGCGAGGGCAAGCCGCCGAAGTACGGCGCGATCTGGCTCACCTACTACCCGAACGTCATGGTCGAGTGGTATCCGCACGTGCTCACCGTGTCCACGCTGCATCCGATCTCGCCGCAGAAGACGCTCAACATGGTCGAGTTCTTCTACCCCGAGGAGATCGTGGCCTTCGAGCGCGAGTTCGTCGAGGCGCAGCAGGCCGCCTACATGGAGACCTGCGTCGAGGACGACGAGATCGCCGAGCGCATGGACGCCGGCCGCCGCGCGCTCATGCTGCGCGGCGACGACGAGAGCGGCCCCTACCAGAGCCCCATGGAAGACGGCATGCAGCAGTTCCACGAGTGGTACCGGCGCGAGCTGCGCTCCGAATAAGACGCCCCGATGCAAGCGCTCTGGATGGTGCTCGGGGCGCTGCTGTTCGCCACGATGGGCGTGTGCGTGAAGATCGCCTCGGCGTGGTTTTCCAGCGCCGAGCTGGTCTTCTACCGCGGCCTGATCGGCATCGTGTTCCTCTGGCTGATCGCGCGCCAGCGCGGCGTGACGCTGGCCACGCGCTATCCCGGCATGCACGCGTGGCGCAGCCTGATCGGCGTGGTGTCGCTGGGCGCCTGGTTCTATGCCATCGCCTACATGCCGCTCGCGACGGCGATGACGCTCAACTACATGAGCAGCGTCTGGATCGCCGCCTTCCTGGTCGGCGGCACGCTGCTGGCGTGGGTGCCCGTGCCGGGGCGCGACGGCCGCGCGCAGCGCCCGCCCCTGCACGGCGCGCTGGTGCTCACGGTGCTCGCGGGCTTCGCCGGCGTGGTGCTGATGCTCAAGCCTTCCGTCGAGGGCAGCCAGGGCTTCGCCGGCCTGCTCGGGCTGCTGTCGGGACTCACGGCCGCCTTCGCCTACATGCAGGTGGTGGCCCTCTCGCGCATCGGCGAGCCCGAGGCGCGCACCGTCTTCTACTTCGCCGTGGGCGCCGCGGTGGCCGGCGGCCTCGGCACGCTCATGGGGCCGTCCACGCCGTACAGCGAGTGGACCTGGGCGCACGCCGCCTGGCTCTTCCCGGTGGGCGTGCTCGCGGCGCTCGGGCAGCTTTGCATGACGCGCGCCTACGCCACGGCGAAGACGCAAAGCGGTACGCTCGTGGTCGCGAACCTGCAGTACTCGGGCATCGTCTTCGCCGCGATGTACAGCGTGCTGCTGTTCGACGACCACATCGACGCATCCGGCTGGGCCGGCATGGGCCTGATCGTCGCCAGCGGCATCGCGGCCACGGTGCTGCGGCAGCGTTCGCTGCCCAAGGCGCCGGCCGAGGAACATTGAAGGATCGCCACATGTACACCACCCTCCTCTCCGCCGAACAACTGATGGCCCTGCAGTCCGCCGATGCGCGGCTGATGGTGTTCGACTGCAGCTTCGACCTGATGAAGCCCGAAGCCGGCGTGCAGCTCTACCGGGCCGCGCACATCCCGGGCGCCGTCTACGCCAACCTCGACACCGACCTGAGCGCCAAGCACGGCGTGGCCGGCGCGCATGGCGTGGTGGTGGCGCAGGACGCCGGCCCGCCCGCCTCGGGCGGGCGGCATCCGCTGCCCAGCCGCGAGAAGTTCGCGGCGTGGCTCTCGAGCGTGGGCTTCGCGAACGACATGCAGGCCGTGGCCTACGACCGCAACGGCGCCAACTACTGCGGGCGCCTGTGGTGGATGCTCAAGTGGATGGGCCACGAAGCGGTCGCAGTGCTCGACGGCGGCCTGCAGGCCTGGCAGGCCGCGGGCGGCGCGGTGACCGACCGCGAGGAGCCCTCGCACTTCCAGTCGAACTTCGTCGCTGGCGAGCCGCTGGTGCAGCTCGTGAACACGAAGACGGTCGCGGCGCGGCTCGAGCAGCCCGGCCAGACGCTGATCGACGCGCGCGCACCCCAGCGCTATCGCGGCGAGGTGGAACCTCTGGACCCGATTGCCGGTCACATCCCGGGGGCCCTGAACCGGCCCTTTACGGAGAACCTCGGGCCCGACGGCAAGTTCAAGCCGGCCGCGCAGCTGCGCGCCGAGTTCGAAAGCCTGCTGGGGGGCCGCGAGGCCTCCACGGTCGTCCATCAGTGCGGCAGCGGCGTGAGCGCGGTGCCCAACCTCCTTGCGATGCAGGTCGCGGGACTGGGTTCGACCGCGCTCTATGCCGGCAGCTGGAGCGAGTGGAGCAATACGCCGGGGCTGCCGACCCGGCAAGGCGCAGAACCATGACATTGACGAGCCGGCGGCTCATTTCGCTGGCATTGACCGCACTTGTCGCAACACCCCTCGCCGCCTTCGCGCAGGCCCAGCGTGCCCACGTGCACGGACAGGTCAGGCTCGAGGTCGCGATCGAGGGCCCCACGGTGGTGATCGAGATGCAATCGCCCCTCGACAACTTCACCGGCTTCGAGCGCGCTCCGCGCACCGACGCCGAAAAGAAGACGGCCGATGCCGTCGTGGCCCAACTGCGCGCGGCGGACCAGCTCTTTCGCATCGACCCGGTGGCCAATTGCAAGCTCGGCCCCGTGACGCTGCGCTCGCCGGCGCTCGGGCTGGGCCAGGCCGAAGGCGAGGCGTCCGAAGGCCACGCGGACCTCGACGGCACCTTCGCCTTCAACTGCACCAACGCGGCGGCGGCGAAGTTCATCGACGTGGGCCTCTTCGGCGCCTTCAAGGGCCCGCGCCAGATCGACGCGCAGATCGCATCGCCGCAGGGGCAGTTCAAGCGGTCGCTCAAGCGCCCCGCCGAACGGCTGGCATGGAGCAAGTGACCCGGCCGTGAATCCCGTCCTGTCGGCGCAATCGCTGCGCTTTTGCTGGCCCGGCGCGAAGGCGCCCTGCATCGACATCGAGCGGCTCGACGTCGCGGCCGGCGAGGCCGTGTTCCTGCACGGCCCGAGCGGCTGCGGCAAGAGCACGCTGCTGTCGCTGATGGCGGGCGTGCTGGTCGCCGACGCGGGCCGCGCCACGCTGCTCGGGCACGACTGGGGCGCGCTCCCGGGCGCGGCGCGCGACCGGCTGCGCGTGGCGCACGTGGGCTACATCTTCCAGCAGTTCAACCTGCTGCCGTATCTCAGCGTGATCGACAACGTGCTGCTGCCCTGCCGCTTCTCGGCGCGGCGCATGGCACGGGCCAGCCGCGAAGGCCGGGCGCGCGCCCAGGCCGAACACCTGCTCGGGCAGATGGGCCTGGATGCCAGCCTGTGGCGGCGGCAGGCCATGCAGCTGTCGGTCGGCCAGCAGCAGCGCGTGGCGGCGGCGCGCGCGCTGATCGGGCATCCGGAAGTCGTGATCGCCGACGAGCCGACCTCGGCGCTCGACGAAGACCGCCGCGAAGCCTTTCTCGACGTGCTGCTCACGGCCTGCGCGACAAACCACAGCGCGCTGGTGTTCGTGAGCCATGACCAGCGGATCGCGGCGCGTTTCGCGCGCCACGTCCTGCTGCCGGACATCAACCGCGCCGCGGCGGGGGCAGGTGGATGAAGGCGCTCTTCGGCATCGCCTGGCGCAGCGCGTGGAACCGCCGCTTCACGCTCGCGCTCACCGTGCTGTCGATCGCGCTGTCGACCTTCCTGCTGCTGGGCGTCGAGCGCATCCGCACCGAGATGCGTGAGAACTTCGCCTCGTCGGTGTCGGGCACCGACCTGATCGTGGGCGCACGCACCGGCTCGACGCAACTGCTGCTGTATTCGGTATTTCGGATCGGCTCCGCCACCAACAACGTGCAGTGGAAGAGCCTCCAGGCCCTGGCCGCGCATCCCGCCGTGAACTGGGTGGTGCCGCTCTCGCTCGGCGACTCGCATCGTGGCTTCCCGGTGCTGGCGACCACGCCCGCGTATTTCGACCATTTCCGGTACGGCGACCGGCAGCCGCTGCGCCTGCGCGAGGGCCGGCCCTTCGGCGGTCTTTTCGACGCGGTGATCGGCGCCGAAGTGGCCGATCGGCTCGGCTACCGCGCGGGCCAGGCGATCACGCTCGCGCACGGCGGCGGCGAGCTCGACGTCGCCGACCATGCCGACAAGCCCTTCACCGTGGTCGGCGTGCTCGCGCGCACCGGCACGCCGGTCGATCGCACGGTGCACATCGGCCTGGGCGCGATGGAGGCGATCCATCTCGAATGGGCCGGCGGCGCGCCGATGCCGGGCGTGAAGATCCCGGCCGAGCAGGTGCGCAAGTTCGACCTCACGCCCAGGAACGTGACGGCCGCGCTCGTCGGCCTGAAGAACCGCGCCGCGGTGTTCGCGGTGCAACGCTGGGTCTCGACCTACGGCGCGGAACCGTTGATGGCGATCCTGCCGGGCGTGGCGCTCGACGAACTGTGGGGCGTGGTGGGCATCGGCGAGAACGCGCTGCTGCTCATGTCGGCGCTGGTCGGGCTGGTCAGCCTCGCGGGTCTGGTGTCGGTGGTGATGGCCGGCCTCAATGAACGGCGCCGCGAGCTGGCGGTGCTGCGCGCGGTCGGCGCGCGCCTTCGGCACGTGATGGCGCTGCTGGCGCTCGAAGGCGCCATGGTCACGCTGGGGGGCGTGCTGATCGGCGTGGCGCTCTGGGCGCTCGGCATCGCGGCGCTCTCGCCGTGGCTGCAATCGCGCTTCGGACTCGCCCTGGCGCTCACTGCCCCGACCTCCGGCGAATGGCTGCTGCTGGCGAGCCTGATCGCCGCGGGCTGGCTCGCCAGCCTGCTGCCGGGCATTCGCGCCTATCGTCTCTCTCTGGCCGACGGCCTCTCTCCCAGGATCTGAACATGACGCTGCGTCTTCCTCTTTCCTTCCTCCTGGCCGTCGTCGTCGCCGGCGGCGCGCTCGCGGCCGAGCCTTCGCCCTCGGCCACGTCGCCCACCCGCCCGCTCGGCGCCCCTGCGGCGAGCGACAAGGCGGTGCCCGGCCAGCCCCGCGTCATCGCCTGGGAAGAGCTGGTGCCCAAGGACTGGGACCCGATGAAGGAACTCAAGGGCATCGATCTCGGCAAGCTCGACGACGGCGATCCGCGCGCCAGCGAGCTGCTCCTGAAGCTGCAGGAGGCCTCGAACAACGCGCCCACCAATGCGGCGCTGAACGGGGTCGAGGTCAAGATCCCGGGCTTCGTCGTGCCGCTCGAGGAGAACAAGGGCGAGATCACCGAGTTCCTGCTGGTGCCCTACTTCGGCGCCTGCATCCACACGCCGCCGCCGCCGGCCAACCAGATCCTGCATGTGCGCCCCAAGCAGGGCGCGAAGTTCCGCGCCATGGACACGGTCTGGGTCGCCGGCAAGCTGCAGACCGTGCGCAACGACTCGATGATGGGCGTGAGCGGCTATCACATCGCGGCCGACAGCGTCACCAAATACACCGGCGGCGCGAAGTAGTCGGGTCCGCGGCCGCGCGGCGCGTAGCATGGTCGTTTTCAACCAGGAGAACGCCATGACCAGTCACGTCTACAAGCTGATCGAACTCACCGGCTCCTCGCCGAGCAGCAGCGACGACGCGGTGCGCCGCGCCATCACCAAGGCCAGCGAATCGGTGCGCGGCATCCAGTGGTTCGAGGTGACGGAGACGCGCGGCCACGTGGTCGACGGCAAGGTCGCCCACTGGCAAGTCACGCTGAAGGTCGGCTTCACTCTCGAGGACTGAACCAGCGGCCGCGGCCGCGGGGTCAGTCCGGCGCCTGCATCACGCGATCGGACTCCTCGTCGGCCAGGACGTTGTCGGCGTCGAGTTCGCTGGCATCGGTGAGGTCGATGCCGGTTTCCTCCGAGAGCTCGTCCGCCGCCTCGGCGTCGTCCGCGGCGGAGTCGAATTCCTCTTCGGCTTCGTCGGTCGAGGTGTCTTCGATGTCGTCGCTCTCAGGTTCGCCTGCGGCTTCTCCGGGACGCAGAGGGGGTTCGGCGCTGATCATGATCGGACTCCTGAAGAAGTGAAACTCCCCCCATGCCGCTTCGCGGCTCCCCCCTCTCTCGACTTCGTCGGGAGGGGGGCGCACCCGGCGGCCCGGCCAAGCCGGTTCCGCGGGTGCCCTGGCCTTTGCTGCGCCGGTTTCATGGGTGGGGGCGCGAAGCGAACTGGGAAGGACAAGGCCGAGTGTGAGCCCCCACAGGCCCGGCCGCGTCGCCAAAGCGGCAACAAGCGTTTCAGAACGTGCGTTCTGTGACCATTCAATGCGTGTGGTCGGCGGCCTCGTGGGCGGGGTGATCGTGGTCGTCATGCGCGTGCCCGTGCTCGCCGTGCGCGAGGCGGCTCACCCCCGTGACGAGCCCGATACCGACCGCGAGCCACACGATCTGCATGGCCGTCTGGCGCGAGGACAGGCGCTTTTGCAGCTGCGGAATGAGGTCCGCGAGCGCGACATAGATGAAGCTGCTGCCCGCCAGCACCAGGAAGTAGGGCAGCCAGCCAAGCAGCCGGTCGACCAGCCACCAGCCGACGATGCCGCCCAGCGCCGTCATCGTTCCGGCCAGCGACACCTTGACCAGCGCCGCCCGCTGGTTGACCGAGCTCTGGCGCAGCACGACCAGATCACCGATGTGGTGCGGCACTTCGTGCGCCAGCACCGCCACCGCGGCCACAAGGCCCAGGCGCAAGTCGGCGACGAACGCGGAAGCGATCAGGATGCCGTCGCCGAAGCAGTGCACGCTGTCGCCGGTGAGCACGGCCCAGCCACCGCCGTTGCGCTCGGCGGCCGGGCCATGCGCATGGTGATGATGGTGATGCTCATGCGCTTGACCATGCGCGTGGTCATGTTCGTGATGGTGCTCGTGCCCGTGGTGCCAGAGTTCAGCCTTGTCGAGCAGGAAGAAGAAGACCAGGCCGAAAAGCAGCACGGCAAAGAGCACGCCGGGCTCGATCGCGCTTTCGAACGCCTCGGGCAGCAGGTGCATGAAGGCGGTCGCGAGCAGGGCCCCGGCCGCCAGGCTCAGCAGGTGCTGCGGATTCACGCCGCCCTCGCCGCTTCGCACCCCCACGCGCAGGAGCAGCGCGGCGATCCACACACTTCCGATGCCGGCGACCAGGGTCGCGGCAATGATGACGAGCAAATTCATGACGGCTTGACGCAGTTTGGCAAAACAAAAGCCGTCCATCGGACGGCCTTCGGTGGAAAGCGGCTGGCGATGCGGCCGGTCAGCCGGCCGCCAGTTCGGATTTCATCTTATCAATCGTGTCAAGCGGCGCGCGGGGGCGCCGCAAGGCATTCATTTCGCCGGTGCGCTGCCGGGGGGGAAGCCGGCGAACATCTTGTCCAGCGCGGTTTCGAGCAAGGCGGTCATGCGGGCGGGGTCGTCCTGCAGCGTGCCGCTCGCGGTGCCGCGCCAGAGGCCGCGCTTGGTGGCGCCGTCGAACAGGTCGACGACCAGCGTGCCGACCTCGAAGGTGTCGACGGTCGTCATCGAGTTCGGCGCCGCGGGGCCGAAGCCACCCCAGCCGATGTAGCCCACGCTGGTGGTGTTGAAGACCTGCCGCTCGCGGCTCGTCACGTGCGCGGCGACGTGGACCTCGCCGTTGGGAACGAGCTTCCACCCGCGGGCCTGCAGCCGCGCGTCGATGCCGTCGACGATGCGCTGCTGCATGAGGGGGGAGGCCCCATCGGGCTTGGTGACCCAGCTGTAGGTGCGCAAGCGCGAGAAGTTGGCGCCGGGATCGAAATCGATCTTGACCGTGGGCGTGGCGGCGCAAGCCGACAGAAGCACCGCGAAGACCAACGCGACGAATCGTCCGATCATGTTCACTCCATTCCTGCGAGTTGGGGAACCCGCGCCAGTGTATTCAGCCGCGCGTGAACAGCAAGACGGAATTGGTGCCGCCGAAGGCGAAGGAGTTGCTGATGGCCGCTTCGAGCCGCGGCGCCGGCGCGCCCGATGCCGGCACCAGGTTCAGCCGGCAGGCCGGGTCCATCTCGCCGCAGTGCGCCTGGGGCGGCAGCACGCGCCGCTGCAGCGCGAGCACGGTGATCGCCGCTTCGAGCGCGCCCGCGGCGCCGAGCAGGTGCCCATGCAGCGCCTTGGTCGAGCTCACGTGCAGGTGGTCGAGCGCCTCGCCCCAGACCTGCGCGAGCGCCTCGCGTTCCACCACGTCGCCGATGCGCGTGGCGGTGCCGTGCGCGTTGCAGTAGCCGATGTCGCGCGGCTGCAGCCCGGCCTGCCGCAGGGCCTGGCGCAAGGCGCGCGCCTGGCCTGAGGCATCCGGCTTGGTGAGGTGCGTGGCGTCGCAGCTCTGGCCCCAGCCCGCGAGCCATGCGCGGGCACGCGCGCCGCGCCGGCGCACGCGCTGCGCGGATTCGAGCACGAGGAACGCGGCGCCTTCGCCGAGCGCGAAGCCGCTGCGGTCGCTCGCGAACGGCCGCACGGCCAAGGCTTCCTCGCCCGGCGCGAAGCTCGCGAGGGTCTGCATGGCCTGCCAGGCGAGGACGACACCCGGCACCACCAGCGCCTCGCTGCCGCCGGCGATCGCGAGATCGATCTCGCCGTGCGCGATCGCCTTCGCCGCTTCGGCGATCGCGAGGCTCGACGACGCGCAGGCCACGGAGTAGGTCAGCACCGGCCCATGGACGCGCTGGCGCATGGCGATGTGCGAGGCCGGCGCGCTGGGCATGAAGGCCGGGATGGTCAGCGGCGGCACGCGCCCGTTGCCGCGATAGGCGGCCTCCAGCGCGGTCGCGCCGCCCATGCCGCAGCCCGAGAACACGCCGATGCGCTCGGGGTCGACATCCTCGGCGCCTGCGAGCCCCGCATCGCGCAGCGCCAGGTCGGCCGCCGCGACCGCGAGCTGGCTGACGCGGTCGACGCCGGCCAGCTGCAGCTTCGTGAACCAGCGACTCTCGTCGAAGGGCGCCGTGGCCGCGGCCGCCGGCTTGGGCAGTTCGGGGAAGACCGCCTTCAGCGCGGACTCGCCGCGCAGCAGCGCATCGAACATGGCATCGGGGTCGTCGCCGTGCGGCGCGACGACGCCCAGCCCCGTGACCGCGACCTCGCTCACGCTGTCTGCGCGGCCCGGACCTTGTCGACCGCGGCCGCGAGCTGGGCCAGCGTGTCGATCCCCGGATCGTCGTCGGGCATGCTGATGCCGAAGCGGTCCTCGATCGCGAAGACGAATTCGACCAGGGCCAGCGAGTCGAATCCCTTTTCGCGCATCGAGGCGTGGGGATCGAGCTCGGCCGGCGCAATGCCGTATTTCTCGTGGATGAGGTCCTGCAGTTCTTGCAGCGAACCCTTGTGTGCGGTGTCAGTCGTCATGTTTCAGCGGTTGACGGATCGTGTCGACGGCAAAGTGGCGATGCACCCGCGGATCACCCTCCGCGCGGAAGGCCGCCATCCACCCGCGGGCGGCGACTTTCCATGATATCCGCTGCGACCGTGGGGCCTTGCGTCGGCCGCGGCCGCAAAAGGAGCGAGGGGACCGCGAACGCGATGCCGAGCAGCGCGCCGGCGAGCGCGTCGAGCACCACGTGCTGGCGCACGGCGAGCGTCGACCAGGCGATGGCGACGAACCACGCGGCGTTCGCCGCCCGCAGCCAGGCCGGGGCGCGCACCACCCTGAAGACGTGGTCCACCCAGAGCGCGGTGAAGATCGCCACCGCCACATGCATGGAGGGGCAGGCGTTGCCCGCGGCATCGACGCCTCGAAGGATCTCGAAGCCGGGGAAGTCGGTCTCCCGGGGCATGACGGGAATCTGGCTCGGCCACAGGTAGAAGAAGCCCAGCCCGGTGAGGCACAGGGCGCCAACCCAGAGGCCGTAGGACAGCAGTTCCCGGAAGGTGAGCTGCAGCCCCGGTGCCAGGCCCACGTACACCCAGAGCGAGAAGTACGCGACCACGGCCGCGGGCTGGAACGGAATCCACGCATCGAGCGCCGTCAGCGGCATGACCGCGACCGGCCGCACCGGCTCGCGCAGCAGGTGGAAATAACCGATGAAGAACAGCCACGTGAACACCGTGGTGCCGACCGCCTTGAGCAGGAAGAAGCGGCGGATGCGCAGCCCGAGGTCGGTGGTCCAGCGTGAAGCCGGCGCGGACGCGGGGGCCGGGCGAGGTGGAGTCATGCAGTCGGCGTTTTTCGATTCGGTCGGACAGGAAGCCATCCCCTCGCCCCGCACCGGACACCGGCAGGACTAGAGGATCAGCAAGGCGCGGAAGTCGTTGACGTTGGTGTGCGTCGGTCCGGTCACCAGCAGGTCGCCGATCGCCTCGAAGTAGCCATAGGCATCGTTGCGATCGAGATGCTCCGTGAGCTTGCGCCCGGCGGCTTCCGCGCGGACGAGTGTATCGGGCGTGACGAAGGCGCCGGCGTTGTCTTCGACGCCATCGATCCCGTCGGTGTCGGCGGCCAGCGCCCACACGCCCTCGCGGCCGGCCAGCGCGCCCGCGAGCCCCATGCAGAACTCGCCCGCCCGGCCGCCGCGCCCCCTCGGCCGGCCCGGCTGGCGCGGCCGCACCGTGACCGTGGTCTCGCCGCCCGAGAGGATCACGCAGGGCCGCGCGAAAGGCGCGCCGCGCAGCGACACCGCGCGCGCGAGCGCGCCATGCACCTTGCCCACCTCGCGCGATTCGCCCTCCATCTCGTCGCTGAGGATGTGGGCCTCGACGCCGGCGGCGCGCGCGGCGGCGGCGGCGGCCTCCAGCGACTGCTGCGGCGTCGCGATCAGGTGCGTGACATGGTGGCGGAACACCGCGTCGCCCGGCTTCGGGGTTTCGAGCGCGCCGCCTTCGAGCCCCGCCCGCACCGCCGCGGGCACCTCGATGCCATAGCGGTCGAGGATGGCCAGCGCCTGGGCGCAGGTGGTGGCATCGGGCACCGTCGGGCCGCTCGCGATGACAGCGGGGTCGTCGCCCGGCACGTCGCTGATGGTGAGCGTGACCACCTGCGCCGGCCCGCAGGCCGCCGCGAGCCGGCCGCCCTTGATGCGCGACAGATGCTTGCGCACGCAGTTCATCTCGCCGATGTGCGCGCCCGATTCCAGGAGCTGCGTGTTGATGCGCTGCTTGTCGGACAGCGTGAGGCCCTCGGCCGGCAGCGTGAGCAGCGCCGAGCCGCCGCCCGAGATCAGGCACAGCACCAGATCGTCGGCCGTGAGCCCCTGCGTGAGCGCGAGCATGCGTCCGGCCGCCTTCAGGCCGGCCTCGTCGGGCACCGGATGCGCGGCTTCGACGATCTCGATGCGCTGCGGCAGCCCCTCTGGGCGCGGCGGGATGTGGCCGTAGCGCGTGACCACGAGGCCCGCGAGCGGTGCGTCGGCCGGCCACAGGGCCTCCAGCGCCTGCGCCATCGAAGCGCCGGCCTTGCCCGCGCCGAGCACCAGCGTGCGCCCCCTGGGCGGCTTCGGCAGGCAAGGCCCCATGCTCGCGAGCGGCAGCGCGCGCTCGACCGCGGCGCGATAGAGGTATTCGAGGAATGCGCGGGGCGCGCGCCGCGGGTCGGGGGCGGCGGTCGATGTCGTCAGCGGGTTCATGGGTTCACCTGTCTCGGTATCGACCGCCAGTATCCGGGCTATCGGGTCGGCGCGCCGCCCTCGAACCACTTGGCGACCAGGGCGCGCTCGGCGTCGGTGATGCCGGTGGCGTTGTTCATCGGCATGATCTTCGTGACTACCACCTGCTGGTACACCGCCTGCGCGTGCGCGGCCACCTGGTCGGGCGCGTCCAGGCGCACGTTCTTCATCTGAACCTGCGCGCCGTGGCACATGTAGCAGCGCTGTTCGAGCACCTTCTGCACCTCGCCGAACGACACCTTCTGCGCGGCGGCGCCGGGCGCGGGCGCGGCGGCCGGCTCGGGCTTCATCCACACGATCGCGAGGCCCAGCACCGCGATGCCGAAGAGCGCATAGGGCAGCGGATTGCGCGCGTTGCCCAGCTTGAAGCGATGGCGCACGACGAAGAACTGCCGGATCGCCGCGCCGCCGAGCATGATCAGGAGCAGCACGATCCAGTTGTACTTGTGGGTGTAGGTGAAGCTGTAGTGGTTGCTCAGCATCGCGAACAGCACCGGCAGCGTGAAGTAGGTGTTGTGCACGCTGCGCTGCTTGCCGCGCGCGCCGTGGATCGGATCGACCGGCCGGCCCTCGCGCAGCGCAGCGACGTTCTTGCGCTGGCCGGGGATGATCCAGAAGAACACGTTGCCGCTCATCGTCGTGGCCATCATCGCGCCCACCAGCAGGAAGGCCGCGCGGCCCGCGAACCAGTGGCAGGCGAGCCAGGCCGCGAAGGCGATGAAGACGGCCACCAGCACGCCGACGATCGTGTCGCCGTTCTTGCGCTGGCCGAAGACCTGGCAGATGCCGTCGTACACCATCCAGAAGACCACGAAGAAGGCCAGCGCGACCGCGATCGCGGCGCCCGGCTGCCAGTCCATCCTCGACTTGTCGATGAGATAGGTGCTGGCATTCCACAGGTACGACACCGTGAAGAGCGCGAAGCCGGTGAGCCAGGTCGAGTAGCTCTCCCAGTACGACCAGTGCAGGTGATCGGGCAGCTTCTTCGGCGCCAGCGCGTACTTCTGCATGTTGTAGAAGCCGCCGCCGTGCACCGCCCACTGCTCGCCGCCCACGCCCTTGTCGATCGACTCGGCGTCGTGCGGCTTCTCGAGGCTGTTGTCCAGCATCACGAAGTAGAAGGAGGCGCCGATCCACGCGATCGCGGTGATGACGTGGACCCAGCGCAGCAGCAGATTGGCCCAGTCGAGGTAATAGCTTTCCATGTGGCTTTCAACCCTTACGGCGCGGGGGGACGCCGTGGTGTTCCGGCCTGCTCACCACTGCGGGCGCTGTAAGCAGAGTGATTGCCGCGAACGACAGGCCCCGAGAGGGGCCTCGCTCCGCTGCGGCTTGTGGACTGGAGTGTATACAGTTTTGACGGCAAATCATCGGCTTCCATCGCGGTGACGCGTGCAGGAAAACCCTGACCGCCCATCACGCCGCCGAGAGCGTCTGCAACAACTGTGCCGCGACCGCGACCGCGATCACCTCGGGCTCCTTGCCCGTGACGCCCGGCACGCCGATCGGGCAGGTGACGCGATCCATCTCCTCGGCCGTGAAGCCGCGCGCCTCCAGGCGGTGGCGGAAGGTGGCCCACTTGGTCTTGCTGCCGATCAGGCCGATGTAGGGCAGATCGCCCCGCTCGCGCAGGCGCTTCAGGCAGGCGATCACGATGTCGAGATCCTCGGCGTGGCTGAAGCTCATGATCAGCACGCGCGAACCGGGCGCGAGCTGCGTGACGGCCTGCTGCACCGGGTCGGAGTGCTCGGTCTCGATCTGCGCGGGCAGCGCGTCCGGAAAGACGCCGTCGCGGCTGTCGATCCAGCGCACCGAGAACGGCAGCGACGACAGCAGCCGCGCGAGCGCCGCGCCCACGTGTCCGCCGCCGAACAGCGCCACCGGCTCGAGATGCGCGAGCAGTTCCGCCTGCAGCGCGGAGGCATCCGAAGCCTCGATGCGCCGGTACGACAGGAACACCACGCCGCCGCAGCACTGGCCGAGGCTCGGGCCCAGCGGATAGCGGCGCACGCCCTCGATCGCGGGCCCGCCCGCGAGCCACGCGCGGGCTTCCGCGGCCGCCTGGAATTCGAGCTGCCCACCGCCGATGGTCGCGGTCAGGCCATCGGCCCAGACCGCCATCCACGTGCCGGCTTCACGCGGCGCGGACCCCTCGGTGGATTCGACCTTCACGAGGATGCCCGGCTCGCGTCCGAGGCGCGCGAGCAGTTCGTCGACCGCTCCGCTCATGGGCGAGACCTCCGGCTTCGGCAGGCGTGCCGCGCCACGGTATAACCGTCCAGATGACTTTCCAGCTCACGCCGCGCCGCCTTGCAC
The DNA here is from genome assembly GCA_017744285.1 of Variovorax sp. Lineage (GTDB taxonomy): Bacteria > Pseudomonadota > Gammaproteobacteria > Burkholderiales > Burkholderiaceae_C > Variovorax. The sequence continues at coordinate 16,429 of JAGIBP010000003.1, forward strand.
TGGCGGGCGCCCTTCTCTCCAGCCTGTGGCTCGCCGGCTGCGGCACCACCTCGCCGGGCGCCGTGCCCGGCCAGCTCAGCGATGCCAAGCCCGAGCGCGGCGACGGCAACCGTCCCCGCCCGGCGCCCTCGAACGCCACCACGGCGCGCGACTACCGCAAGGACGCGGCGCGCTACGTCTACCAGCTCAACAAGCGACGGATCTACGCAGGCAAGCTGCCGCCGATGCTCTACGCGGTCGGCACGCTGCAGGTCGATCTCGACGCCGGGGGCCGGGTCGTGAAGATGCACTGGATGCGCGCGCCGCAGCACGCGCCCGAAGTCATTGCGGAAATCGAGAAGGCCGTGCTCGACGCGCAGCCCTTCCCAGCGCCGATGCGCCTCGGCGGGGTCACGTGGACCGACACCTGGCTGTGGGACGAAGAGGGCCATTTCCAGCTCGATACGCTCAGCGAAGGGCAGCTCTAGGACCCTCGGTAGGTGGAATAGCTCCACGGGCTCACCAGCAGCGGCACGTGGTAGTGCTGGTCGGCGCGCGCCACGCCGAAATCCAGCGAGACGCGATCGAGGAAGTTCGGCTCCGGCAAGGCCACGCCGCGCGCCTTGAAGTAGCCGGCCACGTCGAACACCAGCCGGTAGGTGCCCACCTTGAGGCTGGCGTTGTCGTAGAGCGGGCCGTCGCTGCGGCCGTCCGCATTCAGCGTGAATCGCCGCACCAGCGTGGCGCGCACGTCCTCGCCCGTGCCTTCGGTGGTGTACAGCGCGACCTCCATGCCGGCGGCGGGCGCGCCGTGCATCGTGTCCAGTACGTGGGTGCTCAGGCCCATGGATTCGCTCCTTCGGTGGATTCGTCGGGAAAGTTCGGTCGACAAAAGTGTATACACTTCTTGGCTTTCGGTCTATCATGAAAAACATGGACTCGACCACCACCCGCGCCATCGTCGACGCACTCACCAAGGCCATCGTGGAGCACCGGCTCCAGCCGGGCAGCAAACTGGCGGAGCAGAAGCTGGCGGACCACTTCGGCGTCTCGCGCACGCTGGTGCGGCAGGCCCTCTTCCAGCTCGCGCAGAACAAGCTGATCCGGCTCGAACCCGCGCGCGGCGCCTTCGTCGCGGCGCCGGCGGTCGACGAGGCGCGGCAGGTCTTCGCGGTGCGGCGCATGCTCGAGGCCGAGATGACGCGCGCCTTCGTGCGCAGCGTGACGCCGGCCAAGATCAAGGCGCTCAAGGAGCACGTGGCGCTCGAGAAGGCCGCCGTCTCCGGCGAGGACGTCTCGGGCCGCACCGAGCTGCTGGGCGACTTCCACGTGCGCATGGCCGAGCTGATGGGCAACAAGGTGCTGGCCCAGATCCTCGGCGAGCTGATCTCGCGCTGCGCGCTCATCACGCTGATGTACCAGAGCACCAGCGCCGCCGAGCATTCGAACGACGAGCACGCCGACATCGTGAAGGCCCTCGCCGCCAAGGACGAGGAGCGCGCGGTGCGCCTGATGACGCAGCACCTCGAGAACGTCGAGGCCAACCTCACCTTCGACCGCAAGGTCCCGACCCACGACATCTCCCTGGCGCTCGCCTGATCTCCCATGAACACCTACGACTCGACCCTGCCCTACCCGCGCGACCTCGTCGGCTACGGCCGCAACCCGCCGCACGCGCAGTGGCCCGGCCGCGCGCGCATCGCGGTGCAGTTCGTGCTGAACTACGAGGAAGGCGGCGAGAACTGCGTGCTGCACGGCGATGCGGGCTCCGAGCAGTTCCTCTCGGAAATGTTCAATCCGGCGAGCTATCCCGAGCGCCACATCAGCATGGAAGGCATCTACGAGTACGGCTCGCGCGCCGGCGTGTGGCGCATCCTGCGCGAGTTCGAGAAGCGCGGCCTGCCGCTCACCGTGTTCGGCGTGGGGATGGCGCTGGAGCGCTACCCGGAAGTGGCCCATGCATTCAAGGAGCTGGGCCACGAGATCGCCTGCCACGGCTATCGCTGGATCCACTACCAGAACCTGGACGAAGGCACCGAGCGCGAGCACATGCGCCTGGGCATGGAGGCCATCGAGAAGCTCACGGGCGAGCGGGCCCTGGGCTGGTACACGGGCCGCGACAGCCCGCGCACGCGCCGCCTGGTGGCCGACGATGGCGGCTTCGAGTACGACAGCGACTACTACGGCGACGACCTCCCCTTCTGGATGAAGGTGCAGAAGACCGACGGCACGGTGGTGCCGCAGCTCATCGTGCCCTACACGCTGGACTGCAACGACATGCGCTTCGCGCTGCCGCAGGGCTACTCGCATGCGGACCCCTTCTTCCAGTACATGAAGGACAGCTTCGACGCCCTCTACGCCGAAGGCGACGAGGCCCCGAAGATGATGAGCATCGGCATGCACTGCCGCCTGCTCGGGCGGCCCGGGCGCATCACCGCGCTGCAGCGCTTCCTCGATCACATCGCCGCGCATGACCGCGTGTGGGTCTGCCGCCGGCTCGATATCGCGCGGCACTGGAAGGCCACCCACCCCTACGCCGCCGCCTGAGCACGGAGACCGACATGGCCCTCACCATCGACCAACTGAACGCCGCTTCGCCGGCCGAGTTCGTGGCGCTGCTCGACGGCGTCTACGAACACTCGCCGTGGATCGCCGAGCGCGCGGCCCGGTCGCGCCCCCTGCGCTCGCTGCCGCACCTGAAGCACGCGCTGGTGCAGGCCGTCGCGGGCGCCACGCGCGATGAACAGCTCGGCCTGATCCGCGCCCACCCCGAACTCGCCGGCAAGGCGATGGTCGCGAAGAACCTCACGGCCGAGTCGACCCACGAGCAGAACAAGGCGGGCCTCACGCAGTGCACGCCCGAGGAGTTCGCGAAGATCCAGCAACTCAACGCCGCCTACAACGCCCGCTTCGGCTTTCCGTTCATCCTCGCGGTGCGCGGGCCGCGCGGCACGGGCCTCTCGAAGAAGGAGATCATCGAGACCTTCGAGCGCCGGCTGCACAACCACCCCGACTTCGAACTCGGGGAGGCGCTGCGCAACATCCATCGCATCGCGGAGATCCGGCTTGGCGACAAGTTCGGCGACGAACCCGCGCTCGGCAACGCGGTGTGGGACTGGCAGGAGAGGCTCGCGGCACACAGCGATCCGGGCTATGCCGAGAAGGGCCAGCTCACGGTCACCTACCTCACCGACGCGCACCGCGCCTGCGCGCGGCAGATCGCCGAGGACATGCGCGCGTGCGGGTTCGACAGCGTGGAGATCGACGCCGTGGGCAACGTGGTCGGCCGCTACGAGGCCGCCGCGCCGGGCGCGAAGACGCTGCTCACCGGCTCGCACTACGACACGGTGCGCAACGGCGGCAAGTACGACGGCCGCCTCGGCATCTTCGTGCCGATGGCCTGCGTGCGCGAGCTCGGGCGCCAGAACCGCCGCCTGCCCTTCGGCATCGAAGTGGTCGGTTTCGCCGAAGAGGAAGGCCAGCGCTACAAGGCCACCTTCCTGGGCTCCGGGGCGCTGATCGGCCACTTCGACCCCGCCTGGCTCGACCAGAAGGACGCCGACGGCATCACGATGCGCGAGGCGCGGCGCGCGGCCGGCCTGAAGGACGAGGACATCCCGAAGCTCAAGCGCGATCCGTCGCAGTACCTCGGCTTCGTCGAGGTCCACATCGAGCAGGGGCCGGTGCTGACCGAGCTCGACCTGCCGCTGGGCATCGTGACCTCCATCAACGGCAGCGTGCGTTTCGTCGGCGAGGTGGTCGGCATGGCGAGCCACGCCGGCACCACGCCGATGGACCGCCGGCGCGATGCGGCTGCGGCCGTGGCCGAGCTGATCCTCTTCGCCGAGCAGCGCGCGGCGAAGGACGACGACTCGGTCGCCACCGTGGGCATGCTCGAAGTGCCCGGCGGCTCGATCAACGTCGTGCCGGGGCGCTGCAGGTTCAGCCTGGACCTGCGCGCGCCGAACGACGCGCAGCGCGACGCGCTGGTGGCAGACGTGGTGGCCGCATTGAACGGCATCTGCGAGCGCCGCGGCGTGCGCCACACGCTCGAAGAGACGATGCGCGCCGCCGCCGCCCCGAGCGCGCCCGCGTGGCAGCAGCGCTGGGAAAAAGCGGTCGACGCGCTCGGCGTGCCGCTCATGCGGATGCCCAGCGGCGCCGGCCACGATGCGATGAAGCTGCACGAAGTCATGCCGCAGGCGATGCTCTTCGTGCGCGGCATCAACTCGGGCATCAGCCACAACCCGCTCGAATCGAGCACCAGCGACGACATGGAGCTGGCGGTGCGCGCCTTCCAGCGCCTGCTCGACGATCTTTCCACGGAACCCGCCCGCCAAAGACCATGACCGACTACGCCAAGCTCGACGCCTGGATCGACGCCCACTTCGACGAGGAAGTGCGATTCCTGCAGGAACTGGTGCGCGTGCCCACCGACACGCCGCCGGGCAACAACGCGCCGCACGCCGAACGCACGGCCGAGCTGATCCAGGCCTTCGGCTTCGAGGCCGAGAAGCATCCGGTGCCCGCCGCCGAGGTGAAGGACTACGGCCTCCAATCGATCACCAATCTCATCGTGCGCCGCCGCTACGGCGAGGGCGGGCGCACGGTCGCGCTGAACGCGCACGGCGACGTGGTGCCGCCCGGCGAGGGCTGGACGCACGACCCCTACGGCGGCGAGATCGACGGCGGCAGCCTCTACGGCCGCGCGGCCGCGGTCAGCAAGAGCGACTTCGCGAGCTTCACCTTCGCGCTGCGCGCGCTCGAAGCGGCAGCAAAGCCCGCGCGGGGCGGCGTCGAGCTGCACTTCACCTACGACGAGGAATTCGGCGGCCTGCTCGGCCCCGGCTGGCTGCTGAAGCACGGCCTGACGAAGCCCGACCTGATGATCGCCGCGGGCTTCAGCTACGAGGTGGTCACCGCGCACAACGGCTGCCTGCAGATGGAAGTCACGGTCCACGGCAAGATGGCGCACGCCGCGATCCCGGCCACCGGCGTCGACGCGCTGCAGGGCGCGGTGCACATCCTCAACGCGCTCTATGCGCAGAACGTGCGCTACCAGCAGGTCCGCTCGAAGGTCGAGGGCATCACGCACCCCTACCTCAACGTCGGCCAGATCGAAGGCGGCACCAACACCAACGTGGTGCCCGGCAAGGTGGTGTTCAAGCTCGACCGGCGCATGATCCCCGAAGAGAACCCGGCCGAGGTCGAAGCCGACATCCGCCGCGTGATCGCCGAGGGCGCCGCGCGGATGCCGGGCATCACGGTCGAGATCAGGCGGCTCCTGCTCGCGAATTCGATGAAGCCCCTGCCCGGCAACAAGCCGCTGGTCGACGCGATCCGCAAGCATGGCGAGGCCATCTTCGGCGAACCGATCAAGGCCATGGGCACACCGCTCTACACCGACGTGCGGCTCTACGGCGAGGCCGGCATCCCGGGCGTGATCTACGGCGCCGGGCCGCGCACGGTGCTCGAATCGCACGCCAAGCGCAACGACGAGCGCGTGGTGCTCGAAGACCTGCGCCGCGCCACCAAGGTGATCGCGCGGACGCTCGCCGACCTGCTGGCCTGACCGGCCACGCCGAATCCGGCATGGGGCGTGCGGTCATTGGCCGCCGCCGCGCCGAGCCGGCCTACACTCGCCGCATGCACGCCGTGACCTTCGATCCTCGCTCTCTTCTGCTCGCAGCAGATTCCTGAGCCCGGCGGTCCGCTTCTTCCCCTTCTTGCGCCAACCATCGACCGCCGGGCCCCTCTGCCGCGCGGCCGCGGCGGCTCTTCGTGCGAGCCGCCGCATTCGACTGGAGTGCGTCAGTGCATGCAACGAATCGCGGCGGGCCGGTGCCCGCCGCCCCCTCTTCCATTGCGGATCTCCCGCGCGCGGATGACATCCGCTCGATCCTGGCGGTCACCGATCTCGAGAGCAAGTCCGAGCGGGCGGTCGAGCGCGCCGCGCAGCTCGCGCTCGCGCACGGCGCCACGCTCAAGCTCATGGTCGCGTCGTGGGACGGCGCGGTGCCGCCGGCCGACGCGGCGAGTCGCCTGGCGCGCTCCGTCCAGGCCTTGCGCGGCAGGATCCCGATCACCGTGCGGATGGCGGACCAGACGGTCAATGCCCTGGCGGATGTGGCCGAAGAGGCGCTTTGCGCCGACCTGGTCGTGATGCCCGAGGGACGCGGGAACCCGCTGCTGGCCTTCGTTCGCGGCAGCGCCGCGGAACGCCTGGCGCGCATCTGCCGCTGCCCGATCCTCGTGGCGAGGCAGGCCGCGCAGGGAGCCTACGAGAGGATCCTGGTCACCGTGGACTTCAGCACCGGGTCGAGGCAGCTCGTCCAGCTCGCGTGCGGGCTCGACGACGGCGCGGAGATCCATCTCTTCCATGCCATCAGCACGCGCGACGAGGCGAAGCTGCGCTCGGCCGAGGCGTCGGCGCGCGAGGTCCAGGCCTTCCGGGAGGCGTGCCTGCGCCATGCGCGCGACCGGATCGTGCAGCTCTCGGATTCCTTCGACGCGCGGCGCAACCGCGTGATGTCCATCATCGGGCATGGCGATCCGGCACGGCAGGCGGCCATCCAGCAGGACTACGTGCGGGCGGATCTCCTGGTGGTCGGCCGGCGCCGGCGTTCACCGGTCGCGGATTTCTTTCTTGGCAGCGCGGCAGAGCGGATGCTCCGCTGGACGACGAGCGACGTACTCATCGCGCCGCTCGATCCCGTCGATGCGCGGGCCGCGTCGGGCGCTGGCCCCCGGCGCGGGCCCGGCGCCGGCGCGGTGCCGGCTCAGGCGCGCTGACCGCTGGGCAGCAGGTAGCCGTTGCGATAGACGCCGATGACCAGGCCGCTGACCGAATCGGTCGGGCGGGCGGTGACATACCGGCCCGCGCCGGCCTGGTACACGACGATGGTGCAGGCGGAACTCTTGCTCAGGGTGCGGGCGACGCCGACGGCCTGATTCGCGGTGTGGTAGGTGTTCATTTCAGCTCCGGGGCGGTTGGACGACTCAGGCGCGGGCGACGGACAGGAGGCCGTCGATCGCGAGCACCACGCCTTCCTGGGCATCCGGCGTGGGCGTGCCTTCGGTCAGCAGCTTGCGGATCAGGCCCAGGGTGTTGAGCAGTTCCGCCTCCATGTCCGTCAGCAGGGGAATCACCTCGAAATGGGGGTACTTGCCGCGCGCTCCCATCGGCCGGCCGGGACCGGACAGATCGACGTTGAAGCCTTCGTTGATCGCTTCGCTCTGGGTTTTCATGGCATGGGGGTGGGGTTGAACAAACAGGGAGGGAAAGCGTCGGCACTGCCGCCTGCGGATGCGCGCCAGGCGGCGCAGGGCGCGGCGGACGTGCGGGCAGCTCACGGCAGCCTCATCAGTTCGGACAGGCGGCGGCCCATCGCCTGGATGCGCGTCTGCTTCTCGGCGCGGCGGCGCGCCACGAGTTCGAGCGCCTGCGCGACGGACTCGGCACCGAGGTCCCCGAACGAACTGCGATCGCGCCAGGCGCTGGCCACTTCGACGAGCTGGTCGCTGTCCAGGCGCTCCGGGGGCGGGTTGGCGTTGGTGTAAGCGGCCACTGCGCGCTCGCGCTCCGACGGCGGGAGGGTGGTGCGAAGCAGGCCCAGGAGGCCGGTGCTGGTCCACTGCGGTTTGGAGATGGTTCGTGCATCCATGTAATACATTGTGCCTATGTAAACTTTAAGTAACAAGCCATCCCAATTAACTTTTTACTTACGTTTTTCCCGACTGCCAGAAATTTCACGGAAACGCGGGCCCGGCTGGCATCGCCCCCCGAGCGGGGCTCAGCGCGAGGATTCGAACGGACGCAGAAGCCGGAACCGGCGCCCCTTGTCCTGGGGTGGCGCCTTCGCCTTGCCGCCCGTCACCGCCCCGGCCTGCAGCCCGCAGTCGCTGGGGGCGACACCGGCCTCGCCAAGCAGCGCCGGGGCGAGCAGCGACAGCCCGCCCGTCGCCGCCGCCACCCCGAAGGTGGCCGCCTGCCGCACGGTGCCCTTCGGGTCGATGCTGAGTTCGGGGCTCTCCAGCGGCCCCTTCAGCAGCATGAGTTGCACGAGGCTGCCGGGGTTGAGGTCGAGTCCCTTCTTCACCCTGGGCCGGAATTCGAGCTCGATCGTCTGCTTCGCGAGGTTGACCTCGCCGATGGCCGCGACCGCGATCTGCCGCGTCTCCAGGGCGATGGAGCGATCGATCGGCGCCACGCCGTTGCGCAGCGGAAGCCGGGCGACCGCGCACTGCACCACGAGGTCCTCGCGCCCCGCCTGCTTGGGCAGCAGCAGGTCGAGCAGGCGCGCGAGGATGTCGCGATCGAGCGCGGCGGCCCGGCCGGTCAGTGCCACGTCGCGCACCGAGAACTGCAGTTCGCCGTTGGCCGAGGCCGCGAGGCTGCGCGGCGTGCGGCCGCTCATCGCGAGCCTTGCCGCCAGGTCGGCACGGCCGCCCTTGAACTGCCGGCCGCCGCTCCAGAGGGTGTCGAGCGCGTCGACGGAGAGCGAGCGGGCGGTGAGCTGCAGTTCGGTCCGGGGCGCGGCCCCCGGGGCGAGCGACAGGCTGACGCGGCCCTGGATCTCGCCGCCGGCCGCGCCGAAGGACAGCGGCTCGATGGTCAGGCGACCGTGGCCCGACGCCACGCGCGCCCGCACGCGCGAGAGGGCCGGCAGGCCCGGCACCTCCAGCCGATCGATGTCGGCGGCGAGTTTCAACGCAACATCCGGCAGCGCCTCGACGGTCAGGAGCGGCGCATCGCCGAAGACCGGCTTGCGCGCGCCCGCATCGGCCGCGGCCGTCCTCGCCGGCTGCCGCCCGATGCCCCATCGGCCGAGGTCGATCGCCGCGCTCGACAACGCCGCGTCCACGCCGGGCGCCGGCGCGGTGGCGAGCCAGGTGACGCGTCCGGTCAGCAGCTGGCCGGCGAGCGACAGCTTGAGCGCGTCGAAGCGCCATTCGTCACCCTCGCGGCGCAGCTCGGCGCTGGCCTCCAGCGGCATCGGCAAGTCGGCCAACGGCTTCAACAGCGACCCGAGCGCATCCGCCTTGTCGGCATGCACCGTGAGCCGCGCCGAGAGCGCGCCGGCGCGCGGCCCCAGCCCGAGGGCGCCGCTCGCGGTCATCAGCGCACCGCCGCTCGTCGCGCGCAGGTCGAAGGGCCATTCGTCCGCGCCGCCCAGGAGCATCGCCGGGCGGCCGATGTCGCCTTCCACCGCCCACTGCCGCGCGCCGAGCGTGAAAGCGCCGGTGAGGCGGTCGCGGTCGGTGCGGGCCTGCAGGTCCAGCGAGTCGATGTCGACGTCGAGCCCGCGCGACGAAGCGCCCCGGCCCGCGTCTCGGTAGAGGATGCGGGCCTGCGAGAGCACGAGCCGATCCAGCGCGAGCGGGGGCATGGCCGGCTTGCCGGCGGCCGCCGCCTGGGGCGGCGCCATCTGCCAGTTGGCGCGGCCTGCGCCATCCGTCTCGAGCAGCACCTCGGCACCATCCACCTCGATGCTGATGATGCGGATGCGGCGCTCCAGCAGATCTTTCAGCGAGACCTCGAAGGCCGCGCGCCGGAAGCGGAGCATGTCGGGCCGCGACCCCCATGGCGCATTGGCCAGGGCGACGCCGTCCGCACGCACCGCGAGGGTCGGGAGCAGCCGGATCGACAACTCGCCGTCGATACGAAAGGCACGGCCGGTCGCGGCCGTGACCTGCTCGGCCAGCAGGCGGGCCAGCCGCTCGGGCGGAAAGGCCACGCGCAAGCCGATGGCCGCGGTCGCCAACCCCAGCACGATCACCGCCAGCACGATGCCGGCGATGCGCCAGCCGCGGCGCCCGCGCCTGGCCGAAGTGTCGTTGGACATGACCTCGCGCGATGTCATGCGGCCGGTTCGCTACTTCCGCAGGGCAGACGCCGGCATCCGGATCTCGGTCAGCTTCCAGTCAACGAAGCCGCTGCGCTCGAACACGAGGCCGAGCCGCTCGGACTCGGGCTGATCGGGCTGGTCCGGGTCGACCGCGAAGGCCGTCATGCGGTTCGGGCCTTGCCGGTCGATGGTCCAGCGCGGCTTCGCATCGGAACGGGCGGCCTCGGCCGGCGCAGGTGTGGTGCCGCCCTCGGGTGCGGCGGGTCCGGGCGCAGGCGCCGGGCCTGGCGCCGGCTGCGCCAGCCGGCCGTGGGTCATCGCGGCCATGACGGTCTCGGGCCGGACCATCACGTCCACGAGCTGGTTGACCAGCCCGACCCCGATCAGGGTGCCGAGCGCGGCGAGCGGATGGGCCGGATCCTGCGGCGCGCCGAGCTTGTCCGCCACCATCGCCGAGAACTGCGCCTTGAGGCTCTCGCGCACCCTCGGGTAATCCACATGCCGGTTGAATTCTGCCGCGTCGCCTTCGCGGGCCGCCGCCTGCAACTGGCGCAGCGCGAGAAACGGCGACCCGTACCAATACGCGGCGCCGGCCGCCAGCACGAGCACCAGGAAGAGGGCCACGAAACGCTTGGATTTCATGCAAGAGATTCTGCAACGTGTCATCGCGCCGCGAACTTCCGCGTTGAAGCGTTGACCGGCCTCGAAATTCCTCGAAGCGGTCGTTCCCAGACCTCACGACACCGATCCCACATGAAACGCACGCTCATCGCCCTCCTCGCCGCCGGCTTCGCTTTCGCCGCCGGCTCCTCCTTCGCGCAAGCCCCGGCAGAGCCGGCGCCCGCACCGGTCCACAAGGCCAAGTCCACCAAGCACGCCAAACACGCCAAGACGACGCACAAGTCGGCTTCGCACAAGGTGGCGCACAAGAAGTCGAAGGCCGCGCACACCGCCTGACGATGAACGCAACACAAAAGGGCCCCTTCGGGGGCCCTTTTGTGTTTTCAGCCTTTGTGTTCTAGCGCAGCAGCGCAGTCGCGATGCCCGCGGCACCCGCGGCGATGAGCCCGAGGGCCCACGCGAAGTCCAGGTCGAGCCAGCTGCCGCGCAGCGCGCGCAACCCGAGGTAGCGGTACACCACCCAGGCCGCGGCCAGGCCCGCGCAGATCATGGCCGCCGTGTGCACCAGCGACACGGCGACCGCCACGCCGACGCTCGAACGCATCCACTGCATCACCGCCGCGTGATCGGCAATGCCGCCCTGCCAGGGCGGCGACGCGGCGGGCGCCGGATCGCACAGCCCCAGGAAGATGGGCAGCAGCATCAGCGCCGCGCCGTGCGCCGTCGCCATCAGGAAGGACCAGAGCGCCAGTTGCGTCGGCCGCACGCGGCCGAGCCAGCGATGCCGGTGGCGCCGCGCGAGGCGCCAGGCACCGAAGGCCAGCACCAGCAGGCCGGCGCCGATGCGCAGTTCCTGGTTCCAGCGCAGCACCCAGGCGAGCACCGCGAAGGGCACCAGCACGAGCGCCATCGCGAGCAGATGACCCGCCCCGAGCGGCAGCCAGGTGGCGAAGACCGCGCCGCCGCGCCGCTCGCCCAGGCCGTTGGCCACCGCGAGCGGCCAGCCCATGGCGGGGTTGAGGCCATGAAAGACGCCGATGGCCACGACGCCGGCCCAAAGCGAAGCGGTGGCGGCCGAATTCACGGGCGGGGTCAGGCCGAGGGATAGCAGAACGAATCGGTCGAGCAATCGCCGCCTTGCAGCCGGACCTGGTGCGCGCCGTACCCCGCGCCGAAGTCGACGACGAACTTCGGATCGAGCTCGATGCCGCCGCCGGCGCCCACGTTGCACATCACCATGCGGCCCGGAACGCCGTCGGGATAGAACTGCGCGTCCCAGCGGCTGTAGAGTGAGTTGGTGAAGTACACGCGCTTGCCGTCGCGGCTGATCTCGGTCATCTGCGGGCCGCCGCCGAAGGGCGTGCCGTTCGGGTGCGGCGTGTGCCGGGCGATGCCGCCGATGCGCACGCTGCCGGCCAGGCGCGGCTCGCGCGGGTTCGTCACGTCGTACTGGCGCAACTCGCCGGTGCCCCAGCAGGCCACGTAGAGGAAGCGGTCGTCCATCGACAGGTCGATGTCGCTGATGAGCGGCGGCACCGCGCCGAAGCCCTTCAGCAGCGGCGGCAGCACCGAGGCATCGGCCGGCTCGGGCGGGATCACCGCGGTCTTCTTCGCGTGGAACTGGCCGCCTTCGCGCCACCAAGTCCAAATCGAACCTTCGAGGTTGGTGGTGTCCACCACCACGCCGAGGAAACCGTATTCGCGCGTCGGATCGTGCGCGGGACGCACCTCCAGCGCCATCTGGTGGTTCTCGCCGAGGTCGATGGTCTGCACGTGGCGGCGCCCGCGCAGGTCCCAGAAGTGCAGGCGATGGCCGTAGCGGTTGGCCAGCAGGTCCTCGGCCACGATGCCGTTCTCGAACTGCGGCGGCAGGCCCCATTCGCTGGACACCATGTAGTCGCGCGGCAGGTTCCACCAGAAGTCGTAGTGCAGCTTCTGCGGGCCGCGGTCGATCTCCCACTGGCCGAGCACCTCGAAGCTCTCGCAGTCCATCAGGAAGATGCCCGGCGGCCCCTGGGTGCCGTCGCCGGCGCCGCCCAGGGTGCTGATGTAGAGCCCCTCGGGGCCGCAGTGCACCGTGTGCGGCCGCGAGTAGCCGGTCTTGCGCAACACCTCCTCGGGCTCGATCACGCGGCTGATCGTCGGGCGCTTGGGGTCCGGCTGCGTATCGATCACGTAGATACGCGACGAGCGGATGCCCGGCATCACCAGGTAGCGCCGCTTGAGGAAGGTGTGGCCCGACATCGGCGACAGCACCGAACTGCAGGCGTTCCAGCCAAAGTGATGGAACTCGTCGCCCTTGTTCGGCATGTCGAGGCGATACAGCACGCTGCCATAGCCGGGCGACGCCGGATCGACATCCACCACCGCGAGCGCGTCGGGGCGCGAGGCATCGGGCGACAGCAGCGCCGTGTAGGCGATGCGCTCGGGGTCGGCCTCCATCGCCAGCCGCGGCGAAGGGTGGAAGGTGGGATCGGAGCGCAGAGATTCGAGCATGGCGAGACTCCTGCAGACGTCCGCGCGCCGACGGTCGCGGCGGGTCGCGCGAGTATGCGCTTGGCCCGCCGGGCGCCCAACACCCCATCTGTATCGGGGAGAAACGGCCGCCGGAGCGCGGGTTTTCCGCCATACGTCGCACCGCCTGAACTGTATACAGTTTCGCGTACAGACTCGTGAACGACCTTGCAGGCACGGACCTCGCAGGCCGTTCCCCAACCCGCTGCCCAGGAGAACCCGCAATGACGGCTGACGCTTCCGTTCACCCTGTCGACCAGCGCCTGCCGCTGGGCAAGGTCACCGCCCTCGGCCTGCAGCACGTGCTGGTGATGTATGCCGGCGCGGTGGCCGTGCCGCTCATCGTCGGCCGCGCGCTCAAGCTCAGCCCGCAGGAGGTCGCGCTGCTGATCTCGGCCGATCTCTTCTGCTGCGGCATCGCGACGCTGATCCAGTCGCTCGGCGCGACGCAGTGGTTTGGCATCCGCCTGCCGGTGATGATGGGTGTGACCTTCGCGTCCGTGGCGCCGATGGTCGCCATCGCCAACGCGAACCCGGGGCAGGCCGGCGCGCAGCTGCTCTTCGGCTCGATCATCGGCGCCGGCGTCATCTCGATCCTGATCGCGCCGATGGTCTCGCGCATGCTGCGCTTCTTTCCGCCGGTCGTCACCGGCACCATCATCGCGGTGATCGGCATCAGCCTGATGCGCGTGGGCATCAACTGGATCTTCGGCAACCCGGTGGGGCCGACCGCGCCGGCGCTGGTCGACCCGGTCTACGCCAAGTGGCTGGCCGAGGTGACCTCGCCCGGTTCGGCGGTGCCGCCGATGCCCAAGGGGCTGTCGATCGTGCCCTCGGTGCCGAACCCGAGGTACGCCGACCTCGGCGGCCTCGCGATCGCGGCGCTCGTGCTGGTGTCGATCCTGCTGATCGTGAAGTACGCCCGCGGGTTCATCGCCAACATCTCGGTGCTGCTGGGCATCGCGATCGGCGCGGCGGTGGCGGCGCTCTTCGGCTTCATGACCTTCGAGAAGGTCGGCAACGCGGCGTGGGTCGACATCGTGCTGCCCTTCCACTTCGGCATGCCGCAGTTCGACCCGGTCCTGATCCTCACGATGTCGCTGATCATGATCGTGGTGATGATCGAATCCACCGGCATGTTCCTCGCCCTCGGCGAGATGACCGGCCGCCGGATCTCGCAGGAGGACCTGGCGCGCGGGCTGCGCACCGACGGCCTCGGCACGCTGATCGGCGGCATCTTCAACACCTTCCCCTACACCAGCTTCTCGCAGAACGTGGGGCTGGTGGCGGTCACCGGCATCAAGAGCCGCTTCGTCTGCGTGGCCGGCGGCGTGATCCTGATCGTGCTGGGCCTTCTGCCCAAGATGGCGGCGCTGGTCGAATCGCTGCCGACCGTGGTGCTCGGCGGCGCCGGGCTCGTGATGTTCGGCATGGTCGCGGCGACCGGCATCCGCATTCTCTCGGGCGTGGACTTCAAGACCAACCGCCACAACGCGATGATCGTCGCGGTCTCGCTGGGCATCGGCATGATTCCGCTCATCGCGCCCAACTTCAAGCAGTGGATGCCGCATGCGATCCACTCGCTGGTGGAATCGGGCATCCTGCTGGCGTCGGTCGCGGCGGTGGCGCTGAACCTCTTCCTCAACGGCGCGAAGCACGACGAGGCGGCGATCGTGGCCGCGGCCAAGCAGGCCGAGGCGCACTGACCTCGCTCGCCCCTGGCTGCGCCGGCCGCGTCAGATCATCGCCAGCGGCTTCTTGCGGCGCGGCGGCGGGCAGAGGCGATCGATCTCGGCGAGCGTCTCGGCGCTCAGTAGGAGGTCGGCCGCGGCGAGGTTCTCGCGCAGGTGGTCTTCGCGCACGGCCTTCGGGATGGCGACGACACCCGGTTGCGCGAGCACCCACGCCAGCGCGAGCTGCGCGGTCGTGACGCCGATCCGCTGCGCGATCCGGCCCAGCGCAGCATCGGCGGCGAGCGCGCCCTGGTCGATCGGGCTGTAGGCCATGAGCGGCATGCCGCGCTCGCGCTGCCACGGCAGCAGGCTGAAGTCGGGGCCGCGCTCGCGCACCGAGTAGTAGACCTGGTTGGCCGCGCAGTCGCCGTCCACCGAGTCCAGTTCCTCCATGTCGTCGACGTCGAAGTTGCTCACGCCCCAGCGGCGGATGCGGCCCGCGGCCTGCAGCGCATGCATCGCCTCGCAGGTCTCGGCGAGCGGATGCTCGCCGCGCCAGTGCAGCAGGTAGAGATCGATGTGATCGAGCCCCAGCCGCGCGAGGCTGCGCGCGCACGCCGCGGGCGTGCCGCGGCGGCTGGCGTTGTGCGGGTACACCTTGCTGACGACGAAGAGCTCCTCGCGCTTCACGTCGCCCGCGCGAAGCGCCTCGGCCACGGCCTGGCCGACCACCTCCTCGGCGCCGCCTTCGCCATACATCTCGGCGGTGTCGATGAGGCGCCAGCCCATGTCGATGGCGGCGCGCACCGCCGCCACCTCGGCCGCGCGGCGGCCGGCCGATTCGCCCATGTGCCAGGTGCCAAGGCCGAGCACGGGGATCGCGCCGGCGCCGGGGAGGTCGAGGCTTCGCAATGCAGGCTCCTATTCGTGGGGGGCGGGCGGCTCGAACCAGCGCGAGCGGGGCACGATTTTCGCCTCGTCCGGGTCGCCCAGGTAGTGCGGCGACATGATCTGCACGCCGTGCTCGTTGAAGACGTCCTGCACGTTCTGGTGCAGCCGCCCGAGGATCTCGATCCGCGGGCACTCCGGACTCAGCACGCCGTGCGCCACCAGGCGGTACTCGACGTAGAAGTCCGACAACGCGGTCTGGTAGACCCGCGGCACGGGCTCGGCCAGCACGTCCTGCGTGCGGCGCGCCGCCTCCTTGAGCATTTCGTGGACCTGCCGCCACGGCGTGTCGTAGCCGATGGTGGCGCTGGTGTCGATCACCACGATGCTGCGGTCCGCGGTGTTGCGCGAGAAGTTGCGCGTGGGCGTCTCCAGCACCAGGGAATTCGGCAAGGTGAGTTCTTCGCCGATGCCGGTGCGAAGCCGGGTGCGGTACATCCCGAGCTCGACCACCATGCCTTCGTGATCGCCGATGCGCACGTACTCGCCGACCCGGAAGGTGCGCGTGTAGGTGAGGATGGTGCCGCTCAGCATCTGCCCGACCACGCTGGCGCCGCCGATGGACACCATCAGGCCGACCAGCACCGACAGGCCCTTGAACGCGTCGGTGTTCGCGCCCGGCAGGTACGGATAGGCCATCACCAGTGCGAGCAGCCAGACCAGGATCGTGAGCAGCCGGCGGGTCGGCCGGGCGGTTTCGGCGTCGACCCAGCCGAAGTCGGCGCGCCTGCTCGCCACACGGTCGAAAAAGCGCTTCAACAGGCCGACGACGAAGCGCGCCAGCACGAAGATGACCACCGCCACCAGCAGTTCCGGCACCGCGCCGGCGATGCCGCCGGCGAGCTTGCCGGCCGTTTCCACGAGAAAACCGTTGAGCCGCTCGCCCCAGGGCCTCGTGTACGGGAACAGTTCGAGCACGCGCCCGGTCACCTCGTAGGTGAGCAGCAGCACCGCCACCCAGAACAGGACCGCGGTCACGCGGCGCACGAGATCGAGCACCCAGTCGCTCTCGATGAGTTGCACGCCGTGCAGATGCAGCTGCTCCGTCTTCGCCTGGGCGGCCCGCGCGAGACGCAGCGCGATCCGGCGTCGCGCCATCGCGAGCAGCCACAGCAGCGCGAGGTAGCCGACGGTGAGCGCCAGCGCGATCGCCATGCCCTTCAGCAGGCTGCGCGTGTCGCGCAGTTCGCGCGTCTCTTCGATGGCGCCGCGCAGCGCCTGGGCGGCGCGCTCGGCGGTTCCCTGCAGCGTGTCGTTGGCGAGCGCATTGACGTCGCCTTCCGTCACGCCGAAGGCAAGCGCGTCGTCGATCTTCACCAGGATGCCTTGCGGGATCGCCTGGGTGCTCACGACCGCCGGTCCCTGGCGGGCCAGGAGCTCCTCGACGCGGTCGTGGGCTTCGCGCACCCGGGCCGCCGGATCGAAGCCCAGGAAGGGCGCGCGGAAGGTCACGACGGTGCGGTTCATCACCACGAGCGAGGCCGGGCTCGCGTGCGCCGCATCGGGCGGCGCCTGCGCGCGCAGCGGCGGGGCCGCGAGGCACAGCAACATCGCGCACGCGACGCCCCCGAGCCATGACAGCAGGCGGCGGGCGGTCAAGGAACACTCCGGCTGGACAAGAACATGGCGCAACGCTCCTCCATCGAGTTCTTCGGACCGGCATCATGCGGGCAATCGTCCGCGAAAGCCACGTCCTGTCGCGGCCGTCCGTTCGGATGTAGAGTGCCCGGCGACATGCACACGCTCACGATCCCGCTCGGCGACGGCGCCGCCGTCTCGGGCCTCCTGCAGGCCCCTCGCAGTCCCATCGCCTGCTACGTCTTCGCGCACGGCGCGGGCGCAGGCATGGCGCACCCCTTCATGCAAGCCGCGGCCGATGGGCTTGCCGAGCGCCACATCGCCACCCTGCGCTTTCAGTTCCCGTACATGGAGCGCGGCAGCAAGCGGCCGGATACGCCGCCCGTGGCGCACGCGGCCGTGCGCGCCGCGGTGGCCTGCGCGGCGCGCGAATTCGGCCCGCTCGCGCTCGTGGCCGGCGGCAAGTCCTTCGGCGCGCGCATGACCTCGCAGGCGCAGGCGATCGAGCCGCTGCCAGGGGTCGCGGGCCTCGTGTTCCTCGGCTTTCCGCTGCACCCGGCCGGCACGCCCGGGACCTCGCGCGCGGACCACTTGTCGAAGGTGCAGGTGCCGATGCTCTTCGTGCAGGGCACGCAGGACAAGCTGGCCGAGCCGGGCCTGCTGCGCCCCGTCGTCACGGGGCTCGGCGAGCGCGCGACGCTGATGTCGATCGACCACGCCGATCATTCCTTTCACGTGCCCAAGCGCTCGGGCCGCGACGACGAGGCGGTGATGAAGGAGGTGCTCGACGGCGTCGCGCGGTGGACGCAGGCGCTCACAGCGCCACGCGGATGATGGTGAAGTCGTCGTCCAGCGCGCCGGGGCCGTGCACCTCGCGGGCATGGTCCAGCAGTTCGTCGAGTTCCGAGCGGCCCGGACCGGCCGGCCGGGTGAGGATGTCGCTCATCGCCGAGAAGGTCTGCATCGCGCCGTCGGGCGCGGTGATCTCGTAGGTCCCGTCGCTGAAGACGAACAGGCGCGCCGGCGGCTGCAGCATGCACACCTCTTCCTGGTAGCTCGCCGCGGGCAGGATGCCGATGCACGGTCCGGAGGCGGGCAAGGCGCGGCCATCGCCCCCCGCGTCGCGCGGGCCACTCACCAGCAGCGCGGGCGGATGCCCCGCCGAGGCATAGCGCAGCTGCCCGCTCGGGCGGTGGTAGACGCCATACCAGACCGTCGAGAACAGCTCGCCATGGCGGTCCATCGGATAGGCCTGGTTCAGCGCCGCGAGCACCGCGCCGGGGCGCAGGAAATCGGTGCGCGAGAGCGCCTCGGAGCGCAGCGTGTTCGCCACCGCCACCGCGAGCAGGGACGAGCCCACGCCGTGCCCGCACACATCGACCAGGTAGATCGCGAAGTGCTCGTCGTCCACCCAGTGGTAGCCGAAGGAATCGCCGCCGAGCTCGGTCGAGGGCACGAAGCGCCAGTCCACGGCGAGCGGCGCCGCCAGCGGCTCGGGCAGCGTGGCGCGCACGTAGCGCTCGGCGTCGCGCAGCTCGCGCTGCAGGCGGTCGTGCGTCTCCTGCAGCGCCTCGCGCGAGACGGCCAGGTCGTGGTGAGCACGCGTGAGCTCCTGGTTGGCCGCCTCCAGCTGCGCAATGAGCCGCGCCTCGCGCTGGCTCAGCAGCGTCATGTCGTAGGCCTTCTGCTGCACGCGGCGGGCCTCCTCCCATTCCGCCGTCACGTCCAGCAGCAGCACCCAGACCCGGTCGTCGTCAGCGAAGAAATGCACGTCGGCCACGCGGCCGCTGGGCATTTCGAGCGAGCGGATGAGGAACGGCGTCTCCACCAGCGGCAGCAGCCCTTCGAGGAACGGCAGGGGCTCGGTCGCGGGCTGGCCCGGCTGCACGCCGTCGAGTCCGTAGTGCGCCAGCTGGCCGCCCGCCTGCACCAGGTTCTGCGCCTCGTCGATCACCAGGTGCGCCAGCACGCGCTGGCCTTCGAGCAGCAGCAGGAGCGAATCGGCGATGCGGGTCGGCAGGTCGAGCATGGCGAGGCGCAGGCGCGGTGCGGCAGCCGCTAGCGGGCGAGCCGCGTGGCGAGTTCCATGAACGCTTCCTCCACGTTCAGGCCCGTCTTGGCGCTGGTGCGGCGGAAGGTCCAGCCCTCGGCTTCGAGCGCCTCGATGCGCGCCGCCGGCAGGGCCCAGTCCTCCTGCAGGTCCGACTTGTTGAGCAGCACGAAGAACGGCACCGCCCCCAGTTCCGCGACGATGCGGCGCTGGATCGACTCGGCGGTGTCCAGCGTCTCGGGCCGCGTGCCGTCGACCACCAGCAGGTAGCCGGCCGCGCCGCGCAGGTAGCTCACGCGCACCGCGGCGACTTCGTCCTCGCCCGCGATGTCCCAGAGGATCAGCGCGAGGTCTTCCGCGCCGGCGCGCACCACCTTCTTGTCGATCTTCACGCCCACCGTGGTGAGGTAGGTGTCGGAGAAGATGGTGTCGACGTAGCGCCGCACCAGGCTGGTCTTGCCCACGCCGAAGGCGCCGAGCAGGCAGATCTTTTTTTGCAGCATGCGCGGCCAGCCCTTTCTAGTCCCCGGTGCTCACGCCGAAGGACACGCGCCGGTTCATCGAGAGTTCGTCCTCGCTGGCGCCCGGCCGCAGCGGCTCCAGCGGGCCGGCGCCGCGCACGAAGAGCACCGCGGGGTCGACGCCGCGCGCGCGCAGCATCGAACGCACGACCTCCGCGCGACCGACGCTGAGCGCGAGGTTGGACATGTCCTTGCCGGTGGCGTCGGCGTGGCCGACGATCGTCACCTTCACGGGGAAGCCGTGGTCGCGCGCCACCTGCACCAGTTCGCGCATCTGGGCGGCCAGTTCGTCGATCTTGCCCTCCTGGCCCGCGGCGGGCCGCGGCACGCTGAAATCGAAGTGGATGAGCTGCGCCTGGATCAGGTCGCGCAGGCGAACGTAGTCGGCGTCCTGCACGTCCTTGACCGCGCTCAGGTCCACCCGGGGCGCACCCGCGGGCATGCTCAGCAGGTAGGCACGCGCGCGGTCGAGCCAGCGCTGCGAGGCGCTGCCGGTGACGCGGATGCCGCCCGCCTCCTGCACCATGCCGATGGTCTCCGGCGGCTCCAGGGTCGCCTGCAGGCGCTTGAGCACCAGCGCGGGGTGCAACGCCTGGTACGGCTCCCACCGGCCGGTGACGCGCGAGGGGTCCAGCTTCTCGGGCAGCAGGGTCTCGGGCTGCACCGCGAGCGGATCGCGCAGGCCCGACACCACCCACCTGCCGTCGCGCCGCTCGAAGCCGGTGACGACGATGCCGGGCTGGTCCTGCAGCGCGGCGACATAGCGGCTGATCCGGTCGCGCTCGACCAGGCGCTCGCCAACCCACCACCCGAGCGCCGCCAGCAGCGCCAGCGGCACGATCCACATGAACGGGGAGAGCTTGCGCTGCGCGTCGGCGGTCTGCGACAGCAGGCAGGGGCGCAGGCGCGCCTCGACGTCCTCGAAAGGCGCGGTGTCGCCGTCGAATGCCTGCAGCGGCGCATGCCACTGGTCGTGGATCTGCCCGAGCGTTTCGCCAAGGCGCGCGCGCACCATCGGCGGCGGGCTGCCGTGGATCACCGCGGCCAGGAACGCCGAAGGACCTTCCTCGCACCACAGCAGCAGGTCGCCCAGGCGCAGGCTGTCGACGCTGCGCCCGCCGGCATCGCCCGCGGCGGATTCGTCGAACGAGTCGCGCACGAAGTCCTGGATGGCCGAGAGCATCGCGGAGACCAGCTGCGGGTCGCGCGTGGTCGCATCCTCGCGTGCCACGTGCGCGATCAGGAGCCCCGTCTTGCGATGGATCAGGAACAGGTGCTCGACGCGGAACTCGGCCGTGTGCTTGAGCACCACGTCCGCGAAGGTGCTGCCGGTGCGCCAGGCCTCGATGCGCCACTGGAGCCCGCGCCACGACAGGCTGTGCTTGAGCGCGAGGTTGAGCGACTGGAAGGTGCCTTCGAGCGTCTCGGCGATGGCCTTGCGGATCGCCGGCCCCATGACGGGGTACAGGATGTCGACCATCGTGCGCGGGTTCTTCTGGATCGACGCCTGCGTGGCGCGCTCCATGGCCGGCGCGATGGAATGGCCCAGCCGCTCGTCGCGCACCGCCACCGAGAAGGCCTCGGGCAGCACCGCGCCGATCGCGTCGGCGAACTCGCCAGGATCGTCGATCCTGCGAGTCAGCCGCGCGAGCGCGACTTGCTCGCGCTCGAACAGCATGTCGCGCATGGCGTCCAGGCGTGGGTCGGCATCGAGCCGGCTCGGGATCTGCGCCGCGACCTGGGGATCGACGCAGCGGGCCAGCTCCAGCAGCAGCCCGGCGAGCCGCTTGCCGGGGTCTTCCTCGTTGGCGGCGTCGCCGGGCGCAGCGGTCGCGAGCGGCGACAGGCGGGCGTTCACCCTGGCCTCTCACGGGCCGCCGGGGCCGCGGGACGCATGCGCCCGCCGCTCAGCCGCCCTGGCCGCTGGCGAGGCCCTTCGGCGCCACGTCCTGGTTGAGGCATTTGGCGATCTCCACGAACAGGCCGGCGAGCAGGTTGCGATCCGTCTTCACGTTGCTGAGCTCCGCGAACATGCGCTCGGTGGTCGCGCGCATGTCGTCCTGGCGCCGCCGCATCTCGTCGCGCAGCGACTGCACCTCGTGGTTCAGGCGCTCGGTGAAGTCGCGCTCCTGCCGCGCGAGCTGGTCCGACAGCTGCGCGAGGCGCTTCTCCAGCGCCTGCGTGTGGTCGCGCAGGCTGCGCTCGAGCTCCTTGTCGGCGTCGGCGCGCAGGTCCTTCTCCTCGCGGAACTGGCCCGCGACCGATTCGAGCTGCTTCTTGATGGTGCCTTCGAGGCCGGTCAGGCTGCGCGAGGATTCCGACTCCAGGTCGCGCAGGCGCTGCTGGAAGCGTTCCTCCATCACGGAGAAGCGCTTGTCATAGTCCTGCATCTGGTTGCCGAACAGCAGCTCGCGCATCTTGTCGACGCCGGAGCTGTCGGCAGCGCCGTTGCCGCGGGTTGCCAGCGCCGCCTGCGCGGCGAGCGCGGCCTGGGGATCAATGCTTGGTACGGGTTTGGCGGTGGTTGCCATCGACGATCTCCTCGGTGTGTGGAAAGGCAGGACGGTGAGCGGATTCAGGGCGGCGGCGCCGCCGCGCGGAAGAACAGCGTCAGGCGGTTGCGCCCGCCCTCGTGGCGATAGCGCAGCCCGTCGGAGAAATGGCGCACCATCGGGATGCCCCAGCCGCCGACTTTCGCGTCCTCCAGACAGGTGGCGCGAACCGGCTCGGGCACCTGGCGGATGTCGAACTCGCGCCCCTCGTCCTCGACGTCGAGGGCGACGTCGCCGTCCTGCCAGCCCAGGTGCAGCACGATGCGCTGCGCGCCATCGCCGCCGGCATGGGTCACGATGTTCGTCACCACCTCGGTCGAGCACAGGTCGAGGTTGACGGCCACCCGCTCCGGCAGGTGCTGCCACGCGGCCCAGTCGTGCACCCAGGCACTGACGCGCGGCAACTCGCACAGGGCGTTGCCCACGATGAGCGAGTCACGCTGCTCCCCGGTCGAGGCAGGCATCAGCGGCTTTCGGCGGCAGCCATGAGCGCGCTGCAGGCGCTGTCGACATCGGGGTAGACGGGGATGATCGTGTCGATGCCTGCCATCTTGAGCACCTCCGCCACCACGGGCTGTGGGTTGGCCAGCGCCATCACGCCCCCGCGCATCGACTGCGCGCGCGCGTTGACGACCAGGGTGCGGATGCCGATGGAAGCCAGGAAGGACACCTCGGACATGTCCACGACGGCAAGCAGCTTGCGGCTTGCCACGAGCGCGGCCAGGCGCGTGTTGATGTCGTGGCCGCCGACGCTGTCCATGCGGCCGACGAGGCTGATCTTCTCGACGCCTTCGGCCAACTGTTCACTCCTCAGATCCATACACGCTCCGCGATCGATGTCGATGGTGCTGAATCGTTCCGCCGCCGCAGGGTCGAGCTGCCCGCAAGTTCCTCTTGTTCCCCGGGGGAAGACAAGCACGCCTTGCTGTCAGGAGGTAGAACCTTCTTCTAGCTTACGCTGAAAGTTCTTGGCCGTCGACAACCCGAACAGGTGGGGCGGACTCAGCGGTCGGTGCGGGCGCGCGTGCTGCCCAGCGCCTCGATCAGCCGGTCGACGCGGATCGGCTTGGTCACGTAGTCGTCCATGCCCGCGGCCAGGCACGCTTCCTGGTCGCCCTGCATCGCATTGGCGGTCATCGCGATGATGCGCGGGCGGCGGCCTTCGGGCAGGACGGCGCGGATCTGCCGCGTGGCGTCGAGGCCATCGAGCTCGGGCATCTGGACGTCCATGAGCACGACGTCGTAGACCTGGCGCTGCACCGATTCGACCGCTTCGATGCCGTTGGAGGCCAGGTCGGCGCGGTAGCCCATCTGCTGCAGCAGGCGCAGCGCGAGCTTCTGGTTCACGACGTTGTCCTCGGCCAGGAGGATGCGCAGCGGATGGCGCTCGGCCATGGCCGGGTCGATCTGCGGCCTGGCGGCCACCGGGCTCGCGGCCGGGCGGGCCGGCGCGTCGTGCGCGAGCAGGCTCACCAGCGTGTCGAAGAGCTGCGACTGGTGAACGGGCTTGGACAGGTAGGCATTGAACAGCGCGCCGGTGTCGGCCGCCTCGCGCCGGCCCATCGAACTGAAGAGCACCAGCGGCAGCGCGGCATGATGGGCGCGGATGCGCCGCGCGAGGTCGACGCCGTCCATCCCGGGCATGTGCATGTCGAGGATGGCGAGGTCGTAGCGCTCGCCCGCCTCGAGCCAGCGCAGGGCCTCGGCCGGCGACTCGGTCTCGCGCGCGCTCATGCCCCACTTGCCGGCCTGCAGCGACAGCACGCGGCGGTTGGTGGCGTTGTCGTCGACGATCAGCACGCGCTTGTCCTGCAGCTCGTGCTGCACACCGAGATAGAGCGGCCGCTTGCTCGGCGGCGCGGTCGCCACCGGCACCTCGATGGTGAAGAAGAAGGTCGAGCCGCGGCCCAGCCCCTCGCTCTCGACCCACATCGCACCGCCCATCAGCTCGGCCAGCCGCTTGCTGATCGCCAGCCCCAGGCCCGTGCCGCCGTACTTGCGCGTGGTGCTCGAATCGGCCTGCGAGAACGACTGGAAGAGGCGGCCCTTGCCCTGCGGCGTGAGGCCGATGCCGGTGTCGCGCACCGCGAAGGTGAGGCGCACCCGCCCCCCCTGCAGCGCCTCGGCGCTGACCGTGAGCACCACCTCGCCCTGCTCGGTGAACTTGACCGCATTGCCGAGCAGGTTGAGCAGCACCTGCCGCAGCCGCGTGAGGTCGCCGGCCACGCCGACCGGCACCTCGCCCTCGAAGACGTAGGCGATCTCGATCTTCTTCTCGGCCGCGCGCGCGCTCACCAGGTCGAGCGCCGACTCGACGCAGTCGCGCAGGTCGAAGGGATGCGACTCGACATCCATCCGCCCGGCCTCGATCTTGGAGTAGTCGAGGATGTCGTTGATGATGGTGAGCAGCGCGTCGCCCGACTCGCGGATGGTCGAGACGTAGTCCTGCTGCTCGGCGTTCAGGGGCGTGTCGAGCAGCAGGCCGCTCATGCCGATGACCGCGTTCATCGGCGTGCGGATCTCGTGGCTCATGGTCGCGAGGAAGGCGCTCTTGGCCTCGTTGGTGGCCTCGGCGGCGGCGCGCGCCTCCTTGGCCTCGTTGAACAGGCGCGCGTTCTGGATCGCGATCACCGCCTGGTCGGCGAAGGTCTCCAGCAGCTTGATCTCCTTGTCCGCGAACGGCCCCGGCGGCTGGCGCGCGACGTGGATCGAGCCGATGTAGTGGCCTTCCCAGATGAGGGGCGCCAGCATCAGCGCGTAGTTGCCGATCTCCGCCGCCAGTTCGCGCATGAAGGGCAGCAGCTTCGGCTCGGCCAGCGCATCGGGCACATGCAGGACCTCGGGCGCCGCCATGGCCTCGCCCATGGGCGAGTGGTCGATGGGGCGCGGGTAGTAGCGCTCGAGCGCCTCGCGCGCCCATCCGGTATGCGCCGACAGATGCATCAGGCCGTCGCTGCCGGCCAGCGAGATGCCCAACTGCGTGCCCGAGAACAGGCGCCGGCAGCTCTCGAGGATCTTGTCGAACACCGGCTGCGCGTCTTCCATCGATTCGCTGATCACCTGCAGCACGTCGGCCGTGGCGGCCTGCCGCTCCAGCGTCTCGCGGGTCTCGTTGGCCAGGCGCGCGTTCTCGATCGCGATCACGGCCTGCTCGGCGAAGAGGTTGAGCAGGTCGATCTGCCGCTGCGGCGTGGCGCCGGGCCGTGGCCAGGCCGTGGTGATCGCGCCGACCGCCACGCCGTCCTTCAGGAGCGGCGCGGCGATGATGCGGCGGCGCACCTCGACGTCGGCCAGCGCGGGGTCGTAGTCGGGGTCGGTCCAGGCGTCCTCGTTGCTCAGCGCGCGGCGCTCCAGGATGACGCGGCCGTTCATCTGGCGCGGATCGGGCGGCGCGGGCCACACGCCGCGCGCCACTTCCAGCGCCTTGGGCGACCAGTTGCGGGTGGCGGCCAGATGCACCAGCCGGCCGTCGAAGGTGAAGATCGCCGACGAGGGGCCCTCGAACAGCCACATGGTGCAGTCCAGGATCGCCTCGAACACCGGCATCGCGTCGGTGGGCGATTCGCTGATGGCGCGCAGCACGTCGCTCACGGCCGTCTGGTATTCGAGCGATTCGGTCAGCTCGGCGGTGCGCTCCTCGACCTTGTGCAGCGCCGCCTGCGTCTCGTTGAAGAGCCGCGCGTTCTGGATCGCGATCACGGCCTGGTCGGCGAAGGTCTTGAGCAGCGCCCGCTCGCTCGCGCGGAACGGGCCGGTCTGGGCGCGCTGCATGCTCAGCAGGCCGATGCCGCGGCCTTCCCAGATGAGCGGCGCCGCGAGGTTCGCGAAGCTGGTGCCGGCGAGCTCGGCATTGCGGCGCAGCACCTGCGGCGCCTCGGGATCGGCCAGGACATCGGCCACCTCCACGAGCTCGCCGGTGCGAAAGCAGATCTCGGCCGAGGTGCCTGCGAGCGGCATCGGGTAGTTGGCCTGCATCGACGCGACCAACTCGTTCACGCGCTGCTCGCCGAGCGCCGCGCGGCCGGCGGCGGTGACCAGCCAACGCGTGAGCGAGAGCCGGCCTTCGCCATCGACCATCATCAGCGCGAAGGAGCTGCCCTCGAACAGGCGTTCGCAGCATTCGAGGATCTTGTCGAACACCGGCCCGGGGTCGGCCACCGAGCTGCCGATGACCTGCAGCACCTCGGCCGCGGCGGTCTGGTGCGCCAGCGCCTCCTGCATCGCGCGGCCCTGGCGGCGCGTCTCGTCGAGCAGGCGCGCGTTCTCCAGCGCCAGCCCGAGGCTGCCGGCCACCGTCTCGAGCAGCCGGATCTCGTCGGCGCCGAAGGCGTATTCGCGCTCGTGGTTCTGCAGCGCGATGATGCCGAGCGCGCGCTCGCTGCCGATGATCGGCACCGCGACGATCGAATGCGCCCAGTCGGTGCCCGGCGCGGGGCCGCTGATGCCGGCGCGCACCTGCTCCTCGCGCGTGCTGGCGACCGCCGTCCGGCGCCCCTGGAGGATGCGCGACATCAGCCCGTCCGGCGTCAGCGGACGTGCCGGCGGCAGCGGCAACGGCAGGTTGTGTTCATAGCGGTACAGCACCTGCACCAGGTCGGTCTGGTCGTCCCACCAGACGATGTTGAGGTCGCCC
Organism: Variovorax sp.; assembly: GCA_017744285.1. Taxonomy (GTDB): domain Bacteria; phylum Pseudomonadota; class Gammaproteobacteria; order Burkholderiales; family Burkholderiaceae_C; genus Variovorax. The sequence continues at coordinate 43,346 of JAGIBP010000003.1, forward strand.
GAGTCGAACAGCTCGCGCAGCTTGTCGCCCACCAGGTCGACGATGGCCTGGAATTCGAGCCGGGCGGCCATGCCCTTCTGGATGCCGTTGAGCAGCGCGACCAGCCGCCTGGCGTCGAAAGGTTCGGGCAGTGCGCTGCCGGCGCGCGGCGCGCGTTCCATCAGGGGGCCAGACCGGGACGAAGCCATGGGGATCTGCCTTCCGCGAACACAGCGGTGGATGCGCGCCGGCGGCGTGCTCGGCGTGGAGTCTAAGGCTTGCCGGCATCTTGCAGCGAAAGCGCAGCAGCGTGCAGTGCTTCACGCCATCCCCTGGATGAAGGATGCGCGCGGGGCCGCTCATGCCCTAGGCTTTCGGGTGGTCACCGCCGGTGGCCGGGCGAACGAGAACGAGCGAGAGGAGATCCCATGCGAACCAAGGTCACGGGCGGCGAGCTCGGCGGGCTGACCAATCTGGCCGTGCTGGCGCCGGTGAAGACCGGCTTCATCGACGGCCTGGAAACCATGACCTACGTCGAGCGCCTGCACCGGCTGCTCGATGCGCTCAACGAGGCGCGCCAGAACCTGCGCGAGGCCACGCTGGTCGATCCGCCCTTCCCCGATGCGCTCGGCCGCTTCGGCATCCTGCGCAACTTCCGCTACGTGGTGGTCCCGCCGGACAGCCCGCTCGGCGCCGACGGGCTGCCGGGCCGCTACCGGCTGTCGCTCAACGTCACCTTCGACGGCGGGTGGGAACCGTACATGCGGGTCATCTACCGCGACATCGGCTTCCTGCTGGATGCCCTCTTCTGCCACTGCGACGGCTACCCGGGCTCGACCACCTCGACGTTCGACGCCTACTGCCGCTGGGTGCGCGACAACGAGCAGATGGCGGGGCTGTTCTTTGCCGACTCGTCCGTGACCTCGGCGGACCAGCAGTACCTGGAGACGCTCGAGCGCCTGCAGCGCGAGACCGCCGACCCGGCTGCGGCCGACCGCCTCATCGCCGGCCATGCCCTCCAGCCCATCGAGCAGCAGATCCGCGAGGGCCGCCAGAAGGCCGTGGCGCAGCCGCAGGCCGCGCTCGTCACCTCGCTGCGGGCGCTCAAGGGCCTGCATCGCCTCTCCCCGCTGTTCGCGAGCCAGGCCGAGCGCCGCATCCTGCTGCGCTTCACGCACGAGGTGCTGCAGGACTTCAAGGCGATCCTGCCCGACTTGCAGAAGCTGCCGACCTGGCCGGCGATCGCCCTCGGCGCGAAGGACGAGCTCGCATGGTTCCAGCAGGTGGAGAGCCCGCCGGACGCCCGGCCCGCGCCGCCGCGCTTCACGCCGACCGAGGTGCAGGCCGGCATCGTGGGCGACCGCGGCAGCGCCACGCACGGCGCCCTGGTCCTGCTGCGCGTGCAGGACGCCAACAAGGCCATCGCCTGGCTGGAGCGGGCCCCCGTCAGCCGCCACGGCGGGCGCGACGCCGACGGCATCCGCCGCAACGTCGCCTTCACCTACGCGGGGCTGCGCGCGCTCGGCTTCTCGGCCCGGCAGCTCGATGCGCTGCCGCAGGAGTTCATCGACGGCATGGAATCGCGCGCGGGCCTTCTGGGCGACGTGCGCGGCAACCACCCCGACTTCTGGCCGCGGCCCGAGCGCTGCGACGAGAACGGGGCAAGCGACCCGAACGACCGGGTCGACCCCGCGACCGCGCACGTCGCGCTGATGCTGCGGCTGGCCGACGAGCGGCCCGGCGCGCCCGCCTCGTCCGCGCTGCATCCCACACTGCGCGACGCGATCGCGCTGCTCAAGCCGGCCTCGACCGGCCTGCGCGTGGTGGCGGTGCAGCCCACGCGCAGCTGGCGCGAGGGCTCGAACAACCGCGAGCACTTCGGCTTCCTCGACGGCTTCAGCCAGCCCGGCCTGCAGGCCGTGGAGCCCGCCCCGCTGCCGCGCGACACCGTGCCGCCCGGCGACCTGTTCCTCGGCCACGCCAACAGCTTCGGCGATGCGCCCGACGCGCAGCACCCGGTGCCCGCGCTGCTGAACAACGGCAGCTTCCTGGTCGTGCGAAAGCTGCGCCAGCACCTCGACCACCTGGGCGCGGCGCTGGATGCGCACCTCGCGGGCGCGGGCCTCGGCGAAGCGGAGGCGAAGGCGAAGAAGAAGGCGATCCTCGAGAAGATGATGGGACGCGGCCAGGACGGGACGCCGCTCGTCGCCCCGGCGGCCGGGCGCTCGGGCAACGACTTCGACTACGACCGCGACACCGAGGGCCGGCAGTGCCCCTTCCATTCGCATGTGCGGCGCGCCAACCCGCGCGACGGGCGCCAGGCCATGCCGCGCATCGTGCGCGCCGGCATGTCCTACGGCGACCGCGTCGAGGACGGGGCCGATCCGAAGGCCGATCGCGGCATCCTGTTCATGGCGTACTGCGCGAGCATCGCGGAGCAGTTCGAGACCATCCAGCGCTGGATCGCCGGCGGCAACAGCTCGGGCGTTTCCTCGGCGCAGGCGGACCCGCTGCTCGCGGTGCCCCGCCCCGGCGACCGCCGCACCTTCCGCTGCCTCGCCGCCCCGGACTCGGACGAGGTCTTGCGCGTGGACCTCGGCGACAAGCCCTTCGTGTCCCTCCAATGGGGCCTGTACCTGTTCGTGCCCTCGATGCATGCGCTGCGCCACTTGCACGCCCTGCGGCAGCTCGACGCGCCGCCCCACCACCCGCCGCACCCGGCGCAGCCGCCGGCGGGCGCACCGACGCCGGCTCCCGCGGACCCGCTCGACGCCTGGCGCCAGCGGCTGGAAGACCCGGACCCGGTCCGCTCCGTCTCGACATCAACCTGGGAGCAGGTGCGCCGGCAGGGCGGCTTCCAGGACGCCCGTCCCTACGGCCGGCTGGTCGGCCGCCAGGCCGACGTGCTGCGCGTGCTGCAGGACAAGGGCCAGAACTACTCGGTGCAGGGCTACGGCCATCGCATGGCCGCCTCGCTCGGCCACAACTACCTGGGCATGGACGCCCACACGGGCCATGCGGTGCAGGCGCCGGTGGTGAACGCCGCCATCGAGGCGATCTCGGAGAAGGCCGCCTTCGAGGCCACCGCCGCCATCGTCGACCAGATCCTGAAGAAGGCGATGGCGCTCGCCATTCCCAACCCCGACGGCTCGGCGCGTGCGCCGGTCGACCTCGTCGCCCTCGGCGAGCGCGTGCTGGCCGCACTGTGCACGCTGTGGATCGGCCTGCCGGAAGCGCCCGCCGCCGCACCGAATCCGACGCCGCCGCTCATGGTCGTCGGCGGACGCGTGCCGGGCAATCCGCAGCCGCCGCGCTGTCCCGGCAATTTCCTCACCGCATCGCACTACATCTTCACGCCGCACCCCACGCCCGACACGGCTGAGGCCGGACGCGTACAGGGCCGGGCGGTGCTGCAGGCGGTCCAGGCGCTGCTGGCGCGCGGGACGCCGGCGCTCGGCCCGCTGGCCCAGGCGATCCGCCAGGGCCTGCAGGACGTGGAGGGCATCCACCCGAACGACCTGCCGGACGTGATCGCCAACAGCATCTCGGGGGTGCTGCTCGGCTTTCCTCCCACGGTCTACGGCAACTACCTGCGCACCATGGAGACCTGGACGCGCGAGAAGAGCCTGTGGGAGCACCAGCGCAGTCTCGCGGACCTGAAGGCGAGCGGGCTCGAGCGCTACGAATGCGCGCGGCGCGCATTGCGCCCCGCGATGATGCAGACCATGCGCCAGCGCCCGGTGCCGGAGCAGCTCTGGCGCTGCCCGGTCCATCACGGCCGCGTGGTCGGGGCGCGGGACGGCGAGCCCGGAGAGGAGCAGCGCGTGGTGCTCGGCATCGCCTCGGCATTGACCGATCCCGCCGCGCCGGACGAGATGATGTTCGGCGGCAGCCGCGATCCGCACAGCCGCGTGGCGACCGACCACGCCTGCCCCGGCTACGGCATGGGCACGGGCGTGATGCTCGGGCTGATCGCCGGCCTGCTCGAGGCCGGCACGCTGCGGCCCACCGGATCGCCGGTGCTGCTGATGCTCACGCAGCAACCCCGACCGCCAGCGCCCGCAGCCGCCTAGCCTCGTCGAGGTGCCAGGCCATGTGCATCGCGTCGAAGGCGGCGGCCGCCTCGTCGAGAAGCGCCGCGGCCTCTTGGGTGCGGCCCTGGTCGATCGCGATCTCGGCTGCGCACAGGCGGGTCACCGCGGCCTCGTGCGGCGAGTCGCGCTCGCGCGCCACGCGCAGCGCCTGCCCGATGTAGCGGCCGGCGGCCCCGGGGCGGTGCAGGGCGGCGTCCCGCGCCAGGGCCCGGTACGCCATCGCCACGCCGATCAGGTCGCGCTCGCGCACCCGGCGCAGCGCCAGCGCCGCATGGCGCCGCCCCTCTTCGCGGCGGCCCAGGGCCACGAAGCCCTCGGCCAGCCAGCCGTGGTTGAGGGAACGAAAGAGCCCGCTCTCGCGCGGCGCGATCCAGTCGGTCGCCTCGACGATGGCCTGGATCGCTTCGGGGCTGCGTTCGAGCTTCCAGTCGGCATACCCCGCGATCGCCTGGGCGATGGAAAGCTGCGACAGGCTTCGCGTGGCGCTCGCGATGCGCCCCGAGAGCGCGGCCGTCTCGCGCGCCTCGTGCCAGCGGCCCTGCCACAGCAGCACCGCGCTGCGCCAGCCGTGAAGCGTGGCGGCGATCTCGTGCGTCTCGTCGACGATGCAGTCGAGCGCATCGTCGAAGCATTCGTGCGCCTGCGCGAACCGCCCGCGGTCGCCGAGCACGTAGGCCCGGCACACCAGCGAATAGACCAGGCCGACGTTGGTGCGCCGGCCGCTGCGGTGGCGGCGCTTGACCTCGATCGCGCGGTCCAGCAGTTGCAGGCCCGCGTCGTAGTGCGCGGCGAGCACGTGCGATTCGCCCAGCGTCGCCACGATCTGGATCGCCAGCGGTTCGTCCCCGATGGCCTCGGCCTCGGCCAGCGCGCGTTCGCCGTGCGCGATCGCCGAGCGCGCATGGCCCAGCGAATAGCTGATGTAGCTGTGCCAGTAGCGCGCGCGTGCCACCGATGCCGGATCGGCGAACTGCTCCGCCAGGTGCACCGCGCGGGTGGACAGCGCCAGTTCGCTGCGCGAGGGGTCGAACACGCACACCATGCCCAGGCGCTGCACGATCGACACCCAGCGCTGCGCCGCCTCGGACGAGTCGGGCAGCCGGTCGAGCGCGGCCAGCGCGGCGCGGTACTGCGCACGCGCGCGGTCCAGCGCCGAGGCCTTCAGCGCCTTGTCGCCGGCGAGCTCGGCGTAGCGCGCCGCCGCCACCGCATCGCCGCCCGCGCCGAAGTGGTAGGCCAGCGCCTCCAGCGCCTCTTCGTGCTCGGTCTCGACGTTGTGGCGCTGGATGGCCTGCGCGATGCGCAGGTGCAGCTGCTGCCGCTCGTGCAGCCCGACCGACTCGTAGATGATGTCGCGCGCCACCCCGTGCTTGAAGCGCAGCGTGCCCGCGCGTTCGCCGGGAAAGATGAAGTCCTGCTCCGCCAGCGCGCGCACCGGGGCGCTGTCGGCGGCCGCACCCGCGATCGATTCGAACAGCCACACCGGGATGACGTTCCCGATCACCGCCGCCACGCGCACGAGTTCGGTCTGCGCCGGCGGCAGCCGCTGCACGCGCGATTCCACCAGGTGGCTGAGCCAGCCCGCGTTGCCGCGCGGGCGTCCCACCGGGCCGCTGTCGCCGCGCGCCATCGAATGGCACAGCTCCTCGATGAACAGCGGGTTGCCGCCCGCGCGGCGCGCGATCTCGGCGGCGACGAAGGGGTCGACCGCGGGCAGCCGCGCCGTGATGGCCTGCGCCGCCTCCGCATCGCCGAGCGGCGCCAGCGCGAGGGTCTCGCCGGCGACGGGGAAGACGCCGTCCGCCTTCGCATCGCGCGTGGCGAGCACGATCAGCAGGCGTCGGTCGGCCAGCCGGCGCAGCGCGGCCAGCACTTGCTTGGACAGCTCGTCGGCCCATTGCCAGTCGTCGATGAAGAGGACCACCGGCGCCTGCTGCGCGAGGCCGGAGAAGATTTCGCACAGGCCCTCGGCGGCGCGGGCCGGCATCTCTTTCGACAGCGCCTCGAGGATCTGGACGAACGGCTGCATCGGCTCGGCGCCCAGGTCGTTCTCGCAATCGCCGCGCAGCACGGTGCAGCCCTGCGCGTCGGCGCTGGCGAGCACGCGCTCGATGAGCCGGGTCTTGCCCATCCCGGCGGGCGCGGCGACCGCCACGCAGTGGCTGCGTCCGGCCATCGCCTCGGCCAGTCGCGCCTCCAGCAGCTCACCTTCGGCCCGGCGTCCGACGAAGGGCGCGTAGCGGTAGCGTTCGAGGTTGTCCAGGCGCTGCGCAAGCCCGGCGCGGCCGTGCACCGCATAGACCCGCATCGGCGCCACCTGGCCCTTGATCTCCAGCGACCTCGCCGGCCCGGTGCTGAAGAAGCGGTGCGCCGGCCCGAGGCTCTCCTCGCTCACGAGGATCTCGTTCGCGCCGGCCGCCGTCGACAGGCGCGCCGCCACGTTGGGCACGGGGCCGAGCAGCTCGAAGCGGCCGCGCTCGATGTCGCCGGCGCCCAGCAGCACCAGGCCCGAATGGATGCCCGTGTGCAGGGCCAGCGGCGGCACGCCGGCGAGTTCCAGGTGCATGTCGCGCACGCGCTCGTGCAGTTGCAGGGCGGCTTCGACGGCGCGCCGGCCGTCGTCTTCGCGCGTGGACGGGTAGCCGAACATGGCGAGCACGCCGTCGCCCTGCACGCGCACCACGAGGCCGCCGTGGGCGGGAATGATGTCCTGGTAGGCCCGGCGCAGCGCGGCGAGAAGCTGCGCATAGTGCTCGGCCTCCAGCGCGCCCGCGAGTTCGGTGGACTGCGAGAGATCCGCGAACAGCAAGGCGACATACCGTCGGCCGAGCACGGTGGATTCCGCATCAGCAGCACGGTGCGCGTCGCTCATCGATGACTTCCAGACCTTCGCCTGTACAGAAGGCGTTTTTCTTAAACAGACGGGCGACATATTACAGCCGGCCGCGACGGGGCCGCCTTTCAGGGGAGAATTTCGCGATGAACTCGCCCGCGCTTCAACGAGCCGTCTTCCTCCTCCTGCTCGCGGCGGTCACGATCGCCTTCGGGTGGATCCTTCTGCCCTTCTTCGGCGCGGTGATGTGGGCCGTCGCCCTGGCGATCCTCTTCACCCCGTTCTACCGCTGGCTGCTCGCCAAGGTGCGCGGGCGCCGCAACCTCGCGGCGCTGGCCACGCTGCTGCTCGCGATGGTCCTGGTCATCATCCCCATCGTCGCGATCACGCTCGCGCTGGTCGACGAGCTCGCGCTGGTCGCGCAGAAGGTGCGCTCGGGCGACATCAGCTTCGCGGGCTATTTCCAGCAGATCGTGAACGCCTTGCCCCAGTGGGCGCTCGACCAGCTCAACCGCTTCGGCCTGGGCAACCTGGAGGGCTTCGTGAGCCGGGTCTCGGCCTCGGCGCTCAAGGGCAGCCAGCTCATCGCGACGCGCGCCGTTTCCATCGGCCAGAACGCCTTCGAGTTCGTGGTCGCCTTCGGCCTCATGCTGTACATGCTGTATTTCCTGCTGCGCGACGGGCGCGAGCTCTCGAAGACCATCCGCGCGGCGCTGCCGCTGGCGCGCGCGCACACCAACCACCTCTCGTCCAAGTTCGCTGCCGTGATCCGCGCCACCATCAAGGGCAACGTGGCGGTGGCCGTGGTGCAGGGCGTCCTGGGCGGCGTGACCTTCTCGTTCCTGGGCGTGCAGGGCGCGCTGCTCTGGGGCTCGCTCATGGCCTTCCTCTCGCTGCTGCCCGCGGTCGGCGCGGCGCTCATCTGGGCGCCGGTGGCGATCTACTTCCTGTCCACCGGCGCGATCGCGAAGGGGCTGGTGCTGATCTTCGTCGGCGTCTTCGTGATCGGCCTGGTCGACAACATCCTGCGCCCGATCCTGGTGGGCAAGGACACGCAGATGCCCGACTACATCGTGCTGATGTCCACCATCGGCGGCCTCGCGCTCTTCGGCATCAACGGCTTCGTGATCGGGCCGGTGATCGCGGCGCTGTTCATGGCGGTGTGGGACCTGTTCGCGTCCTCGGGCGACGGCCATGACGCCCCGCCCACGCATTAGCGCCTGTCGACGCCGTCCCACCAGCGCTCCCCGAAGCGCCCCTGCAGGAAGGCGACGAAGCTCGACACCTTGCCCGGCACGAGCTTGGGCGAGGGGAAGACCGCGTGGATCTCCTGTTCGGCCAGGCCGTGGCCGGGCAGCACCTCCACCACCTGGCGCGTGGCGATCGAGTCGCTCGCCACGTAACGCGGCATCAGCGCCACGCCCAGGCCCGCGCGCGCGGCGGCCAGCACCGCCGAGACGTTGTTGGAACGCAGCCGCCCCGACACCGGCACCGACACCGCCTCGCCCCGGGGCGTGTGCATGTGCCAGACGTCGTCGCCCACCACGCTGCTGTAGATGAGCGCCACGTGCGCGCTCAGGTCCTGCGCCTTCTTCGGCGTGCCGTGCTTCTTCAGGTAGCCGGGCGCGGCCACCATCACCCACGGGTTCATGCCGAGGAAGCGCGCGCCCAGCGAGGAATCGGCGAGCCTGCCCATGCGGATCGCCACGTCGATGCCCTGCGCGACCAGGTCCACGTAGCGGTCCTCGAAGCTGAGGTCGACCTGCACCTGCGGATGCCGCGCCATGAATTCCAGCGCCAGCGGCACGATGACGCGGCGACCGAACGCGGTCGAGGTCCCGATGCGCAGCAGGCCCTGCGCCTGCGATTGCCGCAGCCGCACGATGCTCTCGGCTTCCTCGGCGTCGCGCACGATCGACTTGCACTTCTCGTAGTAGAGCGCACCCGCCTCGGTGAGGCTCACGCCGCGCGTGTTGCGGTTGAGCAGGCGCGCCTTCAGCCGCGCCTCGGTGGCCGCGACCTGCTTGGTCACGGTGGGCTGGGTGGTGTTGAACTCGCGTGCCGCCTTGGAGAAGCTGCCGGTTTCCACCACGCGCACGAACATCTCCATCGCGAGCAGTCGGTCCATCCCGAAATCGTAGCCACTTATTCCAACTCGGAATAGGTCTTATGGCCCCGCGCCCTCTTCTGCCGGCAGGCCCGGATTCCTACAGTCGATCCATCCAAGGAGATCGACATGGCAAAGATGACCGCGGCCCAGGCCGCCGTGCTCGTGATGGAAAAGGAAGGCGTGACGCAGGCCTTCGGCGTCCCCGGCGCCGCGATCAACCCGCTGTATTCGGCGCTGCGCAAACAGGGCGGCATCGCCCACATCCTCGCGCGCCACGTGGAAGGCGCCTCGCACATGGCCGAGGGCTACACCCGCGCCGTGGCCGGCAACATCGGCGTGTGCATCGGCACCTCCGGCCCGGCGGGCACGGACATGATCACGGGGCTCTACTCGGCGTGGGCCGATTCGATCCCGATCCTGTGCATCACCGGCCAGGCGCCGCGCGCGCGGCTCTACAAGGAGGACTTCCAGGCGGTCGACATCGAATCGATCTCCAAGCCGGTCACCAAGTGGTCGGTCACGGTGCGCGAGCCCGGGCAGGTGCCGCAGGTGTTCCAGCAGGCCTTCCACCTGATGCGCTCGGGCCGCCCCGGCCCGGTGCTGATCGACCTGCCCTTCGACGTGCAGATGGCGCCGATCGAGTTCGACATCGAGACCTACCAGCCGCTGCCGGTCTACAAGCCCGAGGCGACCCGCGCGCAGATCGAGAAAGCCATCGCCATGCTGGGCGCCGCCGAGCGCCCGCTGATCGTGGCCGGCGGCGGCATCGTCAATGCCGACGCGAGCGAGCTGCTCGTGCGCTTCGCCGAGGCGACCGGCGTGCCGGTGATCCCCACGCTGATGGGCTGGGGCACGATCCCCGACGACCATCCGCTGATGGCCGGCATGTGCGGCCTGCAGACCAGCCACCGCTACGGCAATGCGACGATGCTCGCGAGCGACTTCGTGCTCGGCATCGGCAACCGGTGGGCCAACCGGCACACCGGCTCGGTCGATGTCTACACCCGGGGCCGCAGCTTCGTGCACGTGGACATCGAGCCCACGCAGATCGGGCGCGTGTTCACGCCGGACTTCGGCATCGTCTCGGATGCGAAGGCGGCATTGAAGCTCTTCGTCGAGGTCGCCGAGGAGATGAAGGCGCGGGGGCAGTTGCCCGATCGCGCGAAGTGGGCCGGCGAGTGCCGCGAGCGCAAGAAGACGATGCTGCGCAAGACCAGCTTCGAGGACGTGCCGATGAAGCCGCAGCGCGTGTACCAGTGCATGAACAACAACTTCGGCCACGACACCTGCTATGTGAGCACCATCGGCCTCTCGCAGATCGCGGCGGCGCAGTTCCTGCACGTGTACAACCCGCGCCACTGGATCAACTGCGGCCAGGCCGGGCCGCTCGGCTGGACCATTCCCGCCGCGCTCGGCGTGCGCGCGGCCGACCCGGCCCGCAAGATCGTGGCGCTCTCGGGCGACTACGACTTCCAGTTCATGATCGAGGAGCTGGCGGTGGGCGCGCAGTTCAAGCTGCCCTACATCCACATCGTGGTCAACAACGCCTACCTCGGGCTGATCCGCCAGTCGCAGCGCGGCTTCGAGATGGACTACTGCGTGCAGCTCGGCTTCGAGAACATCAATGCCGGCGAGGAAGCCGGCGTGGAGCGCAGCTACGGCGTCGATCACCTCAAGGTGGTCGAAGGCCTCGGCTGCAAGGCGATCCGCGTCACGAAGCAGGAAGAGATGACGCCCGCCATCCAGCGCGCCGAGCGGCTCATGGCCGAGTTCCAGGTGCCGGTGGTGATCGAGGTGATGCTGGAGCGCGTGACCAACATCGCGATGGGCACCGAGATCGACGCGATCCATGAATTCGAGCCGCTGGCCGAGAGCATCGGCGACGCGCCCACCGCGATCGCGGCGGCCATGCTCGACTGAATGCCCAGGAGACCCATTGCATGCCCAAGTTCGCCGCCAACCTGACGATGCTGTTCAACGAGCTGCCGTTCATGCAGCGCTTCGAAGCCGCCGCGCGGGCGGGCTTCGAGGCGGTGGAATACCTGTTCCCCTACGCCTTCGAGAAGAAGGAACTCGCCGCCGCGCTGCGCGCCAACGGGCTCGTGCAGGTGCTGCACAACCTGCCGGCCGGCAACTGGGACAGCGGCGAACGCGGCATCGCCTGCCACCCGGGCCGAACCGACGAGTTCCGCGAAGGCGTGGCCCGCGCGATCGACTACGCGACCGCGCTGGGCTGCCCGCAAGTCAACTGCCTGCTGGGCAAGCTGCCCGAGGGCGTGACCGCCGCCGATGCGCGCCACGTGGTGGTCGACAACCTGCGCTTCGCCGCGAAGGAACTGGAGGCGGCCGGCGTGGGACTGCTCATCGAGCCGATCAACACCTTCGACATCCCCGGCTTCTACCTCGCCCGGACCGACCAGGCGCTCGCGATCCTCGACGAAGTCGGCTCGCCCAACCTGCGGGTGCAGTACGACATCTATCACGCGCAGCGCATGGAGGGCGAGCTCGGCAACACGCTGGCCAAGCACATCGCGCGCATCGGCCACATCCAGCTCGCGGACAACCCCGGGCGCGGCGAGCCCGGCATGGGCGAGATCCACTACCCCTGGCTCTTGCGGCACATCGACGCGCTGGGCTACGGCGGCTGGATCGGCTGCGAATACAAGCCGCGCGGCACGACGCTCGAAGGCCTCGGATGGCGCACCGCCCTCACCGCGTGACAGACACCTCAAGGAAGACTCTGACGATGACGAACACGAACGCGCAGAAGATCGGCTTCATCGGCCTCGGCATCATGGGCGCGCCCATGGCGGGGCACCTGCTCGCGGCCGGCCACCGGCTCCATGTGAACACGCGCAGCACGGTGCCGGAACCCTTCGCCTCGCAGGCGACGGTCTGTGAGACGGCGGCCGAGGTGGCGCGGCAGGCGGACGTGATCTTCCTGATGGTGCCGGACACGCCCGACGTGGAGAAGGTGCTGTTCGGCGAAGGCGGCGTCGCGGCCGGCCTCTCGAAGGGCAAGGCGGTGGTCGATTGCAGTTCGATCGACCCGAGCGCGACGAAAGCCTTCGCGAAGCGGATCGCCGACCTGGGCTGCGGCTATGTCGATGCGCCGGTCTCCGGCGGCGAAGTGGGCGCGAAGGCGGCGAGCCTCACGATCATGTGCGGCGGCGACGAGGCCACCTTCGCCCGCGTGCAGCCGCTGCTCGAAACGATGGGCAAGAACATCACGCGGGTCGGCAACGTGGGCGATGGGCAGGTGTGCAAGGTCGCGAACCAGATCATCGTGGCGCTCAACCTCGCGGCGGTGGGCGAGGCGCTGGTGTTCGCGAGCAAGGCCGGCGCCGATCCGGCGAAGGTGCGGCAGGCACTGATGGGCGGGTTCGCCTCGTCGCGCATCCTCGAGGTGCATGGCGAGCGGATGATCAAGCGCACTTTCGCGCCGGGCTTCCGAATCGCGCTGCACCAGAAGGACCTGGCCCTGGCGCTGCAGGGTGCGCGCTCGCTGGGCGTGGCCCTGCCGCAGACCGCGAGCGCGGCGCAGCTCATGAATGCCTGCGCGGCGCTGGGGCATGGGCAAGAGGATCACTCGGCGCTGGTGCGCGCCTTGGAAGCCATGGCCGCCCACCCCGTCGCGAAGGGCTGACGGCGACGTCGAACCGCCCCATGCAGTCCATCGGCGCCCCCCATGAACAACCGGCATCAAAACACACCCGAGCCAATGCCTTTCAACCTCGTTCAGGCACTCAGTTTGCGTTAGCCTTGCTCCCTGAGCCAGGAAGCAAGGAGACACTGATGGCAAAGCAAGAACTCTCACCCGCCGAGCAGGCGCTGCGCGACGCAGCACGCGAATACCACCGCTCGCCGATCAAGGGCAAGATCTCGATCTCGCCGACCAAACCCCTTCTGAACCAGCGCGACCTCTCGCTCGCCTATTCGCCCGGCGTGGCCTATCCCTGCCTCGACATCGAGGCGGACCCCGCGCTCGCGGCCGAATACACCTCGCGCGGCAACCTCGTCGGCGTCGTCACCAACGGCACCGCCGTCCTCGGCCTGGGCAACATCGGCCCGCTCGCCAGCAAGCCGGTGATGGAAGGCAAGGGCTGCCTCTTCAAGAAGTTCGCCGGCATCGACGTGTTCGACATCGAGCTGGCCGAGACCGACCCCGACAAGCTCGTCGACATCATCGCCGCGCTCGAACCCACGCTCGGCGGCATCAACCTCGAGGACATCAAGGCGCCCGAGTGCTTCTACATCGAGAAGAAGCTGCGCGAGCGCATGAACATCCCCGTCTTCCACGACGACCAGCACGGCACGGCCATCATCTCGGCGGCCGCGCTCCTCAATGGCCTCGAACTCGTCGGCAAGAAGATCGAGGACGTCAAGATCGCCGTCTCCGGCGCCGGCGCCGCGGCCATCGCCTGCCTCGACGTCATGGTCGGGCTCGGCGCCAAGGCGTCGAACATCTTCGCGGTCGACTCCAAGGGCCTGATCTACATCGGCCGCCCCGGCGGCTTCGACGACTCCAAGACCCGCTACGCCCAGAAGGACACCGGCGCCCGCACGCTCGCCGACGTCATGAAGGACGCCGACGTCTTCCTCGGCTGCTCGGCGCCCGGCGTGGTGTCGCAGGACATGGTCAAGAGCATGGCGAGCCAGCCGATCATCCTCGCGCTCGCCAACCCCGAGCCCGAGATCCGCCCCGAGCTCGCCAAGGCCGTGCGGCCCGACTGCATCGTCGCGACGGGCCGCTCGGACTACCCGAACCAGGTCAACAACGTGCTGTGCTTCCCGTACATCTTCCGCGGCGCGCTCGACTGCGGCGCGACCAAGATCACGGAAGAAATGAAGCTCGCCTGCGTGCGCGAGATCGCCGACCTGGCCAAGGCCGACATCAGCGAGGAAGTCGCCACCGCCTACGCGGGCCAGGAGCTGGCCTTCGGCCCCGACTACATCATTCCGAAGCCCTTCGATGCGCGGCTCATCCTGCGCATCGCGCCGGCCGTGGCCAAGGCGGCGAAGGATTCCGGCGTGGCCACCCGGCCGATCGACGACGTCGATGGCTACCGCCAGCACCTCACGCGCTTCGTCTACCAGACCGGCATGTTCATGCGCCCGGTGTTCAGCGCCGCCAAGCGCGCCACCGCCAAGCGCGTGGCCTTCGCCGAGGGCGAGGACGACCGCGTGCTGCGCGCCGCGCAGGCCGCGGTCGACGAGGGCTTGGCCAAGCCGATCCTGGTGGGCCGCCCCGCCGTCATCGAATCGCGCATCAAGAAGGCCGGCCTGCACATCCGGCTGGGCACCGACGTCGAATGCGTGGACCCCGAAGACGATCCGCGCTTCCGCACCTACTGGGAGGCGTACCACAAGGTCATGGGCCGCCGCGGCATCACGCCCGAGGGTTCGAAGGCGATGGTGCGGCGCTCCAACACCACCATCGCCTCGCTGATGGTGCACCTGGGCGACGCAGATGCCATGCTGTGCGGGCTCGTCGGCCGCTTCGACAGCCACCTGCGCATCCTGGAGAACATCCTGGGCCAGAAACCCGGCGCGCCGGGTTTCGCGACGCTCAATGCGCTCACGCTCGACAAGTACACCCTGTTCGTGGCCGACACCAGCGTGCACGAGGACCCGAGCGCCGAGACGCTCGCCAACATCGCGGTGATGGCCGCCGAGGAAGTGCGCCGCTTCGGCCTGCCGCCCAAGGTGGCCTTCCTGTCGCACTCCAACTTCGGCACTTCGGAGCGTGGGTCGGCCCGCAAGATGCGCGCGGCGCGCGACCTCTTCGTCAAGATGGCGCCCGACGTCGAGTGCGACGGCGAGATGCAGGGCGATGCCGCCCTGTCGGAGGACGTCCGCCGCAAGGCGCTGCCCGACTCGCCGCTCACGGGCGAGGCCAATCTGCTGATCTGCCCCAACCTCGACGCCGCCAACATCCTCTTCAACGTGCTGAAGATGACCGGCGCGAACGGCGTCACGGTGGGCCCGATCCTGATGGGCGCGGAAGGGCAGGCGCACATCCTGACGCCGTCGGCGACCGTGCGCCGCGTGGTCAACATGACCGCGCTGGCGGTCGCCAACGCGAACTCCACGCGCTGAACCGCGCACCACGATGAACGCCCCGCCGTGGTGCACGCGGCGGGGCGTTTTTCTTCTCACGGCCTTCCGGCAAGGGAAATCCCGCAGCCGGCGCCATGCACCCTGTTGGCCCATCGAAAGGGTTCGCACCAAGTGCGTGCGGGCACCGTTTTTGCTTGAATCCGTGCACTTTTCTTGACACGGAATTCCGCATGAACAAGCGCCAACTGATCCAGTCCTTCCTCGCCGCGTCGGCCCTCGCCTTCGGCCTCGGCAGCGCGCACGCGCAGCCGACCACGCCGATCAAGTTCCAGCTCGACTGGCGGTTCGAAGGACCGGGCGCCTTCTTCACGCATCCGGCCGCCAAGGGCTACTTCAAGGCTGCCGGCCTCGACGTGACGGTGGATGCCGGCAACGGCTCGGGCGGTGCGGTCACGCGCGTGGCCTCGGGCGCCTACGACATGGGCTTCGCCGACCTCGCGGCGCTGATGGAGTTCCACGCCAACAACCCCGACAGCCCGAACAAGCCGGTGGCGGTGATGATGGTCTACAACAACACGCCGGCCTCGGTCATGGCGCTCAAGAAGAGCGGCATCGCCAAGCCGGCCGACCTCACGGGCAAGAAGATGGGCGCACCGGTGTTCGACGCCGGCCGCCGCTCGTTCCCGATCTTCGCCAAGGCCAACAACATCGGCGCGGTGAACTGGACCGCGATGGACCCGACGCTGCGCGAAACCATGCTGATGCGCGGCGACATCGACGCGATCACCGGCTTCACCTTCACCTCGCTGCTCAACCTCGAAGCGCGTGGCGCTAAGACTGCCGACGTGGTGATCCTCCCCTACCCCGACTACGGCGTGAAGCTCTACGGCAACGCGATCATTGCCTCGCCGAAGCTCATCAAGGAGAACCCGGCCGCCGTGAAGGCCTTCCTGCAGGCCTTTACCAAGGGCGCGAAGGAAGTCATCGCCAGTCCGGCAGTCGCCATCGAATCGATCAAGGCGCGCGACGGCATCGTGAATAGCGAACTCGAAACCCGCCGCCTCAAGCTCGCGATCGACACCGTGGTGAACACGCCTGACGCGCGCGCCGAAGGCTTCGGCCAGATCAACGCCGGTCGTCTCGCGCTGATGGCCTCGCAGGTGTCCGACGCCTTCGGTACCAAGACGCGCGTGAACCCCGATGCGGTGTGGAACGGCTCGATGCTCCCGACCTCGGCCGAGTTGAACATCCTGCGCAAGTAATGCAGGAGCAGGACAACACGCCCTTCGTCGATTTCCAGGACGTCTGGCTCGCATACAACGAAGAACTGCTGCGCGCCAACCACTTCGCGGTCGAGGCCATCGACCTGAAGGTGAAGCGCGGCGAGTTCATCGCGATCGTCGGGCCTTCGGGCTGCGGCAAGTCGACCTTCATGAAGCTCACGACGGGCCTGCGGATGCCGTCGATGGGCAAGATCCGCATCGACGGCCAATCGGTCACCGGGCCGCTGAAGATCTCGGGCATGGCCTTCCAGGCGCCCTCGCTCCTGCCGTGGCGCACCACCGTCGACAACGTGCTGCTGCCGCTGGAGATCGTCGAGCCCTACCGCTCGACCTTCAAGGCCAAGCGCAAGGAATACGTCGAGCGCGCCCGCCGTCTCTTGCAGAAGGTCGGCCTCGGCGGCTACGAGGACAAGTTCCCATGGCAACTCTCGGGCGGCATGCAGCAGCGCGCGAGCATCTGCCGCGCGCTGATCCACGAGCCGAAGATGCTGCTGCTCGACGAGCCCTTCGGTGCGCTCGACGCGTTCACGCGCGAAGAGCTCTGGTGCATCCTGCGCGACCTATGGACCGAGCAGCAGTTCAACGTGATCCTCGTCACGCACGACCTGCGTGAATCGGTGTTCCTTGCCGACACGGTATACGTGATGAGCAAGAGCCCTGGCCGCTTCGTCGTCAAGCGCGACATCGACCTTCCGCGCCCTCGCGAACTCGAACTGACCTATACCAAGGAGTTCACGGACATCGTGCTGGAGCTGCGCAGCCACATCGGCGCGATCCGCAGTCAAGGCACGGCAACCGCCACCGCGATTCCCCAGTAGTCACATGAAGAACAAGAAGCAAATCGAACGCTGGTCGCCCTGGCTGCTGCTGGTTGCCGTCATCGTGCTGTGGCAGATCATCTGCTCGGCCTTCGGCGTTTCGGAGTTCATCTTCCCCAGTCCGTGGCGCATCTGGACGCAGTTCTGGGAATTCAAGGAAATCATCGCCGGCCATGCGTGGCGCACCTTCTGGGTCACGGTGGCGGGCTTCGGCATCGCGATCGTGGTGGGCGTGCTGCTCGGCTTCGTCATCGGCAGCTCGCGCATCGCCTATGCGGCGGTGTATCCGCTGATGACCGCGTTCAACGCATTGCCGAAGGCGGCCTTCGTGCCTATCCTCGTCGTGTGGTTCGGCATCGGCATCGGGCCGGCGATCCTCACGGCGTTCCTCATCAGCTTCTTCCCGATCATGGTCAACATCGCGACCGGCCTCGCGACGCTGGAGCCCGAGCTGGAAGACGTGCTGCGCGTGCTCGGCGCCAAGCGCTGGGACGTGCTGATGAAGATCGGCCTGCCGCGCTCCATGCCCTACTTCTACGGCTCGCTCAAGGTCGCGATCACGCTGGCCTTCGTCGGCACCACGGTGTCGGAGATGACGGCCGCGAACGAGGGCATCGGCTACCTGCTGATCTCCGCCGGCTCGGCGATGCAGATGGGCCTCGCCTTCGCGGGGTTGATGGTGGTGGGCGCGATGGCGATGCTGATGTACGAGCTCTTCAGCGCGATCGAGAAGCACACCACCGCGTGGGCGCACCGGGGCTCGCAAGGCGAGTGAAGCGCGCGGCGGGCTGCCCAGCGCGGCTCACTGGACGAGCTTCGTCTCGATCTCGGTCTTCACCTCGGTCATGAGCTTGTGCAGCGGGCACTTGCCCGCCACGCGCAGCAGTTCCTCGCGCTGCGCTTCGGTGAGATCGCCGGTCACGCGCAGCGAGGTGCCGAGCCGGTAGGTGCCGTGGCGCTCTTCGCTGTCGTCGCGGTCCACCACGACTTCGATCTCTTCCACCGGAATGCCCTTGCGCCGCGCGTAGACCAGCACGGTGAGCGCCTTGCAGGCGCCGAGCGAAGCGTCGTAGAGGTCGTGCGGCTGCGGCCCGGCATCGGCGCCGCCGGCCGCCACCGCCGCATCGACCGGGATCTCGTGCGCGCGGATGCGAACCGTGTGCCGCGTGCCGTGGATGTCGTCGCGACGAACCGTGATGCTCATGGGGGGTCTCCTGAAGATGGGGCACGATGGTAGCGCCCCGCCCGCCCCGTCCGTCGCCGCCGCGGCGTCGTCAGGCCGCCTGCGCGAGCGACACGGCGCGCAGGCCGCGATGCACCTCGACCTCGCCGTGCCTGGCGAGCAGCTGCATCAGGTGCCTGCGGATCAGCATGCCCGGGCGGTCCGACTCCATCGAATACTCCACGCCGCGGCGGCGCGTGTCGACCAGCGCGTCGGGGTCGGTGGACTCGAGGATGTCCTTGTCCTCGCGGGTGATCTCCTCGTCGAAGTCGATCAGCATCTGCGCCGGGCAGTCGGCCTCGGTGTCGTTGCGGAACAGCCACTGGCACAGCTGGATGCGCCCATCGTCGATCGGCGTGAAGCAGTTGATGATGATGTGGCGCACGCCCGACGGGTACTCGATGTCGAGCCGGCGCGAGAACGGCAGGAAGTAGGCGTTGCGCATGTGGCGCGTGGTGATCGGGTCGGTGACGCCGCTGATGGCGTGGAACTTCGCTGGGTTCACCGCGTCGATGACCGTCTCGGCGCGAAAGCCGTTGTCGTCCTCGATCAGCTCGTACTTGCTCGGCTTCGGGCTCGCCGCCACGCCGAAGGTCGCGCGATGCACGAAGCTGAAGTGCGAGTTGTCGAAGGAGTTCTCCAGCGCGCGCATGGGGCTGGTCTTCCACTCCTCGTAGAACTGGTGGATGGTGCGGTAGGCCGGATCGTCGAACTCGGGCACGTGCGGGATCTCGGCGATCGGATCGTCCAGCGCCACCCACGCGTAGCCGTAGCGCGCGACGCAGTGGTAGGCCGTGGTCCGGTACTCGGGCGAGATGGCGCGATCGGGCTCGTACTGCGGAATGCGCACCACCTGGCCGCTGCGGTCATAGGTCCAGCCGTGGTAGCCGCACTGGATCGCGCCCTGCCCGCAGGCCCGGCCCTCGGCATCCACGCACCAGCCCTTCGAGAGCTTCGCCGTGCGGTGGCAGCAGCGGTCGCGCAGCGCGGCCGGCTGGCCGTCGGCGTCGAGGAACAGCACGATGTTCTCGCCGAGCAGCGTGAAGGGCCTGGGCCCCTGCCGCAGATCGGCCAGCGGCATGACGGCATGCCAGAACTTGCGAAAGACGGGTTGCTGCGTGACGAGCATGGGAAAGACTCCTTCGGATGTGCGTGGGGACGACCATGAAAGAGCAATTTCCCGCCGCGGCACTGGCCGGGCTGAACGCTTCTACTCTGCGCCGAAAGCCTTGCAAGTTGCGCGCCCGGCATGTGCTGGCACGCGTCGTGCATCACGGCCTTCGAGAGTAGAAGCGTTCAGCAGCGCACGCACCTCGCGTGCACCGCCCGGAAATTGCTCTTGCGGCGCCCGCCTGACCACGGGCGCTCAGGACCCACGAACCTTCCGGAGATCTGCTCATGCAACGCCGTTCCTTCCTCCTCGCTTCCGCCGCGGCCGGTGCCGCCCTCACGCGCGCGCCCGCTGTCTTCGCGCAGGGCCCGAAGCTCACGCCGCTCAAGTTCACGCTCGACTTCCGCATCAACGGCCAGACCGCGCCCTTCTTCCTCGCGGAAAGCAAGGGCTACTACAAGGACGAAGGCCTCGATGTGACGATCGACACCGGCGCGGGCTCCGTGGCGTCGATCACGCGCATCGCGAGCGGCGTCTACCAGCTGGGCCTCGGCGACGTCAGCTCGCTCGTCGAGTTCAATGCGCAGAACCCCGGCACCCCGGTGGTGCAGGCGGTCTACCAGTACTACAACCGCGCACCATTCGTGATCATCGGCCGCAAGGATCGCGGCATCACCGGCGACTTCCGCAGCCTGCAGGGCAAGAAGGTGGCCGCCGCCGCGGTGGAGGCCACGCGCCGCGCCTGGCCGATGGTCGCGCGCCGGCAGGGCATGAAGGGCGATGCCTTCCAGTGGCAGACCACCGACTTCAGCGCGCGCGACAACGTGATGGTGCGCGGCGACGTCGATGCCGCGACCTACTTCCACGACTCGGCGGTGTCGCTCTTCGCGCGCATGAAGGGCGACGAGCTCTCGGTGCTCAAGTACTCGGACGCCGGGGTCGACCTGTATGGCAACGCCATCCTCGCGAGCAGCAACCTGATCGCGCAGAACCCGAAGGCCGTCGCCGCCTTCCTGCGCGCGACCAACCGAGCGATCGTCGAGACCTTCGCGAACCCCGGGCCGAGCATCGCCGCGATGCGGCAGCGCGAGCCCATCCTCGACGCCCGGGTGGAACTCGAGCGCTGGGCCATCACGGCGCAGTACGTGGGCGCCGGCGACACGCGCGGGCATGGTCTCGGCGACATCCGCAAGCTGACGCTGGAACAGCAGGTGGACGAAGTGGTCCAGGTCTTCGGCCTGAAAAACCGCCCGTCGGCGGATGCCATCTTCAACACCTCGATGCTGCCCGCGCGCTCTGAACGTAGCATCCAGGCATGAGCACCCTGACCTCCGACACCTTTCCCGCCGAAACCGCCCTCGACGAGCGCGACGGGCGCTACCTGCTCAAGGCCATCGTCTGGTCGCACGCGGCGCGGCGGCGGGGCAACCGTCCGTTCGGCGCGGTGATCGTTTCCGCGGACGGCGAAGTGCTGGCCGAGGCCTGGTGCAACACGGCCGAGACCGGCGACGTCACGGGGCACGCGGAAACCAACGCGGTGCGCATGCTGGCCGATCGCCGCCTGCCGCGCGAGACACTTGCCGGCGCGACGATCTATTCCTCGGGCGAGCCCTGCGTGATGTGCGCGGGCGCGATCTTCTGGGCCAACATCGGCCGCGTGGTATTCGGCATCGACGCCGAGCGGCTGCGCGTGTTTCGCGGCGAGCGCGGCGACCAGCGCGATGCCGAGCTGTCGTGCCGCGACGTGTTCCGCGCATCGCCGCACCCGATCGAGTGCATCGGCCCGGCGCTGGTCGACGAGGCCGCCGCCGCGCACGACGGGGCCTGGAAGAGCTGAGCACGCCACCCGGCGCGGGGCCGGCGCCAGGATGGGATCGATTAACCTCCGCCCCATGAAATCCAAAGTGCAGTTCCGCCTGCGCATCTACCGGGACGAGAGCATCGCCATCGGGCCCGGCAAGATCGCGTTGCTCGAGGCCATTGCGGAAACCGGCTCCATCTCCGCCGCCGGACGGCAGCTCGGCATGTCCTACCGCCGCGCCTGGATGCTGATCGACGAGATGAACCGCGCGCTCACTTCGCCGGCGGTCGCCACCGCCACCGGCGGCACGCATGGCGGCGGCAGCGCGCTCACGGCCGTCGGCGAGCAGATCGTGCGGCACTACCGCGCCATCGAGAGCACGGCGCGCGTGGCCGCGGCCTCGGACATCGCGGCACTGACCCGCCTGCTCGCGCCCTGACCCTGCATCCCGGCGCGCCGACACCAGGCCGCCCGCGCCTCTTCGCTATATCCAAGGGGATGGAGCGCCGGAAGGCGGAGCATCGATCGAACGCGTTTCTCCCGCAGGCGGCTCGTTTTCCTCGCCTTCGCACTTTTCCGCATGTAACAATAGCGTCATTCCCTTCGGTACATGACGCTCGCCCTGCTCACCTCCATGGACTGGTCACCTCTGGTGCTCTCGGTCAAGGTCGCGGCCGTCGCGACGATGCTCGCGCTGGTGGCGGGCGTGGCGCTGGGCTGGCTGTTCGCGCGGCGTCCGTTCCCGGGCTCGTCGGTGCTCGAATCGCTGTTCATGCTGCCGCTGGTGCTGCCCCCCACGGTGATCGGCTATTCGATCCTGCTGGCGGCCGGACGGCGCAGCCCGCTCGGCGAGTGGCTGCGCGAGCATTTCGACTACACGATCATCTTCAGCTGGCACGGCGCCGTGGTGGCCTCCGCCGTGGTCGCGCTGCCGCTGGTGCTGAAGTCGGCCAGCGCGGCTTTCGAGCATGTCGACCGCTCGCTCGAAGCGGCGGCCAGCACGCTGCGGCAGTCGCCGCTGTCGGTCTTCCTGCGCGTGACGCTGCCGCTCGCCTGGCCCGGCATCCTCGCGGGCACGCTGCTCGCGTTCGCACGGGCGATGGGCGAGTTCGGTGCCTCGCTGATGGTCGCCGGCTCGATCCCCCGCCAGACCCAGACGCTGTCCATGGCGATCTACGACGCCGCGCAGGCCGGTAACGACGACCTCGCGCTGGTGCTGGTCGTCGTCACCTCGCTGCTGTCGATCACCGTGCTGGTTCTGTCGAACCGGTTCTTCTCGCTTCGCTGACCCAGGAGCCGCTTCATGCGCACGTCCCGTTTCGCTTTCATCGTCCTTGCCCTGGCCCTGCCGGCCGGCGCGATGGCGCAGCAGCTCACGGTCTCGGCCGCCGCGAGCCTGACGGATGCCTTCAAGGAGATCGGCCCGCGGTTCGAGGCGAGCAGGCCGGGCGCGACCGTGCGCTTCAACTTCGCCGCCTCGGGCGTGCTGCTGCAGCAGATCAGCCAGGGCGCGCCGGTGGACGTGTTCGCCAGCGCCGACCAGGAAACGATGGACCGCGCCGTGGGCCAGAAACTGATCGACACCCCGACGCGCAAGGACTTCGCGGCCAACAGCCTGGTGCTGATCGAGCCCGCGCGGGGCGGCGCGGGCCTCAAGACCCTGCAGGACCTCGCCGGCCCCGGCGTGAAGAAGATCGCGATCGGCAAGACCGCCACCGTGCCGGTGGGCCGCTACACGCGCGAGGCGCTGGAGGCCGCGCGGCTGTGGACTCCGCTCGAGCCCCGCTTCGTGCAGGCCGACAGCGTGCGCCAGGTGCTCGACTACGTGAGCCGGGGCGAAGCGGAGGCGGGCTTCGTGTACCGCACCGATGCCGCCGTCATGGGCGACAAGGTGCGCGTGGTTCTCACGGCGACCGGCCACACGCCGGTGACCTACCCGATCGCCGTGATCGCCGACAGCCAGGAGAAGGCATTGGCGAAGGACTTCATCGCCTTCCTCGCGACCGCGCCGTCTCAGGCCGTGCTCGCGCGCTTCGGCTTCGGAAAACCGTGATCGACGTCGACCTGCAACTGACCGTCACCGACGGGGCGCGCCGCTTCGATCTCGCGGCGCGCTTCGCCACGGATGTTCCCTTCGCCGCGCTCTACGGCCCTTCGGGCGCCGGCAAGTCGCTGACCTTCCAGGCCATCGCCGGGCTGCTGCATCCCTCGGCCGGGCATGTGCGGCTCGACGGCCGCACCTTGTTCGATTCGGCACAAGGCATCGACCTGCCGGCGTCCGAGCGACGCATCGGCTACCTGTTCCAGAACTACGCGCTGTTCCCCCACCTGACGGTGCGCGAGAACGTCGCCTTCGGCCTCACCTCGTGGCGCAGGCGGCGCCTCGCGCCGGAGGATGCCGAGCGGGTCGATGTCCTGCTGCGCAGCTTCGATCTCGGCGCCATGGCCGACAGCCGCCCGCGAACGCTGTCGGGCGGGCAGCAGCAGCGCGTGGCGCTCGCGCGCGCGCTGGCGTGCCGTCCGCAGGTGCTGCTGCTGGACGAGCCCTTCGCGGCGCTCAACCCCATGCTGCGCAGCGCCGTGCGGCGCGATCTCGCGGCGATGCAGCGCGAGTGGGACATTCCGGTGCTGATGATCACGCACGACATCGACGACGTGCTCGATCTGGCCGACGTGGCCTTCGTGTACGAGGCGGGCCAGGTGGCGCAGGAGGTCGACCTGCAGGGCGGCACCAGCCGCCCGCTCATGGCACAGAAGCTGGGCGTGCCGGCGCGGCAGGACGAGACGCCCGAGCGAAGCCGGCTGCGCCGGCTGCTGCTGGGCGGCTAGCCCCCTTCAATGCCCTCGCGAACGGGCGACGGCGAATTCCCTACACTCGGTCCATGCCCTGGCACGCGCAGCTCGCTCTCGATTACCGCCTCGAACAACAACGCAGCACGGCGAGATTCCGTCACGACGGCCCGCTGCGCATCCTGCAAAGTCTCTATCCGGAGGGCGATGCCGTCTGCCACAACGTGCTGGTGCATCCGCCGGGCGGACTGGTCGGCGGCGACACCCTCGACATCCGCGTGCATGCGGCAGCCGGCAGCCACGGCCTCGTCACGACGCCCGGCGCCAGCCGCTTCTATCGCTCGGAGGGCGAACTCGCGCTGCAGCGCACCGAACTCTCGCTCGAAGCCGGCGCGCGCCTCGAATGGCTGCCGCTCGAAGCCATCTGCTACAGCGGCTGCCGCGCCGAGAACCGCCTGACCTTGCGCGTGGCGCCGGGCGCCGAACTCATCGGCTGGGACGTGACGGCGCTCGGCCTGCCGGCCGCGGACCAGCCCTTCGAGCGCGGCACGCTGCAGCAGCACATCGAGGTGCCCGGCGTGTGGCTGGAGCGCGGCCGCATCGATGCGAGCGACGCGCGGCTGCTGCAGAGCCCGCTCGGCTTCGCGGGGCATCGCTGCCTCGCCTCGATCTTCTTCGTCGCCGGGTCGGCGGTGGCGCGCGAGCGGCGCGAAGCGGCCCTCGACGCCGCGCGCGCCCTGATCGAGCGCCATGCGCTGCAAGGCAGCGCGGGCGTGACCAGCCCGCACGCCGAGGTCATCGTGCTGCGCGCGCTCGCACCCGTCGTCGAGCCGGCCATGCAGCTGCTGCGGCAGGTCTGGATGGCGTGGCGCGCCGAGCTCTGGAAGCTCCCCGCCCAGCCGCCGCGCATCTGGGCGATGTAGCCCGACCCGGCAGCGGCGCCCCATGCGCATCGAACACAGCGACATCCCGGCCCGCCTCGACCGCCTGCCGTGGTCGCGCTGGCACTGGCGGGTGGTGATCGCGCTCGGTGTGGCCTGGGTGCTCGACGGGCTCGAAGTCACGCTGGTGGGCTCGCTCGGCGGCGTGCTGGAGCGGCCCGACACGCTGGCGCTCACCGCGACGCAGGTCGGCGTCTCCGGGTCGCTCTACATCGCGGGCGCGGTGGTCGGCGCGCTGCTGTTCGGCCGGCTGGCCGACCGGCTGGGGCGCAAGCGGCTCTTCCTCATGACGCTCGCGGTGTATGCGGTCGCGACGCTGGCCACGGCCTTCTCGCCCGGCTTCGCGTTCTTCGCGGCCTGCCGCTTCGCCACCGGACTTGGCATCGGCGGCGAGTACGCGGCGATCAACTCCGCCATCGACGAGCTGATCCCGGCGCGCGTGCGCGGGCGCGTGAACCTCGCGATCAACGGCAGCTTCTGGGTCGGCGCGGCGCTCGGCGCCGGCCTGAGTCTGTGGCTGCTCGACCCGGGCGTGCTGGGACCGGTGCACGGCTGGCGCGCCGCCTTCGCGCTGGGCGCGCTCCTCGCGGTGGCGATCCTGCTGGTGCGGCGCGACGTGCCCGAAAGCCCGCGCTGGCTCATCGCCCATGGCCGCGCGGACGAAGCCGAACGCATCGTGCGCGGCATCGAGGCAGAAGTCGCCGCGCGGCATGGCCCGCTGCCGCCGGCGGTCGGCCACGTGGCCTTTGGCGAGCGCGCGCGGCCCGGCTGGCGCGAGGTGATGCACGTGCTGCTGCGGCGCTACCCGCGCCGCAGCGTCGTCGCGCTGGCGCTGATGATCTCGCAGGCCTTCTTCTACAACGCGATCTTCTTCACCTACGCGCTGGTGCTCACGCGCTTCCACGGCGTGCCCGAAGGCCGGGTGGCGCTCTACATCTTTCCGTTCGCGCTCGGCAACGTGCTCGGCCCGCTGCTCCTGGGGCCGCTCTTCGACCGGGTGGGGCGGCGGCGCATGATCGCGCTCACCTACGTGTGCTCGGGCCTCGGGCTCGGGCTCACGGGCTGGGCCTTCATGCAGGGCTTGCTCGACGCGCGCAGCCAGGCGCTGTGCTGGTCGGCGGTGTTCTTCCTCGCCTCGGCGGCGGCGAGTTCGGCCTACCTCACGGTGAGCGAGGTCTTCCCGCTGGAGATGCGCGCGGTCGCGATCTCGATCTTCTATGCGGTGGGCACCGGCGCGGGCGGCTTCGTCGCCCCCGCACTGTTCGGCGCGCTGATCGAGACCGGCAGCCGCGGCGCGGTCGCGGCCGGCTATGCGGTCGGCGCGGTGCTGGTCATCGCGGCCGGATCGATCGCCTGGCGCTGGGCGGTGGACGCGGAGCGCAAGCCGCTCGAGGAGATCGCGCCGCCGCTCGGCTCGGCGCCCCACGACGGGGCCGGGCGCTAGGTCGCCTGGGTCGGGTGCCCGGCCTCGACCCACGCGTCGAGCCCGCCCGCCAGGGGCCGCGCGCGCTTCAGGCCGCGCGAGGCCAGCGCCTGGGCGGCCAGCGCGGCCGAGACCTCGTTGGGGCAGCTGCAGTACAGCACGATCTCGCGGTCATCACCCTCGAAGGGCAGTTCGACGCGGCGCTGCTGCAGGTCCTTGAGCGCGATCGGCAGCGCGCCGGGAATGCGCCGCGGATCGACCTGCACGCCCGCCTCGCCGCGCACGTCGATCACGATCGGGGGCGGGTCGCCATCCATCAAGGTCAGCAGTTCGCCGACGCTCACGCGCGGCATGCCGGTCAGGCGCAGGAAGGTGCGGCGGCGCCAGTAGCGCACCGCCAGCATCGCGGCGAGCACGACGACGAGCGCCGCGACCGCGATGCTCCCCGCCTGCGACAGCGCATCGAGCACCGCCTGGATCTGGTCGCGGAAGATGAAGCCCAGGGCGAGGAAGAGCCCCGTCCACAACAGCGCCGCCGCCGTGTCATACGCCACGAAGCGCCAGGAGGACATGCCCAGCGCACCCGCCATCGGCGGCGCGATGACCGACACGCCCGGCACGAACTTCGCCAGCACGAGCGACATGCCGCCCCAGCGCCCGATCAGTGTCTCGCTGCGCCGCACGCAGGAATCCGGCGACATCGAGATCTTGCACAGCAGCCGCATGAAGCGGTAGCCATAGAGGCGGCCCGCATAGAACCACACGGCATCGCCGAGCACGTTGGCCAGCCAGGAGGCGGCCACCAGCGCCACGAGCATCGCCGGCTGCGCGATCGCGACCAGCCCGCCCGCCACCACCAGCAGCGGCGAGGCCGGCACCGGCAGCCCGACCCGCGCGCAGAAGGTGGCGACGAACACGACCGCGATCGCGTGCTCCACCATCAGGAGGATCAGCTGTTCCATGCGGCGCTCCCGTACGGCAGGGGACAGGCGGCGGGAGGCATCGGCATGGGTCGGCTCTGGCGGTGGAGGAGGCCAGAGCGTAGCGCCTTCGCGGCGCCGCATGCGGCGCAGGGTCGCCCCGCGCCGCACGGCTCAGTTCACGGTGATGCGCGCCGTCATGTACGGATGCACGGCGCAGACGTAGTCGTACACCCCGGGCTTCGTGAACCGGCGGCTGAAGCCCTGTCCCGGCATCATCAGGTCCATGCCCGGCGCCTTGTCGGCGAAGGCGATGCCGTGCGGGGCGCCGTCGTTGTTGGTCCAGGTCACGTCCGCGCCGGCGGGGACCGCGAGGTCCGCCGGCGCGAAGCTGAAGTTGTCGATCGAGACCCTGGCCTGCTTTTGCGCGCTCCCCTTGTGCTGCACCGCGATCTTGCGCGGCGCGTTGCCGACCGGAATGGTCGTGACCGTCCCGCCGGCCAGGTCGACCACGCTCACGTCGTTCGAGCCCTCGTTGGTGACCATGACGCGCGCATGGTCGGGCAGCACGTCGACCCAGTGCGGCTGCTTGCCGACCGCGATGCTGCGCACCGCGCTGCGCGTCGCCGGATCGAACAGCATCAGCTCGCCCGGCCCCTGCACCACCACCACGCCCGAGCGCGTGTCGGCGAAGTGATGCGCCACGTGGGGCGATACGCCGGTCGGGATCTGCCCCAGCAGCCGATTCGCCGCCGGGTCGAACACCTGCACCGCGCTGACACCGGCCAGCGTGACGTAGAGCACCTTGCCGTCGGGGCCGAACTCCAGGTCGCGCGGCGTCTTCTCCAGCGGCACGGTGGCCGTCACGTTGCGCGAGGCGAGGTCGACCACCGCGAGCGCGAACTTGCCCGGGGCCTGCGACGACACATAGGCCTGCCGCCCGTCCGGGCTGATCGCGATGGTGTGCGGCTTGGCGACCGGCACCGTGGCCGCGACGCTGCGCGTGGCGGTGTCGACCAGCGCGACGCGGTCGTCGCCGTTGACCGCGACCAGCAGCCAGCGGCCGTCCGGCGTCAGCGCCAGGCCCTGCGGCCCCTTGCCGACCTCGACCGTCGATACGACCTCGTCGCTCGCGGTGTCGATCACGCTGAGGCTGCTCGCGGACGAGCCGCTCACGAACACCTGGGCGTCGTCGCGCGCCACCACGATGCCGTCCGGCCCGGCCGCCACCGGCACCGTGGCGACGACGCGGCCCGCGGCGGTGTCGATCACGCTGACCGTGTCGTCCTTGTAGTTGCCCACGTAGGCCTTGGGGCCGGCCGCCAGCGCGGGACCGCCCAGGCAGAGTGCGGCGCACGCGGCCGCGAGGATCGATGTGAATCTCATGAACGCCCTCCTTGAGGGATCGGAAAGATCAGAATCGGCCCATGCATGACGGCCGCCGGGCGCCGCCTATTCCCGGAGATCCGCCGAATCGGGCGACGGAATAAATCCGCCGGGCCGCGCGTCATGCACGGAAAGCACTGCGTTGAACGACCGCACCCGCCAGTTCGAGACCGCGGCCCTGCCGCACCTGCACGCCGCGTACAACCTGGCGCGCTGGCTGCTGCGCGACGACGCGCAGGCCGAGGACGCGGTGCAGGAGGCCTGCTTGCGCGCATTCCGCTTCTTCGACGACCTGCGCGGCGCCAGTGCCCGGCCCTGGCTGCTCGGCATCGTGCGCAATGCCTGCTACGACGCCATGCGGCAGTCGCGCCACCTGGCGGATCAGGTCGCGTTCGACGAATCGCAGGACGGCGGCGCGGAAGACGCGGGCCTGGGCGCCGCGCCGCCCGCCGGCGGGGATCCGGCGGCGGCGTGGGAGCAGCGCGCGCTCGGCCGGCGCATCGACACCGCCATCGAGGCCCTGGCGCCGCCGTTGCGCGAGGTGATCGTGCTGCGGGAGATGGAGGATCTGTCGTACGAAGACATTGCGCGCATCGCCGGCATCCCGATCGGCACGGTGATGTCGCGGCTGTCGCGCGCCCGAGCGCTGCTGCGCCACGCGCTGCAGGACGAAGCACCCCCCGCCACACCAGGAGCCCACCGCGATGCGACCCGATGAACCGGACGAACTCGGCCTGCTGATCCGGCGCGAAGCCACGCGGCATGCGGCACCGCCAGCGCTCGCCGGCCGCATCCGCGAGCAACTGCGCGGTGCGGCAGGCGCGCGCCCCGCCCCGCCGAAGACCCGCGTGCGCTGGCTGCCCTCGCTCGCGATCTTCGGCGCGGGCGCGGCCGCGTCGTGGGCACTGTCGTTCGCGCTGCTGATGAGTCCGGTGGCCGGCACGGTCGGCGCGATCGGCGATGTGGTCGCCGACAGCCACGTGCGTTCGCTGCTCGCGGACCACCTGACCGATGTCGCCTCATCGGACCACCACACGGTGAAGCCGTGGTTCGCGGGCAAGCTCGATTTCTCCCCGCCGGTGGTCGACCTCTCGGACGAAGGCCAGCCACTCGTCGGCGCGCGCCTGGACTACCTCGACGGGCATCCGGTGGCGGCGCTGGTCTACCGGTCGGGGCCGCACATCGTCAACCTGTTCGTCTGGCCCGCCCGCGGCGCCGCCGACACGGCGCCACGGCTTCTTTCGAGGCGCGGCTACAACCTGGTGCAATGGACCGAAGGCGGCATGCAGGCCTGGGCCGTGTCGGATCTCAATGCGGTGGAGCTGGAGGCCTTTGCGGGGCGGGTGCGCGAGCGGGTGGCCAGCGCGGCGCCAACCATACGGTGATCAGATCGCCACCAGCTGCCGCACGCCCTGCGCTTCCATGTCCTTGCCGAGGCCGCGCGCGATCACCTCGCCGCGTTCCATCACGAGGTAGTCGTCGGCCAGCTCCCGCGCGAAGTCGTAGTACTGCTCGCACAGCACGATCGCCATGTCGCCGCGGTCGGCCAGCATGCGGATCACGCGGCCGATGTCCTTGATGATGCTGGGCTGGATGCCCTCGGTGGGCTCGTCGAGGATCAGCAGCTTGGGCTTCGGCGCGAGCGCACGCGCGATGGCCAGCTGCTGCTGCTGGCCGCCCGAGAGATCGCCGCCGCGGCGGTTCAGCATCTGCTTGAGCACCGGGAAGAGCTCGTACAGCTCCGGCGGCACGGGCGTGCTGCCCGACTTGTAGGCAAGCCCCATGCGCAGGTTCTCCTCGACCGTGAGGCGCGCGAAGATCTCGCGCCCCTGCGGCACGAAGCCCATGCCGGCGCGCGCCCGCTCGTAGGGCGTTCGCCGGTGGATCGGCGCGCCGTCGAACTCGATGCTGCCGCTCTTGATGGGCACCAGGCCCATCAGCGACTTGAGCAGCGTGGTCTTGCCGACACCGTTGCGCCCGAGCAGCACCGTGACCTTGCCCAGGCGCGCCTCGAAGCTGACGTCGCGCAGGATGTGCGAGCCGCCGTAGTACTGGTGAATGTTCCTGACCGTGAGCATGAACCTGTCTTCCTTATCGGCCGAGATAGACCTCGATGACCCGCTCGTCCGCCTGCACCTCGTCGAGCGTGCCTTGCGCGAGCACCGAGCCGTCGCACAGGACGGTCACGATCTCGGAGATGGTGCGGATGAAGCTCATGTCGTGCTCCACCACCATCAGCGAGTGCTTGCCCTTGAGCGACAGGAACAGCTCCGCGGTGCGCGCCGTCTCCTCGTCGGTCATGCCGGCCACCGGCTCGTCGAGCAGCAGCAGCTTCGGGTCCTGCATCAGCAGCATGCCGATCTCCAGCCACTGTTTCTGGCCGTGGCTCAGGTTGCCCGCGAGCCGCAGCACGCTGCCTTCGAGGTGGATGGTGTGCAGCACCTCGGCGAGCCGGTCGCACTGCGCCGAGTCGAGCCTGAAGAGCATCGACGACCTCACGCCCTTGTCGGTCTTGAGGGCCAGCTCGAGGTTCTCGAACACGGTGAGCTGCTCGAACACCGTCGGCTTCTGGAACTTGCGGCCGATGCCGAGCTGGGCGATCTCGGCCTCCTTGTGGCGCAAGAGGTCGATGGTGCTGCCGAAGAACACCGAGCCCTCGTCGGGGCGGGTCTTGCCGGTGATGATGTCCATCATCGTGGTCTTGCCCGCGCCGTTCGGCCCGATGATGCAGCGCAGTTCGCCGGGCGCGATGTCCAGCGACAGCTTGTTGATCGCCTTGAAGCCGTCGAAGCTCACGCTCACGTCTTCCAGGTAGAGGATGCGGCCGTGCGCGACGTCGACTTCGCCGGGGGTCATCGGCCGCGCGTAGCCCGCGGCGCGGCCGCCGGACTCGGTGTGCAGTGCCTGTTCGAAGGCGAGGTGCCGGGCGACGCGTTCGGCGCCGGCGTCCATCAGGTCGGGGGTCATGCGCGGGCTCCCTTGGGTTCGGCGGCAAGCGGCGGCGCGAGCGATGCGGGCTCGGCGCCCTGCTCCACCGCCACGGCGCGCGGCACGTCGCGGCGCGGCTCGCTGCCGGCGGCTTCGGACGGCGCGGCCTTCCTGCGGCCCGTCCATTGCCTCACCAGGCCGACGATGCCGCCCGGCAGGAAGAGCGTGACCGCGATGAACAACGCGCCCAGGAAGTACAGCCAGTATTCGGGATAGGCCACCGTGAGCCAGCTCTTGGCGCCGTTGACGATGAAGGCGCCGATCACCGGCCCCACGAGCGTCGCGCGCCCGCCGACGGCCGCCCAGATCGCGATCTCGATCGAGTTGGCCGGGCTCATCTCGCTCGGGTTGATGATGCCCACCTGCGGCACGTAGAGCGCGCCGGCCACGCCGCACATCACGGCCGAGATGACCCAGATGGTGAGCTTGTAGCCCAGCGGGTTGTAGCCCGAGAACATCACGCGCGACTCGGCATCGCGGATCGCCTGCAGCACACGCCCGAACTTGCTCGCGATGAGCCACTTCGAGAACAGCATGAACCCGAGCAGCGTGAGCCCCGTCAGCACGAACAGCACCATGCGCATCTCCTGTGTCGCGATCGGCACGCCCAGGATGCGCTTGAAATCGGTGAAGCCGTTGTTGCCGCCGAAGCCGGTCTCGTTGCGGAAGAAAAGCAACATCGCCGCGAAGGTCATCGCCTGCGTGATGATCGAGAAGTACACGCCCTTGATGCGCGAGCGGAAGGCGAAGAAGCCGAACACGAAGGCGACGAGCCCCGGCACCAGGGCGATCAGCACCAGCATGGCGACGAAGCTGTCGGACAGCGCCCAGTGCCACGGCAGCGCCTTCCAGTCGAGGAAGACCATGAAGTCCGGCAGGTCGCTCTTGTAGTTGCCGTCGCGGCCGATCTGGCGCATGAGGTACATGCCCATCATGTAGCCGCCGAGTGCGAAGAAGAGGCCGTGGCCCAGCGAGAGGATGCCGGTGTAGCCCCAGATGAGGTCCATCGCGAGCGCGCAGATCGCATAGCACATGATCTTGCCGACCAGCGCCACCGCGTAGTCGCTCATGTGCAGCGCGCTGCCGGCCGGCACCGCCATGTTCAGGATCGGCGCGAGCGCGCAGACCACGACCAGCGCGATGAAGAAGGCGGTCCAGCCCTTGCCGGTGAGCAGCGGACCTTTGGACGGAAGTACGACTTTGCTCATGCCTCGGCACTCCGCCCCTTGACTGCGAAGATGCCCTGCGGCCGCTTCTGGATGAAGATGATGATGAAGACCAGCACCGCGATCTTGGCGAGCACTGCGCCGGCCCAGCCTTCGATGAACTTGTTGAGGATGCCCAGGCCCAGTGCCGCATACACGGTGCCCGCGAGCTGGCCGACGCCGCCCATCACCACGACCATGAACGAGTCGACGATGTAGCTCTGGCCGAGGTCCGGCCCGACGTTGCCGATCTGCGAGAGCGCGCAACCCGCGAGCCCCGCGATGCCCGAGCCGAGCGCGAAGGCGTAGGTGTCGATGCGCGCGGTGTTCACGCCCATGCACGAGGCGATCGGCCGGTTCTGCGTCACGCCGCGCACGAAGAGGCCGAGGCGCGTGCGCCCGATGAGCCAGCCCATCGCGAGCAGCACCAGCCCGGCGAAGATGATGATGCCGATGCGGTTCCACGGCAGCGTGACGTTGGAGAGCAGGTTCAGGCCGCCGCTCATCCAGGCCGGGTTCTCCACGCCGACGTTCTGCGCACCGAAGATCGATCGCACCAGTTGCTGCAGCATGAGGCTGATGCCCCAGGTGGCGAGCAGCGTCTCCAGCGGCCGGCCGTAGAGGAAGCGGATCACGCCGCGCTCCAGCACCGCGCCGACGAACGCCGACGCCAGGAAGGCGACCGGAATGGCGGCCACCAGGTACCAGCCGAACATCGACTCGGGCAGATAGCGCTGGAAGACGCCCTGCATCACGTAGGTGGCATAGGCGCCGATCATCATCAGCTCGCCGTGCGCCATGTTGATCACGCCCATCAGCCCGTAGGTGATCGCGAGGCCGAGCGCCGCGAGCAGCAGCACCGAGCCCAGGCTGATGCCGCTGAAGACCGCGTTGATGCGGTCGCCCCAGACGAGCGAGCCGTCGATGCTGGCGATCGACGCGGCGATCGCCGCCTTCACGTCGGCCTCGGACTCCTCGGCCAGCCGCTGGTTGAGCAGCAGCTTGGTATCGGGACTGCGGCTGTCTCCGAGCGCGCGGGCGGCGGCGAGGCGCTTGCCCTTGTCGGCGCTGCCGAGCAGGCTGGCGGCGCGCACGAGTTCGAGCTGGGCCTTGATCTTCGGGTCGGCTTCGGCGGCCAGCGCCTTCTCGACCATCGGCAGGCGCGATTCGTCGGGCTCCTTGAACAGCGCCTGCGCGGCTTCCATGCGCACCGCGTCGTCGCGGCTCGTGAGCTTGAGCGCGGCCTGCGCCGCGTCGAGCGCGCCGCGCATCAGGTTGTTGTTGACCACGTCCTCGGCGTCGTCGGGCAGCTTGAGCTCGGCGCCGCTGACCGGGTCGTAGGCCTTGTCGTCCTTGATGACGAAGACCTGGTCCTGCGTGAACTTCACCGCATCATCCGACATCGCCTGGATGAAGGCGGCGGTCTTCTCGTCGGCAGAGATGACGGCCTGGTTGAGCGCCGCGATGCGGGCCTCCGAATCGCCCGAGGCGATGGCCTTGGCCTCGTCGGCGGTGAGCGCATGCGAGGGCACTGAGGCCATCGTTGCAAGAAGTGCAAGCCAATGAATGTGGCGCAGGAGTTTGAACACGGTGTTTCCAGATTCAGGGATCCCGCGGAACCGGCTCTGCCGGGCCGCTGGGATCGCCCCCGGAAGGGGGGTGTCAGAGCCACATGGAGTGGGCGAGGCCAGGGGGGGGGTTACAACGATTTCCCGGCCGGGTAGTCCGGCTTCTTGTCGTTGCCTTCGATGTACGGGCTCCACGGCTTGGCCTTGACCGGGCCCGGCGTCTTCCACACCACGTTGAACTGGCCGTCGGCCTTGATCTCGCCGATGAACACGCTCTTGTGCAGGTGGTGGTTCTTCTCGTCCATCTTCGAGACGATGCCCGAGGGCGCGGTGAAGGTCTGGCCGGCCATCGCGGCGATCACCTTGTCGGTGTCGGTGCTCTTGGCCTTCTCGACCGCCTGCTTCCACATGTGGATGCCGATCCAGGTCGCTTCCATCGGGTCGTTGGTCAGCGGCTTGTCCTTGTGGCCGGGGATGTTCTTGGCCTTGGCGTAGTCGCTCCACTGCTTGATGAACGCCGTGTTGGTCGGGTTCTTGATGCTCATGAAGTAGTTCCACGCGGCAAGGTGGCCCACGAGCGGCTTGGTGTCCACGCCGCGCAGCTCTTCCTCGCCCACCGAGAAGGCGACCACCGGCACGTCCTTGGCCTTGAGGCCCGCGTTGCCGAGTTCCTTGTAGAAGGGCACGTTGGAGTCGCCGTTGATGGTCGACACCACCGCCGTCTTGCCGCCGGCCGAGAACTTCTTGATGTCGGCGACGATGGTCTGGTAGTCGCTGTGGCCGAAAGGGGTGTACTTCTCGTCGATGTCCTTGTCGGCCACGCCCTTGCTCTTGAGGTAGGCGCGCAGGATCTTGTTGGTGGTGCGCGGGTAGACGTAGTCGGTGCCCAAGAGCACCCAGCGCTTCGCGCCGCCGCCTTCCTTGCTCATGAGGTAGTCGACCGCCGGGATGGCCTGCTGGTTGGGCGCGGCGCCGGTGTAGAAGACGTTCTTGCTCAGCTCCTCGCCCTCGTACTGCACGGGGTAGAACAGGAGGCCGTTCATTTCCTCGACCACCGGCAGCACCGACTTGCGCGACACCGAGGTCCAGCAGCCGAAGATCACGGCGACCTTGTCCTGGCCGAGCAGCTGCTTGGTCTTCTCGGCGAAGAGCGGCCAGTTGGAAGCCGGATCGACCACGACCGGTTCGAGCTTCTTGCCCATCACGCCGCCCTTGGCGTTGATGTCGTCGATGGCCATGAGCACCGTGTCCTTGAGCACGGTTTCCGAGATCGCCATGGTGCCGGACAGCGAGTGCAGCACGCCGACCTTGATCGTGTCCTGCGCGAACGCAGGAGCGGCGCCAAGGCCCGCCAGTGCGACAGCGGCGGTGAGCGCCTTGAGGGTGAAGCGACGTTGCATGGTGAGACCTTCTCCAGTGGTTTGAACGATGGAGACAAGTCTGCGCAAAGGGGCGCGTGCCAGAAATACGCCGGGTGGCGTACGGAAGCCGCGTGCCCCGGCGGCCGAGGCCGCCGGTTCTCAGAAGAACGCCCGCGCGTAATTGATCGGTGCGTGGTCCGCCAGCTCGCGCAGCAGCACCGCGCCGGGCTTCCAGGCATGCTCGGCCGCGTAGCGCGCTCGGCCTTCGAGCCGGTCGGCCTCGATCATCGCCGGCGCGGGATCGTCGACGCATTCGCCCGTGACGCAGGTGATGTAGGTCACCGCACCGGCATGGGCGTAGAAGGACAGCGCCGGCGGCACCTGCGTGACCACGTCGCAGCCGTCCACCAGCCGCACGATGTCGAGGCCGGCGAGCGTCGCCACGAAGTCCGTGTCGCCCACCCGCGGCGAGCCGAGCGTGACGAGCAGTTCGGGCCGCAGCACGCTCGCGGCCAGTGTCGCGAGCGCGGCGCCGAGGCTGTGGCCGGCGAGCACGAGACGGCTGCGCGGCCGCCCCTCGCCCGCCAGCCATTCGCGCACCTGCGGCAGCACGCCCCGCGCCGCTTTCGCGAAGCCCGCGTGCACGCGGCCGCCGCTTTCGTGCCACTCGAGCTGCTGCGCCTGCAGGTTGGTCGCCAGGTGGCGGATCTCGTCCGGCTGCGTGCCGCGGAACGCGATGAGGGCGCTGCCGTCGCCCGCATGCAGCGCGCCGAAGGCGAAGGTGGCGGCATCGACGAACAGCCGCGGTTCGCCGAAGCCCGCCTGCGCGAGCGCGGCGGCGAGGTCTTCTTCGTCCTGCGGCGACTGCTCCGCCCGGCAGTACGCGAGCCGCGACGCCTCGATGGACCACTGCGTCGGCGTGTAGAGGCGGCCGCGCTCGAACCGCGTCTCGTGCCGCTCGGGCGTGTAGAGCGCGGTGCGGCTGGCGTCGTAGAGGATGGACATCGCTTCGCCCTCCGGTGTCAAGGCGTGCGCCGCGGGGCGTTCAGCCGGAACTGGCGCGCCGCGAACGACCACACGAGTTTCGTCGCGTCCGGCCCGGCCGCGTCGGTGAAGAGCATGCTCGGCGCCCCGCCGCTCCAGGCGTGGCCGAGGCCGGCGATCTCGCACAGCGACACCGCGACGCGCCCGCGCCGCGTGAAGTCGGTGATGCGCATCGGGTGGCGCTTGCCGCGCTGCACGATGCGGGTGGGCCCGGGGCGCGCGCCCGTCGCCATGGCCCACACGGCCGCGGTGCTTCCTGCATTGCTCGCGGAGACGACCGCGTCGGCATCGCCATGCAGCACGAGCAGCGGAGGCAGTGTCGAGAACATGGCGGCGGCGCCCATCGCCTTGCCCACGGCGGTGGCCGGCATCGGCGGCACGTGCTGCCCGCGCATCGCACCGAGGGCGGTGGCCGGTGATCGCGCCGCGCCGGGCGCGACGCCCGAATGCATCGCAACCGCCTTGAAGCGCGAGGCGTAGCGCGTGGCGAGCAGCGCCGCCATGCTGGCCCCGGCCGAGAGGCCCGCGAGCGCCACGCGATCGCGGTCGGCCGGATACAGCGCCAGCACCTGGTCCACGGCCGCCATCAGCGTGGCGGCCTCCGCATCGGCCTTGCCCGAGCGGCGGTCGTACCAGTTCCAGCACCCCTGCGCGTTGGCGAGCCGGTCCTGTTCCGGGTAGAGCACCAGGAAGCGCTCGCGCGCGGCGAGGCGGTTCATGCGCGTGCTGATGGCGAAGTCGCGCCCCGTCTGGCCGCAGCCGTGCAGCATGACCATGAGGGGCAGCTTCTCGCCGAACCCGAGGTGCAGGTCCGGCGGCCGATAGAGGTGATAGCGCCGCGCGCCCGCGGGCCCCAGCGCCACGCCCGGGAGCCAGTCGCCCCGCCCGGGCGGCGGCTTGAGCTGCTTGGCGGCGGCTCGCTGGACCTGATCGGCAATGCGCTTGCTGCTGCCCAGCGTGGCCTTCGTGAGCGCCTTCAGGTTGCGCTGGTAGGCGCGGGTGAGCGGTGAGAGCGAGCGGCGGGCCATCGGACTGCGAAGGAGGGTCGTCCGCGCACGGTAGCAGCTTCACCCGCCACGGGCTACCGGCCGGTCGGCCGGCAGGGCGGCGAAGTCAATAGAGCTCGGGCACGTACATGCCGGGCGGCACCGGATGGCGCAGGTAGTCCGCATGGCGCTCCCGCGCCGGCAGCACCACCGGCGCGTGCTCGACCTCCTGGTAGGGAAACTGCGCCAGCAGGTGGCTGATGCAGTTGAGCCGCGCCTTCTTCTTGTCGACCGCCTGCACGACCCACCACGGCGCCTCCGGAATGTGGGTGCGGTCGAGCATGATCTCCTTGGCCTTGGTGTATTCCTCCCAGCGGCGGCGGGATTCGAGGTCCATCGGGCTGAGCTTCCACTGCTTGAGCGGATCGTGGATGCGGCTGAGGAAGCGCATGTGCTGTTCCTCGTCGGTGATGGAGAACCAGTACTTGACCAGCTTGATGCCCGAGCGCACGAGCATGCGCTCGAAGTCGGGCACCGTGCGGAAGAACTCCTCGTACTCGTCGTCGGTGCAAAAGCCCATCACGCGCTCGACGCCGGCGCGGTTGTACCAGCTGCGGTCGAACAGCACCATCTCGCCCGCCGCCGGCAGGTGCGCCACGTAGCGCTGGAAGTACCACTGCGTGCGCTCGCGGTCGTTGGGCGCCGGCAGCGCCGCCACGCGGGCCACGCGCGGATTCAGGCGCTGGGTGATGCGCTTGATCACGCCGCCCTTGCCGGCCGCATCGCGGCCCTCGAAGAGGATCACCACCTTCTGCTTGTGGTGCTGCACCCAGTCCTGCAGCTTGACCAGTTCGCCCTGCAGGCGAAACAGGTGCTTGAAATAGGCCTGCCGCGCCGCCTTGTCGCTGGGCTGGCCGGTTTCGAGCTCCTCGAGGCTGCGGTCCTCGATTTCGAGCTCGATCTCCTCGTCGTAGCTGTCGACCAGGTCGCGCGCGATGCGCTGCATGAGCTCTTCCTGGTCGCTCAAGATGTTGGGGAGCGTCATATCGTCTCTGGGGCAAGCGGAAACCCCCATCGTGCGACGGCCGGATGACGGTCTTGTGACGAAAAGTGACCCGAACGGCTGTCGTCACAGGGCTGACACATGAGCGGCGGACCATGGGCGCGACCCATGTGTTCCGGCGTAGATCGACATTGATGCTTCAGGACTGGACGATCGGCGCCTACGGCAGCGACGAGGCCGGCCTGATCTGCGGCTATCTCTTCGATGCCGAGGCGGCGCAGCCGGTGCGCGCCGTCGATTCGTCGCAGGCGGCCGAATGGCTGGCCCGGCCTGCCGCGCCGCAGGACGCCGCGGTGGCCGAGCGCGCCTACATGTGGCTGCACTTCAATCTCAGCCACGCGCAGGCCGAGCGCTGGCTCGTGCGCCACGCGGGCTTGTCCGACGTGTTCTACGAGACGCTCAGGGACGGCCTGCATTCCACCCGCATCGAGCGCGCGGACGACTCGCTGATCGCCGTCATCAACGACGTGCACTTCGAATTCAGCTTCGAGCCCTCGGACATCTCCACGCTGTGGATCAGCGTGGGCCCCCGCCTGGTGGTCACCGCGCGCAGCCAGCCGCTGCGCTCGGTCGACGCGCTGCGCACCGCCGTCAAGGCCGGCGACGCACCGAGGTCGAGCACCGAGCTGCTCGAGCACCTGATGCGGGTGCAGGCGGACGTGCTGGTGAAGATCGTGCGCGACGTGACCGCGCGCATCGACAAGATCGAGGACGAGCTCCTGGCCGGGCGCCTCGACCACAAGCGCGCCCGCCTGGGCATGCTGCGGCGAGTGCTGGTGCGACTGCAGCGCCTGCTCGCCCCGGAGCCGGCGGCGCTGTTCCGCCTGCTGCAGACTCCGCCGCAGTGGATGTACGAGTCGGACGCCCAGCAACTCGGCGGCGCGACCGAGGAGTTCTCGGTGGTGCTGCGCGACATGGGATCGCTGCAGGAACGCATCAAGCTGCTGCAGGAAGAGATTGCCGCCAACGTCAACGAGGACAACAACCGCAGCCTGTTCGTGCTGACCGTGGTCACGGTGCTGGCGCTGCCGATCAACATCATGGCGGGCCTCTTCGGCATGAACGTCGGGGGCATTCCGCTGGCCGAGCACAAGCACGGTTTCTGGATCATCGTCGGCATCGTGGTCACCTTCACGGCCGTGGCTGCATGGCTGGCCTTTCGCAAGAAGCGCTGAGGCCTCATCAGTCGCCGGCGCAACGGACAGGCCATTCGTTGCTATCCATTCGATAGCAAGTCGCGCAGGTGCCATGCGCCCTGCAGGCAGGTCCGAGAAAGAATAAGATGGCGGCGTGTCATCCATTCTGAACGCCGACCTCCACTGCCACTCCGTGGTGTCCGATGGCACGCTCACGCCCGAGGAGCTCGCCGCGCGCGCTGCGGCCAACGGTGTCGAACTCTGGGCACTGACCGACCATGACGAGATCGGAGGCCAGCACCGCGCCGCCGCCGCCGCGCGCGCGAACGGCATCAAGTACCTCACCGGCACCGAGATCTCCGTCACCTTCGCGAACGAGACGGTGCACATCGTCGGCCTGGGCTTCGACCCCGATGACGCAGCCATGTCCGAGGGCCTGTACGACACCCGGGGCGGGCGAGGCAAGCGCGCGCAGGAGATGTCCGAGCAGCTCGCCAAGGTCGGCATCCAGGGGGCCTACGAAGGCGCGCTGCGCTTCGTCGGCAATCCCGAGCTGATCTCGCGCACGCATTTCGCGCGCTTCCTGGTCGAAGGCGGCTATTGCCGCGACACGGCCGAGGTCTTCCGCAAGTACCTCACCGAAGGCAAGCCCGGCTACGTGCCCCATCGCTGGGCCACGCTGAAAGACGCGGTGAACTGGATCACCGCGGCCAAGGGGCTGGCCGTGATCGCCCATCCGGGCCGCTACAAGTTCACCGCCAACGAGGAATACGCGCTGTTCCTCGAATTCAAGGCCCACGGCGGCCGCGCCATCGAGGTCGTGACCGGCAGCCACACGCCCGCCGAGTACGTGGAATACGCCGACAAGGCGCTGGAATTCGGCTTCGCCGCCTCGCGCGGCAGCGACTTCCACAGCCCCGGCGAGAGCCATTGCGACCTGGGCAAGCTCCCGTGGCTGCCCGGGAAGCTCACGCCGGTGTGGGAACTGCTGGAGAACCGCATCCAGTGAGCTCCCTGCCGGGCGGCGCCGCCGCTTCCGCCAGCCAAAGCACGCGCGACCGCGAATCCGCGCGCATCCTCGCCGGCATCGGCCTGGTGCTGCTCGCCGCCGCCTGCTTCGCGACGCTGGACACAGCCACCAAGGTGTCGACCGCGGCGGTCCCGGTGCTGATGGGGCTCTGGGTCCGCTACGCCTTCCAGGCCATCGCCACCACGCTGGTGCTGCTGCCGCGGCACGGGGCGGCCCTGCTGCGCACCGCGCATCCGCGCTACCAGATCCTGCGCGGCGCACTGCTGTTGGCGTCGAGCGCGCTGGCCTTCTTCAGCCTGCGCTACATGCCGCTGGCCGAGTTCACTTCGATCGTGCTGATCGCGCCGCTCGTGATCACGCTGCTCGCGGCGACCCTACTCAAGGAACGCGTCTCGCCGCTGCGCTGGACGCTCGTGGCCGGCGGCTTCATCGGCACGCTCGTGATCCTGCGGCCCGGCGGCGGCGCCTTCACGTGGGCGATGCTGCTGCCGATCGGCCTCGTGGTGACCAACGCCTGGTTCCAGATCCTCACCAGCAAGCTTGCGCGCACCGAAAGGCCGCTCACCATGCACTTCTACACCGGCTGGGTGGGCGCGCTCATCGCCTCGCTCGCGGTGCCGTTCGTCTGGACCGCCCTGCCCTCGTGGCACTGGTGGGCGCTCCTCGGCCTGATGGGGTTCATGGGCACGATCGGCCACTTCATCCTGATCCTGGCCTACCAGCGCGCCCCGGCATCGACGCTGACCCCCTACCTTTACTCGCAGATCGCCTTCGCGATGATCGGCGGCTGGATCATGTTCTCGCAGCTGCCCGACGCCGTCTCGCTGACCGGCATGGCACTGATCGCGGTCTGCGGCGCCGCGGGCGCGTGGCTCACGGTGCGGGAGCGCAGGGTGCCGATCGAACCCGCGGAGTCCTGACCCACCCCTGGCCCGCCCCTCTCCGTGCGGGCGCCATCGAGTGACGGCAGAATGGCGGGCTTCTTTTGCCCGACCCGCTTCCATGGCCCAGTTCTTCGAAGTCCATCCCGAGAACCCGCAGCAGCGCCTGCTCAAGCAGGCCGCGGCGCTGCTCGCGCGCGGCGAGATCGTGGCGGTGCCGACCGACTCCAGCTACGCGCTGGCCTGCCACCTGGACGACAAGAACGCCGTCGACCAGTTGCGCCGCATCCGGCAGGTCGACGAGAAGCACCACCTCACGCTGATCTGCCGCGACCTGAGCGAGCTCGCCAACTACGCGCGCGTGGACAACAAGCAATACCGGCTGCTGAAGACCGCCATGCCGGGGCCCTACACCTTCATCCTCGAAGCGACGAAGGAAGTGCCCCGCCGCGTGAGCCATCCGCAGCGCAAGACCATCGGCCTTCGCATGCCCGACCACAAGGTGCTCGGCGAACTGCTCGCGCTGCATGGCGAGCCGCTGCTCGCCACCACGCTCATTCCGCCGGGCGAGTCCGAGGCGATGAACGATGCCGTGCTCATCCGCGAACGCTTCGAGAAGCAGATCGGCGGCGTGATCGATGCCGGCGCCTGCCCGTCGGAGCCGACCACCGTGGTCGACCTGACGCCCATGGGCACCGGCGGCGATCCCGTGCTGATCCGCCAGGGCCGCGGCCCGCTCGCGCTGCTGGGCCTCTGAGCGGCGCCGAGGCGCCACGAGCCCGTCTGAGACAATCGGCCGGTGGACATATCCAACCTCATCCAGACCGTTCTCATCTACGCGCTGCCCGTGATCTTCGCGATCACGCTGCACGAGGCGGCGCACGGCTACGTCGCGCGGCATTTCGGCGACAACACGGCCTACGTGCTCGGCCGCGTGACGCTCAACCCGATGAAGCACATCGACCCGGTGGGCACCATCCTGATGCCGCTGCTGCTGTACTTCGCGACCTCGGGCAGCTTCCTGTTCGGCTATGCCAAGCCCGTGCCGGTGAGCTTCGGCCGGCTGCGGCATCCCAAGCGCGACATGATCTGGGTGGCGCTGGCGGGGCCGGCGTCCAACTTCCTCCAGGCGATCCTCTGGGCCCTCTTCCTGGTCGCCCTCGTCGCCCTGGGCATCGATGAGACCTTTTTCATCAAGATGGCGCAGGGCGGCGTGCTCGTGAACCTCGTGATGTGGGCCTTCAACCTCTTCCCGCTGCCGCCGCTCGACGGTGGCCGCGTGCTCGCGGGCCTGCTGCCGCGTGGCGGCGCGCAGGACTTCCTCGCCCGCATCGAGCCCTATGGGTTCTTCATCGTGATGGCGCTGGTGCTCGCCGGCATCGTCAGCAACTACTGGCTGCGGCCGTTGATGGCCTTCGGCTACGAAATCGTCAACCTGCTGCTCTCGCCCCTTCTCGCTTTGCTCCGCTGAGTCTTTCGATATGGCCTCGTCCACCCCCGACATCGTCCGCTTCCTCACAGGCATCACCACCAGCGGGACGCCGCACCTGGGCAACTACGTGGGCTCGGTGCGCCACTCGGTGCGCTTCAGCCGCCGTGCCGACGTGCAAAGCTTCTACTTCCTGGCCGACTACCACGCGCTGATCAAGGTCGACGAGCCGTCGCGCATCCAGCGCTCCACGCTCGAGATCGCGGCCACCTGGCTCGCCTGCGGGCTCGACCCCGAACGCGTGACCTTCTATCGCCAGTCCGACATCCCCGAGATCCCGGAGCTCACCTGGTTCCTGACCTGCGTCGCGGGCAAGGGCCTGCTCAACCGCGCCCATGCCTACAAGGCACAGGTCGACAAGAACACCGCCCGCGGCGAAGACCCCGATGCCGATGTGAGCGCCGGCCTCTTCATGTACCCGGTGCTGATGGCGGCCGACATCCTCATGTTCAACGCCCACAAGGTGCCGGTGGGCCGCGACCAGGTCCAGCACATCGAGATGGCACGCGACATGGGCGCGAGCTTCAACCATCTCTACGGCGAGCACTTCACGCTGCCCGAGGCCGAGATCGACGACGCGGTGGCCACGCTGCCGGGCCTCGACGGCCGCAAGATGAGCAAGAGCTACGACAACACGATCCCGCTCTTCACGCCACGCGCCCAGCTGCAGAAGCTCATCTCGGGCAT
Source organism: Variovorax sp. (assembly GCA_017744285.1). GTDB lineage: Bacteria > Pseudomonadota > Gammaproteobacteria > Burkholderiales > Burkholderiaceae_C > Variovorax. The sequence goes on from JAGIBP010000003.1 coordinate 87,555, forward strand.
CGTCACCGATTCGCGCGCGCCCGGCGAGCCCAAGGACACCGAGGGTTCGGCGCTGTTCCAGATCTACCAGGCCTTCGCCGACAGCGAGGAGACGGAGACCTTGCGCCGCGCCTACGCCGACGGCATCGGATGGGGCGACGCGAAGCAGATCCTCTTCGAGCGCATCGACCGCGAGATCGCACCGATGCGCCAGCATTACGACGAATTGATCAACGACCCCGCGCAGATCGAGAAGATCCTGCGCGCCGGCGCCGAGAAGGCCCGTGCCTTGTCGCGCCCCTTCATGACCGAGCTTCGCCACGCGGTGGGGCTGCGCAACCTGGCCACGAGCGCGAAGCCCGCGGCGCGCAAGGCGGCCAAGGTCGCCCGCCCGAGCTTCAAGCAATACAGGGAAAGCGATGGTCTTTTCTACTTCAAGTTTCTCGACGCGGCGGGTGCTCAACTGGTACAAAGCCGAGGGTTCCCGACACCGCAAGAGGCAGGCCGTGCCATCGCCACGCTGAAGCAGGCGCGCGGCGCCGCGCTGACCGAGCTGGCCGCCCAGCTCGAGCCCCTCGACGGCGAGGGCATCCGCGCCGCTTCGGCGGCGCTGGAGGCACTGGCCGCCGAAGCGGCAGGCGAGAACTGATTCGAGTGAGAGCAAACACGCGGCGAGGGAGACGACCCGGACCGCGGACACAGTGAGAGAACCATGAGCATCTACGTCATCGACGACCACCCCCTCATGCGCGACGCCATCGTGATGGTGCTGCGCCGCCTTCGCCCGGCCGAGACCATCGTCGAGCTCGAACGCCTCGACAAGCTCACCGCCGCGGTCAAGCAGCACGGGGCGCCGGGGCTGTTCTGCCTGGACCTGAAGCTGCCGGACACCACCGGCGTTTCCGGTGTGGTGGCGGTCAAGCACGACTATCCGGATGTGCCGATCGCGGTCTACTCCGCCTCGCCCTCGGCCGACATGGAAGAAGCGTGCATCGAGGCCGGCGCCGACACCTACATCGAGAAGTCCGCCAGCTCGGCCGAACTCACCGCGGCGCTGCGCGGCCTGCTGATGGCCGACACCGAGGCGGAAGAACCGGTCACCGCGGCCAGCAACAAGCTCTCGAAGCGCCAGACCCAGCTCATCGCGATGCTCGACCAGGGCATGAGCAACCGCGACATCGCCACCGAGCTCGACATCAGCGAGCACACCGTGAAGGTGCACCTGTGGCGCCTGTTCCGCCGCCTGGGCGTCAAGAGCCGCACGCAGGCGCTGCACCACGCCCGCACCAACGGGCTGCTTCCCGGCTAGCCGACCGCGCCCGAGATCCGGGTCTGCGCCTGGCTCTCGTCCGCGTCGTGCAACGCGACGCGGAACACGCTGCCCTTGCCCAGGCGCGAGCGCACGCTGACCGGATGACCCAGCGCGTGCGACAGGCGCGCCACGATGGCCAGGCCCAGGCCGAAGCCGTCCGAGGTGCCGGCATGGTCGGCCACCTTGTAGAACTCCAGGAACACGTCGCGCAGGTGCTCGCGGGCGATGCCGATGCCCGTGTCCCAGACCTCCACCCTGAGGCCGTCGCGCGTCTGCCGCGACGCGAGCAGCACGCCGCCCTCGGCGGTGTACTTGATCGCGTTGGCGAGCAGGTTGCCGATCATGCGGCGCACGCGGATCGGGTCGGTCAGCACCGTGCCCGGCGTGACGTGCACGCGGAAGGTCAGGCCCTTGGCTTCGGCCACCGGGCGGTATTGCAGCTCGAGATCGTGCAGCAGCTGCGCGACGTCGACCCGCTCGATATGCAGCCGCACCTGGCCCGAATCGATGCGCGCCAGGTCGAACAGCGAGTCGAACAGCGCATTGACCGCATGCGTGGCGCGCACGATCTTGGGCGCGATCTCGGCCACCAGCTCGGGCTCGTTGCGCAGCCAGTCCGCGTAGAGCGACAGGGCCAGCACCGGCTGGCGCATGTCGTGCGCCGCGCTGGCCAGAAAGCGGTTCTTCATCGCCACCGCCGAGACGGCCGCCTGGCGCTGCTGGGTGAGCGAGTTGATCAGGATGTGGTTGTGGAACAGCAGCTCGAAGCTGTTGCGCGCGGTCTCGTGGATGCGGCGGCCGGCCCGCAGCAGCAGCCACCAGTGCAGCCCCGGCAGCATCAGGAAACCGTAGTGGAAATGCGGCTTCTCGAAATTGAGCTCGACCAGCCGCAGCGCGATGGCCGCCAGCATCGTGAAGAACAGCGTGTTCACGTAGCGCTTGAGCAGCGGCGGATGCAGCGCCAGCCCGTTGAGCGGGAAGGTCGCGACGCCGGCCACGATGAGCCAGCTCATGAACTGGTTCACCAGCGGCGTGCGCTCGAAGAAGATCAGGATCGACAGGCCCCAGGCGAACGCGCTCGTGCTCCAGAGGAAGCGATAGTGGTCGACGAAGTACTGCTGCGCGGCCGAGTCGCGGTCGGCGTAGTGGCGCGCGTAGATCTGCTCGCCCCAGATGCGGCAGGCCGTGGCCGCCACGCCCACGCAGAGCCACGCGATGAGCTGCCAGGAAGGCACGTGCCCCCAGCTCAGGCCCACCATCGCCGGCATCAGCGCCGCGGCGAGCAGGTACGAGCCGCGCGAGGCGCGCATGAGGCTTCGGATCAGCTCGCCCCGGACCCACGGTTCCGCCTCGTCGGCGGATGCCGGCGCGGGCGTGAGGCTCGCGAAGGAGGAGTTGCCCAGGCCCGCGAACGACGAATTTCCCATCATGGCAATAGTGCCCCTTTGTCAGTCGCCAGCCCACGAAAAAAAGCCCCTCGCGAGGGGCCTGCCTGCGGCCGCGTGGCCACACGACGATGTGAGGTGCTCGGCGGAATATGTCTACCCTCGACACGCCGCCCACCGAGCGCCGGCCTGTCGCACCCGCGATCTTAATGCCCGCCGTGGCCGCGATCGTCGATCTGGCCGCATCGCGGATCAACAAGGCACGGCCGCCCGGTGCTCAATGCAGTTGGCCGCCCTCCTCGCGCACGTCGTGCCGCACCGTGTACGCGGTGCGCAGCAGCGTGCGCAGGCCCTCGACCTGCGTCGCCAGCGCCATGCTCGGCACGCCCGGCAGGCGGGCGGCCTGCTCCGGCAGGCAAGGCAGGTGCACGAAGCCGCCGCGCGCCGAAGCCAGCTCGTGCCGCGTGGCGAGCCGGTGCATCAGCGCGAAGAAGACATGGTTGCAGACGAAGGTGCCCGCGCTGTTCGACACCGACGCGGGCACCCCCGCGGCGCGCAGGTCGCGCACGATGGCCTTGATCGGCAAGGTCGAGAAATACGCCGTCGGCGCACCCGCCACCACCGGCGCGTCGACCGGCCTGCGGCCTGCGTTGTCCGGGATGCGCGCGTCGTCGACGTTGATCGCCACGCGCTCGGGCGAGATCTCCGCGCGCGCGCCGGCCAGGCCCAGCGCGACGATGAGGGCGGGGCGAGCCTCGGCGAGCGCGCCATCGAGCGCCTCGATGGCGCGGCCGAACACGCAGGGCAGCCGCACCGCCTTGACTTCCGCGCCCTCGCACACCCAGCCGTCGAGCGCACGGGCGACTTCCCACGAGGGATTGACCGTATCGCGATCGAAGGGCTCGAAGCCGGTGACGAGGATGCGAGGGTCGGATTCGCGTGATGACATGACGCGCCTTTCAATGCGGCAAAACCAAAAAGCCCCGGCAGCAGGCGCTGTCGGGGCTTGGGTCTGGAGGAGAGGGAGGGATTCGAACCCTCGGTGGGCTATGAACCCACGCCTGATTTCGAGTCAGGTACATTAGACCACTCTGCCACCTCTCCGGTGTCGGTCAAGCCCACGATTCTAGCAGACCTTGGGCCGGTTTTATCACCAAGCGCGCAAAACTTCGATGCCGCCGAGATAGGGCCGAAGCGCCTGCGGCACCCGGATCGAGCCATCTTCGTTCTGGTGGTTCTCGAGCACCGCCACCAGCGTGCGGCCCACCGCCAGGCCCGAACCGTTCAGCGTGTGGACCAGCTCGTTGCGGCCCTGCGCGTTCTTGAAGCGTGCCTGCAGCCGCCGCGCCTGGAAGGCCTCGCAGTTCGATACCGAGCTGATCTCGCGGTAGGTGTCCTGCGCCGGCAGCCACACTTCGAGGTCGTAGGTCTTGCTCGAGCCGAAGCCCATGTCGCCCGTGCAAAGGAGCACCACGCGATACGGCAGTTCGAGCGCCTGCAGCACGGCCTCGGCATGGCCGACCATGGCTTCGAGCGCCTCGTAGCTCTTCTCGGGGTGCGTGATCTGCACCATCTCGACCTTGTCGAACTGGTGCTGGCGGATCATGCCGCGCGTGTCGCGGCCGGCGCTGCCCGCCTCGGAGCGGAAGCACGGCGTGTGCGCGGTCAGCCGGATCGGCAGTTGCGCCTCGGGCACCACCTCGTCGCGCACGAAGTTCGTGAGCGGCACCTCGCTGGTCGGAATGAGATACAGCGCCTGGAGATCCGGCGCGGGCTCGCCCTCCTGGCCCCCCTTCTTCGCGGCGAACAGATCGCCCTCGAACTTGGGCAGCTGCCCCGTGCCGCGCAAGGTCTCGGCATTGACGATGTAGGGCACGTAGCACTCGGTGTAGCCGTGCCGCTGCGTCTGGATGTCGATCATGAACTGCGAGAGGGCGCGGTGCAGGCGCGCGATCGGCCCCTTCATGACGTTGAAGCGCGAGCCCGAGAGCTTGGCGCCGGTCTCGAAGTCGAGGCCCAGCGGCGTTCCGAGGTCGACGTGGTCCCTGGGAGCGAAGCCGAGCGCCTCGGCGGAAGCGCCTGCGCCGCCCTTCGGGCTCCAGCGGCGGATCTCGAGGTTGGCCGCTTCGTCCTCGCCGACCGGCACGCTCGCGTGCGGCAGGTTCGGCACCGCCAGCAGCAGGGCGTGCAGTTCGGGCTGGATCGCCTCGAGCCGCGTGGCCGAGGACTCCTGCTCCGCCTTCAGCGCATTCACTTCCGCCATCAGCGCATCGACCGGCTCGCCCTTGGCCTTCAGTGGCCCGATCTGCTTGTTGAGGGCATTGCGGCGGGCCTGGATCTCCTCGGTGCGGGTCTGCAACGTCTTGCGCTCGGCCTCGAGCGAACTGAACCGGGCGACGTCAAGGTAAGGCTGGTTCTTCTTGCGGGTTTCGAGGCGCGCAACGACCGAAGGGAGGTCCTTGCGTAACAGTGTGATATCGAGCATTGCGCGATTTTAGGTGCGCATGCGATCGTGTCCCTCCCCCACACCCAAGGAGCCAAGCAATGGAAGCCTATCTGTCCTTCAACGGCAACGCGGCCGAGGCGCTGGCGTTCTACGCGCAATGCCTGGGCGGCAAGATCGAGTTCAGCATGACCTTCGGCGAAAGCCCCATGGGCGCGCAGACGCCCGAGAGCCACAAGAACAAGATCATGCATGCCACCCTGTCGGCGCGCGGCGGCAAGCTGATGGCGTCCGACCTTCCGCCCGAGTACAAGTTCGAGGGCTACAAGGGCTTCTCGCTGTCGGTGCAAGCCAAGGACGTGAAGGAAGGCGAGCAGCTCTACAACGCCCTCGCCGCGGGCGGAAAGGCCACGATGCCCTATGCCGCGACATTCTGGTCGCCGGGCTTCGGCATGCTCGAAGACAAGTTCGGCGTGCCGTGGATGGTCAACGTCGACCATCCGCAGGGCTGACGAAGGGCGGCTTCAGGCCAGCGTCGCGGGATCGACGTTGGCGCCGCAGACGATGAGGCAGACCTTCTCGCCGTCGCGCGGCACGAAGGCGCCGCGTTGCAGCGCCGCCAGCGGCAGCGCGGCGGCCGGCTCGACGGCCAGTTTCAGCTCCGTCCACAGCCAGCGCTGCGCGGTGCGGATCGCCTCGTCGGGAAGAAGCAGCGCCTCGGGGACGTGCCGCTGCGCGAGATCCCAGGCGAAGTGCCCGATGCGCCGCGCGCCGAGCGAATCGGCCGCGATGCCGCCCACGTCGACGTCCACCGGCTCGCCGGCCTCCCGCGCGCGGAACAAGGTCGGGGCGAGTGCGGGTTCGAGCGCGACCACGCGGGCGCGGCGCTCGAACCACGCCGCGAGGCCGCCGAGCAGGCCGCCGCCGCCCACGCTGACGAGCACGGCGTCGGGCAGGCCGCCCTCCGCCTCGATCTCGCGCCCGAGCGTGCCGGCGCCGGCGACGACCTCGGGCTGGTCGTAGGCATGGGTCAGCAGCGCGCCGGTCTGGCGCTGGCGCGCCAGGCAGGCCGCCAGCGCGTCGGCATAGGCCGCGCCGCCCACCACCACGTCGGCGCCCAGCGCGCGCAGGCGCGCGCGCTTGGCCTCGGACGACAGCTCGGGCAGGAAGACCTCGCAGCGAACGCCCAGCGCCTGCGCGGCGGCGGCGGTCGCGATGCCCGCGTTGCCGCCGGAGGCCACGATCACGCCGCTCGCGGGGATGTCGTTGGCCAGCAGCCGGTTCATCATGCCGCGTGCCTTGAAGCTGCCGCTGGTCTGCAGGTGCTCGAGCTTCAGCCAGACCTCCGCCCCGCGGGCCTGCACGCCGAACGTCGATGCGGGGAGCTTCCAGAGCGGTGTCTCGCGAAGAAAGCCCGGTGCGCGCGCGCGGGCGCGCGTTGCCGCCGACTCGATGTCCGCGCGCCAGTCGAGCACAGCGCCGGCGGGCGTCACGAGATGTGCCTCGGCGCCACGGAGTCCTCCAGCTTGAGCCCTTTGGGGAGCGGGAACTTGAGCGTTTCCTGGATGCCGTCCATCTTGCGCACGGACACGGCGCCCAGCGCCTTGATGCGAGCGATCACCTCGGCCACCAGCACCTCGGGGGCGGAGGCGCCGGCCGTGAGGCCCACGCGCGTCTTGCCCTCGAACCATTCGGGCTTCAGCTCGGCGGCCGAATCGACCATGTAGCTCTCGGTGCCCAGGCGCTGCGCCAGTTCGCGCAGGCGGTTGCTGTTGGAACTGGTCGGGCTGCCGACCACGATCACCAGATCGACCTGCGGGCTCAACAGCTTCACGGCGTCCTGGCGATTCTGCGTGGCGTAGCAGATGTCCTGCTGCTTGGGCTCGCGCACGTTCGGAAAGCGCGCGCGCACGGCCGCGGAGATCTCGGCGGCGTCGTCGACCGATAGCGTGGTCTGCGTGACGACCGCGAGCTTCTCGGTCTGCCCGGGCGCCACGCGCTGCACGTCTTGCACGTCTTCCACCAGGTGGATGCCGCTCGAGAGCTGGCCCATCGTGCCTTCGACTTCCGGGTGGCCCTTGTGGCCGATCATGATGAACTCGTAGCCTTCCTTCGCGAGCTTGGCGACCTCGACGTGCACCTTGGTCACCAGCGGGCAGGTGGCGTCGAAGACCTCGAAGCCGCGCTCGCGCGCCTCGGCCTGCACCGCCTTGCTGACGCCGTGCGCGCTGAACACCAGCGTCGCGCCGGGCGGCACTTCGGCGAGGTCCTCGATGAAGATCGCGCCCTTGGCCTTGAGCTCGCTCACCACGTAGGTGTTGTGCACGATCTCGTGGCGCACGTAGATCGGCGCGCCGAACTTGGCGAGCGCGCGCTCGACGATCTCGATCGCGCGGTCCACGCCGGCGCAGAAGCCGCGCGGCTCCGCGAGGATGACCTCCTGCACCTGGGTGGCCGGGCTCCCCTCGCGCGGCAGCGCGTCGGGATTCGCCTTCGGAGCGGGCGCGCGGCTCACAGGACCCCGATCAGCTTCACCTCGAAGGTCACCGGCTGACCTGCGAGCGGATGGTTGAAATCGAAGCGCACGGCGGTCTCGTTCGATTCGATCACGGCGCCGGCGTAGCTGCCGGTGCCGTCCGGCGTGGGGAACTGCACCACGTCGCCGACGGCGTACTGTTCGTCCGGGTCGCCCATCTGCGCGAGCAGCTTGCGTGCGACCCATTGCTGCATGTCCGGGTTGCGTTCGCCGAAGGCGGCGCCGGCCGGCAGCTCGAAGGTGGTGTGCGTGCCCTCTTCCAGGCCGATCAGGCGCTGCTCGACGGCCGGCGAGAGCTCGCCCGTGCCCAGCGAGAGCGTGGCCGGCTTGTCGCTGAAGGTGTTGATGATGTCGCCCGCAGGGCCGGCAAGCCGGTAGTGCAGCGTGAGGAAGGAACCGGCGATGACGACGGCGGGCTGGGAGGTCGAGGACAAGGTGGAAGGCCGCTATAGACTGAGGGGCGTATTTTAGGGAGAGGGGCTCGAACCCCACTGAAGGCATGACATTCAAGGACTTGATTGCCGAGTCGCGCCCGCGCGAGAAGCTCATCGCCTTCGGCGCCGGCGCGCTCGCCGATGCCGAACTGGTGGCCCTGCTGCTGCGGACCGGCATCCGCGGCAAGAACGTGCTGCAGTTGTCGCGGGAGCTGCTGGACGCCTTCGGCGGGCTCAGCGGCCTGCTGCACGCCGGGCTGGACGATCTCAAGCGCATCAAGGGCCTGGGCGGCACCGCCAAGCGCGCCGAACTCGCGGCCGTGCTCGAACTCGCGCGCCGGGCCATGGCCGAGGGCTTGCGCGAACGCCCGGTCTTCGATTCGCCCGGCAGCGTCAAGCACTACCTGCAGTTGCACCTCGCGGCGCGGCCGCACGAGGTGTTTGCGGCGCTCTTCCTCGACAGCCAGCACCGGCTGATCGCCATGGAGGAACTCTTTCGCGGCACCCTGACCCAGACCAGCGTCTATCCGCGCGAGGTCGTCGCCCGGTCCCTGCACCACCACGCCGCGGCCGTGGTGCTCGCGCACAACCACCCCAGCGGCAGCGCGGAGCCGTCGCGTGCCGACGAACTCCTGACGCAGACGCTCAAGAGCGCCCTGGCGCTCGTCGACGTGCACGTGCTGGACCACATCGTCGTGGGCCGCGGCCAGACGCTGTCGATGGCCGAGCGCGGCCTGGTGTGAGCCCCTGCCACCGGTTTCCGGGATGGTCCCCGGCGCGAAAAAATGTAACCTTGCGCCCTTAGAGGGCCGCGGTGCGCGGCCCGTCCCCCTGACACCGGAAGTGACCGTGGAAGACATTCTGATCGTCGACGACGACCAGGCGGTGCGCGAGCGCCTGGAGCGCGTGGCCGCAGCGGCCGCGCCGCGCGCACGCTGCGCGATGGCCGGCTCGCTGGCCGAGGCGCGCCAGCGGCTCGCGAGCCACCGCTACGACCTCGCCCTGCTCGACGTCGGGCTGCCCGACGGCAGCGGCCTCGATCTGCTGCCGTGGATGCAGGCCCATGCGCCCGAGGTCGATGCCGTCGTCGTCTCCAGCCTCGGGGACGACGCCACCGTGCTGCAGGCCATCCGCGGCGGCGCGGTGGGCTACCTGCTGAAGAACGGCAGCGACGTGGAACTCGAACTCTCGCTGGGCAGCATGGAACGCGGCGGCGCGCCGATCGACCCGGTGATCGCCCGCCGCATCCTGAAGCTGATGACCGCCCCGCCGGCCCTCTCACCCGGCCTTGCTACCATCAGCCCCACGCCGGTTCCGGCGGCGACCGCGGAACTCAGCGAACGCGAGATGGACGTGCTGCGGCTGGTCGCGCAGGGCCACAGCAACCGCGAGATCGCCCAGAGCCTGACCCTGTCCATCAATACCGTCGAATGCCACGCCAAGAACATCTACCGCAAGCTCGCCGTGCGGTCGCGTTCCGGTGCGGTCTACAGCGCGCGAACGAAGGGCCTGCTGCCCTGATCGCGCAGGCCGGCGCGTTGCTCGCCTGGCTTGCCCTCGCCGCCTTCCTTCTCGCTGCGCCGCCGGCGGCCGCGCACGCACCCCGGCTGCAAGTCGATGCCGTGCAGTCCGGCTGGGCCGCCGCTTCGCCCCCGGCCGACGGCTGGACCCCGGTGACGCTGCCCGATACCTGGACCGCCCGCTGGCCCGGCTTCGACGGCGTCGTCTGGTACCGGCTGCGGTGGTCCGAGACACCCGACGCAGCCCGCCTGCGGCCTGTCGGGCTGATGATCGATGCCATCAACATGGCCGGCGCGGTGTACCTCAACGGCAGCCTCATCGGCGGCGATGGCGGCCTGGTCGAGCCGCTCTCGCGTTCGTGGAACCTGCCGCGCTACTGGGTGCTCGATGCGCCGCTGCTGCGGCCCGGCGCCAACGAACTGCTGGTGCGCGTCTCGGGCCTGGCGACCTACCAGCCCTCGCTGGGCAGCGTGACGGTCGGCGAGCCGGACGCGGTGCACACCCAGTTCCTCGAGGCGACCTTCACCCGCCGAACGTCACAGATGATCGGCATCGGCCTCATCCTCGGCATGGGCGTTCTCTATGGCATGTTCTGGCTCTTTCGCCGCCAGGAGGTGCCCTATGGCTGGTTCGGCCTGTTCTCGCTCCTGTGGGTCGTCTATTCGTACAACAACGTCGCGGTCAGCCCCTGGCCGTTCGACAGCACCGAGGGCTTCCAGCGGCTCAATCACCTGGCGATGTTCGCGAGCGCGGGAGCCTTCCTGATGTTCGCGCTGACGTACAGCGAGATCGCGAGCAAGGCCGTGCGGCGCGCCGCGCTGGCGCTCACCGCCTGCGGCGTGGCCCTGCTGCTGCTGGCCCCCACGTCGCTGCAGGACCCGGTGCGCGACGTGACGGTGCTCGCGACCCTGGCCCTCTACTTCACGGGATGCGGGGTGATCATGCGCAACGCCATCCGGACGCGGCGCACCGAAGCGACCGTGCTCTCGCTGTGCCTGCTGATCCCGGTGGCGGGCGGCATCCACGACACGCTCGTGTTCTTCGAATGGCTGCCCGGCAGCAGCGTCTACATCGCCTCGATTTCCGCCAGCGCGACCATGCTCGGCATCTCCTTCGCGCTCACCTGGCGCATGGTGAAGGGGATGCGGCTGGTCGAGAACTTCAACGCCGCGCTGCAGCAGCGCGTCGAGCAGGCCACGCGGGAGCTTGCGCAGGGCCTGCGCCGCCAGCACGAGGCCGAACTGGAGCAGACGCGCCTGGCCGAGCGCCTGAGCCTGGTGCGCGACCTGCACGACGGCCTGGGCATGACCCTGAGCAGCCACATCCACACCCTCGGCAACCGGGACGACACGCACGACGGCGTCGCACTGTGGGCCCTGCGCGAGGTCAACGACGACCTGCGCCTGATCATCGAGAGCTCGAGCTTCGAGGACGGCGACGATCTCGCGCAGCGGCTGGCGCCGTTGCGGCATCGCTGCACGCGCCTGCTCGATGCGGCCGACATCGAATGCCACTGGATGCTCGACGGCCTGCCCGACTTGCGGCTCGACGGCAAGCGGGCGCTGGATTTCCTGCGCGTGGTGCAGGAAGGCCTTGCCAACGTGCTCAAGCACAGCGGCGCCACGCAGGTGGACGTCCGCATCGAAGCCCGTCAGGGAGAACTGTCTTTGACGATCCGCGACAATGGCCGAGGCTTTGCGAGCGGATCGGAGGCGCCCCCCAGCGCCCTCGCCGGCATGGGCCTGCGCAACATGCAGGCCCGCGCATCGCGGCTTGGCGGCACGCTGGCGATCCACTCCGGCGACGCAGGCACGGTGCTGCAGCTGCGCTGTCCGATCGACGCGACCACGGCCGCCTGAGCCATCTCCCCTGCCCTGCACGCATGTCCGCCAAACCCAGGAATCTCAAGAGCCTTGCCGACCTCAAGGAGGTGCAGCGCGCGCTCGCCGAACGCCGCGAACGCGAAGCCGCAGAAGCGGCGGCGCGCGCTGCCGCCGAGAAGAAGCGCGCGGCCGAGCAGGACCTCTTCGCGCGTGCCATCGGAGCGACCCAGCCGCTGCGGCGCCAGGCCGCGGTGCAGCTCGCCCCGGAGCCACCCGCGCCGATTCCGGTGCAGCAGCAGCTCGATGAACAGCGCGTGCTGCGCGAATCGCTCTCGGACGAGTTTGATGTGAGCACGCTGCTGGACGCCGACGACGCCATGAGCTTCCGCCGTCCGGGCATCAATACCGACGTGACCCGCAAGCTGCGCGCGGGCGAGTGGTCGATCCAGCGCCAGATCGACCTGCACGGCCTGCGCACCGACGAAGCGCGCGAGGCGCTCGGCGCCTTCATCCGCGACGCCTACAAACAGGGCCTGCGCTGCGTGCGCGTGGTGCACGGCAAGGGCCTCGGCTCGCCGGGGCGGCAGCCCGTCCTCAAGGCGAAGGTGCAGCGCTGGCTGATCCAGAAGAACGAAACGCTGGCCTTCGTGCAGGCCAAGCCCGCGGAAGGCGGGGCCGGGGCGCTGGTCGTGCTGCTGGCGCCGTCGCGACGCAACGGGTAGCCGCTAGCCGCTGCGGTTGCGCATCCAGTCGGCGGTCTGGAAGAACGAGCCGCGCAGCCGCTCGCGCAGCGCCTCGGGCACGCCGGTCTCGCCCATGGCCTGGTCCATGCAGGCAAGCCACTCGTCGCGCTCGCGGATCCCGATGGTGTGGCCGCCGATGCTCTGCGGCAGGTGCCGCGCGCGCAGCATCGGGTGGCCGAAGCGATCGGTGTAGTGCTGCGGGCCGCCGAGCCAGCCGCAAAGGAACCAGAAGAGCCGCTGGCGCGCGTTGTCGAGCGACGGGCCATGCACGGCGCGCAGCTGGGCGTAGGCGGGCTCGAGGTCCATCAGATCGTAGAAGCGCTCGACCAGCGCATGGACCTTGTCCTCTCCGCCGATCCACTCGAAGGGCGTGTCGAAAGGCGGCTTTTCCTGAATTTGCATGGGTTCCATTGTCCCAAGGACTTGCGGCACCATGTGGGCATGCGTGATTTGCCCCCTCCTTCTTTCGACGATCGTTTGCCGGTTGTCAATGTTTCCGGGCTCGCTGCCGCCGGCGCGGCCCGCGACGCGGCAGCGGCCCGGATCGGCGCCGCATGCCGCGCCCACGGCTTCTTCTATGTGGTCGGCCACGGGGTGGACGCGGCGCTGGTCGCGCGGCTCGAAAACCTCGCCCGGCGGTTCTTCGCGCTCGACGAGGCCACCAAGATGCAATGGCGCATGGCGCTCGGCGGGCGCGCCTGGCGCGGCTACTTCCCGCTCGGGGGCGAGCTGACCTCGGGCCGGCCGGACTGGAAGGAAGGGCTCTACCTCGGCACCGAACTGCCGCAGGACCATCCGCTGGTGCAGGCGCGCACCCCGGTCCACGGGCCGAACCTGTTCCCGGACATCGACGGGCTGCGCGAGACCCTGCTCGCCTACATGGACGCGGTCACGGCCCTCGGGCATCGGCTGATGGAAGGCATCGCGCTGAGCCTCTCGCTGCCGGCCGACTATTTTGCAGAGCGCTACACGGCCGATCCGCTGATCCTTTTCCGACTCTTCAACTATCCCACCCAGCCGGTGCCGGAGGGCATGGACGTGCACTGGGGCGTGGGCGAGCACACGGACTACGGTCTGCTCACCATCCTGCACCAGGACGAGGTCGGCGGACTGCAGGTCCGTACGCCGGGCGGCTGGATCGAGGCGCCGCCGGTGGCGGGCTCCTTCGTCTGCAACATCGGTGACATGCTCGATCGCATGACAGGTGGCCTCTACAAGTCGACGCCGCATCGCGTCGTGCGCAACACCTCGGGGCGCGACCGGCTGTCGTTTCCGCTCTTCTTCGACCCGAACTTCGAGGCGCGCGTGCAGCGCATCGAGGGCCTGGCCGGCGCGCAGGCACTGGACGACAGCGCACTGCGCTGGGACCGCGCGAACGTGCACGCCTTCAACGGCAGGTACGGCGATTACCTGCTCGCGAAGGTGTCGAAGGTGTTCCCGCAGTTGCGCGACGAAGTGCTCCAGGATGCCCGCCCGAGCCGGTAGAGCTTGTGCGTGCGCAGCGCGTGCCCTTCGGGCAGCGCGGGGTGCTCGAAGACGCCCTCGGCCCTCATGCCAAGCCGCTGCATGACGGCTTCCGAGCGCAGGTTCGCCGCGGCGGTGAACGAGACGACCTCGGACAGGCCCAGGCGTTCGAAGCCGATGCACAGCGATGCGCGCGCCGCTTCGAGTGCATAGCCCTTGCCCCAGTGCGCCCGCGCGAGGCGCCAGCCGATCTCGACGCAGGGCGAGAACGGCAGATCGGCACGCGGAACGCCGAGGCCGACAAAGCCGATGAAGACACCGCTCGCGCGCTCCTCGGCCGCCCAGAGGCCCCATCCGCGTTCATCGATTGCGGCCGCGATGCGCTCGGCCATCGCATCGCTGTCGGCGCGTGCGAGCGTCGCGAGGAAGAACGCCATCACGGCCGGATCGGCGTTCAGCGCCGCGAACGGCGTCCGATCGGCCTCACGCCACTGACGCAATCGGAGGCGTTCGGTCTCGAACTCGATGCACTGCGTCATCGACGCACCGGCCGCTATTCGGCCGCCTGCCGCAAAGTCGCGACGACGGGCCTGCGCAGCACTTCGCGCAGTCCCCACCAGCCCGCGGCCAGCGCGAGCACCGCTCCGGCGAGCGATCCGGCGATGGGAACCAGCGGCGACGCGGTCCAGCTGAAATCGAACACGTAGCGCGCCAGCCCCCAGCCGATCACGGAGGCCACGATGCTCGCGAGGAAGCCGGCCATCAGGCCGACACCGGCCAGTTCGGCACGCTGCACCTGCCGCAGCAGGCTGCCGCGCGCGCCGACCGCGCGCATCACAGCGAACTCTCGCGCGCGCTCCTCGCGCGTGGCGGTGACCGACGCGAACAGCACCACCAGGCCCGCCGCCAGCGTGAAGCCGAAGAGGAACTCCACCGCGCGGATGACCTGGTCGAGCACGCCCTGCACCTGCGCGATGGTCGCGCTCATGTCGACGTTGGTGATGTTGGGATAGGTGCGCACCAGGGTATTGTCGAAGCCCTTGGTCTCCGGCGCGCGGAAGGCCCCCATGTAGGTCACGGGCACGTCGGCGAGCGCCGGCACCGTGTACATCACGAAGAAATTGGCGTGCATCGAACCCCAGTCGACCTTGCGAAGCGAGGTGATGCGCGCCTCGTTCTCCACGCCCCCGATGTTGAAGCGCAGCACGTCGCCGAGCTTCAGGCCGAGCGTCTCGGCCAGGCCCTCCTCGACGCTGACTTCGCCGGCGGCGCCCGGCGTCCAGGTGCCCGCGGTGACCATGTTGTGCGGCGGCGCCTCGGCGCTGTTGCTGAGGTTGAATTCGCGGTCGACCAGCCGCTTCGCACGATCGTCGGCATAGTCGTCCGGCGAGACGGGCCGGCCGTTGACCGAGACCAGCCGGCCGCGAATCATCGGGTACCAGTCGAACTTCTTCACGCCCGCGTCGCGCAGCGTCTTCTGGAAGACGTCGCTCTGGTCCGGCATCACGTTGATGACGAAGCGGTTCGGCGCATCGGGCGGCGTGGCGCGGCGCCAGCTCGACACGAGGTCGGTGCGCAGCAGCACGAGCAGGATCAGCGCCAGCAGGCCGACGGCCAGTGCACTGACCTGCACCACGGCGTACGCCGGCCGCGCCGAGATCTGCCGCGTGGCGAGCACCAGCCAGCGCGGCGCGGTCGTTTCGTTGACGCTGCGCCGCAGCACCAGCACCGCGAGCCAGCTCAGGAGCGCAAACACGGCGACGGCTCCGGCGAAGCCGCCGACCGCGATCAGCCCCAGCTTGAGGTCGCTGCTGGCCGCGACCAGCAGGGCCGCGAAGCCCGCCACGCCCACCGCGAGCACCGCGATCGATGCCGGCTTGAGGCCGCCGACGTCGCGCCGGATCACGCGCAGCGGCGGCACGCGCGCCAGTTGCAGCACCGGCGGCAATCCGAAGGCGAACAGGAGCGTGAGCCCGACACCGAGCCCGAAGGCCACCGGCCACAACGTGGGCGCGGGCAGCGCGTTCTCGACCAGCCCGGCCAGGAGCAGCACGAAGGCATAGTGCACGCCAAAGCCGATCGCGACGCCCAGCACGCTGGCCACCACGCCGACCACGGCGAACTCGAAGGTATAGGCGCCGGCGATGGTGCGCTGACTCTGGCCCAGCACGCGCAGCATGGCGCAGTCGTCGAGGTGGCGGGCCGCGAAGCCCCGCGCCGCCAGCGCCACGGCCACGGCCGACAGGAGCGCCGCCAGCAACGCGACCAGGTTCAGGAATTTCTCGGCGCGATCCAGGGTCTGTCGCATTTCCGGGCGGCCGCTCTCGAAGGACTCGAGCCGCGCGCCGCGCACGTCGCCGCGCTTGATCGTCTCGGCCGCCCAGTCGCTGAAGCGCTTGACGGCCGCGTCGTTGCCGGCGACCGCGAATCGGTAGCTCACGCGGCTGGCGGGCTGCACGAGGCCGGTGCGCGGCACGTCGGCCTGGTTGAGCATCACACGGGGCGCGAAGCTCATGAAGCCGGCCCCACGGTCCGGCTCGAGCGTGATGATGCGCGCGATGCGCAAGCCCGCATCGCCCAGCAGCAGCGTGTCGCCGACCCGAAGGCCCAGCGATTCGAGCAGCGGGCCGTCGACCCAGGCATCGCCCGGCGCGGGCACGTCGCGCGTGGGCCGGCCCGGGGCGCCGGCTTCGGCGCTCACCTGCAGGCTTCCACGCAAGGGATAGCCCGCCGCGACCGCCTTGAGCGCGACCAGCTTGGTCGCGCCGCCCTGGGCCTCGCTCGCCCGCGCCATGGTCGGGAAGCCGAAGGTGCTCGCGGTCTGCAGGCCGAGGGCCTGTGCGCGCTCGACGAAGGCGCTCGGGGTCGGGTTGTCGCTGGCGAGCACGGCGTCGCCGCCGAGCAGCTGGCGCGCATCGCGCTGCAGGCCGCCCTTCAGGCGGTCGGCGAAGAAGCCGACGGCCGTGAGCGCCGCCACGGCGAGCAGCACCGCGACGATGAGAAGACGGAGTTCCCCCGCGCGCAGGTCGCGCCAGAGCGTGCGCCAGCCGAGGCGAAAGGATGCATTCATGGGCGAGACGATAGCCTAGTGCGCCATCCCGCCCAAGGCGGGGGAATTGGCGCTCAGGCGGCAGCGGATGCGCGCAGGCCCGCCAGTTCGGGCTGGAGCACCAGCCGTCCGGCGCCCGCGAAGCAGATGAAGCGCCGGTTCGTCGCCCGCCCGATGGCGCACAGCCCCACCCGATCGGCCACCTCGTGCCCCATCTGCGTGATGCCGCTGCGCGAGACCACGATCGCCACGCCCATCTGGGCCGACTTGATGACCATCTCGCTCGTGAGGCGGCCGGTGGTGTAGAAGACGCGCGCGCCGCTCAGCTCGTGCGGGGCCTGCATGGCGATCCAGCCGGCGATGGTGTCGATCGCGTTGTGGCGGCCCACATCCTCGACGAAGCAGCGCATGCGCGCCCCCTCGCCGCCTTCGTCGAGCGTGAAGAGCGCGCAGCCATGCACCGAACCGGCGGACTTGTAGGTGCTCTCCTGGAGCCGGATCGCATTGACCAGGGCGTAGAGCTGCGCCTGCGTGATGCGCGTGTCGGGCAGCCGCAGGCGCTCGATGCCGGCCATCAGCTCGCCGAAGACGCTGCCCTGTCCGCAGCCGGTGGTCACGACCCTCTTGGCGGTGCGCTCCTCGATGCGGTCGATGCCGGCGCGCGTGCGGACCGCCGCGCCGCCCACCTCCCAGTCGACCGTGATCGACTCGACATCGGTCGCCGACTCGATCAGCCGCTGGTTCAGCAGGTAGCCGAGCACGAGGAGTTCGGGCTCCGCGCCGAGCGTCATCAGCGTGATGAGCTCGCGGCGGTCGACGTAGACGGTGAGGTCGCGCTCGGCGGGAATGGAGACGATGCCATGCTCGCCGTGCTCATCGATGATCTCGACCTCGCGCGTGAGCGGCGCCCGGGCCCTGGTCAGGCGCGGGAGTTTCACTTGGTGTTGGGATGTGTTTCGGCCGAAGGCTGGTTCGTGCTCGGCGGCGAGCCGGCGGTCGGCGCGGGCGAGTGCGCGCCCGATGCCTCGATCGGCTTCGGCGGCTCGGGCGCGGCGAAGGCGAAGGGCCCCGGATCGGCGCAGGCAGGGGTGGGCGTGGGCGTGGGAACGGGCTTGCCCGCCGCGGTGAGGCCCGCGTTCACGTGCGCCACGACCCGCTCCTGCGCACGGCAGAGCTGGTAGGTCTCGACCTTGGTGGTCCAGGCCGCCTTGGCTGCGGTCTCAGCGGCCTTGGCCTGCGCCTCGGGCGTGGCGGCCGGGGCAGGCAGCTTCGCGAACGCGCCAGGCGCGGCGGCCAGGCCGACCGCCAGCACGCCGCACAGGAGAGGCAGGGATTTCTTCATGACGGACTTCCTTCGACTCGGACACCGGCGACCGGCGCATGGGCGGAGCGGGCTTCGGCGCTGCGCTGGGCGGGAATCTTGCCTGCTTCGATGTCGTCGTACCAGAGGCGGTGGTGCTCCTTGGCCCATGTCTCGTCGACATAGCCTTCGCGCATCGCCTTGTACGCGCCTGGCATGCCCAGCGTGCCGATGTAGATATGCCCCATGATGAGCGCGATCATGAGGAGCGTCGCCGTGGCGTGGATCATGTGCGCGATCTGCATCTGGCCGCGCGTGTAGACGAAACCCGGCAACAGCTTGTTCAGGAACAGCCCGGAAGCGATCACGAAGGCGCCCAGCAACAGGACGCCGCCCCAGAACACAAGCTTCTCGCCGGCGTTGAAACGATGCGAACGCGGCTCCTTGCCGCCGAAGAGCCCGCCGCCGTGCCGCATCCATTCCAGGTCCGACTTGCGCGGCAGGTTGTCGCGGATGAAGGTCACGATCATGAAGGCGGTTGTCACGACGAACAGCGGACCGACGAAGTTGTGCACCGTCTTCAACACATAGGTGAGCCAGCCGAACAACGCGCCGCCGATGACCGGCAGCAGGAAGAACTTGCCGAAGGCCATCACGAGGCCCGAGACCGCGAGCACGACGAAGGCAATCGCGTTCGACCAGTGCGTGGCGCGCTCGAAGGGCGTGAAGCGCTCGATCTTGCGGCCCGTCTCGCGTTCGTGCAGGCGGATCGGACCCCGCGTGAAGTAGTAGATCGCGAGCGCCAGCAGCGTCACGAACAGCAGCGCCGCGCCGTACGGGATGATCACGTTGTTGCGCGTCTGCCGCCAGGCCTCGCCGGCGTTGGTGTAGAGCGAACCGGGGTATTTCACGAAGCGCTGGATCAGGTTGCCGGCCTCCGGCGCTTCCTCGAAGGGAAGGCTGCTGAAGCCGGTGACCCCACCGCTCACCTGGCGCCACATGGGCGAGTTGTTGCCGGGCATGACGCGCTGGCGCTCGCCATTGGTCTGATCGAGGAAACCCGGATCCTGGCTGGCATCGGGCTTGACGTCGAAGATGTTCTGGCTGCGGATGCCCCCTTCGGGCTGCGCGGGCGCGGGTGCCGCTGCAGGCGCGGCAGGCGCCTGAGCGTGCGCCGCGGCAAGGCCGCCGCCCAGGGCCAGGGCGACCAGCAATGCATTGAGCATGTTCTTCATGCGGCCTCCGCTTCAGTTGATGCGCAGGTATTCGTTCTGGCGCTGGTTGCGCACCTTGAGCTGCGCTTCCCAGGAATCGCGATTGCCGGGCTCCCACCCGGGCGCCGTGAAGGCAGTGCCGGTGTTGGGCTTGGCGCCCGTGCCCGACCAAGGCGGGCTGTCGACGCGCACGCCATGCGCGTTGGTCTGCGGCCTCTCGCCACAGGCGGCAAGCAGCAGCGCGGCGGCGCCCAGTGCCCATACGCAGAGAACACGCTTCATTTGCTGGCTCCATTGGTGGGCGTTCCGGCCTGACGCGAGCCGTAGGCCGTGCCCCAGCCCCAGACTTCGGCGCCCTTGCCGCGCTGGACCACGCGCGTGCGGAAGATGTCCGCCACCACGTCGCCATCGCCCGCGAGCAGCGCCTTGGTCGAGCACATTTCCGCGCAGGCCGGAAGCTTCCCTTCGGCGAGACGGTTGCGCCCGTACTTCTCGAACTCGGCTTGCGAGCCGTTGGCCTCGGGGCCGCCGGCGCAGAAGGTGCACTTGTCCATCTTGCCGCGCGCACCGAAGGTGCCCTGCGACGGAAACTGGGGCGCTCCGAAGGGGCAGGCATAGGAGCAGTAGCCGCAGCCGATGCAGACGTCCTTGTCGTGCAGTACCACGCCTTCCTCGGTACGGTAGAAGCACTGCACCGGGCACACCGCCATGCAGGGGGCGTCGGAGCAATGCATGCAGGCGACGGAGATGGAGCGCTCGCCCGGCACCCCGTCATTGAGCGTGACCACGCGGCGGCGGTTCACGCCCCACGGCACCTCGTTCTCGTTCTTGCAGGCCGTGACGCAGCCGTTGCATTCGATGCAGCGCTCGGAATCGCAGATGAATTTCATTCGTGCCATGGGGGTTCCTTAGGCTCGTTCAATATTGCAGACGGTGGTCTTTGTCTCTTGCATCATGGTCACGCTGTCGTAGCCATAGGTGGTCGAGGTGTTGATCGCCTCGCCGCGCACGATCGGGTGCGCGCCCTGCGGGTAGTAGGCCAGCATGTCGGCGCCCTGCCAGTGACCCGAGAAGTGGAAGGGCATGAACACCGTGTCGGGCCCGACGCGCTCGGTCACGAGCGCCTGCACGTTGAGCCGCGCGCCGGTCGGCGTGTGGACCCAGGCGCGCTCGCCGTTGCGGATGCCCTTCTCGGCCGCGACCTTGGGATGGATCTCGATGAACATCTGCTGCTGCAGTTCGGCGAGCCACGGGTTGGAACGCGTTTCCTCGCCGCCGCCCTCGTACTCCACCAGCCGGCCCGAGGTCATGATGTAGGGGAACTTCTCGGCGATCTTGTCGGCGATGTTGCGCTGCTGCACGGTCTTGTAGAGCGTGGGCAGCCGCCAGAAGGCCATCTTGTCGTCGTGCGTCGGGTACTTCGCGGCGAGGTCGGGCCGGGTGCCGTAGAGCGGCTCGCGGTGCTGCGGGATCGCATCCGGGAAGTTCCACACGGTGGCGCGCGCCTTGGCATTGCCGAAGGGATGGCAGCCGTGGTTCTTCATGAACACGCGGATCATGCCCCCCGAGTTGTCGGTCTTCCAGTTCTTGCCGTCGGCCTTGGCCTTCTCGGCGTCGGTGAGTTCGTCCCACCATCCGAGCCGCTTGAGCAGCAGGTGGTCGAGTTCGGGGTAGCCCGTGGTGATCGCCGCGCCCAGCGAATGCGAGCCGTCCTCGGCGAGCAGGTTCTTGCCGTTGCGCTCGACGCCGAAGTTCGCACGGAAGTTGCCGCCGCCGTCCATCACGTGCTTGGAGGTGTCGTAGAGGTTCGGCGAGCCCGGATGCTTGAGTTCGGGGTTGCCGTAGCAGGGCCACGGCAGGCCGAAATAGTCGCCGGCGATGTCGTAGCCGTTGACCTTGTCCTTGACCGAGCCCTTGGCCCGCAGCGAGCTCACGTCGAAGGCAGCCATGTTCCGCATGTGCGCCTGCAGGCGCTCGGGGCTCTGGCCGGTGTAGCCGATGGCCCAGCAGCTCTTGTTGATCTCGCGCAGGATGTCGTCGGGCACGGGCTCGTCCATGCCCTTGACCTTCTGCATCTTGTAGTTCTTGCTCAGCTCCTTGCCGAAGCCGAGTCGGTCGGCGAACTGCTGCATGATCATGTGGTCGCTGCGGCTTTCCCACAGCGGCTCGATGACCTTCTCGCGCCATTGCAGCGAGCGGTTCGACGCGGTGACCGAACCGCTGGTCTCGAACTGGGTGCAGGCCGGCAGCAGGTAGACCGCGCGATTCGGGTTGAGGTCCTCGGCCCGCCCCGGCATGGCCGCCATCGCGGCGGTGGCGGAGGGATAGGGGTCGACCACCACGAGCAGGTCGAGCTTGTCCATGGCCCGCTTCATTTCGAGGCCGCGCGTCTGCGAGTTCGGCGCGTGGCCCCAGTAGACGACGCCGCGCAGGTTCGAATCCTGGTCGATCAGTTCGTTCTTCTCGAGCACGCCGTCGATCCAGCGCGATACGGTGATGCCGGGCTTGGCCATCATCGCGGGCGAGGCATAGCGGCTCTTGATCCAGTCGTAGTCCACGCCCCAGACGCCCGCGAAATGCTTCCACGAGCCTTCGGTCAGGCCGTAGTAGCCGGGCAGCGAGTCCGGGTTCGGCCCGACATCGGTCGCGCCCTGCACGTTGTCGTGGCCGCGGAAGATGTTGGTGCCCCCGCCCGAGGTGCCCACGTTGCCGAGCGCGAGTTGCAGGATGCACGAGGCGCGCACGATCGCGTTGCCGATGGTGTGCTGCGTCTGGCCCATGCACCAGACGATGGTGCCGGGCCGGTTCTCGTTGAGCCAGGTCGCGACCTTCAGGACCTGCGCTTCCTTCACGCCGCAGGCTTCCTCGACCTTGTCGGGCGTCCATTTGGCCAGCACCTCGGCACGCACCTCGTCCATGCCGAAGACGCGGTCGTTGATGTACTTCTTGTCTTCCCAGCCGTTCTGGAAGATGTGGTACAGGATGCCGAAGAGGAAGGGGATGTCCGAGCCCGAGCGGATGCGGACGTACTCGTCGGCCTTGGCCGCGGTGCGCGTGAAGCGCGGATCGACCACGATCATCTTGCAGCCGCGCTCCTTGGAGTGGAGCATGTGCAGCATGCTGACCGGGTGCGCCTCGGCCGCGTTCGAGCCGATGTACATCGCCACCTTGGCGTTGCGCATGTCGTTGTACGAATTGGTCATGGCGCCATAGCCCCATGTGTTCGCAACGCCGGCGACGGTGGTGGAGTGGCAGATGCGCGCCTGGTGGTCGCAGTTGTTGCTGCCGAAGAAGCTCACGAACTTGCGCAGCAGGTACGACTGCTCGTTGCTGTGCTTGCTGGAGCCGATCCAGTAGACCGAGTCCGGCCGGCTGGCCTTGCTGAGCTCCTTGAGCTTGGCGGTGATCTCGTCGAGCGCGGTGTCCCAGCTGATGCGCTGGTACTTGCCGTTCACGAGCTTCATCGGGTAGCGCAGGCGGTATTCGCCGTGGCCGTGCTCGCGCAATGCCGCGCCCTTGGCGCAGTGCGCGCCGAGGTTGATCGGCGAGTCGAACACCGGCTCCTGGCGCACCCAGACGCCGTTCTCGACCACGGCATCGGAGGCGCAGCCGACCGAGCAGTGCGAGCACACCGTGCGGCGCACTTCGATCTTGCCGGTGCCGATCGCGGTCGGCCGGCCTTCGGCCGCCTGGGCCTTGCGGATGAGCGAGAGCTGGGTCGCCGCGAGCCCGACGCCGACGCCCAGGCCCGAGCGCCGCAGGAAGGCGCGCCGGTCCATGGTCGGCAGCGCATTGGAGAGGCCGCGCCGAAGGCTGTGCACGAAGGGCGAAGGCGATGCGGACGAGGCGCCGTCACGCACGGCGCCGGTCGATTTCTTGGTCAGTAGCATGGTGTTCACCTCCCGTCTTCAGGCGGACGCGGTCCGGTAGTAGCGCTTGACATGCTCGCTCAGCGAATAGCCGCCGCCCTTCTCGGGAGGTTGGCGTTCCGGCGCGGCGGCCGGCGCATCGGGCGCCGGGGCGACCTTCGGCAGCACCGTGACGGCGGCGGCCGCGGCACCGACGGTCGCGGCGCCCACGAAGAATCCCCGACGGGAAGACGGCACGGGGCCGGCGGTTTGGCTGTCCTGCATGGCGAACTCCAGGAGTGGCTGCTTGGTGTAAGAGACAAATGTAAGAGGCAGATATGAAACCTGTTACATATGTTCGGATGGTAGTCCAGACTCGAATCCGGCGCGTCCGAGATTTCCCCCGGCTTCAGTCGAGCATGTCGAAGCCCTGCGCCTCGATCTCGGCAAAGGCCCGCGTCAGTCCCGCCAGGGCGGCGTAGAAGCGGGCCTTGGGGTGCGCCGAGACGGCATCGCACAGGGCCGGCAGCCAAGGCTGCACGTGGGTCGAGAAGAAGGCCTGCTGGCGGGTCAGGTTCGACACGGCGGCATCGTCGCCCGCGATCAGGTAGCGCATGACCTCGAAGAGGCATGCGACGTGGTCCTCGGTCTCGGGCACGGCCTCGACGCGGGCCAGGCCGAGCGCATCGAGGTCGTTGCGCAGCTTCGCGAGCGGCTTGTCGTTGAGGAAGCCGCTCAGGTAGTGGGAGCCGAACAGGAACACCTCCGGCTTGCCGATGCCGCCGAAGAGCGCGTCGTATTCCTCGTTCAGCGCGGCGGCATCCATGCGGCGCGCGAGACCAACCATCTCGCGCCACGGTTCTTCCAGAAAGGCACCCGCCGCGGGCGCTTCGGTGGGCGCGACCGCGAAGGCGTCGAGCAGTTCGGCGTCCGGTGCGGCATACCAGAGCCGCGCCAGCAGGCCGTAGAGCTCCGCCCGGGCGACTTCTTCGTCCAGGGCCGAGGTGGCGGGAAAGGTGGGGCTGCTGCTCATGGGCGGGTGATCTTCATTTCGTCCTGCGCGCTGAAGAGGTCGATGACCCGGCAGTCGCTGCACATCTTGAGGCGTTCCAGCGCGTCGCCCTGGAACATCGCGTGGCCGGCCAGCTTGCCCAGCATGGCTTCGATGGCCTTCTGCGTGCCGAAGGGCTTGCCGCATCGCACGCAGGCCCAGGGCTTCGCCTCGGCGAGCACCGCCGGCTGCTTGCGTGCCGGCGACGCGAGCAGGCGCGGCACCAGGGTGATCGCATCCTCGGGGCAGGTGGTCTCGCACAGGCCGCACTGGACGCAGTTCTTTTCGATGAAGCGCAATTGCGGCGCATCGCGGTTGTCCTGCAGCGCGCTCGCCGGGCAAGCGCCGACGCAGGCCAGGCACAGGGTGCACTTGTTCGTGTCCACGGCGATCGCGCCGAAGGGCGCGCCCTTCGGCAGCGGGATCGCGAGCGCCGCTGGGTCCGCCGGAGGCTTCAGCGCCGGCGCCTCATCCATGAGGTGATCCAGCGCCAGTTCGAGCGTGCTGCGCTTGTCCGCGCCGACCGCGAAGCGCGCCGCCTGCGACGGCACCCGTTGGCGCGTGTCGTTCGCCGCCAGCGCAGCGTCCAGGTCCATCGCCGAAGCCGCATCGATGAGCCGGAAGTGCGTGCCCGTGTAGCCCAGCCCGTGCAGCAGGGCCTGCGCGATCCCGGCCTGCGACTTGAGCGCGGCGACGTACTGCGGCGCTTCCTCGCCGGTCAGCAGCACGCACACCTGCGACGCGCCGAACGCCACCGCGCCGAGCCACAGGTCGATGCCGGTGCTCGCCGCATGGAAGATCGAGACCGGGATCACGTGGGCCGGAACGCCGTGCGCCCTGCCGAGCCTGGCTTCGCGGCCGAGCTGCTCGACGAGCGCGCGGCCGCCCTCGTCGCTGTGCAGCAGCAGCGCCGCATGACGGCCGCCCGCGGCCGCATAGGCCGCCAGCAGCGTGCGCAATTTGCGGCCCTGGTCCGGCGTGCGCGGATAGGTGTAGCCGAGCGCGCCCGTCGGGCACACGGTGGTGCAGGCGCCGCAGCCGACGCACAGGTTCGGGTTGACGACGATGCGCTGGCGCGCCTTGTCGCTGGTCACCGCGTGGGCCGAGCACACTTCGACGCAGGCGTTGCACCCGACCACCTCGTTGCGGCTGTGGGCGCACAGCTTCTGCCGGTAGTCGAAGAACTTCGGCTTCTCGAACTCGCCCACCAGCTCGCGCAGGCGCAGCAAGGTCTGAGCCGCCTTGGGGTGGGCCAGGCCGCCCGCCAGATGGAAGTAGCCCTGCGGCGGCGCGTGCCAGTCGATGCGCGGCGCGGCGCCGAGGTCGAGCACGAGGTCGAAGGCGGCGTCGTGCGACACGGGTGGGCGGTCGAAGCGGATCGCGCCGGCCACCGTGCATGCGCGTTCGCAATCGCGGTGCGCGGTGCATCGGGCGGCATCGATCTGGTAGTCGAGGCCGATCGCCTGCTCCGGACAGGCCGCCACGCAGGCGTTGCAGCGCGTGCACAGGTCCAGGTCGATCGCGTTGTCCTGCGTCCACCGAAGATTGAACGCGCCGAGCCAGCCGGCCAGCGCGTCGATGCGCCCCGCCATCACGGGCCAGCGGCGCTCCTGCGCACCGCCGGCGGCGCCCGGCCCTTGCGAGAAGATCGTCACGTCGAGCGCATCGGCCACCAGGGCCGCCGCCTGCTCGGCCCGGTCCAGCGGCCCGACGATCAGGAGGCGGCCCTGGCTCGCGTAGCCCACGGTCGCCACGGGATCGGGTTCCGGCAGCGCCGCCGCCGCGAGCAGCGCGGCGATCTTGGGGCCGGCGCTCTTCGCATCGCGGCTCCATCCGCCGGTCTCGCGGATGTTGACGAAGCGGAGCGGCGAGACGGCTCCGGGCGTTTGCTGCGCGAGTTCTCCGAACAGCCTCTTTTCCTGCGTGCAGGCGACCACCACGTCGTCGCCCGACTGGATCGCACGCTGGAAGGCAGGCGCCTCGCGGCGGCACAGCGCCGAATGCAGGGGCAGGGTTTCAGTCAGCGCGGCCCCGAGCATCTTCGGCTCGAGGGGCATCGTCTGGTTGCAGTCGCAGATCAGTGTCTTGGTCATCCGTCTTTTGGCTGGCCGGCTGCTCGCTGGCAGGCGGCGGGCTGGAAAGGTCTCCGGGACCTTCGGACTTTGCCACGATGGACAAGCCATCGTCCCCCGGAGTTTCTTCAGGGTGCGCGGGGTCTTGGTCGAAGAGGTTCAGGAACTTCGCGCTGGCCATCTGGCGCAGCACGCTCTCGGGCAACGGCGAGGGCTTGGAATAGTCGTCGATATACACGTCCAGCCCGTCCATCACATTGAAGTGCGGGTCGGAGAAGAGCTTGCGGAAGGCCGCGTTGCGGACCTCGGGCGCCACCTCCTTGGCGACGAAGGGACTGAAGTCCGCGTCGGGCGCCAGCACCTGCACGTCCGCGAGCGTGAGGGGCGGCGCCTCCCCGGGCGCGGCCGCAGGCCGTGCGTCGGCCGCGCCGGGGGCGGCCTCGGCAGGCGGTCGCAGCGCAGGGGCATCGGGCTGCGGCGGGGCCGGCTCGGCCGGCACCTCGCCCGCGCGCGCCTGCTGCTTGCGGCGCGACCAGCGGTCGAAGAAGCCGTCAGACATCGCCGGCTCCCCGGCCGCGCTTCTTCTCGGTGGAGACGGTCGCCGCATTGCCGAAGCGGTCCATGAGGGGCCGGAAGCTCTCGGGCCGCTTGCGGCGCTTGGGTTCGACCACGTAGTGCTCGTCGACGAAGGCGCGCAGCCAGTCCACGACCTCCGGGGGGGCGGCAATCTGCTCCACGGTCTCCTGGGCGTCGAGCCAGCGCCCGGCCTCGGAATAGCTCAGGGTCACGATCACCGGCCGCGGGATGGGCTCCGGCGCCAGGCCGGGCGTTTCTTCCATGCGCCAGAGCACGAACCAGCACGGCGCCGGCGAGGACACGTTCAGGTGGTAGCCCTCGGCCTCGTCGCGGAACAGTTCGACCTGGAAGCCCGGATGGAGCCAGCGCT
The DNA here is from genome assembly GCA_017744285.1 of Variovorax sp. Lineage (GTDB taxonomy): Bacteria > Pseudomonadota > Gammaproteobacteria > Burkholderiales > Burkholderiaceae_C > Variovorax. The sequence continues at coordinate 114,675 of JAGIBP010000003.1, forward strand.
GCACTTCCTCGCCGTCGTGCAGCAGACGCGGCGCGCGGCCGAAGCCGGGCTCGTCGGGCACCACGTCGTCGAGCACCCAGCGCCACGGCTGCCAGTGGCTGGAGGGGCCGTGCAGCCGCTCGCGACGCATCACCACCGCGACGTCGAGCGGCGGGACCGGACCGGCTGCATGCTGAGTTTCTGGGGACGCCATGCGTCAAACGATAGCCGATGCGGCGCAATCAACAGGCGGTTGCGGGGATTCGGGACCAGGTTCGGCTCCGCACGCTTCCGCTGTAGTACTTTTGTGACAAAGTCGTCATAAATTCTTAAACCTAAGTTCTCATTTTTAAGGAATGGGGGTGTTATGCGCTCCAATGGAGTCATTCACACAAAGTAACAAGAGTCTTGCACATGAGCTACTACGAACTCGACTTCGCCCCGGGCGCCCTCGAAGTCCAGGTCTCCGACCTGCTCATTGCAACGGCGGACGTGTGCGATCCGCTCATCGATCCCAGCGTCCACCAGGTGCTGAAACTGCTGCGCGAGCAGCAGGGCATGGACGCCGCCTTCGCGTGCGAGGTGGTCGACGGCCAGCGGGTGTCGCGCCGCTCGCAGCCGGGCCAGCGCGCCCAGTTCATCGACGAACAGGCCGAGCCGCTGGAACTGGCGTTCTGCCGGCAGGTATTGAGCGCCCGCGTCCCGGCGGGCTGTTACCTGAGCGCGCCCGTGGTGCTCGCCAATGGGACGACCTACGGCACGCTCTACGCGTTCAGCTTCCACCCCGACCCGGCGGTCGAGGCGCGCGACCTCAAGAAGCTGGAAATGGCCGCGCAGCTGGCGGCCCGCCTGATCAGCGAACGCCGTCCGCGGGCCGCTGCCCCGATGACGTCCCAGCCGATGGTCCCGGCCCGCGCCGAGGCCCGCGTCGCCGCCTGATCCCGCCGCGGCGGTGCGGCCCTGGGTCGGCGCGATCAGCGGGCCGGCGCGAGTTGAAGGAAGTCGTCCGTCGCCGGCAGGAGCTTCAGCGCATCGACAGACGCGGACGCCCGGCTGCTGCACAGGAAGCGCAGCTGGCAGTCGCCGATGAGGATCGTGTCGCCGTTGTTCAGCTCCTGCGCCCGAACGCGCTCCTGGTTCACATACGTGCCGTTGCGGCTGCCCATGTCGGTGATCAGGTAGCGCTGGCCGGTCCACTGGATGACCGCGTGGTAGCGGCTCACCCGATCGCTGTCGAGGCACACGTTGTTGGAATGAGAACGTCCGATGGTGGTGATGGGCGCCCCGAGGTTGACCTGCCGCGCGCTGTTGTTCCGGGCCAGGATGATCAGTCTTGCCATGCCAGTTCCTGTAATTCGTTTGACTTGCTTTGGAGCTTAGGCCGGCAAGTCGTCATCGAAAGACAGAAACAGAAGGCTTAATCCCGCGCATTTCACGCGGCGACTGTCAGTCGTCGGTATTCCTTCACGAGATGGCGAATCGGATGCGTGCGCGCCGCGCCCCGCCGGGTCCGCCGCTCAGCGCCCGGCCTTGGCCGCCCGGCTGAAGCGCATGTCGAAGAAATCGAGCAGGGCACGCAGTGCGGCGCTGTTGTGTCGGCGCTGGAGGTAGGCGGCCGAGAACCACATGTCGCTGCGTGCGTACGACTGCAGCACCGGCACCAGTTCGCCCTGGTCGATATAGGGCTGCACCAGCATCTCGGGCAGGTAGATCACGCCGAACCCCATGGTCGCGACCTGGATGAGCGGCGCCGCCTCCGTCGCGTCCATGCGCGACTTCACGGCCACGTCGAAGGGTTCGCCGTCGACCTCGAAGCGCCACTGCGGATGCAGCCCCATGCGCGAGTGCGTCAGCGCCTCGTGCGCGGCGAGTTCGCGCGGATGGGTCGGCTTGCCATGCTTCTTCCAGTACGCCGGCGAAGCGCACACCACGAGGCTGCGGCGGGCCAGCTTGCGCACGATCAGGTTCTCGTCCTCCACGGGGCCGAAGTGCAGCGAGAGATCGATCCCCTCCTCGGCCATGTCGAGGTTGCGGTTGGTCAGGTGCAGGGTGATGCTCACGTCCGGGTAATGGCCCATGAACTCGCCGATCAGCCTCGGCAGATCGCCCTGCCCCGCGCCCAGCGGTGCCGAGATGCGCAGTCGCCCGGTCGGGCGGCTCGCGTGCTCCTGCACCTCGGCCTGCGTGTCCTCGAACATTTCCATCATCGGCTTGCTGCGCTCCAGCAGCAGCGAGCCGGCGTCGGTGAGGCTCACCGCGCGCGTGGAGCGGTTGAGCAGCCGCACGCCGAGCCGGGTTTCGAGCTCGGCGATGTACTTGCTGACCGTGGCCTTGGAGACGTCGAGCTTGCTCGCGGCTCGGGAAAAGCTTCCTTGGGAGGCGACTTCGCGGAACGTCTTGATCAGGTCGATGCTGTCCATGGCTGGAGCGCATTGTCGCCCGTCGCGCCGGTTCCGTAACCTGCCGCCGCCATCGGCACGCCGCCTCGCTCGATGCGGACCGCGCAGTACTTGAACTCGGGGATCTTGCCGAAGGGATCGAGCGCCGCGTTGGTCATCAGGTTGGCCGCCGCCTCGTAGTAGGCAAAGGGCACGAAGACCGCGCCGTGCGGCGTGCCGTCGTCGCGGCGCACGTGGATCGCGACTTCGCCGCGCCGCGACCGGATGGTGATCACGTCGCCGGCCTGCAGCCCCCTCGCCTCGAGGTCGGCCTGGTTCATCGACGCGGTCGCCATCGGCTCCAGCGCATCGAGCACGCTCGCGCGGCGCGTCATGCTGCCGGTGTGCCAGTGCTCGAGCTGGCGGCCGGTGATGAGCACGAAGGGGTACTCCGCGTCGGGGCGCTCGGCGGCCGGGATGATGTCGGCCGGCACCAGCTTCACGCGGCCGTCGGCGGTGGGAAAGTTGTCGACGAAGACGATCGGCTGGCCCGGGTCGTCCTCGCTCAGGCACGGATAGGTCACGCTCGACTCGCGCTCCAGGCGCTCCCAGCGGATGCCGCTGATCGCCGCATGCATGGCCTGGCGCATTTCCTCGTACACCGCGGCGACGCCGGATTCCGGGCCCTCGTAGCGCCAGGGCAAGCCCATGCCCCTGGCCATCTGCTGGATGATCCAGAGGTCGGGTTTCGCATCGCCGGGCGGATTCAGCGCCCGCTTGCCGAGCTGCACCATGCGGTCGGTGTTGCTCACGGTGCCGGCCTTCTCGGGCCAGGCGCTCGCGGGCAGCACCACGTCGGCGAGCCATGCGGTCTCGGTCATGAAGATGTCCTGCACCACGAGGTGTTCGAGGCTCGCCAGCGCATGGCGCGCGTGGTTCAGGTCGGGGTCGCTCATGGCCGGGTTCTCGCCCATGATGTACATGCCGCGCACCTTGTGCGGATCGTCGTCGGGCGCGAGCGCCTTGTGCATGATCTCGACCACCGTGTAGCCGGGGGTCTCGTCGAGCGGCACGCCCCAGAACTTCTCGAACCACGCATGCGCGCCGGCGTCGTCGACGCGCTGGTAGTTGGGAAACATCATCGGGATCAGCCCCGCGTCGCTCGCCCCCTGCACGTTGTTCTGGCCGCGCAGCGGATGCAGGCCGGAGCCGGGCTTGCCGATCTGGCCGGTGACGGTCACCAGCGCGATCAGGCAGCGCGCGTTGTCGGTGCCGTGCACGTGCTGGCTCACGCCCATGCCCCAGAGGATCATCGCGCCCCGGGCGGTCGCGAAGGCGCGCGCCACCTCGCGCAGCGTCTCGGCCGGGATGCCGCAGATCGGCGCCATCGCCTCGGGGCTGTAGCCCTTCACGTTCTCGCGCAGCGCCTCGAAGTTGCTGGCGCGTTCGCGGATGAAGGCCTCGTCGACCAGCCCCTCGTCGATCACCGCATGGATGAGCGCATTGAGCATCGCGACGTCGGTGTCGGGCTTGAACTGCAAGGTGCGCCACGCCTGCCGGCCGAGCTCGGTACGGCGCGGGTCGGCGAGCACGATCTTCGCGCCGCGCCTGGCCGCGTTCTTCATCCAGGTGGCGGCCACGGGATGGTTCGCGGTCGGGTTCGAGCCGATCACGAAGATCAGCTCCGCGTGCTCCACGTCGTTGACGGGGTTGCTCACCGCGCCCGAGCCCACGCCTTCGAGCAGGGCCGCCACGCTCGACGCATGGCACAGCCGCGTGCAGTGGTCGACGTTGTTGCTGCGAAAGCCGGTGCGCACCAGCTTCTGGAACAGGTAGGCCTCCTCGTTGCTGCCCTTGGCGGAGCCGAAGCCGGCCAGCGCCTTGTTGCCGTGCGTGTCGCGCAGATCCTTGAGCTTGCCGGCGGCGAGCGCGAGCGCCTCGTCCCAGCTCGCTTCGCGGAAGGCGTCGCTCCAGTCGCCGGGGCGCGGCGCATCATCGAAGGTCTTGGGCACCCCGGGCTTGCGGATGAGCGGCTTCGTGAGCCGCTGCGGATGGTGCGCGTAGTCGAAGCCGAAGCGCCCCTTCACGCACAGCCGGCCGTGGTTGGCCGGGCCGTCGCGGCCGTCGACGCTGACGATCCTCTCGTCTTTCACGTTGTAGGTGATCAGGCAGCCCACGCCGCAGAACGGGCACACCGAATCCACCTTGCGGTCGACCGACTGCGCGCCGATGTGGCTCTTGGGCATCAGCGCGCCGGTCGGGCAGGCCTGCACGCATTCGCCGCAGGCCACGCAGGTGCTGTCGCCCATCGGGTCGTCGAGGTCGAACACGATCTTCGAATCGTGCCCGCGCAGCGCATAGCCGATCACGTCGTTGACCTGCTCCTCGCGGCAGGCGCGCACGCAGCGGTTGCACTGGATGCAGGCGTCGAGGTTCACCGCCATCGCCGGGTGCGAGACATCGGCCGCCGGCTGCTCGCGGCGCAGCGCCTTCAGTTCGGGGCGCACCGCGACGCCGAGCCTCGCGGCCCAGTCGCTGAGTTCGCCGTGCGGCCGCGCGGCGTCGTCGCCGATCCACTTGTAGCCTTGGTCGGGCATGTCGGACAGCAGCATCTCGACCACCATCTTCTGGCTCTTCACGGCGCGCTCGCTGCTCGTCTGCACCTCCATGCCGGCCGCGACGGTGCGGCAGCAGCTCGGGGCGAGCGTGCGTTCGCCCTTCACCTCGACCACGCAGGCGCGGCAGTTGCCGTCGGGTCGAAGGCCGTCCTTGAAGCACAGGTGGGGAATGTCGACGCCGTGGCGCTCGGCGGCCTTCAGGATGGTCTCGCCCTCGAAGGCCTGCACCGACCTGCCGTCGAGCTGAAATGCGATGGGGCCGCTCATTGGACCTCCTGGGGGAAATACGCCTGGATGCAGCGGATCGGATTGGGTGCAGCCTGCCCCAATCCGCAGATGGACGCATCGCCCATGACCTGCGCGAGGTCTTCGAGCGTCGCGCTGTCCCACACGGGCGCTTCCATGAGCGCCGCCGCCTTGGCGGTGCCGACGCGGCAGGGCGTGCACTGGCCGCAGCTCTCGTGCGCGAAGAAGCGCATCACATTGAGCGCCGCGTCGCGCGCCCGGTCCTGCTGGCTCAGCACCATCACCGCCGCCGAGCCGATGAAGCAGCCGTGCGGCTGCAGCGTGTCGAAGTCCAGCGGAATGTCGTTCATGCGCGCCGGCAGGATGCCGCCCGAGGCCCCGCCGGGCAGGTAGGCGTAGAGCGTGTGGCCCTCCAGCATGCCGCCGCAGTATTCGTCGATCAGTTCCTGCACCGTGATGCCGGCCGGCGCGAGCTTGACGCCCGGCGATTTCACGCGCCCGCTCACGCTGAAGCTGCGCAGCCCCTGGCGGCCGTGGCGGCCGAAGCCGGCGAACCATTGCGGGCCCTTCTGCACGATGTCGCGCACCCAGTAGAGCGTCTCGAAGTTGTGCTCCAGCGTCGGCCGCCCGAAGAGCCCCACCTGCGCGATGTAGGGCGGACGCATGCGCGGCTCGCCGCGCTTGCCTTCGATGCTTTCGATCATCGCGGACTCCTCGCCGCAGATGTAGGCGCCGGCGCCGCGCCGCAGCTCGATGCGCGGCAACGGGCACGGCGGGTCGGCCTGCAGTTTCGCAAGCTCGGCAGCCAGCAGTTCGCGGGCGTCGTGGTATTCGTCGCGCAGGTACAGCCAGCAGGCGTCGACGCCCACGATGTGCGCGGCGATCAGCACGCCTTCGAGGAAGCGGTGCGGGTCGCGTTCGAGGTAGACGCGGTCCTTGAAGGTGCCGGGCTCGCCCTCGTCGATGTTGACCGCCATGAGCCGGGGCGCCGGCTGGTCGCGCACGATGCGCCACTTGCGCCCGGTCGGGAAGCCCGCGCCACCCAGGCCGCGCAGCCCCGAGTTCTCCATGGCGCGGATCACGGTCTCGGCTTCCTTCTCGTTGCCCACCAGCGCGGCGGCGAGCTGGTAGCCGCCGTTGGCGCGGTAGGTGGCGTAGTCGGTTGCGGCCGGATGGACCTCGATGGCGTGCGGCGGCGGCGAGACGCTGCGCTCGGCCACTTCCGAGGGCTCGAAGCGCGCGACCGGCCTCGCGGCGCCCGGCGGCTGCGCCCGCAGCGATTCGCCCGAAAGCACCGTCGCCAGCACCCGCTCGGCCGTGGCCTGCGGTACCGCGCGCTGGTGCACCGCCACGGCGGGCGCCTGCTCGCAGCGGCCGATGCACGGCGCCGGGATGACGCGCACGTCGCCGCGCCCGGCCTGGCCGAGCAGCGCGGGCAGGCGCGCGAGCAGGTCCCCGGCGCCGGCCATCTCGCACGCGAGGCTCTCGCACACGCGCACCGTGAGGCCCGGCGCGGCGTCGTTGCCGCGGACCACCTCGAAGTGGTGATAGAAGGTCGCGACCTCGAACACCTCCGCCATCGGGATGTTCATGAGCTTCGCGAGCGCGACCAGGTGGTGGTCGTGCAGGCAGCCATGCGCGTCGTTGATCTTGTGGAGGTACTCGATCAGCAGCTCGCGCGGGTGGCCGTCGCCCGGCGCCGGGCCGATCAGTTCGCTCACTTGCTGCAGGGAGGAGGCCTCGGGCTGGCGCCCCTTGAGCTTGCTCTTGCGGCGGATGCGATCGCGCAGCTGCTCGGGCGTGGCGATGGGGACTTCCCTGATCTGTTCTGTGCCTGGGTACTGCATTTGCCTGGGCCTTCGGGCGCCTGTCTCGGGGCGCCGCCTCATGGTTCACTTCTTTCGCCTGAAGCCCGTCTCCAGACACGGCGAGTGTGGACGGCCCCGCGCCGGATCGTCAAATTGGATCGCGAAATCCAGCCATTCAGGAAAGAAATGGAGGCCGGCCCCCCGCCGCGCCTTCAGGCGCCGAGCGTCCCGCTGTGCCGCTCGACCTGTTCGCGCCACTGTGGCGTCTGCAGCAGGGCCAGCGCCGCCTCGAGCGCCCGCGAGGGCCGCACGCCCTGCTGGGTCATGAAGCCGATCGGCGTCTTCACGTCGGGGGACACCAGCGGCAGCGCCTCGAGCTCGCGGTGGTCGCGCACCGCCGCCACCATCGCGCCGGGCAGCACGCTGGAGACATCGCCCGCGACCACGCCGAGCACCAGCGTCAGGACCGAATTGGTCTCGATCGCGGGCGACACCTGCGCGCCCGCCGCGCGGAAGGCCTGTTCGACGATGAACCGGTTGTGCATGTCGGCCGTCAGCAGGCACAGCGGACGCGCGGCCGCCTCGGCCCAGGTGACGGGCTTGCCGATGCGCAGCGTGTCCTCGGCGCGCCGGCTCGCGCGCCGCAGAAGGTAGTAGTGCTCGATGCTCTGCGGCCAGGCGTCGAGCTTCACGCCGCGCAGGTGCATGCGCTCGGTGTAGCCCAGGGCCAGGTCGAGGGAGAGGCTTTCGAGGCCGGTTTCGAGCTCCTGCGAACTCATCGTGAGCACCGAGGGCACGATGCCCGGATGCCGATGCTGCAGCAGCGCGGCGAAGCGCGCCAGCATCGGAATCGCCGTGGGCACCGCCGCCATGCGCAGGCGGCCGCAGGGATGGCTTTCCTGGCTGCGCAGCTCCTGCTGCAGCACCTCGCTCTCGCGCAACATGCGCTGAGCCGTGGCCAGCACGCGCTCGCCCTCGTGCGTGAGGCCGACATAGGCTCGACCGCGCCGCACGATCACCACGCCGTACTCGGCCTCCAGCGCGCGCAGTGCGTTCGACAGCGCCGGCTGGGTGATGTGGCAGGCCTCGGCGGCGCGTCCGAAGTGGCGGTGCTCGTCGAGCGCGACGAGGTACCGCATCGAGGCAAGCAGGTTCATGCGCGCAGCGGCTGCCTCAGGTGTTCTTGCTCACCGTGATGGTCGGAAACTTGGCGGAGAAGTCCTTCGCCTTCTCGGCGATGCCCACCGCCACGCGGCGCGCGACCGCCTTGTAGATGCCGGCCACCTCGCCATCCGGGTCGGCCACCACCGTGGGCTTGCCGCTGTCGGCTTGCAGGCGGATGTTGATGTCCAGCGGCAGCGCGCCGAGGTACTCCATCTGGTATTGCTCGGCCATCTTCCTGCCGCCTTCGGCGCCGAAGATGTGCTCGACGTGGCCGCAGTTGGAGCACACGTGCACCGCCATGTTCTCGACGATGCCGAGGATCGGCACGCCGACCTTCTCGAACATCTTGATGCCCTTCTTGGCGTCGAGCAGCGCGATGTCCTGCGGCGTGGTGACGATCACCGCGCCGGTCATCGGTACGCGCTGCGAGAGCGTGAGCTGGATATCGCCGGTGCCGGGCGGCATGTCGACGATCAGGTAGTCCAGGTCCTTCCAGTTGGTCTGCCGCAGGAGCTGTTCGAGCGCCTGCGTGGCCATCGGGCCGCGCCAGATCATGGCCTCGTCCTGGTCGACCAGGAAACCGATCGACATCACCTGCACGCCGTGGTTCTCGAGCGGCTCCATGGTCTTGCCGTCCTCGCTCTCGGGGCGGCGGTCGATGCCCAGCATCATCGGCTGGCTCGGGCCGTAGATGTCGGCATCGAGCAGGCCCACCTTCGCGCCCTCGGCCGCCAGGGCCAGCGCGAGGTTGGCCGCGGTGGTGCTCTTGCCCACGCCGCCCTTGCCCGACGCCACCGCGATGATGTTCTTCACGTTGGGCATGAGCTGCACGCCGCGCTGCACCGCGTGGCTGATCACCTTCGTGGCGACGTTGACCGAGACGTTCCCGACGCCCGGCACCGCCTTGGCCGCCGCCACCAGCGCCTTGCGGATCTCGGGCACCTGGCTCTTGGCGGGGTAGCCGAGCTCGATGTCGAAGGCCACGTCTCCACCCTGGATCTGGACGTTCTTCAACGCCTTGGTACTGACGAAATCCTTGCCGGTGTTGGGGTCCTGCACCGATCGGAGCGCGCTGGCGAGCGCCTCTTGTGTCACTGTCATGGGGTCACTCCTGAATGCAGCGAGTCTAGAGCCTGTTCACCGTCCCCATCGGGCCAAAGATCATTTCCCCATTTGGAACCAACGATTCGTTCGTTCGCGAAAGGGGCGCCGCTCGGGACAATGAAGCCCTCATGAATTTCCAACAGTTGCGCTCGGTGCGCGAGGCCGTGCGCTGCGGCTTCAACCTGACCGAAGTCGCTCATCAGCTTCACACCTCCCAGCCGGGCGTCAGCCGGCAGATCCGCGAACTCGAGGAAGAGCTGGGCATCGAGCTCTTCGTGCGCGCCGGCAAGCGGCTCACCGGGCTGACCGAGCCCGGCGACCATGTGCTGCCGATCATCGAGCGCATGCTGCTCGAAAGCGCCAACCTGAAGCTCGCCGGCCAGGAGTTCGTCGCGCGGCAGACCGGGTTGCTCTCGGTGGCCGCCACGCACTCCCAGGCGCGCTACGCGCTGCCGGTGGCAGTGCAGGAATTCCGGGCGCAATTCCCGAACGTCAAGCTGCACCTGCACCAGGGCTCGCCCAAGCACATCGCCCAGATGCTGCTCGACGGCGAGGTCGACGTCGGCATCGCGACCGAGGCACTGGGCGACTATCCGCAGCTCGTCGCGCTGCCCTGCTACCGCTGGACCCATTCGGTGGTGGTGCCGCCGGGGCATCCGCTGCTCCAGGAAACGCTCACGCTCGAGGCGCTCACGCGGTATCCGCTCATCACCTACGACACGGGCTTCACGGGCCGCACGCGCATCGACAAGGCCTTCGAGGAGCAGGGACTCGCCCCCAACATCGTGCTCACCGCCATGGATGCGGACGTCATCAAGACCTATGCGCAGCTGGGCATGGGCGTGGGCATCGTCGCGGGCATCGCCTACGAGGCCGAGCGCGACACGCAGCTGCGCGCGCTCGACGCGGGCGAACTGTTCGGCATCCACCTGACCAAGCTCGCGGTGCGGCGTGGTGGCTACCTGCGCGGCTACGTGCATGCCTTCATCGAATCGTTCGCGCCGACCTTGACGCGCGAGGTGGTGGAACGGGCGCTGGCCGACGATTCCGCGGCGCTGTTCGAGTCCTGAACCGCCGGGACGGGGTACGCTTGCGCCCAGCGCATGCCTTTCGCCGCCCCCACCGATCCGCCTCGCACTGACACCTCGCCCGTCGGGCTGGTCCTGACCGGCGGCGGCGCACGCGCTGCCTACCAGGTGGGCGTGCTGCAGGCCATCGGCCGGCTGCGGCGCAGCGCCGGCGAACGGTCGCGCTTCAATCCCTTCCAGATCATCACCGGCACGTCGGCCGGCGCGATCAACGCCGCCGCCCTCGCCTGCGGGGCCGACGACTTCGAGGCCACGGTGCGCATGATCGGGCGGGCGTGGTCCGGCCTCGGCCCCGGGCAGGTCTACCGCGCCGACGCGCTGAGCGTGGTGCGCAGCGACGCGCCCTGGGCGCGGCTGCTGTCGGCGGGCTGGCTCATCGCCAGGTGGCGGCGCAGCGGCCTGCGCTCGCTGCTCGACAACACGCCGCTGCGCCAGGTGCTGGCGCAGATGGTGCCGCTGCAGCGGCTCGACGAGCTGATGGCGAGGGGCTGCCTCGACGCGCTGGCGGTGACCGCGTCGAGCTACGGATCGGGCGAACACGTGACCTTCTTCCAGGCCGGCCCGCAGCAGCAGCCGTGGGTGCGCTCCAAGCGCATGGCGGTGCCGGTGCGCATCACCCACGATCACCTGCTCGCGTCGTCCGCCATTCCTTTCGTGTTCCCGGCGACGCCGCTCGACATGGGCAGCCACGTCGAATACTTCGGCGACGGTTCGATGCGGCAGTCGGCCCCGCTCTCGGCAGCCATCCACCTGGGCGCGCGGCGCGTGCTCGCGATCGGCTCGGGCCGCGTGCAGGAGCCCCAGGCCAGGCTGGCGCCGAACGCGCTCAGCGGCTACCCCTCGCTCGCGCAGATCGCGGGGCACACGCTGTCGAGCATCTTCCTGGATTCGCTCACGGCCGATGTCGAGCGCGTGCGCCGCATCAACGCGACGCTGTCGCTGATCCCGCTCGAGGAGCGCCATCGCACCACGCTGCGGCACGTCGAGCTGCTGCTGATCGCGCCCTCGCAGCGCGTGGACCTGATCGCCGCGCGGCACGCGCACGCGCTGCCGCCCGCGGTGCGCAGCCTGCTCGGCGAGCCCTCGATGCCGCGCGCCGCGGAAGAACTCAAGGGCGCGGCGCTCGCGAGCTACCTGCTGTTCGAGAAGGCCTTCACGCGCGAACTGATCGCGCTCGGGCGCTCGGACGCGATGGCGCAGCGCGACGAGATCCGCCGGTTCTTCGGGTGGAAGCGCGGCCAGTCCGCGCGGGACGTGGTCAAGGCGCCGGGCCCAGCCGCTTGACCATCCGCACCGCGTCTTCCACGTCCTCGTAATAGCCCGGGCTGGATCCGCATTCCGTGAAGCCGTGCCGCCGGTAGAACGCCTTGGCCGGGGCATTGCCGATGCGCGCCTCGAGCCGTATCGCGCGCATGCCGGCCACGGCGGCGGTGGCTTCGAGCCAGGCCAGAAGCGCCGACCCGACGCCCTGGCGCCGGTGCGGGGCCCGCACGGCGAAGAGCACGATGTGGGCCTCGTCATCGCCGTACTGCATGATCGCGAAGCCGAGGATCGCACCGTCGCGGCGCGCCACCGCCACGTTGGTCTCTTCGCTGCGGATGGCGCGCATCACGCGGCGCTCGGTCCAGCGCCAGGACAGGCCCCGCTCGATCGCATCGCGGGACAGCTCCGCGATCTCCCTGGCGTCGGCGGCCTGGGCGAGGGTGATTTCGTAGGCGGTGATCACGGCGGAACTCCGGGTTGGCGCAACGACTATAGCCCGCCACCTAAAATGCATGTCCTTCCGCCGGCCCCGGCGGCCACGCCGCACCCGGGCCAGCCCTGTTCCTGATCTCCCCCGAAAGCGCCCTCGCGATATGTCCCAGCGCAAAATCTTCGTCACCACCGCCCTGCCCTACGCCAACGGCAAGTTCCACGTGGGCCACATCATGGAATACATCCAGGCCGACATCTGGGTGCGCTTCCAGCGCATGCAGGGGCACATGGTGCACTTCGTGGGAGCGGACGACGCGCATGGCGCGCCGATCATGATCGCGGCCGAGAAGGCCGGCAAGACGCCGCAGGAATTCGTCGGCGAGATCGCCGCGGGCCGCAAGGAGTACCTGGACGGCTTCCACATCCGCTTCGACAACTGGCACTCGACCGACAGCCCCGAGAACACCGAGCTCGCCCAGGGCATCTACAGGAAGCTCAAGGCCGGCGGCATGATCGCCACGCGCACCATCGAGCAGTTCTACGACCCGGTGAAGGGCATGTTCCTGCCCGACCGCTACATCAAGGGCGAATGCCCGACCTGCCACGCCAAGGACCAGTACGGCGACAGCTGCGAGGTGTGCAGCAGCGTCTACTCCCCGACCGAGCTCATCAGCCCCTACTCCACGCTGACCGGCGCGGCACCCGAGCTGCGCAGCTCGGAGCATTTCTTCTTCAAGCTGTCGGACCCGAAGGTGGTCGACTTCCTCAAGACCTGGACGCAGGACGGCAAGCTGCAGCCCGAGATGGCCCGCAAGGCCAGCGAGTGGTTCGAGGCGGGCATGGCCGACTGGGACATCTCGCGCGAGGCGCCCTATTTCGGCATCGAGATCCCCGATGCGCCGGGCAAGTACTTCTACGTGTGGCTCGACGCGCCGGTGGGCTACCTCGCGAGCCTGAAGAACCACTTCGACAAGGGCCAGGCCGCGAACCACTGGCACGAGGCGTCGCGCACCACGCAGAGCTTCGACGACTTCGTGGCCGACCCCTCGGTCGAGCAGGTGCACTTCATCGGCAAGGACATCGTCTACTTCCACACGCTGTTCTGGCCCGCGATGCTGCAGTTCAGCGGCCGCAAGACGCCCAACCAGGTCAACGTGCACGGCTTCATCACCGTCTCGGGCGAGAAGATGAGCAAGAGCCGCGGCACCGGCATCGACCCGCTCAAGTACCTCTCGATCGGCATGAACCCCGAGTGGCTGCGCTACTACATCGCGGCCAAGCTCAACGCGAAGGTGGAAGACGTCGACTTCAACCCCGACGACTTCATCGCCCGCGTGAACGCCGACCTGATCGGCAAGTACATCAACATCGCGAGCCGCGCGGCGGGCTTCATCGCCAAGCGCTTCGGCGGCAAGCTGGGCCAGGTCTCGGCCGACGGCGCGGCGCTGCTCGCGGCGCTGCAGGCGGCTTCCGCGCAGGTGCAGACGCTCTACGACGGCCGCGACTACGCCCGCGCGCTGCGCGAGATCATGGCGCTGGCCGACAAGGTCAACGAATACGTCGACCAGAACAAGCCCTGGGAGCTTGCCAAGAAGGAAGGCATGGAAGCGCGCCTGCACGACGTGTGCACCGCCTGCATCGAGGCCTTCCGCCTGCTCACGATCTACCTGAAGCCGGTGCTGCCGGCGCTGGCGGCGCAGGTCGAGGCCTTCCTCGGCACCGCGCCGCTGGTGTCGGCCGATGCCGGCAAGCTGCTCGGCGCGGGCCACCCGATCAACGACTACAAGCACCTGATGCAGCGCGTGGACGCCAAGCAGCTCGACCAGCTCTTCGAGGCGCCCGAGCCGAGCGCGGCCCCCGCGCCCGCGACGGAACTGCCAGGCGGCGAAGGCATCGCTCCGACGATCACGATCGACGACTTCGCGAAGATCGACCTGCGCATCGCGAAGATCGTGGCCTGCCAGAAGGTCGAAGGCTCGACCAAGCTGCTGCACCTCACGCTCGACGTGGGCGAAGGCAAGACGCGCAATGTCTTCTCGGGCATCGCCTCGGTCTACCAGCCCGAGCAGCTCGTGGGCAAGCTCACCGTGATGGTCGCGAATCTCGCGCCGCGCAAGATGAAGTTCGGCCTCTCCGAAGGCATGGTGCTGGCCGCGAGCCACGCGGACGAAAAAGCCACCCCGGGCATCTACGTGCTCGAACCCTGGCCGGGCGCCGTGCCCGGCATGCGGGTGCGCTGATGCGGCGGGCGATCGCGTTGCTGGCCGCGCTCGCGTGGGCCGCCGCGCTGGGCGGCTGCGCCGTCGCGGGTGCGGCGGTCACCGTCACGAGCACGGCCGTCAGCGTGGGCGCCGGCGCGGTCGGCCTCGCGGCCGATGCCGCCATCGGCACCGCGCGCATCGCCGGCAAGGCGGTGGGCGCGGCCGCCGATGCGGTGATTCCCGGCGATTCGGACTGAATCCCTCGATCCGGCGAGGGGGCGCATCCACAATGGCGCCATGACCTCGCCTCTGAAGTTGTCGAACTTCCGCCCGCGCCTGATCGACGCACTCGCGGACTACAACAGGGAACGCTTTTTCAAGGACGTCGGCGCCGGCGCCACGGTGGGCATCGTCGCGCTGCCGCTCGCGATGGCCTTTGCCATCGCCTCCGGACTCAAGCCCGAGGCCGGCATCTGGACCGCGATCATCGCGGGCTTCCTGATCGCGGCGCTGGGCGGCTCGTCGGTGCAGATCGGCGGGCCGGCCGGCGCGTTCATCGTGATCGTCTACGGCATCGTCGACCGCTATGGCGTGGCGAACCTGCTGATCGCCACGGCCTGCGCGGGCGTGCTGCTGTTCCTGCTGGGCCTCTTGCGCCTCGGCACGCTGGTGCGCTACGTGCCGGTGTCGATCGTGGTCGGGTTCACCAACGGGATCGCGGCGCTGATCCTGATCTCGCAGCTGAAGGACTGGCTGGGCCTCTCGATCCCGAAGATGCCGGCCGACATGTTCTCGCAGCTGCACACGCTCGCGCTGCACCTGGGCACCGTGAACCCGTACGCCTTCGGGCTCGGGCTGGCCTGCACCGCGGGCCTCTTCGCCTGGCCGCACCTGCTGCGCGAGAAGACCCGCGTGGGGCAGACGGTGCGCATCGTGCTCGGCCCGCTGGCCGACTCGCGGGCGGCGCAAGTCAGCTCGCGCCTGCCGGGACCGATCGTGGCGCTGGTCACGCTGACGCTGGTGTCCTGGGGCTTCGGCCTCCCGGTGGAGACCATCGGCACGCGCTTCGGCGGCATCCCCGAGGGCCTGCCGGCCTTCGCGCTGCCGGAGTTCTCGTGGGAGACGGTCAAGCAGCTGGTGACGCCGACGCTGACCATCGCGGCGCTCGGCGCGATCGAGTCGCTGCTGTGCGCGCACGTGGCCGACCAGGTGAGCGGCCTGCCGCGCCACGACCCGAACCAGGAGCTGATGGCGCAGGGCATCGCCAACGCGGTGGCGCCCTTCTTCGGCGGCATGCCGGCCACGGGCACCATCGCGCGCACCGTGACCAACGTGCGCGCCGGGGCGAGCTCCCCGATCGCGGGCATCGTGCATGCGCTCACGCTGGCGGTGATCGTGCTGCTGGCCGCGCCGCTCGCGCACCACGTGCCGCTCGCGGTGCTGGCCGGCATCCTGGTGTCGGTGGGCTGGAACATGGGCGAGTGGCGGGAGTTCTCGCCCGCGATGCTGCGCCGCTTCAGTCGCCACTACCGGCTCTTGATGCTCGGCACCTTCTTCCTCACCGTGGTGTTCGACCTCACGGTGGCGGTGCAGGCCGGCATCGTGCTGGCCTGCGCCCTCTTCATCCGCCGCATGAGCGGGTTGTTCAGCATCGAGATGGTGTCGCTGGAGCCGCCGGTGATGACCTTCCGGCTCTACGGCGCGCTGTTCTTCGGCGCCGCCGCGAAACTGGATCCGGCCGTGCAGGCCGTCGAGCGCGCGCCGCGCGGCATGACGGTGGTGCTCGACGCCACGCACCTCATCTCGCTCGACGCCACCGGCCTCGACGCGCTGCGGCAGCTGCACAAGGCCGTGCTCGCGCGCGGCGGCGTGCTCTGCGTCGAGTCGCTGCAGCCGCAGCCGCTGGAGACCATCGAGCGCTCGGGCTTCGCGCACGAGCTGGCCTCGGGCATGCCCAGCGAGGCCTGAGGCCGGCCGCTATTCGACCTTGATGTTCGCCGTCTTCACGATCTCGGCGTAGCGCTTCAGGTCGTCCTGGATCTGCCGGCCGAACTCGGCCGGGCTGTTGCCCGAGGCCTCGATGCCCAGCCCCGCGAGCCGCTCCTTGATGTCCGGCGAATGCACCACCGCATGGATCTCGCGCTGCAGCCGCTCGACGATCGGCTGCGGCGTCTTCGCGGGCGCGAGGATGCCGATCCAGGAGACCGACTCGAAACCCGGCACGCCCGATTCGGCGACCGTCGGCACCTGCGGCAGCGAGGCCAGCCGCTGGCGGCTCGACACCGCGATGGCATTGACCTGCCCCTTCTGCACGAAGGGATAGGCCCCCGCCACGGCCGTATAGAGCATGGGCAGCGAGCCGCCCACGACATCGGCCATCGCCTGCCCGCCGCCCTTGTAGGGCACATGCACGAAGTTGGCGCCGGTGCGCACCTTCAGCAGTTCGCCGGCCAGGTGTGGCGTGCTGCCGGTGCCGGCGCTGCCGTAGGAAACCCCGCCCGGTGTCGACTTCGAGTATGCAACGAGCGCCTCGAACGTCTTCGCCGGCACCGAGGGATGCGTGACGATGATGAGCGCGGCATCGCCGATCTTGCTGACCGGCGCGAAGTCCTTCACCGGATCGAAGGGCACCTTGGCGTAGACGTGCGGGTTGATGACCAGCGTGCCATCGAACCCCACCACCAGCGTGTAACCGTCGGGCGCCGCGGCGGCGGCCATCTGCGTGCCGATGTTGCCGGAGGCGCCCGGGCGGTTGTCGACCACCACCTGCTGGCCCAGCCGCTGGCCGAGGCGGTCGGCCACCACGCGCGCGCCGGTGTCGGTCACGCCGCCCGGCGCGAACGGCACGATCAGGCGGATCGGCTTGCTTGGATAGTCTTCGGCCGCGGCGGGCGCGGCGGCACCCATCGCCGCGGCCAGCGCAAGCAGCGCGGCCAGGACGATGCGCGGGCGCCGGCTTGGGAACTTCGTTGGCATGTTCTTTCTGTCTCCTTGGTCGTCGTCGTGAAATCGGGTTCGCTGCGCTCCGCGCTCAGCCCGTCTGCGTCTCGCGCGCTTTCTCGCGCTGGCGCCGCAGCCAGGTGATCGAGCGGCCGCCCAGCGGGCGCTGGAGCTGCGCCTCGGCGTAGTCCACCGCGTCGATCAGGCCGTCGGTCGAGATGCCGGCATCGAAGCCGCTCTGCGCGGCCATCAGCACGAGGTCTTCGGTGGCGACATTGCCCGCGGCGCCGGGCGCGAAGGGGCAGCCGCCGATGCCGCCCACGCTCGCATCGAAGCGGCGCACGCCCGCTTCCAGCGCCGCCCAGGCATTGGCCACGCCCATGCCGCGCGTGTCGTGGAAGTGCATCGCGAGCCGGTCCACCGGCACCGCCTCGCGCAGCGCCGCGAGGCGCGCCTTCACCTGGCCCGGCGCGGCCGAGCCGATGGTGTCGGCGATCACGACCTCGCCCGCTCCCGCCTCGTGCATGCGCCGCGCGAGGCGCACCACCTCGTCCAGCGGCGTGGCCCCTTCGAAGGGACAGTCGAAGGCGACCGCCACGTAGGCGCGGGTGCGCAGGCCCAGGCGCTGCGCGGCGGCCAGGGTCTGCTCGCTGACCTCCGTGGCCTCGGCCAGTCCCATGTTGATGTTCCGGCGGTTCATGGTTTCCGTGGCCGAGAGCACGACCGCGATCTCCTCGGCCCCGGCCGCGTGGGCGCGCTCCAGGCCCTTGAGGTTGGGCACCAGCACGGAGCAGCGCAGGCCGGGCACGGCGGTCTTCAGCTGCGGCACCAGCGCGGCCGCGTCGGCCATCTGCGGCACGGCCTTGGGCGAGACGAAGCTGGTGGCCTCGACGCTTTGCACGCCTGCCGCGGCGAGCCGGCGGATCAGCTCCAGCTTCGCCCCGGTCAAGACCGGCACGCGCTGGTTCTGCAGGCCGTCGCGCGGCGCGACGTCGGTGATGTGGATGCGTTCCACGGCCGGCCTCACGCGATGACGCCGTCGCGCCCGAGCGCCTCGAGCCGCTCGGGCGAGTAGCCCGCGACTTCGGCCAGCACGCTGCGCGTGTGCTCGCCGAGCTTCGGCGGCGCGGTGAAGGCGGCGGCGCCGGCGTTCGACAGCTTGATCGGGTTGCCCGGCATGCGCAGCGCCTCGCCCGAGGGGAGCGGCACCTCGATCACCATGTCGCGCGCGCGCACCTGCGCGTCGTCGAGCGCTTGCGCGAAGTTGTTGACCGGGCCGCACGGAATGCGCGCCGCGCGCAGGCGCTCGAGCCAGTGGGCGGTGGGCTGACGGCGCAGCTCGGCGCCGATGATCTCGTCGATCTCGGCCTTGGCCGCGTAGCGCACCGGCTGCTGCCGGTATTCGGGCTTGCGCAGCGCCGGCAGGTCGATGAACTCGACGAAGCGCTCGAAGAAGGCGTCGCCGATGCACGCGATGATGATGTGGCCGTCGGCGGTCGGGTAGCTGTTGTAGGGCACGTGCACGAAGTGCCCGTTGCCGATGCCGGCCGGCACGTGGCCGGACATCAGGTACATGGTCGCCATGTAGTTGAGCAGCGAGATCTGCGCGTCGAGCATCGAGATGTCCACGTGCTGCCCGCGCCCGGTGCGCTCGCGCTCGGCGAGCGCCGCGAGCACGCCCATCACGCCGAACATGCCGCCGCCGAGATCGCCGATCGGGATGCCGCTGCGGGTCGGACCGGTCTCGGGCGTGCCGGTGATCGACATGCCGCCGCCCATGGCCTGCACCACCTGGTCGAAGGCCGGCCGCTGCGTCTCGGGGCCGGTCTGGCCGAAGCCGGTGACCGAGCAGGTCACGATGCGCGGATTGACCCGGGCGAGCGATGCATGGTCGATGCCCAGCCGCTCGGTCACGCCCACGCTGAAGTTGTCGAAGACCACGTCGGCGTGCCGCACGAGGTCGAGGAACACGGCCTTGCCGGCCTCGCTCTTGAGGTCGACGCAGACGCTTTGCTTGTTGCGGTTGAGCGTGAGGAAGTAGGCCCCCATGCCGCCCCGCGCGTAGTCGGGGTCGTGTTCGAGCAGCCGGCGCGTGCCCTCCCCGGTGCCGGGCGGCTCGACCTTGATGGTGCGCGCGCCGAGGTCGGCCAGAAGCATGGTGCCGTAGGGGCCCGAGAGCATGTGGGTCAGGTCCAGCACGGTGATGTGTTCGAGTGCCAAGGGCGAAATCTCCAATAGAACGTTGCACCCTGCTGTTGCACTCTGTGTGCCAGCGCGAGCGGCGATCGCAAGTCATTGATTTGCAAGGATTTCGCGGCCTGTCGACGCTCTCGCATTCGTCTCATGCGACACTTGCGAAACATCTGATCGTTCTGATGAAACACCCATGAACGCCCTGTCCACACCCCTGCCTCACCGCGCCCGCCTTCCGCGCCTTTGCTTCCTGAGCTACCGGCAGATCCGCGAGTTCGCCATGCCGGTCGTCGCCGAATACGCGGGCCGCGCGGAGATCGAGGTGGTGGACGGCACTTTCGGCGGCGCGCTGGCGACTGCGCGCGACCGCCTCGAGCGCGGCTTGGTCGATGCCTTCGTGAGCGCCGGTTCCAACGCCAGCATCCTGCGGGCGGGGCTGGAGGCGCCGGTGGCGACCATCCAGCTCGGCGGCTTCGATCTGCTGCAGGCGCTCATCCAGGCGCGGCGCGTCTCCAACCGGGTGGGCATCGTGATGTACGGGCAGACCATTCCCGAGCTCGACGCGGTGAAGGACCTGCTCAACATCGAGATCACGCAGTACGCCTACCAGACGCCCGACGACGCGCGCGAGCGCTTCGAGCAGTTGCGCCGCGACGGCTTCGAGGTGATCGTCGGCTCGAGCCTGGTGGTCGAGCTCGCCGAGGAAGCCGGGCTGCATGCGCTGCTGGCGTATTCGCTCGCCAGCATCCGCAAGGGCTTCGAGGACGCGATCGAGCTCGCGCGCGCGGCGCGGCTCGAGGCGGGCCGCTACGAGCAGCTCAACGGCGTGCTGCACAACCTGCAGGAAGCCGTGCTGGCCGTGAACCGGGAGCACCGCATCATCGCGGTGAACCCCGCGATGCAGCGCCTGCTGGACCGGCCGCACCGCCTGCTGGCGCAGCGCCTCGAAGACGTGGAGCCGGAGCTGTCGCTGCAGGCCACGCTCGACAGCGGCACGGAGGAACGCTCCATCGTCCTGCGCTACGCGCGCCGCGACTGGATCGCCAACCGCACGCCGATCCGCGAGCACGGCGAACTGGTGGGCGCCGCGCTCACGCTGTACGACGCGCGCCGGATCCACGAGGCCGACACCAGCCTGCGCATCCAGCAGCGCCGGCACCAGAACAGCGCCCGGCACGGCTTCGCCAGCCTCGTCGGCCAGAGCCCCGCCTTCGTGCGCACCGTGAACACCGCGCGCCGCTACGCGAAGACCGACCTGGGCGTGCTGATCGCCGGCGAAAGCGGAGTCGGCAAGGAACTGTTCGCGCAGGCCATCCACAATGACAGCGCGCGCGCCGACCGCCCCTTCGTCGCGGTGAACTGCGCCGCCTTTCCCGAGACGCTGCTGGAGAGCGAGCTCTTCGGCTACGAGGAGGGCGCCTTCACCGGTTCGCGCCGCGGCGGCAAGCGCGGCCTGTTCGAGACCGCCCACACCGGCACCCTCTTCCTCGACGAGATCGGCGACATGCCCCTGCCGCTGCAGACGCGCCTCTTGCGCGTGCTGCAGGAACGCGAGATCACGCGGCTGGGCGCGACCGCACCGGTGCCGGTGGACGTGCGCGTGATCACGGCCACGCACCAGCCGCTCGAGGAGATGATCGCCGCGAAGCGCTTCCGCCAGGACCTCTACTACCGCATCAACACCCTGCGCCTGACCGTGCCGCCGCTGCGCGAGCGCGGCGAGGACATCGCGCTGCTCGCCCAGGCCCATGCCGCGCGCTGCCTGCGGCGCCTCGGGTCGGGCCTGGACGCCACCCGCGCGCTCGCGCCGCTGATGCCGCAGTTCATGACGGCCGACTGGCCCGGCAACGTGCGCGAGCTGGAAAACATCTGCGAGCGGGTCGCCGTCTTCCTGCTGCAGTTCGAGCGCATCGAGGACATCCGCTGGGACGAGCTTCGGCACGATTGCCCGGAACTCTTCCTGCGCCACCCCGCGGGAACGCCGCCGATGCGCGAACGCGTGCAGGAGGCCATGCAGCTCGCGGGCGGCAACCGGCAGCGCGCCGCGCGGCAGCTCGGCATCAGCCGCTCGACCTTGTGGCGCTGGCTGCGCGAGCTCGACCCTGGCACGCCGGAGGCGGAAGACCGCGGCGGCTAGGGCGCCTCGACGCCCCGGTCGGGCGACGAACCCGCGCTCACCACGCGCTGGCTTTCGTCGACGGTGGCGCTGAACACCATGGCCGAGTTCGGCGGCTGGACCCAGCGCCATTCCCATTCGGTCTGGTTGCGCAGCGGATACGGCGTGCGCTTCGCGGGCTTGCCCAGCAGCCGGCGCAGTTCCTCCGCGGGCATCCCGGGCGCCACGCGGGCGAAATTCTCGGGCGTGAGCACCTGCCGCAGCGCGCTCATCTTGCCGTCCGGGCCGATGGTGATCATGTAGTTCTTCTGGCCCTGCGGCTGGCGGTTGTACTCGAAGACGCGGCCGGCGGGCGTGTCCCACACGTTCTCGGGCGGCCCGAAACGCGCGCGCACGTCCGCCTCGGTCGACACGCCTTCCTCGAGTTCGCCGATGCGCTGCGGGTCGCAGCCGAAAAGCCAGAACATGGTCGAAAGCAGGGCGCAGGCCGCCATGCGCCGGCGGCGGTCAGTTTTCGGCAAAGCAGTACAGGAGCCCGGCGCCGCCGGTCTTGCGGAACGCCTCGACGCTGCAGCCCTGCGTGGCGTGCGACGAGTTCCACGACTTCGCGGCCGCGCCGTCGTCGAGCCCGCTGCGGTCATGGTGCCCCACGATCGCCGAGCCTTCGCCGCTGCGGGTCCAGTTGCCGCAGGTGTTGTCCTTGCCGTCGCTGACGGCGCGGCCGTCCGGCGACGAGCCGGTGAGGATGTCGTGCTGGTTGACCGGGTCGCCGCGGCCGCTGTTGACGTCACCCTTCTCGGTCAGCGCGGTCTGCTTGGTGAGATTGTTGTTGGTGCCATGCAGTTCGTCGATGCTGGCGGCCACCACCTCGCCCTTGGCATTGACCCAGGGGCCGCGGCCGATGCGGTCGCGCGCGTTCACCGCCGCGCTGCCCGGCGTCGCGCTGCTGCTCAGGTAGGCGCGCCACGTGCGCCCGCCCGCGCCCACGCTTTCGGCCAGGCTCTGGCAATAGCGGTCGGCGCCGGCGAGCCCGCCGAAATCGCCGCCCTTGCCCGGATTGACGCTGGTGACGAAGAAGCTCATCTTCTTCTGCGGGGTCGCGGGTCCGCTGGCGGTGCAGGCCCCGAGCAGCGCGGCCGCCGCGGCGGCCCCGGCAAGGCCCATCGTGTAGCGACGCTTCATCGGCATTCTCCTGGTCGTCGGAAGCCGTCACGCTAGCGCATGCGATGCGCGGGTTCAAGCGGAATCCACCCGGTAAAATCGCCGGCCAAAGGTTCAATCGCCATGTCCATCTTCGCCCCCCCGCACTACACCTCCGAAATCACCCAGTTCATCGAGCAGATGAAGGAGAAGAAGCCCACGCTCGAAGCCGAACAGCGTGCCGGCCGCGCGCTGCTGTGGGACAAGCACCTCGACCGCAACCTGCTCGAGGAGTTCAGCGAAGGACGCGTGCCGCAGCAGCCCTACGTCTACCAGACAAAGAATTGAAGCACGTCGCGAGGCGCGCGCCGCGTGGTGAAGACTGAGATGGATGCACAGGCCGCCGCGGACGACAACAGCGCCGCCGCAGTACCGCCGATGCCCGAGGTGATCGATCAGGTCGCCCTCGCCCGGCTGTACGGCGAGCCGCTGTTCGCGCTGCCGAACGACCTCTACATCCCGCCCGAGGCGCTGCAGGTCTTCCTCGAAGCCTTCGAAGGCCCGCTGGACCTGCTGCTCTACCTGATCCGCAAGCAGAACTTCAACATCCTCGACATCCCGATGGCGGGGCTCACGCGGCAGTACCTGAGCTACGTCGACGAGATCCGCCAGACCAACCTCGAACTCGCGGCCGAGTACCTGCTCATGGCCGCGATGCTGATCGAGATCAAGTCGCGCATGCTGCTGCCGCCCAAGAAGACGGCCGACGGCGAGGAAGCCGAGGATCCGCGCGCCGAGCTGGTCCGGCGCCTGCTCGAATACGAGCAGACCAAGCTGCAGGCCGCCGCCCTGAGCGCCCTGCCGCAGGCCGGGCGCGATTTCTGGAAGGCGCAGGTCTACATCGAGCAGTCGCTCAAGCCGCGCTTCCCGGATGTCAACGTGGTCGACCTGCGCGAAGCCTGGGCCGACATCCTCAAGCGCGCGAAGCTGGTGCAGCACCACAAGATCTCGCGCGAGGAACTCAGCGTGCGCGAGCACATGAGCATCGTGCTGCGCCACCTGCAGGGCCGGCAGTTCGTCGAGTTCGAGAAGCTCTTCGATGTCTCGCGCGGCACGCCGGTCATGATCGTGACCTTCATCGCGATGCTGGAGCTCGCCAAGGAAACGCTGATCGACATCACGCAGGCCGAGGCCTTCGCGCCGATCTACGTGCGCCTGGCCTACTCGCCCGCCTGAGCGCCCGGGCCGGGATCTCAGGCCGCGCCGATTCCCGAAACGATCGAACCCACGGGCTGCCCGTTCTTGAGCGCGGCCGTGAAGGCGAGCATCCGATCGATCGGCACGCGGGCGCGCAGCCCCAGGGCCGGGTCGACCTGGATCTCGCCCGCGCCGGTCTCGAGCACCCGCGCCAGATCGGCGAGGCCGTTCATCGCCATCCACGGGCAATGCGCGCAGCTCTTGCACGTGGCCGAATTGCCGGCGGTCGGCGCCTCGATGAAGGTCTTGCCGGGGTTGAGCGTGCGCAGCTTGTGCAGCATGCCGTTGTCGGTGGCGACGATGAAGGTCGAGGCCTCCAGGCGCTGGGCGGCGGCCAGGATCGCGGACGTCGAGCCCACCGCATCCGCCAGCGCGATCACGTCCGCGGGCGCCTCCGGATGCACGAGCACCTTCGCGTCCGGGTGCTGCTTCATCAGCAGCTCGAGTTCGATCGCCTTGAATTCGTCGTGCACGATGCAAGCGCCCTGCCAGCTCACCATGTCGGCGCCGGTCTCGCGGCGGATGTAGTCGCCCAGGTGCCGATCGGGCGCCCAGAGGATCTTCTGGCCCTGCGCGGTCAGCGCGCGCACGACGTCGAGCGCGCAGCTCGAGGTGACGAGCCAGTCCGCGCGCGCCTTCACGGCCGCGCTGGTGTTGGCGTAGACGACCACCGTGCGGTCCGGATGCTGGTCGCAGAAGGCGCTGAACTCGGCTTCGGGGCAGCCGAGGTCGAGCGAGCAGGTGGCGTCCAGGTCGGGCATCAGCACGCGCTTGTCGGGCGACAGGATCTTCGCCGTCTCGCCCATGAAGCGCACGCCCGAGACCACCAGCGTGCGCGCCGGATGGTCGCGCCCGAAGCGCGCCATCTCCAGCGAATCGCTCACGATGCCGCCGGTCTCCTCGGCCAGGTCCTGCAGGTCGGGATGGACGTAGTAGTGCGACACCATCACCGCGTTGCGTTCGGCCAGCAGGCGGCGGATGCGGTCCTTGAGCGCCGCGCGCTCGGCCGCCGTGGGCTCGGGCGGCACGCGCGCCCAGGCGTGGCGCGTGTGGCACACCGGCGCGTCGCTGTCGATGGACGGCGCGTCGCCCGGATAAGGGAGGGTCGGCTGCTCGTAGTCGACGGCGATGACGGGCGAGACCATGCTCAGGCTTCCTGGAAGCGCATCGAGAAATCGATCGCCTTCACGTCCTTGGTGAGGGCGCCGACGGAGATGCGGTCGACGCCCGTCTCGGCCAGCGCGCGCACGCTGTCGAGCGTGACGCCGCCGGAGATCTCGAGCACCGCGCGCGCCTCGCCCGCGGCCTCGTTGCGGCGCACGGCTTCGCGCAGGGTGGGCAGATCCATGTTGTCGAGCAGCACCATGCGCGCGCCGTGGGCCAGCGCCTCATCGAGCTCGGCGAGCGTCTCGACCTCGATCTCGACGAACTTCGCGCGCGGCGCGGCTTCGTGGGCGGCACGCAGCGCGGCGCGCACGCCGCCGGCGGCCGCGATGTGGTTTTCCTTGATGAGGATCGCGTCGTAGAGACCGATGCGGTGATTGGTGCCGCCGCCGACGCGCACCGCGTACTTCTGCGCCAGGCGCAGGCCCGGCAGCGTCTTGCGGGTGTCGACGATCTGCGCGCGCGTGCCGCGAACCGCATCGACATAGGTGGCCGTGCGGGTGGCGACGCTGCCGAGCAGTTGCATGAAGTTGAGGGCCGTGCGCTCGGCGGTGAGCAGCGCCCGCGCGGCGCCCGACATTTCGAGCACCGTCTGATTGGCCTCGCAGCGAGTGCCTTCGGCGCACAGCCAGGTCACGCGGGCCTCCGGATCGAGGTGGCGCACGACCGCCTCGACCCAAGGCGCGCCGCACAGCACTGCCGATTCGCGCACCAGCACGCGCGCCGTGGCACGTTGGTCCGCGGGAACCAGGGCCGCCGTGAGATCGCCGTCGCCCGCATCCTCCTGAAGCGCCCGCAGGCCATCCGCCCGGGCCAGTTCGGCCACGCTGGCCGCCGAGAAATCGAAGAAGTTGTTGGGGGTTGTCATTGGATTCGTGCCTGATTCGCCGCGAGCCTCATCCGGACTCGCTGCCCGGCTCGCGCGCCATGAGTTCGGCGACCGCCTCCGCCGGCCGCACGCGGCCGTCGAGCACGCCGACCACGCCGGCCGAGATGGGCATCTCGACGCCCAGGTGCCGCGCTCGCTGCACCACGGTGCGCGCGCAATAGACGCCCTCGGCCACGTGGCCGAGCGAGTCGACCGCCTGCGACAGCGTGCGGCCCTGCGCCAGGAGCAGGCCCACCTTGCGGTTGCGCGAAAGATCGCCGGTCGCCGTCAGCACGAGGTCGCCCAGGCCGGACAGGCCCATGAAAGTGTCCGCCCGCGCGCCGAGCGCGAGCCCGAAGCGCGTCATCTCGGCCAGCCCGCGCGTGATGAGCGCCGCCCGCGCATTGAGCCCGAGCGAGAGCCCGTCGGCCAGGCCGGTCGCGATGGCCAGCACGTTCTTGACCGCACCGCCCACCTCGACGCCGACGATGTCGTCGTTGGCATAGACGCGCAGCGACGGCCCGTGGAAGGCATCCACCAGCGCCTGGCGCACGCGCGCCTGCGGGCTCGCCGCCACGAGCGCGGTCGGGCGGCCCTGCGCCACCTCCTGGGCGAAGCTCGGCCCGCTCAGCACGCCGGCGGCGAGGTCGGGCGCGATCTCGGCCTGGATCTCGTGGGCCAGCAGGCCCTCGCCGCCCGTGCCCGCGCGCGCCGGCTCGACGCCCTTGGAAAGCCAGGCGACGGGGCACGACAGGCCCCGCAGCACACCCAGTTGCTCGCGCAGGGCGGCCATCGGCGTCGCCACGATGACGACGTCGGCGCCGCCCGCCGCGGCGAGCGCGTCGCCCGCGGCGAGGGTGATGGAAGGAGGAAGTGCAACCCCCGGCAGGTAGCGCGCGTTCTCGCGCGCTGCCGACATGGCTTGCACCTGAGCGGCGTCACGGGCCCAGAGCGTGACCGCGTGACGGCCGCAAGCATTGACCGCCAGCGCCGTTCCCCAGGCGCCGGCGCCGAGCACGCAGATTTTCATCGGCGGCGGCGCATCGTGGCGGGGTTTACTGCGTGACGATCGGCGAAGCCTGGTTGGCCGCGGCCTGGGCCTGCTGCTGCTCGAACATCGCCTGGAAGTTGATCTCGGCGAGGTGCACCGGCGGGAAGCCGCCGCGCTGGATCACGTCGGCGACGTTGCCGCGCAGGTAGGGGTAGACGATCTGCGGGCAGGCGATGCCGAGGATCGGGCCCATCTGCTCTTCGGGCAGGTTGCGGATCTCGAAGATGCCGGCCTGCTTGGCCTCGACCAGGAACACGGTCTTCTCGCCGATCTTGGTCTGCACGGTGGCCGACACGGTGATCTCGAAGATGCCGTCGGTCACGGGCTGGGCGTCGACGCCGAGCTGGATGTCGACGGTGGGTTGCTGCTGCTCGAGCAGGATGGCCGGCGAATTGGGCTGTTCGAGCGAGAGGTCCTTCAGATAGACGCGCTGGATCTGGAAGACGGGATCTTGGGCTTGCTGGTCGGCCATGGCTGAGCTTTCTAAGGTCAAAACAAGGCCCGCCGGGGTGGATCCCCCAGCGGGCTTTCGGGTTTAGCCGGCGATTATCGCCCGGGGATTCAGGCGCCCTGGAGCAGCGGCATGAGGCCACCTCGCCCGTCGAGCGCGATCAGGTCGTCGCAGCCGCCGACGTGGGTGTCGCCGATGAAGATCTGCGGCACCGTGCGGCGCTGGGTGAGGTCCATCATCGTCGCGCGCGCCTGCGGGTCGCTGTCGATGCGGATCTCTTCGATCTGCTCCACGCCCTTGGACTTGAGGATTTGCTTCGCGCGAATGCAGTAGGGGCAAACGGCGGTCGTGTACATCTTGACGGCTTGCATCGGTCTTAGTTCGGGAAGGTTCAGGCCTTTTCAACCGGGAGGTTAGCTTCTTTCCAGGATTTGAGTCCGCCGGAGACCGCTTGGGCCTGCTCGTAGCCCAGCTTCTTGGCGGTGGCGACGGCGCGCTGCGCGCGTGCGCCGGTTGCGCAAATCAGCAACAAAGGCAACGACTTGTTCTTCACCGCGCCCGGCAGCTTCTGCTCCAGTTCGCCCAGGGGCACGTTCTTCGCGCCGGTCACGTGGCCGGCGGCAAACTCCTCGGGCTCGCGCACATCGACGACCACCGCGCGCTCGCGGTTGATCAGCTGCACCGCCCCCTGGGCCGTCAGCGAACCGCTGGAAGCGCTGCGCAGCATCGGCCAGAACAGCATGCCCCCCGAACTGAGCGCGATGAGGATGAGCATCCAGTTGTCGACGATGAATTTCACGGTGTTCCTTGAGTGGCAAACCCCGGATTTTAGAATGTCGGGTTTACGCAAGCGTTCCCAAAGGCCTCACCCATGCACAAACTGGTATTGATCCGCCACGGCGAATCGACCTGGAATCTCGAAAACCGCTTCACCGGCTGGACGGACGTCGACCTGACGGCCACCGGTATCGAGCAGGCCAAGCAGGCCGGCCGGCTGCTCAAGGCGGAAGGCTACGACTTCGACGTGGCCTACACCAGCGTCCTGAAGCGCGCCACCCGCACCCTGTGGCACACGCTCGACGAACTCGATCGCACCTGGCTGCCGGTCGTGCATTCCTGGCGCCTCAACGAACGCCACTACGGCGCGCTGCAGGGCCTCAACAAGGCCGAGACCGCCAAGAAGTACGGCGACGAGCAGGTCCTGATCTGGCGCCGCAGCTACGGCACGCCGCCGCCGCCGCTGGAGCCGAACGACCCGCGCAGCGAGCGCGGCGACCTGCGCTACGCCAAGCTCTCGCCGGACCAGATCCCGCTGACCGAATGCCTCAAGGACACGGTCGCTCGCGTGCTGCCCTTCTGGAACGAATCCATGGCGCCCGCGATCCGCGCCGGCCGCCGGCTCGTGGTGGCCGCGCACGGCAATTCCATCCGGGCGCTGGTCAAGTACCTGGACGGCATTTCCGACGACGCGATCGTCGGCCTCAACATTCCCAACGGGATCCCGCTGGTTTACGAACTGGACGATGATCTCAAGCCGCTGCGCCACTACTATCTCGGCGATGCCGACGCCGCCGAGAAGGCCGTTGCGGCGGTCGCAGCGCAGGGCAAGGGCTGAAGAAAATCCGCGGAGTTCGCGCCAATCACGGAACCCAGGGAGACAACCAGCTTCCAAGCTGTGTATATTGATTTGGACCGACGCAAAGAGGCCCCGAGCCGGTTTTGCGTCGGTCGTGTTGATTCGACAGGCGACAAGGACTCTTACATGGGCCAGAAACTCAAAATTGGCGGCTGGGTTGCCGCAGGCGCCGTTGCCGGCGCGCTGACCACGGTCTCGCTGCAAACCGTCGCGCGCGGTTCGCTGGCCCCCCTCCCTCTCGAGGAACTGCAGCAACTCGCTGCGGTCTTCGGGATGGTCAAGAGCGACTACGTCGAACCGGTCGACGAGAAAAAGCTCATCTCGGACGCGATCTCGGGCATGGTCGCCGGGCTCGATCCGCATTCGCAGTACTTCGACAAGAAGTCCTTCAAGGAATTTCGCGAAGGCACCACCGGGCGCTTCGTGGGCGTGGGCATCGAGATCTCGCAGGAAGACGGCCTGATCAAGGTCGTCTCGCCGATCGAGGGCTCGCCCGCCTTCCGGGCCGGGCTGAAGCCCAACGACCTGATCACCAAGATCGACGACACCGCCGTGCGCGGCCTGTCGCTGAACGAAGCCGTCAAGCGCATGCGCGGCGAGGCCAACACCAAGGTGCTGCTGACCGTCTACCGCAAGGACGAGAACCGCACCTTCCCCGTGACGATCACGCGCGAGGAAATCCGCACCCAATCGGTGCGCGGCAAGGTGATCGAGCCGGGCTACGCGTGGATCCGCCTGTCGCAGTTCCAGGAACGCACGGTCGACGACTTCGTGAAGAAGGTCGAGGAGATCTACAAGCAGGACCCCAACCTCAAGGGTCTGGTGCTCGACCTGCGCAATGACCCGGGCGGCCTGCTCGACGCTGCGGTCGCGGTCTCGTCGGCCTTCCTGCCCGAGAACGTGACGGTGGTTTCCACCGACGGCCAGCTCGCCGAGAGCAAGGCGGTCTACAAGGCGGCTCCCGAGTTCTACCAGCGCCGTGCGGGCAGCGATCCGCTGCGCGGGCTGCCGGCCGGGCTCAAGACGGTGCCGCTGGTGGTGCTCGTCAACGAAGGCTCCGCCTCCGCGAGCGAAATCGTCGCTGGCGCGCTGCAGGATCACAAGCGCGCGACCATCATGGGCAGCCAGACCTTCGGCAAGGGGTCCGTCCAGACGGTGCGTCCGCTGGGCCCCGATACCGGCCTGAAGATCACCACGGCCCGCTACTACACGCCGAGCGGCGCCTCGATCCAGGCCAAGGGCATCGTGCCCAACGTGCTGGTCGACGAGAGCGCCGAAGGCAGCCCCTACGCCGCGCTGCGCATGCGCGAGGCCGACCTCGAGAAACACCTGATGAGCGGTCAGGGCCCCGAGGTCAAGGACCCCGAGCGCGAAAAGGCGCGCGACGAAGCGCGCAAGCGCCTCGAGGACGAAGCCAAGAAGCCGCCGCAAGACCGCAAGGTTCCGGAATTCGGCTCCGACAAGGACTTCCCGCTGGTCCAGGCGCTCAACCGCCTGAAGGGCCAGCCGGTGCTCGTGAGCAAGACGCAGGTGATCGTCGACAACAAGGAAGAGAAGAAGGAAAACTGATCCCCGGACGGGCTCGGCGACGAGCCCCGGCCCGGGCGTCGCTCACTGCGCATGGAAGACCAGCAACTCCTGCGCTACTCGCGCCACATCCTTCTCGAAGAGTTCGGCATCGACGGCCAGGAGCGCGTCAGCGCGGCCCATGCGCTGGTCATCGGCGCCGGCGGGCTCGGCTCGCCGGTGGCGCTCTACCTCGCCGCGGCGGGCGTCGGCCGCATCACCCTGGTCGACCACGACGAACTCGACCTGACCAATCTGCAGCGCCAGGTCGCGCACGCCACGGCGCGCGTGGGCATGCCCAAGGTCGAGTCGGCCGCCGAGGCGATGCGCGCCATCAACCCCGAGATCGCCATCGACGCCGTCCAGCAGCGCGCCGACGACGCACTGCTCGCGCAGTGGGTCGCGCGGGCCGACGTGGTCGTCGATTGCAGCGACAACTTCCAGACGCGGCACGCGGTCAACCGCGCCTGCGTGGCCCATGCCAGGCCGCTGGTCGCGGGCGCCGCGATCCGCTTCGACGGGCAGCTCAGCGTGTACGACACGCGGGATGCGGCATCGCCCTGCTATGCGTGCATCTTCCCGCCGGACGCCGAATTCGAGGAGACCCGCTGCGCGGTGCTGGGCGTGTTCGCGCCCGTCGTCGGCACGATCGGGACGCTGGAGGCGCACGAGGCCCTGAAGCTCCTGGCGGGCATCGGCCCGTCGCTCGCCGGCAGCCTGCTGATGTTCGACGGCCGGCGCTCGGCGTTCGACACGCTGCGCGTGGCGCGCGACCCCGGCTGCAGCGTGTGCGGGCACCGTCCGCCCGATTCTATCGGCTAGCGCCATCGGCCGCCGGCGGCGGCTGCTTCCTTGCCTTCGTCGCGCCGGACGCCGCCTCGCGCGATGCGGGCCTCTTCGCCTGGGCGAGAACGTCCTGGCAGTCCGCGTCCTCGCCGGGCCCCGTCTCGATCGTGGCGGCGAGGGCCAGCAAGGGATTGATCGCCCCCAGGGCGAGCGCCGCCGCGCCGCGCGCGACCAGCGGTGCGGCCTCGACGCCAACCTTCGGGGACGCGAAGCTGCCCCGGATCAGCAGCGGCGTGCGCAGCGCCAGGATGCTCTTGTCCTTCGGCCGCGCGCGGATGACGATGTCCATCGTCTCGTTGGCCAGGCTGATCTCGCCGGTGCCGTTGAAGACGGTGTCGCTCGTATCGAGCATCAGCTGGCGGCCGCGCATCACCCCCTTGTCGACGTCGAAAGCCACCGCGGCGCAGCGCAGCGTCACGTCGCGATCGCCCTTGAGCAGGAACTTGATGATCTCGCCGCCGTCGAGGCCGAAGACCTCGAGCAGCAGATTGCTGAACTGACCGCGTCCGCTCATGGCGGCCACGTCGCCCGACGCGCCGCCCAGCCATCCAGCCACCGAATTGCCGCGGCCCGACAGTTGAATGCGGCCGTCCAGCCTCCCCAGGCTGGTCTTGAGCTTCTCGACCTTGGGGATCAGACGATCGAGCTGCATCCGGCGCACGTCGAGCGCGGCCCGGATGTCCGCCGGGTTCTGCGTCGCGTCGATGCGGATCCGGCCCGCGACCTGGCCGCTTGCCACGCCGAGGTCGAGCGGGTCGAGCGTCAGCACGCCGTCCTTCAGCGTGACCTGGACGCTGCCCTTGTCCAGCGGAAGCTCGCGCACGTTGTCGATGCGCTCGGCCAGGTACTTCACGTCCGCGTTCATGGCCCGCAGGCGCTCGAAATCCAGAGGCGCATCGGGCAGTACCTTGCGCGCGCGATCCGGCCGCGCGCCGCGCGTCTGGGACAGCGTCGGCGGCGCCGCGACGCCTTCGACCGCATGAGCCGAGCGCAAGGTCGGCGCCAGGCCGATCAACGGACCGAGGTCGTCCATGTCGAGCACGCGCGAGCGCAGCGCGCCGCCCAGGTGCGGCACCTTCTGCCCCTTGTCGAACTGCATGTCGCCCGCGATGTCGGACAGGCCGAGCCGCCCCGTCAGGCGGCGCAGTTCCCACAGCTCGCCCTGCTTGCGCAGGTTGCCCTTGATCGCATAGGGCGGCGTCTGCGGGAGCGCCACGCCGAGCACCGGGTAGAGGTTGCCGAGGTTCTGGCCTCGCATGTCGACCTCTGCATCGAGGCCGTCGAAGCCGGCCAGTTCGGCCACTGTCCCGTGGGCCCGCAGATGCGCGGTGCCGGCGCGCAGGTCGATCTCGATCGGGAACGGCGACGCTCCCTTCGCCGTCAGTTGGAGGACATCGCCCGTGCGGCCCTCTGCGGCGAGCGGCTGCCCGTGCAGACGCCCCTTGATCGCATAGCGCAGCGGCATCTCGCCCTGGCCGTTGTCGTAGGTGAACTCCGCGCGCAGGTCCAGTTGCTGGTGCGGCGCCAGGAAATCGAGGCTCCCGCCATCGATCTGCACGCGCCCGATGGTGGGCACGGAGCCTTTGTCGGCGGTGTCCTTGCCCAGCGCCCAGGTGCGCCGGCCGTCGTCCTCGATCTGCAGACCGATCGCGGGCGAACTCAGCTGGAGCCGGGGCAGGACGAGTTGCCCCGCCAGAAGCCGCCAGTAGCTGATGTCGAACTCCGCCCGCTCGGCGCGCAGGAGGTAGGGCTCACGCGCCCACCCCGGGTTGGCGAACTCGACGCCGTCCAGCTCGACCGTTGCAATGCGCAACCCGGGCCGCACGTCGAGGCGCCGGGTGATCTCGAACTTGCGCCCCGTGCGCTCGGTCACATAGCGATTGACCGGCTCGCGCAAAAGATCCCACGGGAAGAAGGCGACGACGAGCACCAGCGCGACGAGGAGGCCCAGCAGGACGGCTCCCAACTTGAGCAGGAGGGGGCGGCGTCCGGGCGGCGAATCAGTCACCGGCCCACGCCCTCACTCGACCCCGGCAGCGGCCCCGGCGGACGAGAGCGCCTTGAGCTCGGGAATCAGGCACACCACCGAAACCCCCGCGGTCGCGGCCTTGGTCGCCGCTTCGGCGAGCCTGAGCTCCGCCACCGCGGCTTCGCCCCCCGCCACAGCAGCCGCCGCCAACAGCGTCAGCGATGCGCACACGATGTAGCTCCACACGCTCTGCATACTCAGGGCTCCTTGTTCTTCGTTGGCCGGCCCGCACCTCGCGGACAGCCACGCCAGCGTAGCCGCGGCAACGTCACCGCCGCGTCGGATTCGCGCCGCGAATGGCGTCGGGCCGGGCCTACGGCTGAGACGATCGGGCCACTGTCGTAAGAACCCGCCTACAGCCGCTGGACGCGGAACCCTGCATCATCCCGCCTAATAATCCGTAGCATTTGCAACGACAGCTTTCCGCATGAGTGGAACGGTGTCGTCGCCAGGCTCGCCACGGGGCAGCGATTCTCATGGACCCCAGATTGAAAACCTACATCGTCGAAGACAACGTCACGATCCGAGAGAATCTCGTCGGCACCCTTGAGGAGCTCACTTGCATTTCGGCGATCGGCTTTGCGGAGACGGAGGCCGAAGCCACGCAGTGGCTGAGCGCGAACGGCGACGAGTGGGAGCTCGCCATCATCGATCTTTTCCTCAAGCAGGGCAGCGGCCTCGGGGTGCTGCAGGCCTGCATGAACCGGCGCCCCGGCCAGAAGGTCGTGGTCCTGAGCAACTACGCGACACCCGACATCCGCAAGCGCTGCGAGCAGTTCGGCGTGGACGCGGTCTTCGACAAATCGAACGAGATCGACGGACTCATCGATTTCTGCATTGCGCAGACCACGGCGCTGCGCCAGCCTGCCCGGCCCGGCTGAGCGGCCATGCGGCCGACACGCGCGCCGCCGCGCCGCCCCGACTCTCTCTCGTCAGTCGATCAGCTTGTTCTTCAGCGCGTAGTAGGTGAGGTCGCTGTTCGACGAGAGGTTCATCTTCTCCATGAGCCGCGTGCGGTACGTGCTCACGGTCTTCACGGACAGCGACAGCGTCTTGGCGATGTCGCCCGCGGTCTCGCCCTTGGCGAGCTTGAGGAACACCTGGAACTCGCGCTCGGAGAGCTGCTCGTGCGGTGCCACGTCGTCCTTGCGGTCGAGCTGGCGCGCGAGCAGCTCAGCCACCGCCGGCGTGATGTAGCGCCGCCCGAGCGAGATCGTGCGGATCGCGTTCACGATCTCGATCGGATCGCACTCCTTGTTGAGGTAGCCGCTCGCGCCCTGGCGGATGAGGTTCATCGCGTAGTGCTCTTCGGGATAGCCGCTGAGGATGAGGATGCCGACATCCGGCGCCTTCGCGCGAATCATCGCGAGTGCATCGATGCCGCTCTGGCCGGGCATCGAAAGATCCATCACGAGCACATCGAGTTCCGTGGTGCGTACGAGTTCGATCGCCTCGCGACCGCTGGCCGCCTCGCCGACCACGCGCAGGTCGACATGCTCGGAGAAGAACTGCCGCAAGCCGGAGCGAACGATGGCGTGGTCGTCCACAATTCCAATCTTGATCATCTGTTACCTTCACTGTTGAATCGCGGCTTTTTGCGTCGCAACATGCCGGTCCCTGGCCTGTTTCGATTATTCCCGAATTTGAATCCTCGGCATCGCTCGGAGACCCCATGCGCTGGCTAGCTTTCCCGCAGATGGCACTGAGCCTCGCGCTCGCCGTCCTGGCCACGCTCGCGCTCGTCGGCATCAACGAGGCGGGTTACCGCCAGTCGCATCAGGCTCTCGAAGAAATGGGCGATGCGCAGCGCGCGCGCGTGGTGCTCAGCCTAATGCTGCAGAACATCCTCGATGCCGAGACCGGCACGCGCGGCTATTTGCTGACCGGCGAGCCGCGCTACCGCGAGCCCTACGACGCAGCCGTGAAGCAGGTCGACGGCCATCTGGCGGCGCTGCAGATCCTCTATGCGAATCGACCGAATCAGCTCGCCCAGCTGAACCAGCTGTCCAAGCATGTGTCGCGCAAGCTCGCCGAGATGGACATGAGCGTGCGGCTGCGCCAGAGCGGCAACGAGGACGCGTGGAAGTTCGTCATCACGACGGACGTCGGCCGCGAAGAGATGGAGGCCATCCGCAACCAGGTCGAGGACCTCGTCGCCATCAGCAGCGAAGAACTCACGCGGGGGCAGCTCCAGATCGGCAAGTCGCTGCGCTTCGCTCGCATCGGCATCGGGCTCGTCGCGATCGCGGGCCTCATCGCCTTCTACCTCTACCTGCGGCAGACGCATGCGCTGCGCTCCATCGGCGAGCGGCAGCAGCAGGCACTGCAGGAAGAACGCAATGCACTCGAAGACGAGGTGCGCGAGCGCACCGCGACGCTGGCCGAGCTCGCGACCCACCTGCAGCAGGTGCGCGAGAGCGAGCGCGGCTACCTTGCGCGCGAGCTGCACGACGAGCTGGGCTCGCTGCTCACCGCGGCCAAGCTCGACGTCGCGCGGCTGAAGTCCCGGCTCGGCGATTTGCCCGATGCGATCCAGCGGCTGCAGCACCTGAACGAACTCCTCAACAGCGGCATCGCGCTCAAGCGCCGCATCATCGAGGACCTTCGTCCTTCGTCGCTGTCGAACCTGGGCCTGGTCGCGTCGCTGGAGATCCTCGGGCGCGAGTTCGCGGAGCGCTCGAACATCGAGATCGAGATGGTGCTGGAACCGGTGGAGCTGAACGAGGCCAACCAGCTCACGGTGTACCGCATGGTGCAGGAAGGCCTCACGAACATCGGCAAGTACGCGCAGGCGACCGAGGCCAGCATCGTGATGAAGAACTACGGCAATCACGTGGTCGTCGAAGTGATGGACAACGGCAAGGGTTTCGACCCGCAAGGCAACCGGCCGATGAGCCATGGGCTCGCGGGCATGCGCCATCGCGTGGAAGCCGCCAAGGGCAAGCTCGCCGTGACCTCCACGAAGGGACAAGGCACCCGCCTGAGCGCCGTGCTGCCCTCGGCGCCGGCCTGACGACGCTCTCCGCCGGCGTCGCCGCCAAGGCATTCGTCTCTCTCCTACGCCCCCCGCCCGCCGCTGCTGACAGGGTCCGGTCGGGCCGTCTCGTAACGTTGTTTCAAGCGTGCTCCCGCGAGCTCGCTGGCAGTCACATCAACGAGGCCACTTCTAAGGAGTCAAGCATGTTGCATTACGCAGTCGTGTTCCTGGTCATTGCGCTGATCGCCGCCCTCTTCGGATTCGGCGGCATCGCTGCGAGTGCCGTGGGCATCGCCAAGATCCTGTTCTTCATCTTCCTGATCCTTGCGCTCGCGAGCTTTATCGCGGGCTTGATACGACGCGGGTAGCGTCGGTAGGATGAGCAGGTCCTCGCAACCCAACTTCCGGAAGGATTTTTTTCATGAACTCGACCATCAAGACCCCTTCGCAGCTCGCCGATGACGCACGCCAGACCGCGAGCGATGCCATCGAGACGACACGCGCCTATGCGCAGAACGCGGTGAACGCGGCGGGCGAAAAGGTGCGCGATCTGCGCCGCGATGCCGAGCCGGCCGTGGAACAGCTTGCCGCCCGGGTTCAGCAGGCCGTCCAGCGCGGGCTGGACGCGGCGTCGACCACCGGCGCACGCGCCCAGCGCCGTTTCGAGCAGGCCGCCGACGTGACCGGCAAGTACATCGCGGACCAGCCGGTGCGCTCGGTCCTCATCGCCGCCGCTGCGGGGGCGGCCATCACGGCCCTCATCGTGCTGGCCAGCCGCCGCCGCGACGACTACTGATCTCCGAGTCCCGCCCGTCCCGGCTCCTTGGCGAGCCTCAACTGCCCGGCACCATGCTTCATCCCATTTACTCCACGGTGCTCGGGCATCCCGAGCTGATTGCCGATCACCTCGCCAACTACGGCGCGCTGCTGCGAGAAGAGGCCCAAGAGGCCAGCCGCAGCCTGATCGCCCGAATGGTCGCGGGCGTGCTGGCGGTGGTGAGCGCCCTGTTGGCGCTGGGACTCGTCGGCGTCGCCGTCATGCTCGGGGCGGTGCATGGCGGCTTCCACTGGACCCTCGCCGCAGTTCCCGCCGCCGCCATGCTGATCGCGCTGGCCGCCGGGCTCTATGCGTCGCGGCAACGCGACTTCCATGGCTTCGCGGAACTCCGTGCGCAGGTCGAGGCCGACATCCATGCGCTTCACCTGGCGGGAGTGCGCCATGAGCATTGACCCGGGGCAGCTCACGCCGCAGCAGCGGCTTTCGCTCTCGCGCCGCGCACTGATCGATCAGTTGCAGGGCGACGCCGGTGAGCCGGACCCGAACTGGCTGGACGAGGCCCCCGACGAATCGCCCCGGCACGCCAACCACGCAACGGCCGGCAGCGGTGCCTGGGCCGCCGTGGCCGGCCATGTGGTGCGGCGCTGGTGGCGCCGGCATCCGGCGAACGCAGCGGGCCAGCTGGCGCGTCCCCTGCTGGAGCGCTACGCGCGCGAACAGCCGGTCAAGCTCATGGCAACGGCCGCGGCAGCAGGCGCGCTCGTCGTGCTGATCCGACCGTGGCGGCTGCTCTCGGCGACGGCCATTCTTGCCACGGTTCTCAAGACCTCCGACGTGGCCGACCTGATCACCACGTTGATGAAGAACACCGCCTCTCCACGAAAGGATGCCCCATGAACACCCCCGTCAATGAACGCCCCGAACGCCTCGTGCTCGATCAGCGCGCGATCGACGCGGCAGCGTCCAAGGACCTCGACGAAGGCGCGGTGACGCCCAGCTACGGCCCCTGGCGCGACGACATCGTGAAGCTCTTGAACGATGCGCTCGCGACCGAGCTGGTGTGCGTGCTGCGCTACAAGCGCCACTACTTCACGGCCAACGGCGTGGCCTCGCCGAAGATCGCCGAGGAATTCCTCGTGCACGCCAACGAGGAGTCGGCCCATGCGGACAGGATCGCCGAACGCATCGTCCAACTCGGCGGCGAACCGAATTTCGACCCCAAGACGCTGCTGGAGCGCAGTCACGCCGACTACGACGAATCGACGGACCTGCAGGCCATGGTGCGCGCCAACCTCGTGGCCGAGCGCATTGCGGTGGAGACCTATCGCCAGATGATCGCGCTGATCGGCGACAAGGATCCGACCACGCGCCGCATGCTGGAGGAAATCCTCACCGACGAGGAAGAGCACGCGGACGAGCTGCGCGACTGGCTCGGCCACTGAGCGCGAGGCGGGCCTCAGGCCGTCACGATCCAGCCTTCGAGCGGATCGAGGTCCGGCGGCAGCCCGTAGCCCGGCCCTTCGCTCGTGCGGCGGGCCGCTCCCCAGGCCGCCTGCACGAGACACAGCGCCGCGTCGATGAGATCGCCCTTGGCGTCGGCCAGAAGGCGCTCGCGCAGAGCCTCGGCAAGCACGAGCCGAAGTCCGAGCCGGGGCGACCCCGCCTCCAGGGCCGCGAGAAGCTCGCCGCGAACGCGTTGGCGCGCCTCTGTCTGTGCGGCCCGCTGGTCGCTCTTGTAGCTGCGTCGCCCGACGAGTTCGCGCGCCAGCAGCCCCGGGTAGCCTTCCAGCGCGATGCGGTCGCCGCCGTCCGCCGCCACGTGCAGGCCCGGCAGCGAGGCGCCTGCCGCAAGCAGGCGGGAGACACCGGCATGGAGCATGAATGCCACCGGTGGATTGACCCACTTCATCGATGGGCTGGAGCCGGCGGGGCGATCGGTCGCTCGGTGCGCGAACTTGCCGCCGGCCGGCCGCGCGGCGCAGAACGCCGCGAAGGTGCTGCGGATCGCGCTGCGGTCGATGGACGCGTAATGTTCGACGAGCCGCTTCCAGTCCGACGGCCACCCCAGCGCCACGACCAGTTCGCGCGGCAAGCCGAAGGGAAAGTCGAAGGCCCCGACCCAGGCGGGCGTGGCTGACAGCCAGGCGCCCCAGGCGTCGAGCGACGCGAAGCACTCGAAGCCGTCCAGTTCGACCACGCCCTCGCGGCTCGATGAGCCGACCGCGACCACGATCGGCTTGCGCGCGGCCGGGGCGCTCGAGAAGTCGCAGCCGATCAGCAGCGCCGACGCGCTCTCGTCCACCGGGCGGCGGGCGGCGGGCGGCGGGCGCCTCAGTGCCGCCCGACGATGGCGGCGGTGGCGATCAGCTCCTCGAGCAGCGCCATCGACACCTTGCCCGAGACCGAATACGGATCGAGCTCCGGACGCTCGGAATACTTGAGCAGCGTGGACGCATTGAGCTTCGAGAGGTTGACCTGCCCCATGGTCCAGCCGCCGAAGCGGCGTTCCGAGATCTCTTCGTAGTGCAGCAGCACCACGTCCTTGTGACGCGGGTCCTTCTGGATGTGCCCATAGAGCTCGCTGATCGCCATGCGGCCGCCTTCGATCGCCTGCAGGAAGACGCCCCCGCCGTAGCAGAGGATGCCGGTGATGCCGCAAGCCGTGTTGTGGCTGCGCGACTGCGCAAGGATGGCGTCGATGGCCGCCTGGCTGGTGTCCACGGCGCGGCTGGCGTAAAGAAGGCGTACGAGCATGGCGTTCAGCGCTGGCGCGGAAGAAGGGAAAGGAATTCGCGGCGCAGGTTCGGGTCCTTCAGGAACACGCCGCGCATCACGGAGTTGATCATCTTGCTGTCCATCTCCTTGACGCCGCGCCACTGCATGCAGAAGTGCTCCGCCTCGACGACCAGCGCCAGGCCGTCGGGCTGGGTCTTTTCCTGGATCAGGTCGGCCAGCTGCACCACCGCTTCCTCCTGGATCTGCGGACGGCCCATCACCCATTCGGCGAGACGGGCGTACTTCGAGAGCCCGATCACGTTCGTCTTCTCGTTGGGCATGACGCCGATCCACAGCTTGCCGATGATCGGGCAGAAGTGGTGCGAGCAGGCGCTGCGCACGGTGATCGGGCCGACGATCATCAGCTCGTTCAGGTGCTCCGCATTCGGGAACTCGGTCAGCGGGGGCTGGGCCACGTAGCGGCCCTTGAAGACCTCGTTGAGGTACATCTTGGCCACGCGCCGGGCGGTGTTGTCGGTGTTGTGGTCGTTGTCGATGTCGATCACGAGGCTGCGCAGCACGTCCTTCATCTTGTCCTCGACCTCGTCGAGCAGGTGCTCGAGCTCGCCGGGCTCGATGAACTCGGCGATGTTGTCGTTGGCATTGAAGCGTTGCCGGGCGGCTTGCAGGCGCTCGCGGATCTTCACGGACACGGGTGTGCCCTCGTCTTCAGCCCCTTCCACGGGGCGCCGTGCGGCGTCGATGGTCCTTAGCATGCAGGCATCCTAACAGCGAATGGGCGGTGGCCGAGAAGCCCCCGAGCGCCCTACCCGCTTGCAGTTGTCGCTATTGTTTCGATAGCAGAAAATCGGTCACCAGCGGCAGGTGATCGGACATCCGGGCCCAGATCGGCCCGCGAGGCACCGAGCAGGCAACCGGCACCAGCCGCCGCCCATAGATGAAATCGAGCTGCGTGACCGGCAGCCGCGACGGATAGGTCAGCGTGCGCGGGCCGCGCAGGTCGCTCGAATCGCGCATGCCCATGGCATTCATTGCGTAGCGCATGCGGGCGCCCCAGTCGTTGAAGTCGCCCGCCACCACCAGGGGCTCGTTCGAGGGAATCTCGCGGTCGATGAACTCCCGCAGCTGCGCGATCTGGCGGATCCGGCTGCCCTTGATCAGGCCCAGATGCACCACGATGGCGTGCACCGGCACCCCTTCGACCTCGATCGCCACGTGCAGCAGCCCGCGCTGCTCGAAGCGGTGGTCGGAGATGTCCTCGTGGGTCTTGCGCAGCACCGGCCAGCGCGTGAGCAGCGCGTTGCCGTGCTCGCCGTGCTTGGTGATCGCATTGGTCTCGTAGACCGCCGTGTAGCCCTCGGGCGCGAGGAAATCGGCCTGCGGCATGGCGGGCCAGCGCGGGAAGTGCCGGGCCGCCTGCCGGTTCATCTTGCGCACTTCCTGAAGACAGACGATGTCGGCGTCGAGCCCCTCGATGGCGTGGCCGAGGTTGTCGATTTCCAGCCGTCGCGCGGGGCCGATCCCCTGCACACCCTTGTGGATGTTGTAGGTGGCCACTCGGAGGGTGTGCGCCTGGGCAGTCATCGCGAGAATTGTGGCAAAAGCAGGATGGCCTCGGCGTTCGACGGAGAAAAACAGGCGTCCGCCGCGTCCCGGTACGGCAGCCAGCGCCAATGCGTATGTTCGCGCGCATCGAGCGTCGGCGCGAGACGCTCCGGCACGCAGAGGCCGAAAAGATGCTCGGTGTTGTGCGTCACGCCCGGCGCGTAGCGCGAACGCCAGCGTGGATAGATCTCGTAGACGTTCTCGAGCCCCCAGTCGACCAGCTGCGCGGCCAGGGCGCTGCCCTCGCCGCAGTCGATGCCGGTTTCCTCGGCGACCTCGCGGGCTGCGGTCAGCGCCAGCGGCTCGTCTTCCGTGTCCTTGCTGCCGGTGACCGACTGCCAGAAGTCATCGGCGTCGGCGCGGCGGATCAGCAGCACGTCGAGCGCCGGCGTGTGGATCACGACCAGCACCGACTCCGGGATCTTCCAGGGGCGCTCGCTCATGCCGGCAACCCCCT
The DNA here is from genome assembly GCA_017744285.1 of Variovorax sp. Lineage (GTDB taxonomy): Bacteria > Pseudomonadota > Gammaproteobacteria > Burkholderiales > Burkholderiaceae_C > Variovorax. Next base: position 156,766 of record JAGIBP010000003.1, read on the forward strand.
CGCGCGCTCAGTTCGCTGGCTGGGGGTTGCGCAGCTTGATGTGCAGCTCGCGCAACTGCTTCTCGTCGACCGGGCTCGGCGCCTGCGTGAGCAGGTCCTGGGCGCGCTGGGTCTTCGGGAAGGCGATCACGTCGCGGATCGACTCGGCGCCGCTCAGGAGCATCACGAGGCGGTCCAGGCCGATCGCGATGCCGCCGTGCGGCGGCGCGCCGTACTGCAGCGCGTCCAGCAGGAAGCCGAACTTGTTCTGCGCGTCCTCGGCGCTGATCTTGAGCGCACGGAAGACCTTGCTCTGCACTTCCTCGCGGTGGATACGCACCGAGCCGCCGCCCATCTCGATGCCGTTGAGCACCATGTCGTAGGCCTTGGCGATGCACTTCTCCGGTGCGCTGTCCATGAGGTCTTCGTGACCGTCCTTGGGGGCCGTGAACGGGTGATGCACCGCCGACCAGCGCTGGCCTTCCTCGTCGAACTCGAACATCGGGAAGTCGACCACCCACAGGGGTGCCCAACGATCGTCGAACAGGCCGTTCTTCTTGCCGAAGGCGCTGTGGCCGATCTTGATGCGCAGCGCGCCGATCGCGTCGTTGACGACCTTGGCCTTGTCGGCGCCGAAGAAGACGATGTCGCCGTTCTGCGCACCGGTGCGCGCGACGATCTCGGCGAGCGTGGCATCGTCGAGGTTCTTGACGATCGGGCTCTGCAGGCCCTCGCGGCCCTTCGCGGCATCGTTGACCTTGATGTAGGCAAGACCCTTGGCGCCGTAGATCTTGACGAACTCGGTGTAGGCGTCGATGTCGCCGCGCGAGAGACCGCCCTCGGCGCCGCCGCCCGGCACGCGCAGCGCCACCACGCGGCCACCCGTCATCGTGGCGGCCTGCGAGAACACCTTGAACTCGACGTTGCGCATCAGCTCGGTCATCTCGGTGAACTCGAGCCTGACGCGCAGGTCGGGCTTGTCGGAGCCGTACTTGAACATTGCGTCGCCGTAGCTCATCACCGGGAACGCGGGCAGGTCGACGCCGGCCGCGTTGAGGAAGACCTTGCGGATCATGCCCTCGAACATCTCGCGGATTTCCTCTTCGGAGAGGAAGGAAGTCTCGATGTCGATCTGCGTGAACTCGGGCTGGCGGTCGGCGCGCAGATCCTCGTCGCGGAAGCACTTGACGATCTGGTAGTAGCGGTCGTAGCCGGCCACCATCAGCAGCTGCTTGAACAACTGCGGCGACTGCGGCAGCGCGAAGAAGCTGCCGTCGTGCACGCGGCTGGGCACCAGGTAGTCGCGCGCGCCTTCGGGCGTGGACTTGCCCAGCATGGGCGTCTCGATGTCGATGAAGCCGTTGGCGTCGAGGAACTTGCGCGCCTCCATCGTGACCTTGTAGCGCAGCATGAGGTTGCGCTGCATGGCCGGGCGGCGCAGGTCGAGCACGCGGTGCGTGAGGCGGGTGGTTTCCGACAGGTTGTCGTCGTCGAGCAGGAAGGGCGGCGTCACCGAGGGGTTCAGCACGACGAGCTCGTGGCACAGCACCTCGATCTTGCCGCTCTTGAGGTTCTCGTTGGTCGTGCCGGCCGGGCGGGCGCGCACGACGCCCTTCACCTGGATGCAGAACTCGTTGCGCAGCCCTTCGGCCGTCTTGAACATCTCCGGGCGGTCGGGGTCGCACACGACCTGCACGTAGCCCTCGCGGTCCCGCAGGTCCACGAAGATCACGCCGCCGTGGTCGCGGCGGCGGTTCACCCAGCCGCACAGGGTCACGGTCTGGCCCATGAGGGCTTCGGTCACCAGGCCGCAGTAGGTGGTACGCATCGATTGGGACATGGGAAAACTCTGGTGGAAAGCGGGCCGGCGGCGAGCGCCGGCTTCAGCGGTTCGAGGGCGCGGCGGCCGGGACGACGACGCCCATGGACACCACGTACTTCAGCGCCTCGTCGACGCTCATCTTCAGTTCGATGCAGTCGCTCTTGCGCAGCATCACGAAATAGCCGCCCGTGGGATTGGGCGTGGTGGGAACGTACACGCTGAGGAATTCCTCGCCGCGCAGGTACGTGGTGACGTCGCCGCCGGGCGTGCCGGTGACGAAGCCGATGGTCCAGACGTCGGCCCGCGGCCACTGCACCAGCACCGCGGTGCGGAAGGCGTTGCCGCTCTCGGAGAACAGCGTGTCCGAGACCTGCTTGACGCTGGAATAGATGCCGCGCACCACCGGGATGCGCGCGACGATGCGGTCGCCCCAGTTCACCAGCTTCTTGCCGATGAAGTTGCTGGCGATGGCGCCGACGGTCAGCAGCACGGCCAGCGTCAGCACCAGGCCGAAGCCGGGGATGTGCATCCCGATCAGGCGGTCAGGCTGCCAGGCCTCCGGCAG